>NZ_JBAJEY010000001.1:0-883811 GCF_039822285.1 Thiofaba sp. EF100 | reverse complement strand
GCCGGCCCTTCGGGCAAACCCTGGCCTGACCTGCTCCAGCCGGGCCGCCCTGACGCGACCTCCTGTCGCGGCAGGGCTGAATGGGCCTTCCTTGGCCCATTCACCCGGCTTCCACAGGCCAGCCCAGGGCGGCCCCGAGGGGGATTTGCCCTCACCCCCTGCCCCCTCTCCCGCCTGCGGGAGAGGGGTGTTAGGAAAACCTTGGTTTTCCGATCCCTCTCCTTCACCCCGCCAGATGCTAACTTTGTAAAAAGTCCCTGAAACCGTCCGCAACGGAGAGACCGTCATGAACCTCACCTTCCTCGGCGCCGCGCGCGAAGTCACCGGTTCTTGCTACCTGGTCGAGACCGACGGCGTCCGCTTCCTCGTCGACTGTGGCATGTTCCAGGGCGGACGCACGGCGGACTCCAGCAACCGCGAGGCGCCGGGATTCGACCCCGAGGACATCGACTTCATCCTTCTCACCCATGCGCACATCGACCATTCCGGTCTGCTGCCCCGGCTGGTGGCGATGGGCTTCAAAGGGCCGGTCTACTGCACCGAGCCGACGCGCGATCTCTTGGGGGTGATGCTACCGGACTCGGCCCACCTGCAAGAGAAAGAGGCCGAATGGGAGACGCGACACCGGCGCCGGGCGAAGACCGGCCGCAGGCAGGACGTCGCCCCCCTCTACACCGTGGCCCAGGCCCATGCGAGTCTGAAGCGCCTGTACGGTTATGCCTACGATACGCCCCTGCATCCCCATCCGCAGGTAAGGGTCCAGTTCCGCGACGCCGGTCACATCCTCGGCTCGGCCATCCTCGAAGTGTGGGTGAATGAGGCGGGGGCGACCACCAAGCTGGTGTTCTCGGGCGACCTCGGCCAGCCCGGTCGCCCGCTGATGCACGACCCGACCCCGATCGAGGAGGCCGACATCCTGCTGGTCGAGTCCACCTATGGCAACCGGCTGCACAAGCCGCTCGATTCCACCCGCGAAGAACTCGCGCACGCGATCAACGACACCCTGTTCAAGAAGCGCGGCAATGTGGTCATGCCAGCCTTTGCCGTCGGCCGCACCCAGGAGGTGATCTACATGCTGCACGAGCTGGCCGAGGATGGCCGCATTCCGCAGGATCTTGAGGTGTACGTCGATTCGCCGATGGCGACGGAGGCCACGCGCCTCACCCTCAAGTATCACCAATGGCTGGATGAGGATGCGCAGAAGGCCCTGCGGACCCGGGGTCAGGGCATCCGCGTGCGCTTCACCGAGAGCGTCGAGGAGTCGATGGCGCTCAACCGGGTCAAGCACGGCGCGATCATCATCGCGGCCTCGGGCATGTGCGAGGGGGGGCGCATCCGTCACCACCTGCGCCACAACCTCACCTCCCACGCCAACACCATCCTCATCACCGGCTTCCAGGCGGCGGGCACGCTCGGCCGCCGGCTGGTGGATGGCGCGAAGGAGGTCACCCTGTTCGGTGAGCGTATCCCGGTGCATGCCGAGCTCTACACCGTGGGCGGCCTGTCCGCCCATGCGGACCGCGATGCCCTGCTGGGCTGGCTGGGTCATTTCCGCAAGCCGCCGCGCCAGACCTTTATCGTGCATGGCGAGTCCGAGACCGCGCAGGGATTTGGTCTGCTGGTGCACAAACAGCTCGGCTGGAGGGTGGAGGTACCCAAGAAGGGGGCCAGTTACGCCCTATGACCTTGCTGGAGGCCTACCGCAGGCTGGATGACGCCTGGGGCCCCCAGCATTGGTGGCCGGGGGAGTCGAGGCTTGAGATCATGGTCGGCGCGGTGCTGACCCAGAACACCGCCTGGAGCAACGTCGAGCGGGCGATCGCCAACCTCAAGGCCGCGGGGGCGCTATCCATCGAGGCGCTGCTGGCCCTGTCCTTGGACGAGCTGGCCGCGCTGATCCGCCCGGCGGGCTATTTCAATGTCAAGGCGCGGCGCCTGCGGGCCCTGCTGGAGTGGGTATCGGCGGCGGGCGGTGAGGAGGCCCTGGCTCAATGGTCGGACGATGCGCTGCGGGCGGGCCTGCTCGGCGTGCGCGGCGTCGGGCCGGAAACGGCGGACGACATCCTGCTCTATGCCTTCGGGCGCCCGGTGTTTGTCATCGACGCCTACACCCGCCGTATTTTGGGGCGGCTTGGGCTGGTCGATCCCGGTACGGGTTACGAGCACCTGCGCGCGGTGATCGAGGCTGAGCTTCCGCCCGATGTGCCCCTGTACAACCAGTTCCATGCCCTCCTCGTCGCGCATGGCAAGGAGATATGCCGCTCGCGCCCGCGCTGCGCGGCCTGCGTGCTGCGGGATGGCTGCCCTGCCGCAACGTTGTAGGAGGCCCGCCCTCGGGCCGATAAGGCAAGAGCCACTCGGCCCGAGGGCGGGCCTCCTACACATGGTTGTGCTACACGCCTGCCCCTTCCTG
Organism: Thiofaba sp. EF100; assembly: GCF_039822285.1. NCBI lineage: Bacteria > Pseudomonadati > Pseudomonadota > Gammaproteobacteria > Chromatiales > Halothiobacillaceae > Thiofaba > Thiofaba sp. EF100. The sequence goes on along the minus strand of NZ_JBAJEY010000001.1, from coordinate 881,398 downwards.
CATGAGGCGGTCGACCAAGGCGCGCGCCACATCCATCACCGGCGTCAGCCCTGCCGCCGGACCTTCACCCGGGAACAGCCGCGCGCGCAGGGGGGTGGGCATGGGCGGTGCAGTGAACAGCTCCACGTGGATGCCGGGTTGCTCCTCCGCCCATTGCGCCGCCTGGCGTGCAAGGCCCGCCTTGGCCACACCGTAGGCGCCAAGATACGCCGCCTCACAGGCATCGCCGATGAATACGACCTTGCCCGCGGAGGACTTGAGTAGCCCCAGGCAGGCGCGGGTGAGCAGGAAGGGGGCGGTCAGGTTGACGCGCAGCAGGCGGTTCCACACCGTGGGATCGACGTGCGCCAGCGGAGCCGGGGCGCCGGCATCCGCCGCGAGGTGGAGCAGGCCGTCCAGCCGGCCGGCGTGGGCCGCGATCAGCTCGGCGAGCTGGGCGTAGTCTTCGGCCTGGGCGCCGGAGAGGTCGATGGCGTGCAGCAGCGGCTCGTGGTGGCCGGCGGCGGCCACCTCGTCGGCGAGCTGCATCAGTGTTTCGGGCTTGCGGCCGAGCAGGATCAGGCGAGCACCGCGTCGCGCGGCCTCCAGACTCGTTGCGCGGCCGAGGCCGCCGGTGGCGCCGGTGAGCAGGAGGGTGGTCGTCGTCATCAGGCTTTCCTCGAGCGAGCCTTGCGGGCGGTGCGCCAGCTGAGCCACAGCAGGCGCAGGGGAGTGAGTTCCGGGCGCGCATCAAGCAGCCGCCAGCCGTCCTGGGCCATCGCCTCAAGCAGGGCGTCGGCTTGGGCCAGGCTGACCAGGGCCATCACCTGTTGCGGCTGCGCCTCGGAGGGGAGCATGGTCCGGGCGTGGCGCAGTTGCCCGCGCACCTGTGCGCCCAGCTTCTCCAGCATCGCGCGGACGGCCTCGGAGGTGCGCGGTTGGAGCAGGTCGGGCACGTCCAGACCGTGCCGGGCGAGGGTTTCGCGCGGGATCAGCACCTGGCCGCGTGCCGCATCCCGCCCCAGCTGGTGCAGCACGCGCACCCAGGCCAGCGCCTGCCCGATAGCGTGGGCGAAGTCGCGCTCCGCACGGCCGGCGCCCCCCTCGGGGTCGGTCAGGATCAGCCAGGGGGCGACTTCATGGCGGAAAGCATGCAGGCCGAAGTCGCGCTCCTGCTCCAGGTAGCCATGGCGCAGGCGGTCCTGCGCGCCGGCCACCATCTCCTCCAGCAGTTCCAGCCGTCCTGGCAGGTGCAGCACATGCTGCATCAGGGCTTGGGCGATGGGGTGCTGGGCGGTGCCGGCAGCGGCGGCCGAAAGTTCCGCGAGCCACCAGTCGAGGCGCGCCTGGGCGACACTAGGCTCGGGGATGCGGGTGCTCGCATCCAAAAGCTCGGCGCGCAGGGCAAGCACCGCCAAGGCGGCGGGTTTTTGCTGCTCGGGCAGGAAGCGGCAGGCATAGTAGGGGGCCGAGCCCGGTGGGGCGGCCTGGTCGCGGCAATAGCTGAGGATGTCCATGCGCGCATGGTACCACTGGCCCCGTCATGGGGGCTGGCCTGCCTCTTGCATGGATCAAGAAAAGTCCGTTTTTTCCGATACAGCGTCAACGACCTTTCAGGAATAGTTGCCATGTGGTCCGAACCCAGTCTGCTGCGTCGCCTCCGGTTCGCCTTCCTCGGCTTTGGGGTGGCGATGGGGGTGATTTTCCCTCTCTATGCCACGTTCTTCGTCGAATACCGGCCGGGCATGAAGTGGTGGTTCGTCGCCGGCTGCCTGGTGGCGGGGGGGATGGTCGGCATCTTCAATTACGTGGTCACGCATGTCGTGCTGCTGCGTAAGCTGGGCCGGATCGCCGAGGTGGCGGGGAGCATCCGCGAGGGCAACCTGACCCACGAGTGCAGCATGCGCAGCGCAGACATGATTGGTCAGATTATTGACGCCTTCAACGGCATGGTGGGTCAGCTGGCCGGCTACATGCGTCAGATTACCCGCCAGAGTGACCGGGTGCGGGCGGGGGCGCGGCAGATGAGCACCATCTCCGAGGAGATCGTGCGCCATGGCGAACTCGAGCGCAGCCGCCAGAGCGAGGTCGCGGCGGTGGCTGCGCTCGTCGGCGATTTGGCGGTGGAAGTGCAGGATTCCGCGGCACGCGCCCAGCTGGCGGCCCAGATGGCGATGGAGCATGTGCGCGCCGGACAGGCGACCCTGCAGGCCAGCCGCCATGCCGTGGAGGAGAGCGTGCGCGAGGTGGAGCTGGCCGCGAGCGGCATCCAGGCCCTGCAGGAGGCCGTGCAGGGCATCCAGCGCATCACCGGGGTCATCAGCGCGATCGCCGAGCAGACCAACCTGCTGGCTCTGAATGCCGCCATCGAGGCCGCGCGGGCGGGGGAGCACGGCCGCGGCTTTGCCGTGGTGGCGGACGAAGTGCGAGGGCTCGCGAGCAAGACCCAGGAGTCGACGCTGGAGATCCGCCGACTGATCGAGCATCTCACCGAGCGGGCCGACGAGGGCGTGACGGTGATGGGCCGGGTGGTGGAGCGGGTGCGCGAGAGCGGGCGCCTGGCCGAAGACATCACCCTGGCGATGAGCGGCATCGACGAGCAGGTGCGCGTGACCGAGGCTGCGAACCAGAACATCGCCGGCCAGACCCAGGAACAGTCCAGCCGTGTCGAGGGGCTGCGGCGCGAGCTCGAACACCTGTTCCAGGTGCTCGATGACAACGCCGAGCGGATGCGGGCCACCCAGGTGGTGGTCGGCACGCTGGACGAGGCCGCCGACCGTCTCAACGAGATCCTCGGCCATTTCACCTTCGGCGAGGGAGAACGGGAAACCCGGCTCTTCGAGCAGCGCCAGGGGGCGCGCCACACCTGCTTCCTGCGGGCCAAGGCCAAGGATGGCGCGGGGCGCGAGCTTCCGGGGGTGGCGATGGATCTGAGCAGCACGGGTGCGCTGCTGCACGTCGGTGAGGACGTCAGTATGGGGAGCGACATCCAGCTGGAGATCCGGCCGCTGCACGCCTCCACCTGGACGGGGCGCGTCCTGCTGCCGGGACGCATCGTCCGCAAGGAGAAGGTCGAGGGAGGCTACGATATCGGTGTCCGCTTCGATGCCCTGGACAGCCTCGGCCAGGCGGCACTGGAGGCCCTGATCAGCGAGGCAAGGCAGCGCTCATGAGGCGCCCTCCCCAGGCGGAGACCCATGGATACGCCCTGGGGCGGCCGCTACAATCGCGCGTTTGCCTCGCCTACCGGGTTCGCTGATGCTGGAAATCCTGCTCAACAAGATTCAAGCGGCGCCGGACTTCCCAGCCTTCTCGCGCACTGTCCAAGAGGTCGGCGCCCTCATCGCCGACGAGGATCAGCGCTCGATCAACGAGCTGTGCTCCCTCATCCTGCGCGATGTGGCCCTGACCAGGAAAGTCCTCGCGGTGGCGAACACCTTCAGCGTGCGCGAGGCGCGGGGCACGGTGCACACCGTCTCAAGGGCTGTGATGCTGCTCGGTTTCGAGGAGGTGAAGGAGATCGCCCTCACCCTCATGCTGTTCGAGCATCTCCAGGGGCAGGACCATGCCGGCCGGCTACGGGGCAGGATGCTGCAGGCCCTGTTCGGCGCCCTGCTGGCCCAGGCCTTGTCCCGCCCGATGGTGGGGCGGGGTGGGGAGCCGGTCTTTCTCGCAGCCCTGTTCCAGAACCTGGGTCCCATGCTGGTCTATCGTCACCTTCCCGAGGCGCCGCCGGAGATTGAGCGGCTGTGCCAGGAGGAAGGGTTGGACGAGCGGGCCGCCATCCTGCGTGCGACCGGGATCGTCGCCGATCATCTCGGGCGCGAGGTGGCGGCGCGCTGGGGCCTGCCCGACAGTCTGCGGGCGGACATGCGTCCCGTGCCGCTCACGGCCCGCCTGGGTACCGTACCGCCCGTGCAGCAGGCCGCGTGGGTGGCCTCGTTCGCCAATGCCGGTACGGCCATCCTGCTGACCGCGACTTCGTCCGCGAAGGCCGACGCCGCCTTGGAGGAGTTGGCGCGGCGGGGAGGCATCGAGCCGGAGGCCGTGCACCAGGCGCTGGCGGAGGCGCGTGAGCGCATGGGGATCTACGTCGGCCTGTTCGAGGCGACGGATGGCACCCACGGCCTGCTCGCCCGCTTGGGCGGGCAGCTGCCGGAGGCGGTGGTCTTGCCCGAGGCGCCGGCGGCCTCCGCACCGACGAGTGGGTCGGAGCGCCTGCTGCGCGGCATCGAGGACGTCACCGCATCGCTGCTCGAGGACTATGCCCTGCCGGAACTGCTGTCGAGCATCCTGGAAACCTTGTACCAGGGGCTGGACCTCGCCCTCGCCGTTTTCTTCGTGCACGACGCGCGCAGCCGGGCACTGCGTCCCAGCATGGCCTTTGGCGAACACAGCGCGCAGATCCTCAAGGCGGGGATGCTTTCGCTGGATTCGGGCAACCCGATCGTCACCAGCCTGCAGGGCGGCGAGGACCGTCTGATCCACAGGCGGGATGTCCCGGCAGCACGCATGGAGCCCTGGCAGTGGGGGGCTGCCGAGTCGGACACGGCCCTGATCTATCCCGTCTACGTCAACCGCCGCCCGGTGGCACTGTTCTACGCCGAGGGGCGCGGTGCCAACATGCCTCCCGAGGCGCTCAAGGTGGTCAAAACCCTGCGCAACCAGGCTGCCCTGGCGGTGATGAACAAGTCCGCCCGGGCCTGAGGGGTCAGCCGCTGCAGCCGCCGCCCTTGTTCTTCCCTCGTGAATCGGGGGACAGGGCGCGGCCAAGCAGGCGCAGGAACTCGCGCGGCGGCAGCCTCGGGTGGATGAAGGGCGCGTCCGGATCGCGGCGCATGGCCTCTAGCAGGAAGCCGGTGTAGAGCATGGCCCAGCGCAGGCGCAGGCGCAGCAGGAGGGGGGCGGAGAGCCCGAGCGGCGCGCTGCCCTGCAGGATCTTGATCGCCTGCTCCGCCAGGTGGCCGGCCAGGCGGCGCAGGGCGAAATCGTGGCGCCCCTCATGGATCTGGCTCTCTTCGACCATGAAACGCCGCATCGCATCGCGGGGGGGAAGGATGCGTCCGCCGGCGGCATCCTCACGCAGGAACAGAAGCATTTCCGCAAGCCACAGCGCCACCCCGAGGCCCTTCGCCAGCGCGAGGTCATGCGCCCCGGCCTCCGGCCATAGGTGCTGAAGTTGCTGCTGCGCCAGCTCCCCGCCCAGGCTGCGCGCCGAGTGCATCAGCGCGGCGATGTCCTCATGACCTGCGGTCAGTGCGGCTTCGGCCGCGTTCCAGTTGGCATCCAGACCACGCGCCGCGCGCTCGAGGGGCGAGCCGGACGGCAGCGGCAGGGCGAGGGTCAACAGGGGGTGGCGCTTGCGGAAGGCGGATAGTGGGCTCATGCGGGATCATCCTCCTCGTCGCTCTCCTGCGCACCTTGCACCAGGGCTTCCGGCAGCGTCTTGGTGGGCTGCACGCCGAGTTTGTGCAGGCGCTGGGCGCGGCCGATGAGGTTGCCGCGCCCGCTCTGGAGCTTGTTGAACGCGGCATCGTAGCTCTTGTGGGCCTGGTCTAGGCGCTCGCCGAGCTTCTGCATGTCGTCCACGAAGCCGACCAGCTTGTCGTACAGGTCGCCGGCCTGGCGGGCGATCTCCTGCGCATTGCGGTTCTGCTGTTCCTGCCGCCAGAGGTGGGCGATGGTGCGCAGTACGGCCAGCAGGGTGGTGGGTGAGACCAGGACGATGTTGCGCTTGAGGGCGTCCTGGAACAGCGCCGGTTCGTGCTCCATCGCCAGCATCAGGGCGGGCTCGATCGGCACGAACAACAGGACGAAGTCCAGCGTGCGCAGGTCGGGCAGGTTCTCGTAGGCCTTGGCCGACAGCCCGGCCACGTGGTTGCGCAGGGCGGCGATGTGCTCCTTCAGGTGGCGCGCGCGCTCGGTCGCATCCATGCTGTTGACGTGGCGCTCGTAGGCGGACAGGGACACCTTGGCGTCGACGATCACCACCCGGTTCTCCGGCAGATGGATCAATGCATCGGGGAGGACGCGGCCGTGGGCGCCCGCAAGGCTCACCTGGGTCTCGTACTCATGCCCCTTGCGCAGGCCGGAACTCTCCAGCACGGTCTCGAGGATCATCTCACCCCACAGGCCCTGGGTCTTACGCTCCCCCTTGAGCGCGCGGGTCAGGTTGTGGGCCTCCTCGCCCAGGCGGGTGTTCATCTCCGCCAGGCGCTTGAGCTCCTCGCGTAGCAGCAGGCGCTCGCGCGCCTCCTGGCCGTAACTGTCCTCGACCTTCTTCTGGAACTCGCCCAGCCGCTCGCGCAGGGGGTCGAGCAACTGGCCGAGCTGGGACTGATTCTGCTCGGTGAAGCGGCGGCTCTTCTCCTCGAGGATCTCGGCGGCCAGGAGCTTGAACTGCTCGGCGAGCTGCTCCTTGGCCGCAAGCAAGAGGGCGAGCTTCTCCTGCGCCTGCTGGCGCTCGGCGGCAAGCTGGGTCTGAGTCTGGGCGAGGGTGGCGCGCAGCTGCTCGCGCTCCTGGGTGGTCTCATGCAGGGTCTGCTCGAGGGCCGCCAGGCGGGCGCGCAGCGGCCCCAGCTCCGCGGCCAGGCTGGCCGCACGCTCGCCCAGTCCCCGGCGCTCCTCTTCCAGACGCTCCAGCTGGATGCGCAGCCCGCCAGCCTCCTGCTCGAGGAGGGGGACGCGGCTGGCGCGCTCGTGCAGGGCGGCGCGCTCCTCGCCCGCGCGTTGCAGGCCCTCGCGCAACTGCTGGTTCTCGCTCTCGACCTGTTGGCGAGCCAGCTGCTGTTCCTGCGCATGGGCCTCGGCGGCATGCAGGCGCTCGCTCAAGGTGGCCTCGAGGGCCTTGCGGCTGGCGCGCAGGATGAGCCAGGTCAGCAGCGCGCCGAACAGCAGGCCGCCGAGGGCGGTCAGGAGGGGCAGTTGTCCGGGCATGGGCAATCCCAGGTCAAATCCAGGTCAGGAGTTCGGAGGCCGCATCCACCACCGCATCCGCGCCCCAGGTATGTGGGTCGTCATCCTCCAGCACATAGCCGAAGGCGGCGGCGATGGACGGGCAGCCGGCGGAACGGGCGGCGGCGATGTCGCGCTCGGCATCGCCCACCATCACGCAGCCCGCCTCCGGCAGGCCGAGCAGGGCGCAGGCGTGGCGTACGGGGGCAGGGTCAGGCTTGCGGGTCGGCAGGGTGTCACCGCTGACGATGCAGCCGGCGCGGCGGGTCAGCCCCAGCCCATCGAGCAGCGGTTCGGTCAGGAAGGCCGGCTTGTTGGTCACCACGCCCCAGGCACGCCCCTTGGCCTCGAGTCGGGCCAGCACCTCCGCCATGCCGGGGAAGAGGGTGCTCTCGACGCACAGGGCCGCGGCGTAGAGTTCAAGGTAACGCAGGCGCAGGGCCTCCATGCGCTCGGCCTCAAGCTCCTGGCCAAAGCCGAGCCGCACCAGTGCCCCCGCGCCGTGCGACACCCAAGGGCGGATGGTGGCATAGGGCAGGGCCGGCAGGTCGTACTCGGCACGCAGCCGGTTCAGCGCCCCGGCCATGTCGGGGGCGGTGTCGATCAGGGTGCCGTCGAGGTCGAAGAGGAAGGCGCGGGGGGTCGGAGGCATGGACATCGGGGAAGGCATGGCTCAGGAGGGCTTGCGGGCGGCCACGAGGTAGTTCACCTCCACCCCGGGGCTGAGGTGGAACTGGCGGGTGAGCGGGTTGTAGTGCAACCCCTGCTGGTGGGTGATCTCCATCCCGGCCGCACGCAGCCAGCGGGCAAGCTCCGCCGGGCGGATGAACTTGCGGAAGTCGTGCGTGCCGCGCGGGATCATGCGGGTGAGGTATTCCGCGCCGACGATGGCAAGCGCGAAGGCCTTGGGCGTGCGGTTGAGGGTGGAGAGGAACATCCAGCCGCCGGGCTTCACCAGGGCGGCACAGGCCTGCACCACGGCGGCGGGGTCGGGCACGTGTTCCAGCATCTCCATGCAGGTGACCACGTCGAAGCTCGCAGGCTCTGCCGCGGCCAGGTCCTCCACCGGCGTCAGGCGGTACTGGATGTCCAGCCCTTGGGCCTCGGCATGCAGGCGTGCGGTGGCCAGGCTTCCGGCGGCAAGATCGATGCCGGTGACCGCGGCCCCCTCGCGCGCCAGGGCCTCGGTCAGGATGCCGCCGCCGCAGCCCACGTCCAGCACCTTGAGGCCCGCGAGCGGGGTATGGGTACGGATGAACTCCATCCGCAGCGGATTGATGGCGTGCAGGGTCCACAGCGGGCCATGGGGGTCCCACCACTGGTTGGCGAGGGCGTCGAACTGGGCGATCTCGGCGGCGTCCTGGTTCATTCGTAATGTGTCCAGAGTCGGAGGACCTTGATGATGCGCTCGTCTTCGATGACCTGATAGACGAGGCGATGCTGGATATTGATGCGGCGGGAGTAGGCGCCCTTCAGGTCGCCCACCAGTTTTTCATACGGAGGAGGGTTCTTCCAGGGATCCGTCCGCAAGAGTTCGAGCAGGGCCAGAGCCTTCGGCTTCAGGCCTGCGGCGGCGAGCTTTTTCGCATCAATCTGGGCTTGTTTGGTAAAGACGAGGAGCCATGTCACCAGTGAAGCTCCGTCGAGCAGGCATCCAGCGGGGTTTGCATGCCTTCCCGGATGGACTCGCGCATGCCAGGCACGGACAAGAGGAACAGGGTTTCCTGGATGGATGCCCAGTCCTGCTCGGAGAGCAGGACGGCATTGTTGCGCTTTCCGGTGATGAGGATGGGCTCGTGGGCTTCGGCGGCGGCATCCAGCAGTCGGTACAGCTGGGCGCGCGCCTCACTTGCGGTGATGGTGGTCATGGAAAAATCTCCCCAAGGCTGAGACTGAGCGTACTGTAATGCGTACGATCAGCAAAGCCAGTCTTGGGTTCCTCATGCCGCCGGCGTGGTGAGGTGTTGCTGCCACATCGCCGCATTCCCCAGCAACTCGTCCTCGTCCAGCGTGAGCAGGCGGCGCTCGTTCATCAGCATGCGCCCGGCCACCCAGCTGTGGGTGACCTGGTGGCGGCCGGCGGCGTAGACGATCTGGGCGATGGGGTCGTACAGCGGCTGGGTCTCGAGCAGGCCGAGGTCGATGGCGATCAGGTCGGCGGCCTTGCCCACCTCCAGCGAGCCGATGCGCTCCTCCAGTCCCAGGGCGCGCGCCCCGCCGAGGGTGGCCATGTACAGTGCCTCGGCCGCGGGCACGGCGGCGGCGTCGCCGGAGATCCCCTTGGCCAGCAGTGCGGCGGTGCGGGTCTCACCCAGAAGGTCGAGGTCGTTGTTGCTGGCCGCGCCGTCGGTGCCGATGGCGACGTTCACGCCGAACTCTTTGAGGCGGGCGATGGGGGCGATGCCGGAGGCAAGCTTGAGGTTGGACTCCGGGCAGTGGGCGATGTGCACACCGCGCTCGGCGATGAGCGCCATCTCCAGCTCGGTGAGCTGGGTCATGTGCACGGCGAGGAACTGCTCATTCAAAAGGCCCAGGCGGTCGAGCCGTGCCAGCGGGCGCTCGCCGGTGAGCCGCTCGGCCTCGTTGACCTCGAAGGCGGTCTCGTGCACGTGCATGTGCACGCCGAGGCCGAGCTGATCGGCCAGCACGCGGATGCGGCCGAGCGGCTCGTCGCCCACGGTGTAGGGCGCGTGCGGGGCGAGCATGAAGCTGACCGTGGGCGTATCGCGCCACTCGTCGCGCAGGCGGATGCCTTTGCTCAGGTATTCGTCCGGGCCGGCGCCCCAGGGAGTGGGGAAATCGATCACCGGCAGGCCGATGGAGGCGCGCAGTCCGGCGTCCTGCGCGGCGCGGATCGTCGCCTCCGGGAAGAAGTACATGTCGTTGAAGCAGGTGACCCCGCCGCGGATCAGCTCGGCCATCGCAAGACGTGAGCCGTCGTGCACGAAGTCGTCGGCCAGGAAGCGACCTTCGAGCGGCCAGATGTGCTCGGACAGCCAGGTCATCAGCGGCAGGTCGTCCGCCACACCGCGCAGGAGGTTCATGGCCACGTGGGTGTGGGCGTTGATGAGGCCGGGTAGGAGGGCGTGCCGGGGCAGCTCGATGCCGCGTGCATCCAGGCCGCGGGCCTGTGCGGTGGGCAGGATGGCCTGGATCAGACCGTCGCGGATGACCAGGCTGTGGCCTTCGAGCACCTGGGCATGGGGCTTGATGGGGATGATCCAGCGGGGATGGAGGACGGTGTCGGCGTGCATGGCATGGCGGTTCCGAAAGATCGCGTCAATATACCCGCTTGGGCGTGCGCGTTGCACAATGACCGTGCTGCAAGAGGAGGTGATGAATGGACAGCGAGGCACTCTGGAATACCGTGATCGAGGGCTTGGCCGGGCCAGGCTACGCCGTGGTGCCCAAGGCCTTCCCGCCCGACGTGGTCGAGGCGGTGCGCGCCGAGGCCCTGGCGCGGCGCGAACGCTTCCGCCCGGCGGGCATCGGCAATCAGGCCATGCGTGTTTCGGCGGTGCGCGGCGATGCCATCGACTGGCTGGAGTGGGGGGAAGGCGGCGTGGCGATGCAGCCCTTCTGGCAGGCCATGGAGGCGATGCGCGAGGCGCTCAATCGCGCGCTTTATCTCGGCCTGCGCGAGCTGGAGTGCCATTTCGCCCTCTACCCGCCGGGGGGCGGCTACCAGCGCCACTACGACAACCCGCAGGGGCGCTCCGCGCGCACCGTCACCGTGCTGCTCTACCTCAACCCCGGCTGGCGTCCCGAGCATGGCGGGATGCTGCGCATCTTCGACCCGCAGGATGAGAGCCGCGTGCTGTGCGAGGTGCCACCTGAGGCCGGCACCTTCGTCGCCTTCCTCTCCGAACGCTTCCCGCACGAGGTCCTGCCCGCACATCGCGAGCGCCTGAGCCTGACCGGCTGGTGGCGGCGGGGGTGAGCAGATGGTCGCACAACCCTGTGAAGTCACCTGTGATCGCAGGTAACTGGCTGTAGGCTCAAGATTTTTCTCCTCCGGCCGATAGCCTGGGGCCACTCCACCTCCACGGAGCTTCCCCATGCGCATCCAGTCCGCCGCCCTCGATATGAGGGCCCAGCATCAGTTCGCCAGCGCGCGCCACGACGAGGTGCGGGAGAGGGTCACCCCTCTGCCGCGGTCCACCGTGGCCCCCCTCCCAACCGCGCCGACCGCCCAGCCCACGGTCATGGCGACGACGCAGTCACCCGCACCTTCCGACCCGCCCAAAGCCGAGCCCGATGACCCACTGGCCCATGTCGAGGGACGTCTGCGGGTGCTCGCCGCCCTCATCGAGCGCATCACCGGTCAGGCGCTGCGCCTCGCAAAAGCGCCGGTCAGCCCCGAGGAGAGTGTGGGGGGCGAGGCGCCGCCCGCAGCCTCCACGCCGCCCACCCGCCCGGGTGAGGCCGCCCAGGATGGCCCGGTGCGGATCGACCGCTCGGCGCTGAGCCTGCGTATGGAATACGAGGCGGTCACCTTCCAGGCCCAAGGCATGGTGCAGACGGCGGACGGGCGCTCCATCCGCTTTGAGCTTGGCTTCACCCTCGAGCGCAGCTTCTTCGAGATGACCGCGGTGAGTAGCAGCGAGGTGCGCGAGCGGCTCAAGGACCCGCTGGTGATCAGCCTGAACGGCCCGGCCGCCTTCGGGGAGGGGCGCTTTGCCTTCGACCTGGATGCCGATGGTCAGGCCGAAAATCTCCCCCGTCTGGCGGCGGGTCAGGGCTTTCTGGCCTTCGATCGCAATGGCAACGGGCGCATCGACGATGGCCGCGAATTGTTTGGTGCACTCAGCGGTGATGGCTTTGCCGAGCTCTCCAGCCTGGATGGCGATGGCAATGGCTGGATCGACGAGGGCGATGCCATTTTCAACCGCCTGAAGGTCTGGCTGGATGCGGGAGCGGGCGGCCGGCTCGTGAGCCTGCGGGAGCTGGGGATTGGAGCGCTGTCGCTGACCGCCCTGTCCACCCCCTTCGAGCAGCGCGACGCCGACCAGACCCTGCAGGCCAAGCTCCGCCAGAGCGGGGTGTGGCTTGGGGAGGATGGCCGGGCGGGGGTGATTCAGCAGCTCGATCTCGCCGTCTGACCGGTTGATATGGGATCATGCCCGTCCGTTCTCCAGACGGGCATGAACATGCAAACCACGGACGATGCCTTGCAGCCCCTCCTAGGCGCCCTGCGTGAGGGCGCCACCCTCGTCACCGTCAACAACCGCCTGGCGCGCCATTGGCGCACGACGTTCACCCGGCACGCCGCAGCGTCCCGGAGCGTCTGGCCCGCACCGGACATCCTGCCCTGGGGCGGCTGGCTGCGTCGCCTGTGGGCGGAGGCGAGCTGGCTGGATGGGGACGCCCCGCTGCTGCTCGACGCGCAGCAGGCCGCGCAGGTCTGGCAGGACATCATTCAGGAGGATGCGCCTGCCCTGTTGCAGGTCGCGGGCTCGGCAAGGCTGGCCCAGGAGGCCTGGGGACTGGTGCAGGGCTGGCGCTTGTCGCTGCCCTTCGACCCGCTCGAATGCAACGACGACGTGCTCCATTTCCAGCGCTGGGCGGAGCGGTTCGCGCGCGAATGCGACAAGCAGGGCTGGCTGGATGAGGCCAGTCTGCCCGCCCGCCTCATCGAAGCGCTCGACGCGGGTCGCATCACCCCGCCCGCGCACATCCTGCTGCTCGGTTTCGAGGACTGGACGCCGGTGCAGGAGGCCCTGCTGGAGGCTCTGGTGCAGCGTGGCACGCGGGTGGAGCGCCTCGCAGGGCTCTCCATGGAAGGGGGGGTAAACCCCAGCCCCAAGGCTGCGGCAGCCGCCCAGCTCCCGCTCATGCTGGAGGAGACCCCGCGCCAGGGCCGCATCAGCTTCCCCGATGCCGCCCGCGAGGATGAGGCCGCCGCCCGCTGGGCGCGGGCGTGGCTGGAGCGAAACCCTTCCGCCCGCCTGGCCATCATCGCCCCCGACCTGGGTGAACGCCGGGCGCGTCTCTCGCGCCTGCTCGACGCCCAGCTCGCCCCTCAGGCCCTGCTGCCGGGCATGAGTGACACGCCCCGGCCATGGAACATCTCGCTCGGCACGCCGCTGATCGAACATGGCATGGTGCGTGCCGCCTTCCTGGTCTTCGCCCTCGGCGATGCCCGCCTTGAGCTCGACACCCTCGGCCAGGCCCTGCGCAGCCCGTTCCTGGGCGGCTTTGAGCAGGAGCGCGACGCCCGCGCCCTGCTGGACGCCCGCCTGCGCCAACAGGGCGAGCGAAGGGTGTCGCGCGAGCATGTGCGCCGGCAGGCTGCGGAGGGCGGTTGCCCGCTGTTTGGGCGGGTGCTCGCCCGTCTGCATGAGCATCAGCAGGGGCAGCCGCGGCAGCAGTCCCCCGCGGCCTGGGCGACGACCCTGCGTGAGGCGCTGAGGCTGGCCGGCTGGCCCGGCGATGCGGCGCTCGACAGCCCGTCCTTCCAGCTCCGTCAGGCCTGGTTCGAGGCGCTGGCCAAGCTGGCGCGGCTGGAGATCGTGCGGCCGCGCATGACGCGCGGCGAGGCCCTGGCCCAGCTGCGCACACTGGCCGTCGAGACCCTGTTCCAGCCAGAGGCCGCACAGGATGCGAGGGTGCAGGTGCTCGGCCCGCTGGAGGCCGTGGGCCTTGCCTTCGATGCCGTCTGGCTGCTCGGCATGCACCACGAGCAATGGCCGCCGGATGCACGCCCCAACCCCTTCCTGCCCATGCGCCTGCAGGCCCGCCTCGGTCTGCCGCATGCCTCTCCCAAGCGTGAGCTCGACTACCTGCGCCGCATCAGCGCGCGCCTGCTCATGCTCGCGCCCGAGGTGATCGTCAGCCATCCGCAGCAGGACGGAGGGCGCGAACTGGAGCCGAGCCCGCTGTTCGACCACCTGCCGGAGATGGATGGGTTGCCCGAGCCGTCGGGTCTGCCCCTGCCCGAACAGTGGGGGGAGGGCGTGGCGCTCGAAAGCCTGACCGATCCCCAGGCGCCCCCCTTGGCCCAGGGGGAGGTGGCGCCCGGTGGGGCGCGCATGCTGGAGCTGCAGTCCGCCTGCCCGTTCCGCGCCTTCGCCGAGCTGCGTCTTCGCGCCCAGCCGCTGGAGGAGCCCGACCTCGGCCCGGATGCCCGGGTGCGCGGCGTGCTGCTGCACGCCCTGCTCGAACGGGTGTGGGGCGAGCTTCATGATCAGGCCACGCTGCTCGCGTTGGAGGAGGCGGCCCTGACCGCGCGGGTGCAGCGCCACGCCGGCGAGGTGGTGGCCGAGGAGGCCCGCAAACGGCGCAACCTGTGGCCGGAGCGGCTGCAGCGCCTGGAGATCGAGCGCCTGACTGCCCTTGCGCTCGAGTGGCTGGCCCTCGAGCGGGAGCGTTCGCCCTTTACCGTCGAGGACCGCGAGGCGGTGCGCGGCATCGAGATCGCCGGCCTTCGGCTCAAGGTCAAGCTCGATCGGGTGGATCGCCTGGCGGACGGCGGGCGGATGATCATCGACTACAAGACTGGCCGCGCCGCGCTGGCGGACTGGGCCGGCGAGCGCCCGGCCGCGCCCCAGCTGCCGCTCTATGCGGTGAGTCAGGAGAACATCCGTGCCATGGCCTTCGCCCAGGTGCGTCCGGGGGAGATGCGGCTTTTGGGGCAGGGCGATGGCGTCGAGGGGCTGAAGCCCGCCGAGCCCGACTGGACGGCCCAGCTGGCCGCCTGGCAGGAGGTGCTCACCCGGCTGGCGGGGGACTTCCGCGCCGGGCAGGCGGTGGTCGATCCGCGCGCCCCGAACGTCTGCACCACCTGCCCGCTCGGTATGCTCTGCCGCATCCACGAGCTGGCGGGGGGGGGCCATGCGCTGCAGGAGGAAGGCGATGACTAAGGCCGCCCCGCCGGATGCCACCCTCCGCGAGCAGGCGCTGGATGCGCGCCTGTGCTGCATCGTCCAGGCCCCGGCCGGTTCGGGCAAGACCGAGCTTCTGATCCAGCGCATGCTGGTGCTGCTGGCCGAGGTCGAGCGGCCGGAGGAGATCCTCGCCATTACCTTCACCCGCAAGGCGGCGGGGGAGATGCAGAGCCGCATCCTGCACGCCCTGCGCGAGGCGGATTCGCCCCTGCCTCTGGATGCCCCCGAACACCTGGTGCGCCAGCGCGAGCGGGCCCGGGCCGCGCTCGCGCGCGACCGCCTGCTCGGCTGGAACCTGCTCCAACAGCCGGCGCGCCTGCGTATCCAGACCATCGACGCCTTCAGTCACGGCCTGGCCGCCCGCCTGCCGCTGACCGCCCGCTTCGGTGCTGCGGCGGTGATCAGCGACGATGCGCAGGCGCTCTACCGCGAGGCCGCGGACCGGGTCGTCGAGCGCATCGAGGCGCGCATGGACACGGAGGGGCAGGAGGATGCCGACGTCGCCGCGCTGGAAACCCTGCTGCGCCATCTCGGCAACGACCTCGCCCGGGTGCGTGACCTTCTGGCCGCCATGCTCGGCAAACGCGACCAGTGGGGGCGCCATGTCTTTGGCGCCGAGGCCACGTCCCAGGCACGGCGCGCGGCGCTGGAGGCGGCCATCCGGCGCATGGTCGAGGACGAGCTGGACAGCCTGCATGCCCTGTTTCCCGCCGCCCTGCGTGAGGAGACCGCCTGTGTGGCGGCCTTGCTGTGCGCCCATCTGGCCGCGGCGGGGGTGGCGGACGACGACCGTCGCCTGCAGTGGGATGTCCCCGGTTGGCCGCAGGCGGGGGTGGATGGGCTGTCGCGCTGGCAGGGGCTGGCCGACCTGCTCCTGACCAAAGAGGGGGAATGGCGCAAGACCCTCAGGGCCAACGACGGGGTGCCCGCGCCGAGCGAGAAAGGCATCGACAAGGATACCAAGGCCGAACGTACAGCCTTCAAGGAGCGCGTGGTGGCCCTGCTCGACGCCCTGCGTGAGCACCCCGACCTCGCGCCGGCCCTGCATGCCACCCGTGCCATGCCAAGGCCCGCCTATGCCGATGCCGACTGGGCGGTGCTCGAGGCCCTGCTGCAGCTGCTCCGGCTGGCCTTGGGCGAGCTGTGGCTGATCTTCGCCGCGCGCGGCGAGGTCGATTTCGTCGAGACCGCGCAGGGTGCGTTGCGTGCCCTGGGTGAGGCGGACGCGCCGAGCGACCTCCTGCTGGCCTTCGACTACCGCCTGCGTCACATCCTGCTGGATGAGTTCCAGGACACCTCGCACAGCCAGTTCGCCCTGCTCGAACGGCTGCTCAGCGGCTGGCAGCCGGGGGCGGCGCCGTTCACCGAACAGGAGGGGCGCAGCCTGTTCCTGGTCGGCGACCCGATGCAGTCGATCTACCGCTTCCGCGAGGCCGAGGTCGGCCTGTTCCTGCGCGCCCAGCGCGAGGGGATCCGCTGCGGGGATGGCGTGCTGCGCTTGGCCCCCCTGACCCTCACCACCAACTTCCGCTCGCAGGCGGGGGTGGTCGACTGGGTGAACGCCGTCTTCCCCCGCGTGCTGGCTGAGCGCGAGAACATTGCCGAGGGTGCGGTGCCCTACACCCCCTCCAGCGCGCACCATCCCAAGGCCGAAGGGGAGGCGGTGCGCCTTTGTCTGTTCCCCAAGCCCGGCAAGGACGATGGCCAGCCCGGGAGGCTTGAGGCCGACGAGGTGGTGCGCCTCACCCGCGAGGCCCTGGCCCGGCTTGAGCGGGATGGCGAGGTGAAGCCCGCTGACCGGAGCATCGCCATCCTGGTCCGTTCGCGCGGGCATCTCGCCCGCATCCTACCCGCCCTGCGCGCGGCCGGCATTCCCTTCCAGGCGGTGGAAATCGAGCAGCTGGCCGACCAGCCGATGGTGCAGGACCTGCTGGCCCTGACCCGTGCCCTGCTGCACCCGGCTGATCGCATCGCCTGGCTTGCCGTGCTGCGCGCGCCGTGGTGCGGCCTTCCGCTTGCCGACCTGCACGCGCTGGCCGGGGAGAGCGAGCCGACCACCCTCTGGCAGGCCATGCACGATGAGGCCCGGCTTGCCGCGCTCAGCGAGGAGGGCCGCGCTCGCCTGCTGCGCCTGCGTAAGGTTTTGGCAACCAGCCTGCACGACACCGGGCGTGTGCCCTTGCGCCGCCAGGTCGAAGGGGCCTGGCTGGCCCTGGGGGGGCCGGCCTGCGCCAGGAGCGCGCGGGAGCTCGAGGAGGCGCGCATCGTCCTCGACCTGCTCGATACCCTGGGAGATGAGCTTGGCGTGGATACGCTCGAGCGCGAGCTGAAGGAGCTGTTCGCTCCGCCCGAGAGTGGCGCGAGCGTCCAGGTCATGACCATCCACAAATCCAAGGGACTGCAATTCCACACCGTGATCGTTCCGGGGCTGGCCCGGGTGCCGCGGGGGAGCGACAGCCAACTCCTGCTGTGGCTCGAGCGCGAGGCCAATCACCTCGGCCGCAGCGAGGCCGACCTGCTGCTCGCCCCCATCAAGGGCGTGGGCGAGCAGGACAGTCCGCTCTACACCTGGCTTGGGCGCATCCAGGAGGCCCGCGGCAGCTACGAGGATGGCCGGCTCCTGTACGTCGCCGCGACCCGTGCGATCCAGCGCCTGCATCTTGTGGCCGAGGTGCCGCTCGACAGGGATGGCGGCTGGAGGCCTCCGGCCCGTTCTCTGCTCGCACGCCTCTGGCCGGGGATCGAGCATGCGGTGGAGCCGCCGTCGGTACCTGCCGCGACCAGCCCCACGCCATCCCTCCCGGAGCCTTCAGGTTCTCAGCCTGCGCACCTGGCCCTTCGGCGTCTGCCGCTGGACTGGTGCCCGCCCGACCCACCGCCGGGCATCCCTGTCGGTCCGGCCACGGCCCAGCCCCTCAGCCGGCGCGCCACCTGGGAAGGGGGGGAGGTGGCGGATGAGGGCGAGGGGGATGACACCCCGCGCCATGTGGGCACCCTGGTGCACCGCCTGTTTGAGCGCATCGCCCTGGAGGGGGCGGAGGCGTGGCCGGTGGCGCGCCTGCGCCAAGTGGCGCCGGCCCTGCGCCGGAACCTGCAGGAGCTTGGGGTGGTGGAGCACAGGCTGGAGGATGCCCTGGCGCGCGTCCTGCACGCCGTGGAAGGCACGCTGGCCGATCCGCGCGGCCGCTGGATTCTGACGGCGCACGAGGATGCGCGCTGTGAATGGGCGCTCGGCGGGGTGATGGGGGGCGCGCCTGTCAGCGCGGTGATCGACCGCAGCTTCATCGACCAAGGGGTGCGCTGGATCATCGACTACAAGACCGCCGAGCCCGCGTGCGGGGAGACGCTGGCGGATTTCCTTGCGCGCCAGCAGGCGCACTATCGTCCGCAACTGGAGGGTTATGCCGCCTTGCTGGCGGCGCTCGATCCCGATCGTTCCGTGCGCCTTGGCCTGTATTTCCCCCTCCTGGGCGGCTGGTGCGAGTGGTCCGCGCCCGGCGCGGGCTGAGGGCCGTCCAGAAAAGCCTCGCTTTTGTCCGTACCTGCCGAGCCAAGGCCTTAACGATAGAAAGGGATGGGCTCGGCATGAAAAGCCTTGATTACCGCTCCCATCAGAAGGGCACTACGCTCAAACGTTATTAATTTCTGATGAACGCCGCCCGTCGGGGCTCGGCTGGGCGGTCAAGGAGGATGAGCGATGCGTCTCACGCGCAAGGTTTTCACGGATCTCGCCATCTGGATGGTGGCCTTCGGCCTCGGGGTGGGGCTGCTCTTCCCCCTGTTCCTGGTCGTGCTGGGCGTGCCCGCCGCCCATGTCCTCACCCCCGGTTTCTTCGCCGCCTGCCTGACGGCCGGGGCCGTCGCCGGAACCGTCAACCAGGCCCTCGCGCGGCTGGTAGTCGGCTCCCGTCTGCGGCTCTTGGCGGAGCGCATGGAGTTCGTTGCTGCCAACCTGCGCGACAGCGAATCCTTCGATCACACCCGCTGCGGTCCGGACCAGTGCCGCATCCCGGAGGACTCCGACGACGTGATCGGTACCAGCGCGCGTGCCTTCAACGGCCTGGTGCATGCCCTGGCTGAGTCCTACCGCACCGAGCAGGCAGTGCAGAGTTTCTCCGACCTGATGGTCAGCCGCATCGAGCTCGGTCCGCTGGCCGAGGAGGCCCTCCAGCACCTGATGCACGACACGGGCGCGGCGGGCGGGGCCCTGCTGCTGGAGGAGGAGGGCGAGATGCGCGTGTGTGCCCGCCAGGGCCTACGGGAGGACCAGGGCTTTGCCTGCGGCGACCAGCTGCGCCTGGCGATGAAGGGGGGCGACATCCGTCTGCTCCAGATCCCCGAGGGACTGAAGGTCGATGGGGTGGTGATGGAATTCCGTCCGCTCGAGGTGTTCATCGTGCCCATCCTGTACAAGGAGGTCACGCTGGGGGTTGTGGTGCTCGCCAGCGCCACGCCCTTCCCGGAGGGCACCCGCACCCGCCTGGAGATCTTCCGTCGCGCCCTTTCGCTGGCCCTGCGCAATGCCATCGCCCACGACAACCTGCAGCGCCTGGCCGCGCTCGACCCCCTCACCGGGGTATACAACCGCCGCTTCGGCATGCAGCGCCTGAACGAGGAATTCAGCCGTGCGGTCCGCGCCGACCTGCCGTTGGCCGTGCTGATGGTGGACATCGACCACTTCAAGCGCATCAACGATACCTACGGCCATCTGGTGGGCGACCGCGTGCTGGTCAAGGTGGCGCGCCTGGTGCGCTCGCTGCTGCGCGAGGGCGATGTCCTGCTGCGCTACGGCGGCGAGGAGTTCATGGTCATCCTGCCGGGCGCCTCGTGTCACGACGCCAAGACGCTGGCCCAGCGCCTACGTCACGCGGTGGAGGACCTTGTCGTCACCCATGGGGAGCAGAGCTTCCGCGTCACGGTCAGCATTGGCGCGGCCTCGTACCCGGAGATGAACGCCGACACCCAGGAGCAGTTCGTCCACGCGGCGGATGAGCGGCTCTACCGCGCCAAGCAGTCCGGACGCAACTGCGTGGTGGCGGCCTGAGAGTGCGTTTACGGAGCTTCACACCCCTCTCCCGCCCGCGGGAGAGGGGGCGGGGGTGAGGGCATCCCCCCTCAAGGCCGCCGGGATCACGCCAACCGCGCTTGGCGCTTCCCCAGGCCGCGGATCACCAGGTAGAACACGGGCGTCAGCAGCAGGCCGAAGAAGGTCACGCCCAGCATGCCGAAGAACACCGGCGTGCCGATCGCCTGGCGCATCTCCGCCCCTGCGCCACTCGCGAGCATCAGCGGGACGACCCCGGCGATGAAGGCGATCGAGGTCATGATGATGGGCCGAAGACGCAGGCGACAGGCCTCCAGCGCGGCTTCCATGCGGGGCAGGCCCATGTCCTCGCGGATCTTGGCGAATTCCACCAGCAGGATGGCGTTCTTGCTCGCGAGGCCGATCAGCACCAGCAGGGCGACCTGGGTGAGGATATTGTTGTCGCCGCCCATGAACTTCACCCCGAGCATGGCGAACAAGAGCACCATCGGCATGATCAGGATGATGGCGAGTGGCAGGGTCCAGCTCTCATACAGGGCGGCCAGCACCAGGAACACCACCAGCACCGAGATGGCGAACACCTGCAGGGTGGTGTTGCCGGCGATGATC
This sequence comes from Thiofaba sp. EF100, assembly GCF_039822285.1. NCBI lineage: Bacteria > Pseudomonadati > Pseudomonadota > Gammaproteobacteria > Chromatiales > Halothiobacillaceae > Thiofaba > Thiofaba sp. EF100. The sequence goes on along the minus strand of NZ_JBAJEY010000001.1, from coordinate 860,926 downwards.
TGCAGGTAGGTCAGCTCCGTCCATTCGAACCCCATGCTTGGCGGCAGGGTCTGCCCCAAGAGGTGCTCCATGATGGCGATGGCCTGGCCCGAGCTCGTCCCTGGCGCGGCCGCGCCGTTGATCTCGATCGCGGGGTAGGTGTTGTAGCGCACCACGCGATCCGGCCCGGTGATCTCGGTCACCCGCACGAGATTGGCGAGCGGCACCATGCGGCCATCCGCGGTGCGGGTCTGCAGCTGCTCGATGGCGGAGGGGCTCGAACGGAAGGGGGCGTCCGCCTGGGCAATCACCTGGTAGGTGCGGCCGAACAGGTTGAAGTCATTGACGTACAGCGAGCCAAGGTTCACCTGCAGGGTGTCGTACAGGTTGCGCAGCGGCACGCCTCCGGTCAGGGCGCGCTCGGTGTCGATCTCGGCGTGCAGCTGCGGCACGTTGTTCTGGAAACTGGTGAACAGGCCGGTCACGCCCGGCGTCTGGTTGCCTTGGGCGATGACCTGGCGGGTCACCTCATCCAGCGCATCCAGTCCCGCGCCACCGCGGTCCTGGATCTGCAGCTTGAAGCCTCCGAGCGAGCCCAAGCCCCGGATCGGTGGTGGCGGGAACACCGCGACGAAGGCCTCCTCGATGCCCCCCAGTTTCTTGCGCAACTCGCCGGCGATGGCGTTCGCGGACAGACCCTGCGGCACGCGTTCGCTGAACGGCCGCAGCGGCACGAAGATGGTCGCGGCGTTGGACGAGGGGCCGAAGCTGACGATGGACAGCCCGGGGAAGGCGACGGCATGGCCGACACCGGGGGTCGATTTGATCCGCGCCGAGACCTCCTTCACCACCTCGGTGGTGCGCTCCAGCGAGGCGGCCGGCGGCAGCTGCACCACGGTGATCAGGTAGCCGCGATCGCCCGGGGGGATGAAGCCCGGTGGCACGCTGTAGAGGGTGTAGCCGGAGAACACCAAAAGGCCGCCGAACACGAGCAGGACGATGGCGCTGACGCGCAACAGGCGCTTGACCAGGGCCTGGTAGCCGTGGCTTCCGGCTTCAAAGAAACGGTTGAACAGGCGGAAGAAGCCGCCGAACAGCAGGTTGACCAGACGGGTGGGGGCGTCCGGCTTGGCGTCGTGCGGCTTCAGCAGCATGGCCGCCAGCGCCGGACTCAAGGTCAGCGAGTTGAAGGCCGAGATCAACGTCGCCGCGGCGATGGTCAGGCCAAACTGGCGGTAGAACTGTCCATTGATGCCGGAGATGAAGGCCGCCGGAATGAACACCGCCGCCAACACCAGCGAGATGGCGATGATCGGCCCGGTCACCTCCTGCATCGCCATGTGCGCCGCCGCCTTGGGCGTCAGGCCCTCGCTGATGTGGCGCTCGACGTTCTCGACCACCACGATCGCGTCGTCCACCACGATGCCGATGGCCAGCACCAGGCCGAGCAGGGTCAGGGTGTTGATCGAGAAACCGAGGGCGTTGAGCAGGGCGAAGGTGCCGACGATGGACACCGGCACCGCCACCAGCGGGATGATGGCCGCGCGCCAGGTCTGCAAGAACAGCATCACCACCACCACGACCAGGACGAGCGCCTCAAAGAAGGTGGTGATCACCGCGTCGATGGACTGCTGCACGAACACCGTGGTGTCGTAGACGATGCGGTAGTCCATTCCCGCGGGGAAGCGCTCCTTCAGGCGGGCCATGGTCCGCTTGACCTCGGCCGCCGTGTCCAGGGCATTGGCGCCGGGGCGCAGGAAGACGGGGAGGGCGACCGCGCTCTCGCCATCGAGCATGGCGCGCAAGGCATAGCTGGCCGCGCCGAGCTCCAGGCGTGCGACCTCGCCGAGACGCACGACCTGCCCGTCCGTGCCGGCCTTGACCACGATCTGGCGGAAGTCCTCCTCCGAGCGTAGCCGCCCCTGCGAGGTGATGGTCAGCTGGAAGGCGCTGCCGGTGCCAGGCTGCTGGCCGACCGCGCCCGCGGTGACCTGGACGTTCTGCTCGCGGATGGCATTGACCACGTCCGAGGCGGTCAGGCCGCGCGCCACCAGCCGGTCGGGGTCCAGCCAGATGCGCATGGCGTACTCATCCGCGCCGAACACGCGGGTATCGCCCACGCCGTTGATGCGCTTGAGCGCATCGCGGATGTTGAGCACCGCGTAGTTGCCAAGGTAGAGCGAGTCGTAGCTGCGGTCCGGCGAGATCAGGTGGATGGCGAGCAAGAGGTCGGGCGACTGCTTGCGGGTGATGATGCCAAGACGGCGCACCTCCTCCGGCAGGCGCGGCTCGGCGTTGGACACCTTGGCCTGCACCTGCATCTGGGCGATGTCGAGATCGGTGCCGATCTCAAAGGTGAGGGTCAGGGTCATCGCCCCGTCGGCGGTGGACTGCGAAGACATGTAGAGCAGGTGTTCGATGCCGACCAGCTCCTGCTCGATCGGCGCGGCCACCGTCTCGGACAGGGTCTGCGGGCTCGCACCCGGATAGCGCGCCGAGACCTGGATGGTGGGCGGCACCACCTCCGGGTACTGCTCCACCGGCAGGCCCTTGAGCGAGACCCATCCGCCGATCAGGACCAGGGCCGAGAGGACGATGGCGAAGATCGGACGATCGACGAAGAAGCTGGGAAAGCGCATCGGGATATTCCTTCAGGCCTGGATCAGCGCCTGCCCGAGGACAGGCAGTCATCCATGGTTTTCGGCGCGACACCGGGGCTGCTGATGCCGTTCGATGGGCCGCATTCGGCGGCGGACGGGGCCTCCTCCAGCGGCTGCGGTGCGACCTTGCTGCCCGGGCGCGCCTTCTGCATCCCGTCCACGATCACCCGCTCGCCGACGGCAAGCCCGCTCAGCACCGGCCGCCGGCCGCCGATCTCGGGCCCGAGGGTGACCGGTCGATACTCGACGGTGTCGTCCGCCCCCACCACCAGCACGAAGCGGCGACCCTGGTCGGCGCCCACCGCGCGTGAGGGTACGCTGACCGTGTCATAGCGGCGGGCGGTCGTCAGCAGCACGCGGACGAACTGGCCGGGGGCGAAGATGCCCTTGGGATTGTCCAGCACGGCGCGCACCTGGCGTGTGCCGCTGCTCGGGTCATAGCTGTGATCGAGGTAGTCGATGCGGGCCTTGTGCGGAAAATCCTCCTCACCCTCGAGCGCCACGCCCACCATCGCGCCGAGGGGCGCGGCGTCGCCGAAGCCGAGCATGGTGCGTTCGTCCAGCTCGAAATAGACGTGCAGCGGATCAAGCGGCACCAGGGTGGTCAGCAGGGTCGCGCCGTTGCCGCCGGGGCCGGACACCAGATTGCCGGCGGTGATCAGGGTGCGGTTGATGCGCCCGGCGATCGGAGCGCGCACGCGGGTGAAGTCGAGGTCAAGGCGTGCCGCCTCCAGCGCGGCGCGGGCGGCCCGCACATTGGCCTCGGCCACGAGACTCGCCGCATCGCGCTGCTCGATGGCCTCGCGCGCGAGGGCCTGGCTCGCTGCGAGGCTGCGGCCGCGCGCCGCCTCCGCACGGGCCAGGTTGAGCTGGGCCTCGGCCTGGGCCAGGGCGGCCTCGGCGCGCGCCACCTGGGCAGCGTAGGGGCGCGGGTCGATCTCGTAGAGCACCTGGCCCTTCTCCACCCGTGCGCCGTCCTTGAACAGCACCCGCTCGATCATCCCACCCACGCGCGGCCGGACCTCCACCTGCTCCACTGCCCGCAGGCGGGCCGGATAGACGGCGGTCTCGACGAGGGCGCTCTTCTTCACCTCGATGACCTTGACCGGCGCGGGCGGCATGCCACCCCCCTGCGGCGCGGCGAGGGCCGCCGAGAGCGGGAGCAGGAGCATCAGGGACATCAGCAGGGGGCGGACGGTATTCATGCTGTGCATCCGTGGAATGAGGTCAGGTGGTCAAGAATAACCGACCGCGTATATAAGGAAAGGGTGTTTTTCATGGGGAGGGGCTTGTCGGGGGGCCGTCAGGCCTTGCCGCGCAGCCGGCGCAGGGCCTCGCGGGCATGGCTGTCCGGTTTGCGTGACGGGGCGGGCGCCCCTCCTGCCAGGCGGCGCAGCTCGCGTTCGCGTTCCCGCCGGGCCAGGCTCTCGGCGGACTCCGCGTACAGCCCCTGCGCCTCGCTGGCCGGCCGGCGCTGCTCGTTGAGCGCCACCACCCGCACCTGCATGTGCTCGCCCGCCCGGCTAACATCCAACTCATCGCCTGGGCGGACCTTCGCGGCGGGCTTCGCCGGGTGGCCGTTGAGGCGCACCTTGCCCCCCTCGATCGCCTCCTTGGCCAGCGAGCGGGTCTTGTAGAAACGCGCGGCCCACAGCCAGGTATCCAGGCGCTGGGTGTCCGCGGCAGGCGGCGATGCTTGGTGCATACTAGGCTCTGTTCCAATTCAAGGTTGAGGGAAGCGAGCATGAAACTCGAACTGGTTGGCTTCAAGATCTGTCCCTTCGTGCAGCGGGTCAACATCCTGATCCAGCACAAGGGCATCCCCTGCACGGTGACCTACCTCAATCCGAAAGAGCCGCCGGAGTGGCTGGCCGTGCTCTCTCCGCGCGGCAAGGTGCCCTTGCTCAAGGTGGACGATACCGTGCTGTTCGAGTCGCAGGTGATCAACGAATTCCTCGACGAGACCCATCCGCCGTCCCTGTTGCCGGCCGATCCGCTGGCCCGTGCGCGTGCGCGGGGATTTGTCGCCCTTGCGGATGATCTGTTCGGCGGCCTGTGGCATTGGATGACCGCGAAGGACGCGGACAAGGCCATGGAGGCGTGCGCTGGCCTGCGTCACTTGCTCAACGTGCTGGAGACGAGCCTGCACGAGGGTGGGCCTTACTTCTCTGGTGAGACCTTTGGCCTTCTGGACTGCGCCTTTGCCCCCTTCTTCATGCGCCTGGATCTGTTGGAGGCGAATGGCGCCGAGGTACTGGCGGGGGCGGACCTGCCGCGCGTGGCGGCCTACCGCAAGGCGCTGGCCGAGGTGCCGGCGGTCAAGCGCTCGGTGGTGCCCGAGTTCGCCCAGCTCTATCTTGGCTTCGTCAAGGGTCAGGGCGGGGCGCTGGGCGATCAGCTGGATTGATGGGAACGGCTGCTCCACAGCCCGAACAGCCAGGTCCCGGTCAAGAGGCCGGCGATGATGGGCAGGACATAGAGCTTGCCCTCGCCCAGCATGGCCATGACGGTGCCCGGGCAGCCGCCGGTCAGGCCCCAGCCGGCGCCGAACACGAGGCTGCCGAGCATCAGGGTGCGCACGTAGGGTTTGGACTCGAAGCGGATGGGCTCGCTTTTTCCCACCGCCCGCAGGCCGGTCCTGCGCATCAAGGCGACACCCACGGCGCCGACGGCGACGGCGCTGGCGATCACCCACAACAGGTGCAGGTTCTCGAACAGGAACAGGCGGGCGACCAGCTCCGGCTCGGTCGCCCCTGCGCGGCTGAGGAGGAAACCGAACAACGCGCCCAGGGCCAGGAACAGCAGCTTCTGGCCCATTTCAGCTTGCCCCCGTCAGCCGCCAGAGGGTCTGCACCATGGCCAGTCCGCCGACGAAGAACAGGATGGAGGCGAGCACGCTGGGCGGGTTGAGCAGGGCCACCCCGACGATGGTGTGGCCGCTGGTGCAGCCGCCCGCCAGACGTGCGCCGAGGCCCATCAGCACCCCGCCCGCGAACAGCACGAGCGCCTTCAGCCATGGGGTCTCCGGGAGCATGGCCTCGTAGGCCGTCCCCATGTCCAGCACCCAACCGACTTGGCCGGCACTCAGCGCGGCGGCGAAGCCCCCGAGCGGCAGACCAGCGATGAACCACAGCCGCCACTGTTCGCTGGCAGCGAACTCGCGCCCCTGGAAGAAGGGCAGGCGCGACACCATGGCGCAGGCCTGGCCGAGCGGTGAGGAACAACCCAGCGGGCGGCCGGTCAGCCAGTACTGCAGCAGCACGTACAGGCCGATGGCTATGCCTGCGAGGTGGGCGTTCCAGAGAAGGGCAGCGGTCATGGCATGGCAGCGGTGGCAATCATGCCGTGAAGTTTAGGGAAAAGGTCGGGTAAGGCGGAAAGCAAAAATGCCGATGGCCGCATAAGGCAGCCATCGCAGGGGAATAGGCATGGTGGGAGCGGCGTGTCGCCGCGATCCATTCGGATCGGCCCGGGGCGGGCCTCCTACATTTTTGCTGTAGGAGCAACGCCCCCGTCGCGAGAGAGGCTCAGTCCTTGGCCTCGGAGTCCGGCAGGATGATGTTCAGCTCCAGTACCTCGACGCCGTCCTCGCGGTCGAGCTTGACCTTGACGGCATCCTCGCTCACCGCGACATAGCGGCGGATGACCTCCAGCAGTTCCTTCTCAAGCATAGGCAGGAAATCATGTCCGCCGCGGGTCTGCGCCCGCTCGTGGGCGATGATGATCTGCAGCCGCTCCTTGGCCAGTTTGGCGGACGAAGGCTTTTTGCTGCGAAAGAAATCGAGCAGGCTCATGGCTTATTTCCCGAACAGGCGGCTGAAAAGGCCCTTTTTCTCGGCAGTGATGAAGCGCAGCGGACGCTCCTCGCCGAGCAGGCGTGCCACGGCATCCTCGTAGGCCTGGCCGGCATCCGAGGTCTTGTCCATGATCACCGGCTGGCCGGCGTTGGAGGCATTGAGCACGGAGGGGGATTCGGGGATCACCCCCAAAAGCGGCACGGCCAGGATCTCCAGCATGTCGTCCACGCTCATCATCTCGCCGGCCTCGGCGCGGTTGGGTGCGTAGCGGGTGACCAGGAGGTGCTGCCTGATCGGCTCCAGCTTGTTGACCGCACGGTAGGACTTGCTCGCCAAAAGGCCGAGCATGCGGTCGGAGTCGCGCACCGAGGAAACCTCCGGGTTGGACACCACGATGGCTTCATCGGCGAAATACATCGCGAGCTGCGCCCCCTTCTCGATCCCGGCAGGCGAGTCGCAGACGATGTAGTCGAACCCGTCGGCCTTCAGATCGTCCAGCACCTTCTTCACGCCTTCCTCGGTCAGTGCATCCTTGTCCTTGGTCTGCGAGGCGGCCAGGACGTACAGACCCTCGACCCGCTTATCCTTGATCAGCGCCTGGTTCAGGCTGGCTTCACCGTTCACCACATTGACGAAGTCATACACCACGCGGCGCTCGACGCCCATGATCAGGTCGAGGTTGCGCAGGCCGACGTCGAAGTCGATCACGGCCGTCTTGTGGCCGCGCAGGGCCAGGCCCGTGGCGATTGAGGCGCTGGTGGTGGTCTTGCCCACGCCGCCCTTGCCGGAAGTCACGACGAGAATCTTCGTCACAGGATGTTTCCTCTATGGATGGTGGACGAGCCTTCAGCCGAAGGCGCGGATGATCATTTTTTCGTTCAGGATCTCGATGACCGCAGGCTTGCCGAGCAGGGCGGGCTCGATGTCCTCGCGCGTGCGGTAGATGCCGTTGATCGACACCAGCTCGGCCTCCAGGCTCTGGCACCAGATGCGCGCATCGCCGCGGCCGCGCGCGCCCGCCAGGGCCCGGCCGCGCAGTGCACCATAGATGTGGATGTCGCCATCCGCCACCACCTCGGCCCCCTCGTTGACCGAGGACTCGACGATCAGATCACCACCGCGCGCGTAGACCTGCTGGCCGGCACGTACCGGCAGGCGGATCACCAGATCGCTGGCCGCCGGTGCGGGGAGAGCCTCTTCGGCGGTTGCAGCCTCCTCTGCCTTGTCCGCTGCCGCCTTGGGGGGCTCACTCACCGCCCGCCCCGGGCTGTCCGGGAACAGGGCCAGACGGGCGCGGGCGGCCGCGGTGCGTTGCTGCTCGTTGCCCCCTATTACGCCCACTACGGTTAGGCCGTGATTGTCCAGAAGGCTCACCAGGGCGGGGAAGTCCACCACCTTGAAGCCGTCCTGCAGCGGCGAGAGGTCCACCACCAGCGGGGTGTTCTTGAACAGGTTGGGGGCCTGGGCCATGTGCTCCTTGAGCGCCATCGCCAGTTGCACGATGTTGGGGTTGTGCAGCTCGAACACCATCAGGGTGAGCATGCGTCCCTTGAGAACGAAGGCGGTATCCGTCGGGTCAGCCATGATTGGGTTGCGTTTACAGAGCGCAGCAGGCGAGGCCGAAGGGGATGTCCTCCGTGCTCTGGCTGGTGCGTCCATCATCGAGGTTAAGTTCAAGGAAGCGGATGGTGAAGCGCTGTTTGCCCGCGCTTACCTCCGGGAAACAGGTCGCGTCATCAGGCAAGGTGACCCGGATCAGCTGAAACGGGAGCGAGGGATCCAGGGCCTGCTGGTAGAAACCACCCTCGGCGATCGCAGCCGAAGGGGCCGCGCTCTTGCGCACAAGGTCCAGGATCAGCTCGATGCCTTCCTGCACCACGGCAAAGGGCATCAGCCAGGCGTGCAGGACATCCCGCCGGTCTTCGAGCGGCTGGCGCAGCCAGTGGTGGAACATCGGCAGGTCGAACTCGCACAGTCCTCCGGGGATTCGGGCGCGCTGCTGGATGGCGGAAAGGAACTCGTTGGTCTTGATGGCCGCGCCGATCGGGCCGCTCTGCGCATGCAGGCGCTGGATCAGCGCCTTTTGTTGATCTAGAACTTGGGTGAGCTTGCGGGTGTCGACGTCCGGCGTCTCAGCCAGGCGGGTCAGATTGGCGCTCTGCCGCTCCAGCTCCTTCATCAGCTCGCGCTTGATATCCACCCGGCCGGTGAGTTCGGAAAGCTCAAGCAGGGTGAGTATGGCGCACTGGGAATCCTGCTCGGAGGCGCCGGCCAGGAAGTGTTGCGCGCGGGCGAACAGCCCGCTCAGGCGCAGGAAGGCACGCATGCGCTCGTTGAGGGGGTGCTCGAAGACGTTCTGAGCCGTCATTGCGCCGTGATTGCCGTTGGGTCAAAAGAATCTTCTCATTTTGCGCCCAAAGGTTGCGGCGCACAAATGCCATCTCTATATCAAGGTCATGAAAAGAGGCGGGGATGCTTGCGGTGCAGACCTTGGCAAAGAAAAGTTCACAAAGGTGTTGACAGCGGATTCGACCTCTCTATAATGCGCATCCGTCAGCAACGCTGACTGCCTCTGCAGCGTCCCCATCGTCTAGAGGCCTAGGACATCGCCCTTTCACGGCGGTAACCGGGGTTCGAATCCCCGTGGGGACGCCACTCATTACTCTCTCGGTCCGGAATGATCCGGGCGTCATCGAATCAAACCCTCCTGTCCTGGTCCCCGCGCCATCCCGGTGCGTAAAGACTTGATGTGACTTTCGTTGGTTGGCTTCGATGCCTGAAGTTGTTGCCAACGCGTAGCAAGCCAAGCCGCTTTGCCGAGAGTCCATTTGTCTTTGCCCACAGGAACATCCCTTGACGCAGACCACTTTTGCCGACCTCGGCATCCCAAGCCAAATCGTTGCCAACCTGACCGAACTGGGGCTGAGCCAGCCGACGCCCATCCAGGCGCAGGGCATTCCCATGCTGCTGGAAGGCCATGACCTCATTGCCAAGGCCCCCACCGGCACGGGCAAGACCGCGGCCTTCCTGCTGCCGGCCCTGACTCGCCTGGCCGAACCCTCCGCCAAGGAAGGTCGCGGCCCGCGCATCCTCGTGCTGGCGCCGACCCGCGAGCTTGCGCAGCAGGTCACCAAGGCCGCCATCCAGTTTGCCCGCGGCCTGCGCCACGCCCGCGTCGTCTGCATCACCGGCGGCGAGCCGTACCCCGTGCAGAACCGCGAACTGTCCAAGCCCTATGACATCCTCGTCGCCACCCCGGGCCGCCTGCTCGACCAGATGAACAGCGGCCGCGTGCGCTTCGACCGCCTCGAGATGCTGGTGCTGGACGAGGCCGACCGCATGCTCGACCTCGGTTTTGCCGATGACATGCGCGCCATCGCTGCCGCCATGCCGGATGAGCGCCAGAGCGTGTGCTTCACCGCCACCCTCTCGCCCAGCGTCGTCAAGCTCGCGGGGGATCTGCTCGATCAGCCCGAGCACCTCGAAGTGGCCCCGCTGGAAGCTCGTCGCGACGCCATCGACCAGCAGGTCATCTACGTCGATCACGTCGACCACAAGCGCGAGCTGCTCAATCACCTGCTCGCTGATGCGTCCGTGAATCAGGCCATCGTCTTCACCGCCACCAAGCGCGACGCCGACCAGCTCGCCGCCGAACTGGAGCAGGCCGGCCAGGCTGCCGCCGCCCTGCACGGTGACCTGAACCAGCGCCAGCGCACCCGCATGCTCGACCACCTGCGCAAGGGCCGCTGCCGCATCCTGGTCGCCACCGACGTGGCCGCACGCGGCATCGATGTTGCCGGCATCACCCACGTCTTCAACTTCGACCTGCCGCGCCAGGCCGAGGACTACGTCCACCGCATCGGCCGCACCGGTCGTGCCGGGGCCACCGGCACCGCCGTCTCCTTCGTCAGCCGCCGTGATCTTGGCATCCTGCGCAACATCGAACACTACGTGGGCGAAAAGGTGCGCGTGACCGAGGTGGAAGGCATGGAAGCCCGCTTTAAGCCGCAGGAAGGCGACCGCGGTGGCATGGGTACGCGCGGCCGTGGCCGTCCGGCAGGTGGGGGCTACCGAGGCGGCAACGGCTATCGCGCCAGCCGCGACGGCACCAGCCCGCGCGCGGGCGAAGGCAAGCCCTACGGCCGCCGCGGTGGTCAGGACGCCCACGCCGGCCATGGCAATCATGGCCATGAGCACCACGGCGAACGCCGCGGCCACCGCTTCGGCGACAAGCCCGCCGGCCGTCCCGGCCAGGGCGCTCCGCGTCGCAAGTTCTACGACTAAGCCACGGCTCGCCTTTCCGGCTCAAGCCGGGCCCTGCCCCCAAGCCCCTCGCCCTGTCGAGGGGCTTTTCATTACAGGGTGGGAGTCTGGATGCTTGGTCGTATACTCAAGACAACGATTCGCCCCAACGGAAGATCATCATGCAGAAAATCCTTTTCGTTCGTGCCGAATGGGATGATGAGGCCCGTGTATGGGGGGGCGACCTCGGACGACGTTCCCGGCTTGGCGACCGAAGCCGATACCCTCGAAGCCCTCGCCGTCAAGCTCGGAACCATGACTCCTGAGTTGCTCGACGCCAATGAGGGGGGCGAGAGGGGTGATGTGCCCTTCGAACTTCTGGCCCGCAGGTTCGCCGTTGCCCAGCGCGCAGCTTGACGATGGGTAGCAGCCTGACTCCGGAGCTCATCAAGCTGCTGCGGGCAGCGGGTTGCCGTTTTGAGCGGCATGGAAAGGGTGACCACGACATTGGGTATTCCCCGATCACAGGGGGTCGCTTTCCCGTGGACCACACTATCAAGTCGCGCCATACGGCCAACGCCGTGCTCAAGCAGGCCGGGCTCCCCAAGCAATTTTGAGATCTTGCTGCTTGCTGCGTTGGGGATGATGGAGATTCGCTGTAAGGGGGGGGCAGACAGGTATGGGCTCCTCCGTAGGAGCGCCGCCCCCGGCGCGAAAGGGCAAGGCTTCATCGGCCCGGGTCGGGCCTCCTACACCTTCCCGGCCGTAGGAGCGGCGCCCTCGCCGCGAACAGATGCGCAAAAACAACGCCTCCCGTTACGCTTTGTTGCACTGCAGCAACGCACGCATTGCACCACAATGAAGCCTTCGGTAAAAAGCATCCGTGGCCCCGGAGACACCGGGATGTCCTTATAACCCTCCAAGGAGCAATCCATGAAGAAGCACCTGATCGCTGTTGCCGTAGCCGCCGCTGTGGCCGCTCCGGCTGCCATGGCCGACACCACTCTGTACGGCCTGGCTCACGTTTCTATCGATGCCGTCAAGTCCGATCAAGCTGCTGGTCAGGATGACAGCAATGTCAACGTTTCCAGCAACTCCTCCCGCCTGGGTGTAAAAGGCACTGAGAAGATCAGCTCCAATCTGAGCGCCATCTATCAGTTCGAAACGCTGGTCAACGTTTCTAGCAATGCAGGCACCTCTTCTGGCCTGTTCGGCGAAGCCCGTAACACCTTCGTGGGCCTGACCGGTGGTTGGGGTACTGCCCTCGTGGGTAAGCACGATACCCCGATGAAGCTGGTTGGTCGCAAGTATGACCTGTTCGGCGACCAGATCGGCGATTCCCGTAACCTGATCGGTGTCGGTGGTGCTGGTTGGGATCTGCGCCCGAATAACGTCGTAGCCTATGTCACCCCGGCTATGGCTGGCATCCAAGCTACCCTGGCTTATGTTACCGATCATGATATCGCCGGTAACACCCCGAACTACGATAACAACAAGTTCGATGCCTACAGCCTGAGCGCAACTTACACCCACAAGATCTTTGACCTTGGGGCTGCGTATGAGCGTCACAACATCGATGCAGCAGGTCAGAACAATGAGTCTGCCTACCGCCTCGGTGCCGGCGTAAACTTCGCCGGTGTACGTGTCAATGCCCTGTATCAGAAGGCGTCTGACCTTGGCTTCACCGCAGGCAAGGATCAGTCCGTCTGGGGTGCTGGCGCTTCCTACACCTTCGGCAACAACGTCGTTAAGGCCCAGTACTACAAGGCCAACGACATCTCCGGCACCACCGATACTGGCGCCAACATGTTCGCTGTCGGTTATGACTACAAGCTGAGCAAGCAGACCACCCTGTACGCTGCTTATGCCAAGACCGACAACGACGCAGCTACCACAGCCTACAACGTTTCGAAGGCTGGTCACGGCGACTACATGTCCGTGGGTGTAGCAGGCGGCAATGCCTCTGCCTTCTCTGTAGGCGTAATGCACAAGTTCTAATCTCTCCTGAGATTGAACCCCACAAGGGCGGCCTTCGGGCCGCCTTTTTTGCGTCTGGGTTCTGGCTTTAATGTGTCTTTATGGCTCAGAGCGCCGATGTAGGCGATGTAGGAGCGGCGCCCCCGCCGCGATAGCCAGCGTGGCCCGTATGCAGGCCGAAGGCCGGAATGCGGAAGTCCCCGGATTTCGTTGTACTTCATGCGGGCTACGGTCATTCGCAACGGTTTTTCGATGTGCTCTTGAGGAGGCCAGTCCACCTTGTTCAGCCGTGTGTTTGCTGCTAGGTTCTGACAACCGTTCTTCTTCGAGTGTGGGCTGATCCCATGGCAACCATTGCCTTTGACACACACAAGTTTGTTCGCAAGCTTGAGGCTGCAGGCTTCACTCCTCAGCAGGCTGAAGCGGTTGCCGAGGCGCTCAAAGATGCCTCCATGGAAGCGGAAGTTGCCACGAAGCGGGATGTTGAGCGCTTGGAGGCGAAAATGGATATGCGGTTTGAGCAGATCAACGGGAAGATGACGCTGATGCAATGGATGCTTGGGCTGCTTCTTGGTGGCGTTGTGATGCTGCTTCTCCGATCCTTCTTTCCGGTTTAGCCTGCGTTGCCAGGCTGTTCGTCAAGGATGGCCATTTGGGGCTACCCGGGGTCGCCCGTGTCATCCGGATTCAGGGCGTTCTCATGTGATGCCCCAGAGTGAGTCCTCTACCTCGGCCTGGCTTGTTCAGCCTCGTGTCTGCTTCTACGTTCTGACAACCTGGTACCCCAAGCATGGTGGGCTGCATGGACACGACACCATCTTGATCAGGCTGTTTATGCCTTGATGTCATCGCGGCCTGATTTGACCGGAATCTGAGTCATCGGCTCCGTTCGATCTAGCCTGTGTAGCCCGCCTCCAGTCTGCAGGCCGAAATCCGGGAAAGGGCTATCGGATCGCGCTTCGCTCTATCCGTCCTTCTGCGCTATGCTGGAATGGCCCAACAAGAGAAGGGGAACGAGAGAATGAAGACTTGGGTCGTAGTAGCCGATGCGGCGCGTGCACGCTTCTTCCGCGTTGAAGAAGGGGTTTCCGCGCATGGAGGTTCCCAGTACGCGCCTTCGGGTGAGGTGCTGGTCGGTGCCCTGGTCGAGATCAAGGATCTGAGCCATCCGGAATCTCTGCGGAAGGCGAGCGAGATGGCCTCGGATGCACCGGGGATGAGCAGCGTGCCGGGGATGCACAGCAAGTTTGGGATGGATGAGAAGGTCTCCCCCAAGGAGGAGGAGGCCATCCGCTTCGCCAAGGAGGTGGCCGAAACCCTGCATGCTGACGCGGCTGAGTACGATCGCCTCTATGTGGTGGCGCCGCCGCATTTTCTGGGGCTGTTGCGCGACGCGACCGACAAGGCTGTTCATGCCAAGCTGGCAGGCGAGTTCCACAAGGAGCTCACGCACTTCCCGGCTGAGCAGATTCGCGAGCACTTGCCCGCCAAGCTGTGAATCATTGAATTCGTGTCAGCCAAAGCCAAGGCCGGGGTTCCCGGCCTTGTTTCTTGGACGGCTCGAGTTTTTACGGTAGATGCGGGGCCCGCCATCTACATGTTCTTCGTAAATGGCTTTTTGAGGACGTATGGCATTCCTCTCGATCAATCCCTACACCGGTGGATGTCTCGCCCGCCTCCCAGCGCATGATGAGGGCCGCATCGAACGGGCCTTGCAGCGGGCTGCTGCCATCTCGCGCATTTGGCGCGAGGGTGGTTTTGCCCCCCGTGCCGTCATGCTTCAGGCGGTGGCCCGCCTGCTGCGTGAGCGCCAGGGGGCTTATGCCGCGCTGATGGCGCAGGAGATGGGCAAGCCGGTGCGCGAAGGGCGGGCGGAAGTGCTCAAGTGCGCCTGGGCCTGTGAGTTTTATGCCGAGCATGCCGAGGGCTGGCTTGCGGATGAGCCGGTGGCGACGGATGCAGCCAAAAGTGCCGTGGTGTACGAGCCGCTCGGAACCATCCTCGGCATCATGCCGTGGAACTTCCCGTTCTGGCAGGTGATCCGCGCGGCCGCGCCCATCCTCATGGCGGGCAACACCTTCTTGCTCAAGCACGCCTCGAACGTGCCTCAGTGTGCCCTGGCGCTGGAGGCCCTGTTCCGCGACGCCGGTGCGCCGGAGGGGGCATTTCAGACGCTTTTGGTGAGGGCGGAGCGCATCCCCGCGCTGATCGAGGATCATCGCGTGCATGGGGTGACGCTGACTGGCAGCGAGGCGGCAGGGCGCAAGGTGGCAGCGGTGGCCGGGGCGGCCTTGAAGCCGTGTGTGATGGAGCTGGGTGGTTCGGATGCCTTCCTCGTGCTGGAGGATGCGGACCTCGATGTCACCCTGGATCAGGCGGTGCGGGCGCGTTTCCAGAATGGGGGACAAAGCTGCATTGCCGCCAAGCGCTTTATCGTGCATTCATCCTTGGCGGAGGCGTTCATTGAGGGGCTGGTCGAGCGCATCGCCACCCTGCGCTACGGTGACCCCCTGCATGAGGACACCGACCTCGGACCGCTGGCGCGCGCGGACCTGCGCGATGAGGTGCTCGGTCAGGTGCAGGCCAGCCTGCGCGAGGGGGCCAGCCTGCGTCTTGGGGGAACCATCATCCAGGGAACGCACGCGGGCATGCACGCCACGCTGCTGACCGATGTCACACCGGGTGTGACGGCCTTCGAGCAGGAGATCTTTGGCCCGGTGGCCAGCGTGACGGTCGCGCACGATGACATGCATGCCCTGGAGCTCGCCAATGCCAGCCGTTTTGGCCTGGGCGGTAGCGTGTGGACGCGCGACGTGACACGTGGCGAGGGGGTGGCGCGGGCCCTGGAGTGTGGAGCGGCCTTCGTCAACGGGATGGTCAAGAGTGATCCGCGCCTGCCGTTCGGCGGCATCAAGGCCTCGGGCCTTGGGCGTGAGTTGGGCGTGCAGGGGCTGCGGGCCTTTACCAATGTAAAGACCCTGTGGGTGGGGTGAAGAACATGCCCAAAACCCCGGAACGTGGCTTGTCCATTCCCCCTCGCTGGGTAAGAGGGGGGCGCTGCATTTGCAATGGGTGATCACCCTCTCCCCCAGCCCCTCCCCCGTCAAGGGGGAGGGGAGGGTCCTCTGTCCAACGTTTCCATAACCGTCTTGCCCGCCTCACCTTCCCGCAGCCGCTTGATGCTGGCCTATGTCGCCGTGGTCTTCATCTGGGCCACCACGCCGCTTGGCATCCAGTGGAGCGGTATGGAGGCCGGCTTCCTGTTCGGCGTGATGGCGCGCATGGTGCTCGGCGCACTGGTCGCGATCCCGGTGCTGCGTCTGCTTGGGCTGCGCATGGTCTACACCCCGCGCGCGCTTTTGGCCTATGCGGCGGGGAGCCTCGCCATCTTCGGCGGCATGCTTTCCACCTACTGGGCCGCGCAGTATCTGCCGAGCGGCATGATCTCGGTGCTGTTCGGCACTGCGCCCATCTTTACCAGCCTGCTCGCGGCCTGGTGGCTTGGGGAGCGCCTGACCTGGTATGGCGTGGTCGGGATGCTGGTGGCCTTTGGCGGGCTGGCGCTGATCTTCCACGACCGGATTTCGCTCGAGAGCGTCGGTGGGCTGGCCGTGCTGGCCATGCTGTCCAGTGCCTTGATGCATGCCGCAAGCACGGTGCTGGTGAAGAAGGTGCACGCCCCCATCTCCGGTGGTGTGATCAGCGTCGGTGCACTGTGGCTCTCGGCGTTGCTGTATGTCGTCGTCTGGTGGATCTTCGACGGGCAATGGCCCGAGCATGCGGGGCTGCGCACCTGGGGTTCGATCATCTACCTTGCGGTCTTTGGTTCGGTGTTCGGTTTCATGTTGTTTTTTTATGCCCTGCAACACCTGCCAGCGTCGCTGATGGGGCTGATCACCCTGATGGCCCCGGTGTTGGCATTATGGCTCGGTTGGGTGGTGCAGGATGAGGTGCTCCCGCCGCAGGCGATGCTTGGCACGGCACTGGTGCTGGGCGGGTTGCTGCTGGCCCAGGGGCGCGATATTCAACTTGGGAGGATAGGGGCATGGGTCGGGATGTTGAGACGCTGGTGATCGGGGCCGGGATTTCCGGTCTCTCGACGGCCTTTTTCCTGCGCCAGCGGGGCGTGGATGTCGCGGTGATCGAGGCGGCGCCGCGGGCGGGGGGCAATGTGATGACGCATGCCCTCGATGGGTATCTGCTCGAGGCGGGGCCGAACACCCTGCTCGACAACGCCCCGGCCATCCGCCAGCTCATCGACGGGCTTGGCCTGCGCGAGGTTGCGCGTGAGGCCAACCGCGAGGCGAAGCGGCGCTATGTGGTGCGCGATGGCCGGGCGGTGCCGCTGCCTGGCTCGCCGCCGGCGTTTCTGACCACCCGCTTGTTCTCCCTCAAGGGCAAGCTGCGGCTTCTTGCGGAGCCCTTCATCAAGCCTGCCGACCAGGAGGAGAGTGTGGCCGCCTTCGTCCGCCGCAGGCTGGGGCAGGAATTCCTCGACTGGGCGATCGACCCGTTTGTGTCCGGGGTGTACGCGGGTGATCCCGAGCGGCTTTCGGTGCGCGCAGCGACGGCCAGGGTCTATGCCCTGGAGCACGAGCACGGTTCGCTGCTCAGAGGGGCGTTGAAGAAGGCCTGGGCCGCGCGCAAGGCCGAGGTGCAGACGGGGCCGGTTGGCCAGATGCTGTCGTTCGAGCGGGGTTTGGGCCAGCTGACCGAGGCCCTGGCCGCGGTTTTAAGTGAGCGCCTTTTTCTCTCAACCCCCGCCACGGGCCTGCGGCCGGTGGAGGGCGGCTGGCAGGTGGAGACGCCCCATGGGATGTTCACGGCCAGGCACGTGGTCCTCGCCCTGCCCGCGGCCGCCGTGGCGGACCTGCTGGAGCCGCATCTTGGCGAGGCGGTGAATGCCCTGCGCGAGATTCCCTATCCGCCGGTGGCCTCGGTCGCGCTTGGCTTCCGCCGGGAGGACGTCGCCCACCCCCTGGATGGCTTCGGCGTGCTGATCCCGTCCAAGGAGCGCCGCACCACCCTCGGAGCGCTGTTTTCCAGCACCCTGTTCGAGGGGCGGGCACCGGAAGGGCAGGTCGTGCTCACCGCCTTCATCGGTGGACGCCGTCATGAGGAGGTCGGCGACTGGGGTGATGCGCGGGTGATCGAGCGCGTGTTGGATGACCTCGGCCCCATCCTCGGCTTCCGTGCCCCGCCCGTGATGACGCACATCAGCCGCTGGCCGCGTGCCATCCCGCAATACGAGCTGGGGCATCTCGAGCGCCTTGCCGCGCTGGATACGGCGCTCTCTGGCCTGCCGGGGCTGTGGACGCGGGCGAACTGGCGGGATGGGGTGGCGGTTTCGGATTGCATCCGCAACGGTTGGGCGCTGGCGGAGCGGATGGTTGGGTAGGGGTAGCGTCGAGGATGGGCGTCCTGCCTTGGTGGCTGTCCCCGATCGTTTGATCGCGGCGGGGCGCCGCTCCTACCGGGTAGGAGGCCCGCCCCCGGGCCGATGAATCAACCGCCGGTCATGGACATAAAGCGCACGATCTTGGTCGGCTGCTCACGGAACTCATGCCGCTCCGGCTTGAGGGCGATGGCGGCGATCAGGGCCTCTTTGAGCTCGTCGTCCGGGATGCCACGGCGCAGCAGGTCGCGCAGCGGGTAGTTGTGTTCCTGCCCAAGGCACATGTAGAGGGTGCCATCGACCGACAGGCGGACCCGGTTGCAGGTCTCGCAGAAGTGCTGGGAGATGGGCGTGATGAAGCCGATGTGGGTCTGGGTGCCGGCCACACGCATGTAGCGCGCCGGGCCGCCGCCGTAGATGAGTCCACCGTCGATCGAGCCGTCGAGGGTGGGGAGGAGCTCGAAGCGTTCGGCCAGCTGCTTCTTCACCGCCTGCAGGTCGAGGTAGTGGTCGGTGGCCGAGCGTCCGGTGTCGCCCATCGGCATGGTCTCGATCAGGCGCAGGGTGAAGCCGTGCTCGACGCAGAATTCGAGCATGTCGCCGATCTCGTCGTCGTTCACGCCCTTCATCGCCACCATGTTGATCTTGATCGGTGCAAAGCCCTCGGCCTTGGCGGTGAGGATGCCGTCCATGACCTTGTCCAGGCGCCCCTGGGTGATGTCCTTGAAGCGCTCAGGACGCAGGGTGTCGAGGCTGATGTTGAGGCGGTCGACACCGCCTTCGCGCAGGGCGCGGGCGTGCCTGGCAAGGCGGGTGGCATTGGTGGAGAGGGAGAGGTCCGCGATGCCCGCGCCTTGTTTGAGGCGGCGGGCAAGCTGATCGACATCCTTGCGCACCAGCGGCTCTCCACCGGTGATGCGGACGCGCGCAAGGCCCATCTCCTGCATGACACCGACGACACGCTCGATTTCGTCGAAGGTCAGCCAGTGGGCCGGCTCCTCGAAGTCCTTGAAGCCCTCTGGCATGCAGTAGAAGCAGCGCAGGTCGCAGCGATCCGTGACCGACAGACGCAGGTATTCGATTTTGCGACCAAAGGGGTCGATCAAGCTTGTCACGAAGCCATATCTCGCCATGTTCGAGTGAACATAACGGTAGGGGAAGAGCAGGTATATTGTAAAAGTCTAATTTACGATGCTCGATTAGTTCCCTTTATGGCTTGTATGGCCTGGCCTTGAGGGCAGCCATGAACCATCCAAGGGATGGGTGTGCATTCCACGGCTGCGTGCAGGAGCGTTATTCCCAATGGGATATAACGCTATCCGAAAAAAATGCTGGATGCAACTCTTGCGGTGCGTGGCTAGTCGCCGATCCGGGCCAGCCCTTGCTCGGGCAGCATCTGCCAGTGGCCGCTCTTGCCGCCCTTCTTCTCCAGGATGCCGATACGGTCGATGACCATGCCGCGGTCGACCGCCTTGCACATGTCGTAGATGGTCAGCGCGGCCACGCTTGCAGCGGTGAGGGCCTCCATCTCCACCCCGGTCTGGCCCTTGAGGGCGCAGGTGGCGGTGATGTAGATGCTGCTCTCCTCCGTCATCGGTTCGAGCGTGACCTCGACCTTGGTCAAAAGCAGCGGGTGGCAGAGCGGGATCAGGTCCGGCGTGCGCTTGGCGGCCATGATCCCGGCAATGCGCGCCACGGCCAGCACGTCGCCTTTCTTGTGCTTGCCCTCGACGATCAGGGCGAGGGTTTCGGGCTTCATGCGCACGATCGCCTGGGCGGTGGCCTCGCGGCGGGTCTCAAGCTTGTCACCCACGTCCACCATGCGCGCGGCGCCGGTTTCGTCGATGTGGGTCAGGGTGCTGGATACCGGTTCACTCATGCGAGCAGCTCCGCGAGCAGGTGGACATGGACAAGGTCGCCATGGGCGATGGTGACGTGTTCGGGGATTTCGGCCAAGGCATCCGCCCAGGTGAGCGAGCTGAGGATGCCGGAGCCCTGGTTGACGTACAGTGCGACGCGCTGGTCGGCCGTGATCCGTGCGCGGGCGAATTCGCGCCGGTCGGAGGCGACGGGGCGGGCAAAGGCGGCGGGCAGCTGGAGCGGGCGCAAGGGTGGCACGCGGGCACCCATGCGGGCGAGCAGGAAGGGCTTGGCGAACAGCAGGAAGGTGGCGAAGCCGGAGACCGGGTTGCCGGGCAGGCCGATGAACGGCGTGCCGGCCACCTGCCCGAAGGCGAGCGGCTTGCCCGGCTTCATGCGCACCTTCCACAGGTCGATGCGGCCGAGCGATTCGACCGCGGCCTTGATGTGGTCCTCCTCACCGACCGACACCCCGCCGGAGGTGAGGATGACGTCGCATTCGCCGGCCAGGCGCTCGAGGGCCGTACGGGTGGCGGCAAAGTCGTCCGGCAGGTGCAGGGCATGGCTGATGGTGCAGCCGAGCTGTTCGAGCAGCCCCCGGAGCATCGGGGCGTTGGCATTGTAGATGTGGCCGGGGGCGAGGGGCTGGACGGGAGGGGTGACCTCGTCGCCGCTGGTCAGCAGGGCCACCCGCAGCCGGTCGTGGACCTCAAGCTCGGCGATGCCGCCCGATGCGGCAAGCCCGAGGTGGGTGGGGCCCAGGCGGGTCCCCGCAGGCACCAGCACCTCGCCCGCGCGAAAGTCGGCGCCCTGCCGGCGCACGTCCTCGAACGGGGCCGGGCGATGCTTGAAAATGACGTCTCCGTCCTCGCACCTGGCCGATTCCTGGGCAACGATGGCGTCCGCTCCCGGAGGCAGGGCGGCGCCGGTGAAGATGCGAGCGGCGGAACCGGGGCTCAGCGGCGCCCCGGTCTGGCCTGCGGCGATCCGCTGGGTGATGCGCAGGCGCGTCTCGCCTTTGAGCGAGAGGTCGCGCGTGGCGATGGCATAGCCATCAAGGGTGCTGACATCCGCCGGCGGAGAGTCGCTCAGGGCGCGCGCATCGGCAGCCAGGGTGCGGCCGAGGCAGGCCTCGATCGGCAGCGTTGCGCGGCGCTCGATCGGCTGCGCCGCCTGGATCAACAGGGTGCGAGCGCTGGCGAAGTCCAGCATTCAGGCGTCCCCCCAGCGTGCGGCGGCGTCGAAGTCGCTCTCGCGCGCATCGACCCAGCGGGGGCCCTCCGGAGTGTCCTCCTTTTTCCAGAAGGGCGCGCGGGTCTTGAGGTAGTCCATGATGTACTCACAGGCCTCGAAGGCGGCGTGGCGATGCCTGCTCGTGACCGCGACCAGCACGATCTGGTCCTCCGGCTGGAGTGGGCCGACGCGGTGGATGATCAGCACGCCGTTGAGCGGCCAGCGCGCGCGTGCCTTCGTCTCGATGTCTTCCAGCGCACGTTCGGTCATGCCTGGATAGTGCTCGAGTTCGAGGGTGCTGATTCGGTTGTCGTTGTTGATGTCACGCACTGTGCCGAGGAAGGCAGCCACCGCGCCGACATCCCGCTGCCCGGCCCGCAGGCGGGCGATCTCCGTGCCGAGTTCGAAGTCCTCAACTTGCACGCGCACCATGGTTTGATCTCTCCAATCCGGTGGGTGTGCATGATGCCGCATGCCCGCCCCGGGACGAAATTGCCCGATAAATCCGGGGCCGAGGGTATTAAAAGATTAGTGATTGCTGATATTTTAGCGAAAAGTTAAAGTTCGTGGCCATTGAGTCAGTGCTTGTCAGTGTGCGTCCTTATGCTGAATAAGCTGAGTCAATTTGCCCATGACTTCCGTCGCGGGCCAAACTATTAGGCTGTGGGTGTCCTTGTGTTGGCGCCTCAAGTCAGGCACTGCGTGCCCGGAAGTGTGCATCCGGGGTGCAGACGGGAGCGGGATCACCCGCCTCCACAGAATTGCTAACGTGCAGGAGTGAGCAATGTCCGAAGAAAAGATCACCATGCCGGTGAGCGGTGACGAGCAGGCCGTGGCCTCCGAGGCTCGCCGCTCGTTCCTCCGCAAAAGCGTAGCCGTTGCAGGCGGCGCGCTTGCGGCAGGCGCTGTAGCCGGTCGCGCCGTGGCCAGCGATGTCGTCAAGGATCCGCTGCCCATCCCCCCGACCAACAAGATGCTGGGTCGTGGCGTGGTCAGCGTGCCGTACGGCATGCCGTCCAAGTTCGAAGCCCACGTGGTACGTCGTAACGTCGAGTGGCTGACCCCCGACACCATCGCGTCCATCAGCTTCACCCCGCTGCAGGACCTCGAGGGCATCATCACCCCGGCGGGTCTGCACTTCGAGCGTTACCACGCGGGTGCCGTAGACATCGATCCGTCCACCCATCGCCTGGTGATCCACGGCATGGTCGAGAAGCCGATGATCTTCACCATCGAGGACCTGAAGCGTCTGCCGCAGAAGTCCGGCGTGTGGTTCATGGAGTGCCCGGCGAACGGTGGTATGGAATGGCGCGGCGTCCAGATGGACTCCCTGCAGTTCACCCACGGCATGATCTCCTGCTCCGAGTGGGTGGGCGTGAGCCTGCTCGACCTGATGAAGCTGGTTGGCGTCAAGAAGGAAGCCACCTGGTTCTACGGCGAAGGCGCCGATGGTTCCGCGCTGCAGCGCTCCATCCCGCTGCCGGGGGCCAAGGATCAGTTCGGCAAGCCGATTCCCGATGCCGACAAGATCTACAAGGACATCATCGTGGCCTACGCGCAGAACGGCGAGGCCCTGCGTCCGGAGAACGGCTACCCGATCCGTCTGGTGGTGCCGGGCTGCGAAGCCAACCTGTCCATCAAGCACCTGCGTCGCATCAAGTTCAGCAACAAGCCGCTGGTCACCTATCAGGAAACCCGTCACTACACCGACGGCATGCCGGACGGCCGCTTCCGCCAGTTCACCCTGGTCAACGAAGCCAACTCCGTCGTGACTTTCCCGTGCCCGGACAAGAAGCTCCCCGGCAAGGGTGCCTACGAGGTGCGTGGTCTGGCCTGGTCCGGCCGTGGCAAGGTCAAGGCCGTGGACGTTTCCGTCGATGGCGGCAAGACCTGGAAAGAAGCCAAGCTGGTTGAGCCGGTGTTCTCCAAGTGCCTGACCCGTTTCACCATGCCGTGGGAATGGGATGGCAAGGAAACCCTGATCATGAGCCGCGTGACCGACGAAACTGGTTACACCCAGCCGACCCTGCGTCAGCTGCGCAAGGAACGTGGCACCAACAGCATCTACCACAAGAACTCGATCCAGACCTGGAAGATCGAGGCGAACGGAGAAGTGAAGAATGTTCAAATCGAAAACCTCTAAGTCTGCCCTGGTGGCAGCGCTGTTCGCTGCTTCTTCCATGGCCTTCGCCGGTCCCTATGACGGCATCGGCAAGCAGATCACCGACGAGGCCATCAAGCCGTGGGATATCTCCGTCTTCTTCGATGGCGAGAACCTGCCGGCGGGCAAGGGTTCCGTCGCTGACGGCGAGAAGATCTACCAGGCCAAGTGCGCCATGTGCCACGGCGAGTTCGGCGAGGGTGCCAAGGGCTACCCGAAGATGCTGGGCGACAAGCTGGAAATCCTGCAGAAGCACGCCAAGTCTGACGAGGACACCGTCGGCGCCCGCGGCATCAACAACCTGTGGGGCCACGCACCGACCCTGTACGACTACATCCGTCGTGCGATGCCGTTCTTCGCGCCGCAGTCCCTGAGCAACGACGAGGCTTACGCCACCACGTGCTACGTCCTGTACATCGCTGAAGTCATCGGTGACGACAAGGCCGTGTGCGACGCGGACTTCCTCAAGAAGACCAAGATGCCGGCTCAGGACAACTACTACACCGACCCGCGTCCGGACGTGAAGAATCCTCGCTGCATGAAAGACTGCATGAAGGAAGCGCCCATCGTTAAAGGCAAGGCCGTGGTCGGCGACGTTTCTGTCGGCGCCGTGAAGAAGGTCGGCGAGTAACGCTCGCAACCAAGGCAGGGCCCGGTCGTTGATCGGTGCCCACCGTGCTGAAAAGCCCGTCGAGTCCGCAAGACTCGGCGGGCTTTTTGTTTTTCTGCACGCATGGTCGCAGTGAGCTACTCTGGAACCTCGAGTTCAGTTCAATACGCCACTCGCTTTGCTGCTGATGGAACACGCCACCTATCTTCCGCGCCATGCCATGCAGTCCCTGATTGATGCCCTTCGCGACGAGGGCTATCGCGTGGTCGGTCCGCGGGCGAGCGAGGGCGCCATCCTGTACGCCGACCTGGACGATGTTGCCGAACTGCCGCAGGGCTGGCGGGGTGTGCAGCAGCCAGGGCATTACCGCCTTGAGAAGGGGGGCGGTGCGCGCTGTTTTGCTTGGGCCAACGGCCCCCAGGCGCTCAAGCCCTTCCTGTTCTCCTCGTGTGAAACCCTCTGGCGGGTGAGGCGTGCTGACGATGGAGGGATGTCATTTTGCGAAACGATGCCCCGGGAGCCGCCGCTGGCCGTGATTGGCGCACGCGCCTGTGACCTCGCGGCCCTCGAATTGCAGGATCAGCACTTCCTCGGCGCCATCCGCGATCCCTACTATGCGGCGCGCAGGGAGGGTCTGTTCATCGTCGCCGTGCATTGCACCCACCCCGCCGAGACCTGTTTCTGCGCCTCGACCGGCGATGGTCCGCGCGCCGAGCGGGGGTTTGACCTGGCCCTGAGTGAGATGGATGACGGCTACCTGGTTGAGATTGGCAGTGCGCGTGGTGCGGCGGTAGCGGCCAGGCTCCCGCTCGAGGCCGCCAGCACGGGGCAGCGCGAGCGTGCCGCGGTCGAGATCGCAGAGGCCGCCGCACGGCAGACACGCCGCCTGCCACCGGGCAACCTCCAGTCCGCCCTGTTCGCCCGCCTCGACCATGCCCGCTGGCAAGCGGTGGCCGAGCGCTGCCTGTCTTGCGGCAACTGCACCAGCGTCTGCCCCACCTGCTTCTGCCACGCCGAGCACGATGCCCCCTCGCTCGACGGCAGCACGAGTGAGCATGTGCGGGTGTGGGACTCCTGCTTCACCGAGGGGCACTCGTCCATCCACGGCATCGTCATCCGCGCCGAGACCGCGCCGCGCTATCGCCAGTGGCTGACCCACAAGCTCGGCAGCTGGCACGCGCAGTATGGGCGCAGCGGGTGCGTGGGCTGTGGGCGCTGCATCACCTGGTGCCCGGTCGGCATCGACCTCACCGAGGAGGCGGCGGCGATCTGCGGGGAGGGTGAGGCATGAACCCCTACCTGCCGCGCGAGGCCGAGATCGTCGAGCGGATCCAGGAGACGCCGACCGTGTTCACCCTGCGTCTGCGCCTGGCGGACGGTGCGCCGTATGCCTTCGCGCCCGGCCAGTTCAACATGCTCTACCTCTACGGGGTGGGCGAGGTGCCCATCTCCATCGTCGGTGATGATGCGGGCGAGGGCCTCTTGACCCACACCATCCGCGCCGTGGGCCGGGTGACGCGCGGTTTGGCTGCGCTTGGGGCGGGGGATCGCATCGGCCTGCGTGGACCGTTTGGCCGGGGGTGGCCGCTCACCGAGGCGGAGGGGCGCGACGTGGTGGTGGTCACTGGCGGCCTCGGTTGTGCGCCCTCCGTATCCATCATCCACCGCATCTTGCGCCGGCGCGAACATTACGGTCGCCTGACCATCATCCAGGGAGTGAAGCATGCCGATGACCTGATCTGGCGTGCGCAGTACGAGGCCTGGGCGAAGGCACCCAAGGTGCGGGTGCTGCTCGCCGCCAACGTGGCCCCCCCTGGCTGGGGCGGGCATGTCGGCCTGGTGACGGCCCTGTTCGATCGGCTGGAGGTCGATGCGGGGCTCGCCATGGCCATGCTGTGCGGCCCAGAGGGCATGATGAAGGCCGCAGCCACGGGGCTCATCCGGCAGGGACTCGCGGAGGAGAACATCTTCCTGAGCATGGAGCGCAATATGCAGTGCGCGGTGGGGCATTGCGGCCACTGCCAGTTCGGCCCCCGCTTCGTCTGCAGGGACGGGCCGGTGTTTGCCTGGCCCGAGGTGCGCGACCTGCTCGGTACGAGGGGATTCTGATGGCCAAACCCAGCATCGCGGTGCACAAGTTCTCCTCCTGCGACGGCTGCCAGCTCGCCTTCCTCAACGCGGGCGAGGACCTGCTGACCCTCGCCGGACTGGTCGACATCTCCCACTTCCTCGAGGCCGGGATGGACGACGAGGAGGCCGAGGTGGACATCGCCTTTATCGAGGGCAGCGTTTCCACTCCGGAGGAGGTGGAACGCATCCACAAGGTGCGCGAGAAGAGCCGTTTCCTTGTCACCCTCGGCGCCTGCGCGACCGCTGGCGGGTTGCAGGCCCTGCGCAACCTGGATGAGTCCAACGAGGACTGGAAACGGGCGATCTACGCCCGCCCCGAGTTCATCCGCACCCTGGACCATGCCGAGCCGATCCGCGCCCATGTGCGGGTGGACTTCGAGCTCTGGGGCTGCCCGGTCAATGGCCGCCAGGTGTTGGCTGCGGTGCGCCAGCTGCTGTTCGGCGTGGCGCCCGTGGATACGCGCGACAAGGTCTGCATGGAGTGCAAGCGCCAGCAGGCCGTGTGCGTGATGGTCACCCAGGGCATGCCGTGCATGGGGCCGGTGACGCGCACGGGATGCGGTGCCCTGTGTCCGCGCTTCGGGCGCGACTGCTATGCCTGCTTCGGTCCGGCGGAGAACCCCAACACCGCCGCGCTGGCCCGCCGGCTGGAGGGGCTGGGGTTGCCGCCCGCCGACGTCGCGCGCCGCTTCTTGTTCATCAACAGCCAGGCCCCGGCCTTCCACGCGCAGGCGCTGGCCCACTATCGCCCGGGATTCGCCGATGAGTGAGCGCACGGTGTCCATCCACGTCCCGGCCCTCACCCGGGTGGAGGGGGAGGGGGCCTTGCGTCTGATCGTCGAACAGGGACGCATTGCGGAACTGGCGCTCGACATCTTCGAGCCGCCGCGCTACTTCGAGAAGTTCCTCGAAGGCCGCCGCCACACCGAGGTGCTGGATATCGTCGCGCGCATCTGCGGCATTTGCCCGGTCGCCTACCAGATGAGCGCGGCCAGCGCGCTGGAGGACGCCTTCGGTCTCGAGCCGGGGCCATGGGTTCAGGCCATGCGGAGGGTGTTCTACTGCGGCGAATGGCTCCAGAGCCATGCCCTGCACATCCACCTCTTGGCCGCGCCCGACTTTCTCGGCTACGGCAGCGCGGTGGCGATGGCCGCCGACCATCCCGAGGTGGTGCGCCGCGGCCTGTCCTTGCAGGGGCTCGGTAACGACCTGATCCGCCTGTTCGGTGGCCGCTCCGTGCATCCGGTCGGCGCCTGCGTGGGCGGCTTCCACCATGCCCCCTCCATGGCGGAGGTGGAAGCCATGCTGACCAGGCTGCGCGAGGCCCTGCCCGCGGCCGAGGCCCTCATCGGCTGGGCGGCCTCCCTGCCGCTGCCCGAGGATGCGCAGGATTTTGTCAGCGTGGCCTTGCGCCATCCTACGGACTATCCCATGGCGGTGGGGCGGATCGTTTCAAGCCAGGGACTGGATATCGCCCCGGCGGATTTCGAGGCGCACTTTGCCGAGGAACACCGTCCGCACTCGACCGCCCTGTTCGCCCTGCTGCACGGCGAGCCCTACCTGGTCGGCCCGCTCGCCCGGCTCAACCTCAACCTCGATCGCCTGCCGGTGGCCACCCGCGCCCTGCTGGAGGCGACCGGCATCCGTTTCCCCAGCCGCAACATGTTCCACAGCGTGGTGGCGCGCGCGGTGGAGATCCACCTCGCCCTGCTCGAGGCCATCCGTCTGCTGGAGGCCTACAGCCTGCCTGCATCCCCTCATGTCGAGGTGCGGCCGCGCGCCGGGGCAGGTTTTGGCGCAACCGAGGCCCCGCGCGGCATCCTCTGGCACCGCTACCTGCTCGATGCGGCGGGCATCGTCCGTGCCGCGCGTATCGTGCCGCCCACCAGCCAGAACCAGGCGCGCATCGAGGAGGACCTGCGCCGCAGCCTGCTCGCCTTCGGCCTCGATGCGCCGGACGATGCCCTGCGCCTGCGTGCGGAGACGGTGATCCGCAACTACGACCCGTGCATCTCCTGCGCCACCCATTTTCTCGAGCTCGACGTCGAGCGGCTTTGATCTCCTGCGAATGGGGGGATCGTCTCCTATAGTCCTGACTGTGATAACCGAGTGAGGAGATCAGCCATGCATCGCAAGACATTGATCGCGGCGGCGCTGAGCGCCGCCCTTGCCCTGGGTACCGTGCCCGTCATGGCGCAGGATGAGCCGGTGCATATCTACGGCGCGGACCTCATGACGGACCAGGAGAAACAAGACTATCTGCGCGAGCTGAAGGCCTGCCGTAACGCCGAGGAGCTTTCCGCCTTCCGCCTCGAGCATTATCGCAAGATTGCCGAGCGTGCCCGCGCCCGCGGTGCGACGCTCTCGGACTGGGCCGGTTACACCCCGAGCGACGGGGGACGCATCTTCGGCCTGGGGGACATCGTTTACGGCTGGCGTTTCATGACCGATGCCGAGCGGGCGGCCTACATCGACAAGCTGCGCGCCCTGCCCACGGCCGAGGAACAGCTCAAGTTCATGGTGGAGCATCATGCGCAGATGATGGAGCGTGCCAAGCAGCAGCGCGCCCCGCTCGCCGAGACGAGCGACCCATACGGCTACCAGATCTACGGCGCCGATCTCATGACGCCGGACGAGATCGCGCAGTACCGTCAGAAGCTTGCCGGATTGAAGACGGAGCAGGAGCGTGAACGCTTCTACCGTGAGCACTTCCGCACCATCCAGGCGCGCGCCAGGCAACAGCTGGCCGGGATCGCCGACTGGGGCGGCAACTCCATGACCGGTGCGGGCATCGGCCTTGGGGACATGATCTACAGCTGGCGGCTGATGAGCGAGGATGAATACCGCAAGAACGTCGACAAGCTGCGCGCTCTGCCGACCGCTGAAGATCAGATCCGCTTCATCGTCGACCTCCACAAGGAGATGCAGGCGCGCGCACGCGCCCAGGGCATCCGCCTGCCGGATGTCCCGGCGCCCTTCTGGTATTTCGCCGCCGAAAAGGGCAAATGAGCAGGGGGCCAAGGGAAGCGTGCTGACGTGCCCTGAGCCTTCCGGCGGGGAGAGGCGAGCCCTGCGTGTCATTGGTCTGGGCTCGCCCTTCGGCGATGATGCCGTCGGCTGGCGGGTGATCGATCAGCTGCGCGCGCGGCTCCCGTCAGGGGGGGGTGTGGAGTTCCTGGCGCTGGACCGGCCGGGGGTTGGTCTGTTGAACTTTCTGCAGGGCGTGGAGGCCGTGATCCTGATCGACGCGGTGTGCGGCGGTCAGCCCCCCGGCACCTTGTACCGGCTCACGCCCGAGGAGGCGGAACGCCTGCCCGCCGGGCTCTCCAGCCATGGTTTCGGATTGGCAGAGGCCTTGCGACTGGCGCGTGCCCTCCGTGTTCGTCCTGCCAGGCTGGAGATCCACGGCATCGAACTCGGCAAACTTACGGGTGAAGGCCTAAGCCCTGCGGTCGAGGCGGCGGCCAAGCGGCTTGCGGATCGCCTGCTGGGCCAGCTTAAAACAGCGCCCACAGACCGCTCCCAAGCACCCCTGCCCCTGCAAGGCGCGTGATGCCCTCCGGCAGCAGGCGGGCGAGCGTGAGGCCCGCAAGGTGCAGGCCGAGGGTGGTTGCTCCAAGACCGGTCAGGTAGGCGGTGAGGCCATCGGCCGGGCCCTCCGCCCCATGGGCCAGGCCGTGGGTCACGGCGAGCAGCACCAGCAGGGGCGCGGCGAGCAGGGGATGGGGGGTGACACGCATAGCCAGCATCAGGCCGAGGGCCAGCAGCGAGCTGGCGATGCCAGGCTCGATCCAGGGCACCAGGGACGAGCTACCGCCATGGCCCACGGCGGCCGCCAGCAGCATGGCGAGGGTGAAGCCAAGCGGCAGGGCAAGACGGGCCCATCCTGTGGCTGTGCCGGCCCACAGTCCGACGGCGAGGGCGGCCAGCAGGTGATCGAGGCCGAGCAGGGGGTGGATGAGCCCCGCCAGCCAGCCGCCGCCATGGTCGTGCAGGCCGTGGGCCTGGGCCAGCATGGGCAGGAACAAAAGCAGGGCAAGCAGCGGGAGGTGCATGGCAACGTTCTTCGGCTGGGGTCTTGCTACATTATTGTGTAGCAGGCCCCTTGGGGTTGCGAGAGGATGTGTTGTAGGAGGCCCGCCCCCGGGCCGATATCCCGGCGCTTGATCGTGGCGCGAGCCATGGATGGCTCGCGCGAGAATCAATCACAATAAGTGATTGATTCTCGGAGCCCGTCGCGGGCGTGTACCGCGACGAGGCGAGTTTCAAAAGGGCAGGACAGCCCTTTTGAAACAGTCTGGGGGGCGCCGCTCCCACATGGGCCACGCCCATGGAATGCCATGTCAACCGCTCCGTCCTTGTCGTGAGGAATCCTGCCCGGCGTGGTTTCGGAATTTTTGGATTAGACCCATGTGCCTCGCCATCCCCATGCAGATCGTCCGCCTCGAAGGCGATGTGGCCGTATGCCGCGCCAAGGGCGTGGAGCGCGAGGTCAGCCTGTTCCTGCTGCAGGGGCAGGAACTCGCGGTGGGGGACTTCGTCATGGTGCATGTCGGCTATGCCATCCAGAAGGTGGAGGCGGGAGCGGCGGGTGAGGCCTGGGCGCTGTGGCGGGCGATGCGTGAGGCGGGCGATGCATGAGCTCTCTATCGTCCGCGCCCTGCTGCGCCAGGTCGGCCGGGTGGCCGGGGCGCATGGGGGAGGGCCGGTGCGGCGGGTGACGGTGCGTCTTGGCCCGCTCTCCGGGGTGGAGCCGGCCCTGCTCGCCCAGGCCTTTCCCAAGGCGTGCGCGGGCACGGCTGCGGCAGGGGCGGAGCTTGTGATCGAGTCCGTGCCAGTGCGCGTGCAGTGCCGCGCCTGCGGCCATGTGGACGAGGCTGCGCCCAACCGCCTGCGCTGCCCGGCCTGTGGTTGCGCGGAGACCGTGCTCGTGGGCGGGGATGAATTGCTGCTGGTCAGCGTGGATCTGGAGGGGCGTTTGAATGTGTGACACCTGCGGCTGCTCGATCACCCCCGGCAACCGGGCGACCGCCGTCGCCACCCAGGCGGTGCCGGTGCTGGAAGGGCTCTTGGCGGAGAACGATCGCCTGGCCGCGCACAACCGTGAGCATTTTGCCCGACATGGGGTGCTGGCGGTGAACCTGATGTCCTCGCCCGGCTCCGGCAAGACCCTGCTCTTGGAGGCCACGGTTGAGGCCTTGCGCGGGGAGCTGGCCTGCGCGGTGCTGGTGGGGGATCTTGCCACCGACAACGATGCCCGGCGTATCGCCGCGCACGGGGTGCCCGCGGTGCAGATCGGCACCGGCCAGGCCTGCCATCTGGATGCGCACATGGTGCACGACGCCCTGCATGGCATGGACCTCTCCGGCATCGACATCCTGTTCATCGAAAACGTCGGCAACCTGGTCTGTCCGGCGAGCTTCGACCTCGGCCAGCACCACAACGTCGTGTTGCTCTCGGTCACCGAGGGCGACGACAAGCCAGCCAAGTACCCGGTCATGTTCCGCGCCGCCGACCTTGTGCTGATCTCCAAGGCGGACCTCTTGCCGCTGATGGAGGACTTCGATCCGGCGCGTGCGGAAGGGTATCTGCGTGATCTCGCCAGTCAGGCCCCTATGTTGACCCTCTCCGCCCGGCGCGGGGAAGGCATGGCCGCCTGGCTCGATGGGTTGCGTGCGCAGCATGCGGCCTTGCGCCGCCCCCGGCCTGCCGCCGCACGGCCGCATTTCGGCGTGCTCCGCGCATGAGCCTGAGCGCGCGGCAGTGGCTGGATCGCATCCGTGCCCTTCCCGTACCGGAGGGCGGCGTGCGGGTGATGAACGTCTGTGGCGGCCATGAGCGCACCATCACCCAGAGCGGCCTGCGCCACGCCCTGCCGGAGGGGATCGAACTGATCGCCGGACCCGGCTGCCCGGTATGCGTCTGCCCGGAGGAGGACATCCACCACGCCTTGCACCTCGCCCTCGAGCAAGGCGTGATCCTGGCGGCCTTCGGCGACCTGTTGCGGGTGCCGGTGAATGTTGTGAAGGGCGAGCCGCGTTCGCTGCTCGAGGCGCGCGCCTGGGGGGCGGAGGTGCGGGCCGTCGCCGCGCCGCAGGAGGTGTCGGCCCTCGCCCAGGCCCATCCCGGGCGGCAGGTGGTGTTTCTCGCCGCGGGCTTCGAGACCACCACGGCCCCCATCGCTGCCTGGCTCGCAGCGGGCGGGCTGCCGGACAATCTCACCGTGCTGCTCGCTGCGCGCCGCACCTGGCCGGCGGTGGCCTGGCTGCTCCATGGAGGCCCGCCCGGCTTCGACGCCCTCATCGCCCCGGGCCACGTGGCGGCGGTAATGGGGGCGGAGGAGTGGCGCTTCGTTGCCGAGCAGCATGGCCTGCCGGTGGCGGTGGCGGGATTTACCGCCGAGGGTATCCTCGCCGCCCTGCACGCGGTGCTGCTGCAGCGGACCGAGGGGCGGGCGAGGCTGGAGAACCTCTATCCGGAGGTCGTACGGCCGCAGGGCAATCCCATCGCCCGCCGCCTGCTGGATGATGGTCTGCTGACTGAGGACGCGCCCTGGCGCGGGATCGGCGTGATCCCCCGCTCCGGTTTCGCCCTGCCGCCTTCCTGGGCCGAGTTCGATGCCCGGCGCCGCTTTCCCGCGCTCGCGGCGCCGCGCCGGCGCGCAGGCGCGATGCCGCCCGGCTGCGCCTGCGCCGAGGTGGTGCTGGGGCGCACCCGCCCGCAGGGCTGCCCACTCTATGGCACGGCCTGTACCCCCAAGACACCCGTCGGGCCGTGCATGGTCTCGGACGAGGGGGCCTGCCACATCGCCTGGGCCGGGGGCGTGCGCCGGGCGGCATGAGGCAGGCTCGCCGCTTTCGCCTCGAAGGACGGGTGCAAGGCCGTGGCCTGCGCCCCGCCATCGCCCGCCTGGCCCGCGCGCTGGAGCTGGCGGGTGAGGTGGCCAATGTCGGTGGCCGGGTCGAGGGCGTGATCGAAGGGGAGGGGGAGGTCTTGGCGGCCTTTATTTCTCGTCTACGTCATGCGCTGCCCGGGGTCGGCCTGTGGGCCGAGCCGGTGGCCGCGACCGGTCGGGCAGGCTTTCGCATCCTCGAAAGCCTGCCCGGTGGGTGCGACACGGCCTTCGTGCCGCTCGACCTCCCCCCCTGTCCGGCCTGCCTGGGGGAGCTGCGCAACCCCTCCAGCCGACGGCATCGCCACCCCTTCATCGCCTGTGCCGAGTGCGGTCCGCGCTACAGCCTGTTGGCCGACCTGCCGTGGGATCGCGCACGCACCGGCATGGCGGCTTTTACCCTCTGCGCGGCCTGCCAGAGGGAGTTCGATGATCCCAACGAGCGCCGCTTCCATGCCGAGGCCATGGCCTGCCCGGACTGCGGGCCGCGCCTGGGGTTCGTGGACGGACGGGGCAGGGTGGACGGCGATGCGCTGGCACTCGCTGCCGCCGTGGCGCTCTTGCGCGCGGGCGGCATCCTGGCACTCAAGGGCGTGGGCGGCTATCAGCTGATGTGCGATGCGCGTAGCGAGGCGGCCGTCCGCCGCCTGCGCGAGCGCAAGCGCAGGCCAGGCAAGCCGCTGGCGGTCATGTACCCCTGGTCGGGTGCGGATGGGCTGGAACGGGTGAGCCGGGATTTCGAGCTGGATCGGGCCGAGGAAGAGGCTTTGACGTCCAACGCGCGGCCCATCGTGCTCCTGCGTCCGCGCGCCGTTGAAAGGCTCCTCGAAAAGCCATCGTGTGCTAATGGATGGCCCCCCTCCCCCCCCAGGGGGGAGGGCTGGGGAGAGGGGAAGGAGGGGCTTGCCACCCTCTCCCCCGCTTCCCTCAAGGGAGAGGGGAGAGGGGCTTTGGCTCCTTATCTCGAAGCGGGCCTTGCGGAAGGCATCGCTCCGGGGTTGGCCGAAATCGGCGTCATGTTGCCCTCCAGCCCGCTGCATCACGTGCTCTTGGATGATTTCGGCGGGCCGCTCGTCGCCACCTCCGGCAACCGCTCCGGTGAACCTTTGGTATGGGATGAGGCGGACGCCGAGGCGCGGCTCGCTAGCATCGCCGATGCCTTCCTCCACCACGACCGGCCGATTCTCAGGCCGGTGGACGATCCGCTGCGGCGCGTGATCGCAGGACGCGCAAGGCCCCTGCGTCTGGGGCGGGGGGATGCCCCGCTGGAGCTCGACGTACCGTTTGCCTTCGCAAGCCCGAGGCTCGCGGTGGGCGGGCAGATGAAGAATGCCGTGGCGCTGGGCTGGGGGCGCAGGGCCGTGCTCTCGCCGCATGTCGGCGAGCTGGACAGCCCACGTGCCTTGGAGCGCTTCGCGGCCACGATCGAGGGCTTGCAGGCGCTCTACGGGGTGCGGGCCGAGCGCATCGTGCATGACCGGCATCCGGGGTATGCCGCCAGCCGTTGGGCGCAAAGCCAGCCTCTGCCGTGCCTTGCGGTGCAACACCATGCCGCGCATGCCTCCGCCCTGTATGCCGAGCTCTGGCAGGCCCAGGGGGTGGAGCCCGGCGAGATGCTGGTGCTGGCCTGGGACGGGCTGGGGCTTGGGGAGGATGGCAGCCTGTGGGGGGGCGAGGCCCTGCTCGGCCGTCCCGGCCATTGGCGGCGGGTGGCCAGCCTGCGCCCCTTCCCCCTGCCCGGGGGCGAGCGCGCCGCACGCGAGCCCTGGCGCAGCGCGCTCGGGATGGTCTGGGCGACGGGGCTGGAGGTGGCCGGTCTTGCCCCGCCCGGGAGGGAGGTCGGACTGCTGCGTCAGGCCCTTGCGCGCGGCCTGAATACCCCGGCCACGAGCTCCATGGGACGCCTGTTCGACGGCGCGGCCGCCCTGCTCGACCTGTGCCGTGAGGCCAGTCACGAGGGCGAGGCGGCCATGCGTCTGGAGGCCGCCGCCGTGCCCGCCCGCCCGGTGCCGGGCCTCCCCCTCGTCTGGCAGGACGATGCCGAGGGGCTGCTGCGCCTTGACTGGACCCCGCTCGTACCCCTGCTGCGGGATGCCTCGCTTCCCGTGGCCGAGCGCGCCCGGGCCTTCCACGCCAGCCTGGCGAAGGCGGCCCTGGACCTTGCCCGTCGTCTGGCAGCCCCCATGCTGGGGGTGACCGGCGGGGTGATGCAGAATCGCCTCCTGGTCGAACTCATCCACGCGGGCGCTGCGGCGGAGGGGGTGGAGGTCGTCTTCCCATCCAGGGTGCCGGTCAATGATGCCGGCCTTGCTTTCGGCCAGCTGGTCGAGGCCCATTTCACGGAGCATGAGGCATGACGCAGATCACCTTGGCGCACGGCAACGGCGGGCGCCTGATGCGCGAGCTGATCGAGCAGGTCTTTGCCGAGCGGCTGGGCTCCCTCGCCCCGGACACCCGCCTGGATGCAGCGGAGCTGTCCTGGGCAACGGGGCGGTTGCTGGTGTCCACCGACGGCTTCACCGTCCAGCCGCTCGAATTCCCCGGCGGGAGCATCGGCAGCCTCGCGGTGCACGGCGTGGTCAACGACCTTGCGGTCAGTGGCGGGCGGGCCCGTCTCCTCACCCTCGCCGCCATCCTTGAGGAGGGGCTGGCCCTGGTGGTGCTCGAGCGGGTCGTGAATGACCTGGCCGAGGCCGCGCGGGCCTGCGGGGTGCGGGTGGTGGCGGGGGATACCAAGGTCGTGGCGCGGGGGGAGGGCAGCGGCCTCTACCTGACGGTGACGGGGTTGGGCGAGCGCCTGCCGGGGCCCGCACTGGGCCTGGACGCGATCCGTCCGGGGGATGCCGTGCTGGTCAGCGGCCCGGTGGGCGACCACGGCGCGGCGGTGATGCTGGCGCGCGAGGCCTTCGGTCTGCGTGCGGCCTTGAGATCGGACTCGGCCAGCGTGCTGCCGCTCGCCCAGGCAGCCATGGCGTTCGAGGGACTGCGCTTCATGCGCGATCCGACGCGCGGGGGACTCGCCACCGTGATGCACGAGATCTGTGCCGCCACCGGTCTTGGCGTGCGCCTGTTCGAGGAGGCCATTCCGGTGCGCCCTGAGGTTGCCGGGGTGTGTGAGCTGCTTGGCTTCGATCCGCTCTACCTGGCCTGCGAGGGCCGGGTGGTGGCGCTGGTCGCACCGCAGCACGCGCAAGCCCTGCTCGATGCGTGGCACGCCCTGCCGGAAGGCGAGGGGGCGGCCATCATTGGCCGCATCGAGCCTGCGCCTGCCTGGGTGGTGCTGGAGACGGAACTTGGCGAGCGGCTATTGCCGGAACTGGTGGAGGACCCGCTGCCGAGGATTTGCTGATTCACTCATTTCCAAGCCAGATCCACCGCCAGCCCGACGAACACCGCCATGCCGAACCACTGGTTGTTCTTGAACGCCGCGATACAGGCGACCGGCTCGCGTTTGCGGATCAGCCACTGCTGCCACAGGGCAAAGCCCGCGGCGGCCAAGAGGCCCGCGCCGTAGGCCCAGCCGAGCCCCGCACGCAGGCCGACCAGGGCGAGCAGCAGGAGGGTGGCGAGCTGAAGCCCGCCGATGATCAGGCGGTCGAAGCGGCCGAACAGGATGGCGGTGGATTTTACCCCGATCTTCACATCGTCCTCCCGGTCGGCCATGGCATACATGGTGTCGTAGGCCACCGTCCACAGCACATTGGCGGCAAACAGCAGCATGGCGGTGAGATCGAGCGTGCCCTTTTCGGCGGCATAGGCCATCGGAATGGCCCAGGAGAAGGCGATGCCAAGGTGCAGCTGCGGCAGGTGATGCCAGCGCTTCATGAAGGGGTAGCTCGCCGCCAGCAGCACGCCGACGATGGACAGCTTCAGCACCAGCGGGTCGAGCAGCCAAACCAGGCCGAAGGCGGCCAGTGCGAGCACGGCGAACACGGCGAGCGCCTCCCGGGGCTGGATCAATCCTGCGGCGAGGGGGCGTTCGCGGGTGCGGGCGACGTGGGCGTCGAAGTCGCGGTCGGCGTAGTCGTTGATGGCGCAGCCGGCCGAGCGCATCAGCACCACCCCGGCGACGAACACGGCAAGATTCAGCGGACTCGGCAGGCCGCCCGCGGCCAGCCACAGGGCCCACAGGGTGGGCCAGAGCAGGAGCACCCAGCCGACCGGGCGATCCAGCCGGGTCAGCTGGACATAGAGGCCAAGGCGTTGCACAAGCTTCGCAAACATGAGGGCATCGTTCGGATTGGGGGCCTGAGAGGGTATCATCCCGTGATCTTTCTGGAGTGATGCCGATGACCATCCGACGTTTCGAGGGCCACATGCCCACGCTTGAGGCCGGCGCCTGGGTCGATCCCACGGCCCTGGTCACCGGGCAGGTGCATCTCGGGCGGGATGCCTCGATCTGGCCGATGAGCGTGCTGCGCGGTGACATCAACCGCATCGAGATGGGTGATCGGACCAACGTGCAGGACGGCACCATCGTCCACGTCACCCACGCCAGCCGTTTCAACCCGCGCGGTGCGCCGGTCATCGTGGGCAGCGATGTGACGATCGGTCACAAGGCCGTGCTGCATGCCTGCACCATCGAAGATCGCTGTCTGATCGGCATGGGCTCGGTGGTGCTCGATGAGGCGGTGATCCGGCGCGAGGTGATCGTTGGCGCGGGCAGCGTGGTGCCGCCCGGCAAGGAGCTGGAGAGCGGTTACCTCTGGCTCGGCGCGCCGGCGCGCAAGGTGCGCCCGCTGACCGACGAGGAGCTGGAATACCTCGGCTATTCCGCCGACTACTACGTCGAACTGGCCCGCCGCCACGCCTCCGGCGAGGCCTGATGCCGCGGGCCGTGCGGGGATTGGCGATCGCGGCCTACGGGCTCCTGCTCTGGCTGGCCGCGCTGTGGCTCGCCTGGCTGCTGTTGGCGAAGGTCGATTTTCTCTATCCCATGGCCTATCGCCTGATCGACATCCCCGCCACCCTCAACACCTTTGTTCCGCAGAATCGCCATGGGCGGCAGGATTTCATCCGCACCGATGCCGCCGAGCATGCCCGCCTGTTCGCCGCCATCGCCGAGGCCGTGCGCCATGGCGGCCAGGGCTTGGAGGGGCTGCGCTACCATGACCCGCAGGGCCGCGAACTCGGGCGTCTCTTGACCGCGGACGAGGTCACGCATCTTCGCGACGTGGCGCATCTTATCGAGACGGGGGAACGCGCCGGTCTGCTGGCGCTCGCGGGCTGGGGCGGACTTGCGCTCCTGCTCAGCCTTGGGCGCGTTCCCGTTCCGCAGGCGGGGAGGCTTCTGGCCGGCAGTTTGGCCGGGCTCGCACTCCTTGCAGGCGCGCTGCTCGCCCTGGGGCCGGTTGAGGTCTTCTATGCCTGGCACCGCTGGGTCTTCCCGCCCGATCACCCGTGGTTCTTCTACTACCAGGACTCGCTCATGAGCAGCCTGATGCAGGCGCCGAACCTGTTCGGTTTCATCGGTGCCCTCTGGCTGGGCGCGAGCCTGATGCTCTTGTTAGCATTGAACGTCATGGCCCGCCAGGCGGGCCGGATCCTCATGCAAAGGAGATCGTCGTGAAAGCAGCATCCATCCTTGTTCTCGCCACCCTGCTCCTGTCCGCCTGCAACACCTTCGAGGGTATTGGCAAGGACATCAAGAAGGGGGGCGAGGCCATCGAGCGCGCCGCCAAGTAATTCGCCCGGCCTCGTCACTCGCCGCTGAACAGGAAGCCAAGATTCAGGGCGATGATGAGCAGCGCACAGGCCCAGGCCAACCCCACCATCCAGCGCGGGGCGGTCATGTCGCCCATCAGGGCGCGGTTGGAGACCAGGAGGATCAGGGGCAGCAGGGTAAACGGCAGCTGCATCGATAGGATCACCTGCGACAGCACCAACAGGCCGAGGGGCTTGGCGCTCGCGAGGATGGCGATCACCGCGGGGATCATGGTCAACAGCCGAAGCGTCAGGCGCAGCCTGGCGATGTTGACCGGGCGGCCGAGCAGGGGCTCGAACACGATCTGGCCGGCCAGGGTCGCGGTGGTCGAGCTGGCCACCCCCGAGGCCAGCAGGGCGATGGCGAAGGTCAGCGCGGCCGCCTCGCCGAACAGGGGCCCCAGGGTGACATAGGCCTGGTCGAGGTCGGTGATCAAGAGGCCCTGTTCGTGGAAGGCCGCGGCGGCCGTGATGAGGATGGCGGAGTTGACCATCCACGCGGCGAGCAGGGCGCCCACGGTGTCCCACTTGAGGATGCCGTAGATCCGGCGCTTGTCGTGGTTCGCGTCCCGCAGCCGGGTCAGCACCTGCGACGAGTGCAGGAAGATATTGTGCGGCATGACCGTGGCGCCGATGATCCCCAGCGCGATGAACAGGGCCGTGCTGTCGGTGATGGTGGCGTTCGGCAGGAAGGTGTGGGTGGCCACGGCGGCCATGTCGGGCTGGATGATGAGGAGCTCCACCACATAGCCCAGGCTGATGGTGGCGACGAAGGCGATGATGGTCATCTCCACCCAGCGGAAGCCAAAGCGCTCCAGCCACAGGATCAGCAGCACATCGAACACGGTCAGCACCACCGCGATCGGCAGCGGGATGTCGAACAGCATGTTCAGCGCCACCGCCACTCCAAGAAATTCCGCAAGATCGGTCGCCATCATCGCCAGCGCCGCGGTGGCGAGCAGCCCCTTGGCGCGCCAGCCTGCGTAGCGTTCGGCAATCAGCTGGGCCAGGTTCCGCTCCGTGGCTACCCCGAGCCGTGCGGCCAGCAGTTGCACGAGGATGGCGATCAGGCTGGCCAGGGTGATGACCCATAGCAGGGCATAGCCATAGCGGCTGCCGGCCTCGAGGGAGGTGGCCCAGTTGCCCGGATCCATGTAGCCCACGGACACCAGGAAGGCGGGCCCGAGATAGAACCAGAAGGGACGAACGATCGGGCGGTCTTGGACGCAGGGGATGTCGCTCATCAAATTAGGTAAGGCTAAAAATGGGATTTGGACAATCTAGGGCAAGCCGACGCGCCCGGTCAAATGCAGGAAAGTGATAAGGTTCATGCATTCTTCCTATCGTTGCCCTCCATGAGCAGCCGTGCCCTCCAGGACTATCTCAAGGCCATCTACAAGCTTGCCGGGGATACGGCGGAGCCGGTCTCGACCTCCGCCCTGGCCGAGCGGCTGAAGGTGGCCCAACCCTCGGTGAGCGGGATGGTCAAGAAACTGGCCGCCGAGGGGCTGATCGAGCACATCCCCTACCAAGGCGTGCGCCTGACCGCGACCGGGCGCCGGGTGGCGGTGGAGACCATCCGCCGCCATCGCATCGTCGAGCAGTTCCTGGTGCAGGTGCTGGGGCTGTCCTGGGACGAGGTGGACGCGGAGGCGGAGGTGCTGGAGCACAGCGTCTCGGAGCGGGTGGTCAACCGCATGTGGGAGGTGCTCGGCCGCCCGGCAAGCGACCCCCACGGCTCCCCCATCCCACCGCCGCATGAAGACCTGCATGAGCTGCGGGTCCTCTGCGCGCTGGTCGATGCCCCGCTGGGGCTATGCCTGCGCGTGGCCCGCCTGCACGAGCGACGGCCGGAGGAGTTGCGCTATCTCGGCGGGCTCGGGCTCGTGCCCGAAGCCTTGGTGTGGGTGGAGGAACGTGCGCCCTTCCAGGGTCCCTTGATGATCCGGGTCAACGGCGCCCTGCACGTCCTGGATGCCGGACTGGCCGCGGCGATCCTCGTCGAAGTGAACGACCAGGAGGAGGGTGCCGTGGAGAAGGCGTGAGTCCTTGGGGTGTGCTGAATCCCGTTAGAGCGCCACCGTCGTGACGATGGCGTGGATCAGGATCGACGGCGGCTCCTGGACGACCGGCCAGGCGACCGGCTCCACCGGCCTGACCTTGGCGCCGGTGGAGCCGTTTCCATGCCCGCGTCAGCCGCGCGCCTTCAGGAAGGCGACCTCGGAGGCATCGGTCCAGGGCTTGACCCGGTCGCGGAAGGCGATGAAGGAGTCGTAGACCTTCTTGGTCAGCGGGTCATGCTGGGCCACCTCGGCCAGCACCTCGGCGGAGAGCTTCTTGAGCTCCGCGATGACATCATCCGGCAGGTTGCGTACCTGCACGCCATGCTCGCGCTTGAGCGTTTCCAGCGCCTGATTGTTGCGTGCCATGAATTCGGCCAGCATGTCGGCGTTCACCACCTTGCAGGCGTTGAGCACGATGCTCTGCAGGTCTTTGGGCAGGGCCTCGAGGGCCTGCTTGTTGATGATCGCCTCCATGGTGCTGCCCGGCTCCTGCCAGCCCGGTGCGTAGTAGTACTTGGCCGCCTTGTACAGGCCGAAGGCGAGGTCGTTGTAGGGGCCGACCCACTCGGTCGCGTCGATGGTGCCGGACTGCAGCGCGGTGAACAGTTCGCCGCCCGGCAGGTTGACCGGGGTGCCGCCGGCGCGGCGGAGCACCTCGCCGCCGAGGCCCGGGATGCGCATCTTCAGCCCCTTGAGATCGGCAAGGCTGTTGATCTCCTTGTTGAACCAGCCGGCCATCTGCACGCCGGTGTTGCCGCACGGCATGGGGATGAGACCGAAGGGGGCGTAGACCTCCTGCCACAGCGCAAGGCCGTCACCGTAGAACAGCCAGGCGTTCATCTCCTGCGCGGTGAGGCCGAAGGGTACGGAGGTGAAGAACTGGGTCGCCTCGTGCTTGGCCTTCCAGTAGTAGGCGCCGCCGTGGCCGATCTGCGCGGTGCCGCGCGCGACGGCATCGAACACCTCCAGTGCCGGCACCAGCTCGCCCGCGGCGAACACCTTGACCTCGATCCGCCCGCCGCTCATCTCGTTGATGAGCCGGGCGAGGTTCTCGGCGCCGGTGCCGAGGCCGGGGAAGTTCTTCGGCCAAGTGGTGACCATCTTCCATTTGATCACCTCGGCGGGCTTGGCGTCGGCGTGACCGGCGGTCTTGGACTTGTCGCCGTTGCAGCCGGCGAGTGCGGCGGCGCCGGCGCCGAGGGTGAAGGTGCGGATGAAGTCGCGTCTGCGCATGGAGTCACTCCCTGGGGGCTCGATTCGGATCGGCGCAGTATCGCATGAGGGACGTTCAACCCAGAGGGGCCATGGGCGCTTCGGGTTCAGTCGTCCTGCCGGCGAAGCTCGTCCAGAAGGTCGAACAGCGCGTCGCGGTGGCTGAGCAGCTCGGGGATGAGTTGGCGCGCATCGTCCTGGCGATGGGCCTGCATGTGCTCCAACATCGCGCTGGCGGTGCGGTGGACGTCGTGATGCACGTCGTGCAGGCGGACAAAGGCCGGATGACGGCCATAGCGCGCTAGCCCCGGGCCGCCGTACCAGCGGCCGAAGGAGCACTGGCGGGGGTCGAGGATCACGCTTTGGGGCGGCGGCGCCCCTGGGGCTGATTCGACCCAGCCGAGCAGTTGATCCAGCCAGTTCTCGTGCGCCTGGCGGGCAAAAAGCAGGCCGAAGTGGCGGTCCGTCGTCGTGGCGGGGATGTCGGTCCGCCAGGCGGATGGACGCCGCCAGGTTCGGATCCAGTCCGGCAAGGCCCCGGCGGGCATGGGGCGGGCGATGCCATAGCCCTGGCCGCAGCGGCAGCCGAATTCGAGCAGGCGGTTGGCCAGTGGTGCGTCTTCCACGCCTTCCGCAATGACCGGCAGATCGAGCAGGTGCGCCATGTCGATGATGCCCTTGGCGATGGCGGCGTCGTTGGCATGCTCAAGAATGTTGCGCACGAAGCTGCGGTCGATCTTCAGGCTCTGTACTGGCAGCTGCTGCAGGTAGATCAGCGAGCTGAAGCCGGTGCCGAAGTCATCCAGCGAGAAACCGACGCCCATGGTCTGGCAGGCCAGGATGATCTCCCGCGCGCGCTGCAGGTCCGCCATCGCTGCGGTTTCGGTGATCTCCAGCACGATCTGGCCGGGATGGACGTTGCCATGCTGGCGCAGCAGGGCGCCGAGTTCCTCCACGAAATGCGCATCCAGGAACTGGCGCGCAGCGACGTTGATGCCGAGCTTGAGTCGCAGGCCGTGCTGGTTCCATTCCGCGAGCTGGCGCAGGGCGGCGCGGAGGATCCAGTGGCCGAGGCGCACGATCAGGCCGCTTTCCTCGGCCAGGGGGATGAACTCGCCCGGCATGCGCAGGCCATGGGAGGGGCTGTTCCAGCGGACCAGCGCCTCCGCGCCGGTGACCTCGCCGCTGACCATGTCGACCTGGGGCTGGTAGTGCAGTTCCAGTTCGTCCTGCTCGATCGCCGCCTCGAGTTGGGTGAGCAGTTCGTGGCGCTGGATGAGGTTCTCCTCCATCGCCTTGTCAAAGAACAGGTAGCGGTTGCGGCCGAGGGACTTGGCCTGGTACATGGCAATGTCGGCCTGCCGCAGCAGGGTGTCGAGGTCGGCGCCGTCGTCGGGGAACAGGCTGATGCCGATGCTGGCCGAAACCCGCACGAAGTCGTTGCCGATGGCGATGGGCTCTGCCACGGAGCGTATCAGCGCCCCCATCGGGCGCTGGAGGTCGTCCTCCTTGTGGGCATGGGAGTGGACCCCTGAGAGCACGAGGGCGAACTCGTCGCCCCCCATCCGGCTGACGATGTCGCTGCCGCGCAGGTTGGCAGTCAGGCGCGCGGCGATGACCCTGAGCAGCTGGTCGCCGGCTTCGTGCCCCATGCGGTCGTTGACCTCCTTGAAACCGTCCAGGTCGATCAGGGCCACGGCCAGCCGTTGCTTCTGGGCCGCGGCCTGGGTGAGCTGCCTGCCCAGGCGCTCGCGCAGTAGGCGGCGGTTGGGCAGGTTGGTCAAGGGGTCGTAGTAGGCGAGGGATTCGATCTCGCGCGCCTGGCGGATGGCATCCTCGGCCGCCTGCAGTTCGGTGATGTCCTGGATGAAGGCCGCAAAGCGGTGCCGGCCCTTGAGTTCAAAGCTGGCGAGGCCGATGCCGATGGGGAAGCTGGAGCCGTTCTTGCGCACGCCCATCACGGTGCGGCCGATCAGCGGGCGGTCGCCATGGCGGGCACTGAAGTCGGCTATGTAGCGGTCGTGTTCGGAGGCATAGGTGGAGGGCATGAGCATGCTGACGTTCTGGCCGAGCATCTCTTCGGGGGGGTAGCCGAACATGCGCGCCGCCGAGGGGTTGACGGTCAGCATGATGCCGCGCTCGTCGGTGGTGATGATGCCTTCGGTGGAGGTCTCGATGATGGTGCGCAGGTAGGCTTCCTGGTCCCGAAGTTCGATATTGCGCTGGATCACCTCGGCGCGCATGGCGTTGAAAGCCTCGCCCAGTTCCCGCATCTCGCGGCTGCCGCTGTGCGGCACGGCGGGGGTGATGTCACCCTTGGCGAAGCGGCGTGCGACCCGGGCCAGCTGCCGCAGGTCACGGCTGAGGCCGCGCGTGGTCAGCAGGGCCAGCAGCATTCCGAGCAGCAGCAGCGCGGCGCTGATCGCCATGCTGAACCAGAGCGAGGCGCGAAGCGAGCCCATCAGCGTGCCCATGGGCTGGACGGCGAACACGGACAGCGTCCGGTCCGGCCAATGGGGGTGCAGCTCGACGCGGCGCGCGCCGATCAGATGCTCGTGGCCGAGAAGGATGGGCTCGCCCCGGCCCTCGAACCAGGGGGCGAGTTCGGGGTGCTGGTCCTGGATGAGGTGACGCTGGCCCAGGTCGAAACCGAAGGTCAGGTCCCGCTCCGGGGCCAGGAGCAGGTCGCCCTCCTGGTTGGTGACGTAGAGCTGGGTTCCGCGGGGGGCGAGCGTGGCGAGGCGATCGAGCACGGGCCCGTAGGCCAGGTTGACGACGAGTATCCCGAACAGGGCGCCTTGGTCGGAATAGAGCGGGGTAGCCATGCGCAGCACGGGCGTGTGGGGCACCTCGATCCTGCCGTGTTCCTGGTTGAGGTCGACCCGGGACAGGTAGAGGGCCCCCTTGGGCAGGGCCAGGGTGTCGCGC
This sequence comes from Thiofaba sp. EF100, assembly GCF_039822285.1. Lineage (NCBI taxonomy): Bacteria > Pseudomonadati > Pseudomonadota > Gammaproteobacteria > Chromatiales > Halothiobacillaceae > Thiofaba > Thiofaba sp. EF100. The sequence goes on along the minus strand of NZ_JBAJEY010000001.1, from coordinate 816,084 downwards.
ACGTAGGGGCGGTCCCCCTTGGCCTGTAATTCGGTCGCGGGGATGCGTATGACCTGGCCGTCGCGGCGGTCGAGCCGCAGCAGCTCGCGCCCGCCTTCCGCCTGGCCGATCAGGCGGACCTGGATGTATTCGGGGTGGGTGCGCAGCAGGGCATCGAAGATGGCGGCCAGGTTCTCCAGTGCCGCGCAAGGTTCGTTCGGCCCCGGCTCTTTGGTCTGGCAGGCCCCGTCCGCCACCATGCGAGCAGAACGCACCTCGGCCAGCAGCAGGGTGTCTCCCCCCAGACCCTTGACGGAGTCTCGGATCACGTCCGCCGCACGGTCCAGCAGCGCTTCGAGGTCATCCCGCTGGTGGGCGAGCAGGTCCTGGCGCTGGACATGGTAGAACGCCGCCCCCGTGGCCAGCGAGGCAAGCAGCAGGAAACCGCCCAGCAGCAGCATCGTCTGCTGACCGAGGCTCAGGGGGCGCTTGGCGGTCCGGGCTGGGGTGGGCATCGGTGGGGCGTGGTGGCGACTCGGCAGGGGGTACGGGCTATATGGGGGCTGCCTGCCCGGAAGAATAATGAAAGTTTAGCCCTGGAATCGGGGTATGCACGCCCCCGGGGATGCCGTGGGGCGGCCTTGGTCAGAGTGGTGTGAGATTGGCATAGGCCAGCACCAGCCACTTGCTGCCCTGGCGGCCGAAGTTGACGTGCACCCGCGCCTGCGGGCCGGCGCCCTCGTGGCCGATGATCACGCCCTCGCCGAAGATGGCGTGCTGCACCGTCTGGCCAAGGCGCAGGCCGCTCTCGGCGGCGTCCATGGCGCGCACATGCTGCGGGGAGAGGCCCATCGGCCGCACCACCTGGGCGCGGGGGCGCACGTCGCGCAACAGGTCCGGGGGGATCTCGCCGAGAAAGCGCGAGGGCTGCGGGTAGAGGTCCTTCCCGTGCAGGCGGTGGCGCTCGGCGTAGGTGAGGACCAGCTGCTCGCGCGCGCGGGTGATGCCCACGTAGGCCAGCCGGCGCTCCTCCTCCAGCTTGGCGGGGTCCTCGCGCGACATCTGGTGCGGGAACAGCCCTTCCTCCAGGCCGACGATGAACACCAGCGGGAACTCCAGGCCCTTGGCGGCATGCAGGGTCATCAGCTGCACGCAGTCCTGGTGCGCCCCGCCCTGGGTCTCACCCGACTCCAGCGCGGCATGGCCGAGAAAGGCCTCGAGCGGGGCGAGCCCCAGGGCCTGATCCTCCTCGCTCAGGCTGAAGCCGCGCGCAGCATTGATGAGTTCCTCGATGTTCTCTGCGCGCATCTCGCCCCGGTCCGCATCCTTCTTGTGGAACTCCATGAGGCCGCTGGCTTCGGCTACGTGGGCCACCTGCTGCTCCAGCGGCAGGTCCTCGATGGCCGCCGCCATGGCGTCGAGGCCGAGCACGAAACCGCGGATGGCCGCAGCGGCGCGACCAGTGAGCTTGCCATCCGCCAAGAGCGCCAGGGCGGCCCCCCAGAGAGAGAGCCGCTGCGCACGGGCCGCCTCGCGCACCTGCTCCAGGGTTTTTTCGCCGATCCCGCGCGGGGGGACGTTGACCACGCGCTCGAAGGCGGCGTCGTTCTCGCGGTGCCGGGCGAGGTTGAGGTAGGCGAGCATGTCCTTGATCTCGGCGCGCTCGAAGAAGCGCAGGCCGCCAAAGATGCGGTAGGGCAGGTCGAAGCGGATCAACTGCTCCTCCAGTACGCGTGACTGGGCGTTGGAGCGGTAGAGGATGGCCACGTCCTGCAAGGGGTGCCCGGCTTCGTGCCAGGCACGGATGCGCTCGGTCACGAAGCGCGCCTCGTCCTGCTCGTTGAAGGCGGCATAGACCTGGATCGGCTCGCCCTCCTTGCCGTCCGTCCACAGATTCTTGCCGAGCCGCTCGTCGTTGTGGGCGATGACCGCATTGGCGGCCGCAAGAATGGTGGCGGTGGAGCGGTAGTTCTGCTCCAGGCGCACCAGATGCGTGCCGGGGAAGTCGCGTTCGAAGTGGCGGATGTGCTCCACCCTCGCCCCACGCCAGCCGTAGATAGACTGGTCGTCATCCCCCACCGCGAACACCTGCCCCTCACGTCCGGCCAAGAGGCGCAGCCAGCCGTACTGCAGGGCATTGGTGTCCTGGAACTCGTCCACCAGAAGGTGGGTGAAGCGGCGCTGGTAGTGTTCGAGCAGGGTGGGCGTGTCGCGCAAAAGCTCCAGGGCGCGCAGCAAGAGTTCGGCGAAGTCCACCAGCCCGCTCTGGCGGCAGAGCTGCTCGTAGGCCTCGTACAGCTCCAAGAGCTGGCGGCTGGCCGGGTCGAAGCCGGGCTGGATGGCGGAGGGACGCAGCCCCTCCTCCTTGCGGCCGTTGATGTAGCCCGCCACCATGCGCGGCGGCCAGCGTGACTCATCCAGGCCCCGCTCGCGCAAGAGGCGCTTGATCAGTCGGGTCTGGTCGTCACTATCGAGGATCTGGAAGCCCTGCGGCAGTCCGGCCTCCTGCCAGTGCGCACGCAGCAGGCGGTGGGCAATGCCATGGAAGGTGCCAATCCACATGCCGGAGGCCGCGTGACCGAGCAGCTGTTCGACCCGGCCGCGCATCTCGCCCGCGGCCTTGTTGGTGAAGGTGACGGCCAGGATGGCATAGGGTGAGACGCCCATCGCCTGCACCAGCCAGGCGATGCGGTGGGTGAGGACACGGGTCTTGCCGGAACCGGCCCCGGCGAGCACCAGGGTGGTGCGGGCGGGGCTGGTGATGGCTTCGCGCTGGGCGTCGTTGAGCGGGTCGAGGATGGCTTGAAGGTTCATCGCGGCATTCTACCGGGCATTTCAAGCGCGCGGGAAATGGCTTTAAATAGGCTTTAAATTCTTTTTATGAGGATGGCTTCCCATGGTTTCCATGCAACGTCGCGTGTTCGTCCTGGGGTTGGTCGGGGTGGGGCTGGCTGCCTGCGGGACGCCGCCGGATGTGCTGCCCAAAGGGTCGCCCGAGCAACAGGCCGAGGCGGTCCATACCACTTTGCAGCGTGTGGTCGAGGGCCTGGCGGCAGGGCAGGCGCGTGCCTTGATCGACCAAGGGTTGGTCTTTCTGCCCCTGCGCTGGCGCAGGCAGCAGAAGGAATATCAGGAGCTCGAAGAGCTGGGCAAGCAGCTTGCGGGGCGTAAAACCCTTGTGCTGGGGGATGTGCATGTCGATGGCCGCTGGGCGCTCATCGAACACGTCCTGGCCGATGGCGAACGGGTTGGGCCGGCCGATGCCCCGTGGTTTCTGCTCTATTTCAGCGGCCAGTGGCGCTGGCTGCCCGCCAGCATCATGAAGGATCAGGCCATCACCGGGATGATGGACAGCCATTTCGACCGCCTGTGGGCGGGCTGGCAGGCGGCGCATCCCAAGGCCTCGAGGCCGGGTGGTGGGTGAGCAGCCCCGCTGGCGACGATCGGAGCCTGCACCCTGCGAGGGGGTAGGAAAGCGCTGAACAAATGCCTCTCCCCCCTCTCCCTAACCCTCCCCCACCAGGGGGGAGGGGACGTGCCACATTCCAGGTTTCTCAGCATTTCCTTAGGTCCGGCCTCCGTGCAAATACCGCGCCTCGATCTCCTCGGGCGGTAGCGGCCGGGCGAAGTAGTAGCCCTGCACGAAGTCGCAGCCCAGCCGTGTGAGGGCTTCGGCCTGCTGGGCATCCTCCACCCCTTCCGCCAGGGTGGAAAAGCCGAGTTCGCCAGCCATCTGGATGATCAGGCGCGCCACGGCGTCGCCCTTGCCCGACTGGGTGACGGTGTCGACGAAGCGCTTGTCGATCTTGAGGATGTCGATCGGCATGTCAGCGAGGTAGCCGAGGTTCGAATAGCCGGTGCCGAAGTCGTCCAGCGCGATCTTGATGCCCAGGCCCCGCAGGCGGTCGAGGTTGCCGCGCACCATGGGGTTGTCGGTCATCATCATGCTCTCGGTGACCTCGATCTCGAGGGCTTCCACGGGCAGGCCGCTCGCGTTCAGGGCGCGCTGGACGATCCTGATGCAGTGCTCGTTCTCCAGTTGGGCGATCGACAGGTTGACCGCCACGCGCCAGCTCACGCCAAACGCCTCGCGCCAGGCCTGCATCTGCCGGCAGGCGGTGCGCAGCACCCAGTCGCCGATGCTGCCGATGACGCCGATCTCCTCGGCCAGTGGGATGAACCGTCCCGGAGGGATGGGGCCAAGCTCAGGATGCGGCCAGCGGAGCAGCGCCTCGGCGCCGATCACCTTGCCGTCGCGCAGGCTCAGCTGCGGCTGGTAGGCCAGTTGGAACTGCTCCCGCTCGATGGCCTCGCGCAGGGCTTGCTCCAGACGCAGGCGCTCCTCCGCATGGCGGGTCATGCTTTCGGTATGGAAGCGGAAGGCATTGCGGCTCTGCTTGGCCTGGTACAGGGCCACGTCGGCGTGGCGCAGCAGGTCATCGGGGTTGTCGGCGTCCTCGGGGTAGAGGCTGATGCCGATACTGGTGGTGATGTGCATGCTGCGCCCGGCGATCTCGAAGGGGGCGAGAAGGGCCTTCAGGATGGTCTGTGCGCGACGTGAGGCATCGTCGGCATCACCGCGCACCAGCATGACGAATTCGTCGCCCCCCATGCGCGCCACCGTGTCGATGGCGGGGGTGAGCTGGCGTAGCCGGTCAGCCACCTGCACCAGCAGCTGGTCCCCTTGGATGTGTCCCAGGGTGTCGTTGATGTGCTTGAACATGTCCAGGTCGATGAACAGCACGGCCAGGCGTCCCTGGCGATCGCGCGCATGTTCGAGGGCGATGTTCAGGCGGTCATGCAGCAGCACGCGGTTGGGCAGGTCGGTGAGGGCGTCGTGGTGGGCGAGGTGGGCAATGCGCTCCTCCTGCGCCTTGCGTTCGGTGATGTCGGTGAAGACGCCGATGTAGTGGGTGACCTCGCCGAGGTCATCCCGCACGGCGCTGATGGCCAGCCACTCGGGATAGACCTCGCCGTTCTTGCGGCGGTTCCAGATCTCTCCGCGCCACTGCCCCGCCTCCTTCAATGCGGCCCACAGCCTCTCGTAGAAGGTGTCATCATGCACCCCGGACTTGAGGCAGGAGGGGCGCTGGCCGATGCATTCGGCTGCGGCATAGCCGGTGATGTTCTGAAAGGCGGGATTGACCCGCAAGATGCGGCCTTGCGCGTCGGTGATCATGATGCCTTCGTGGCTGTGCTCGAAGACCTTGGCTGCCATGCTCAGTTCGGCCCGCTGGTGGTCGAGCGAGCGCAGCATGGTGTCGAGGGCGTCGGTCAGGCGCATGACCTCGCGCGTGCCAGCGGCCTTGGGCAGGGCGTGGATGCTGGCACCGCTCGCGATGGCCTGGGCATGGCTCGAGATGCGCTCAAGCGGGGCGGTGATCCGCCGAACCTGCAGGGTGAGCAGCAGCAGGAACAGGGCGAATCCCCCGGCGGAGGCTGCCAAGATGGTGTGGCTGAGCCGGTCGGCGACCGCATAGGCTTCCTCGACCGGCTCGCGGGCGAGGATGATCCATTCGGGGTTGGGCCAGCCTTGGGCGGTCTTGGTTTGGGCGAAGGCGGTCACGTAGCGCCGGCCATCCGGCCAGGTCTCCACCCGCGAGCCGGTGTCGCCGAGCATGGCGAGCTGCACGCTCTCGAAGTTCAGCACGCGTGCACTGGGCGGCTCCTCCGGCGTGCCGACCAGGATATTGCCCATCTTGTTGAGCACGAAGATGTCGACGTGATCGTCGTGGCCGAACCCCGACCCCTTCATCAGCGCGTCGCGTATCAGGTACGACCAGTCCCAGCTTAGGTGGCCGCACAGCACGCCGATGGGCCTGCCGTCGGCATCGTGGACCGGGCTTGCGATGTCGGCCAGCCGCAGGGGGAGCGGGTCGATCTTGGGTTTGGGCAGGATCTTCGCCAGCAGCACGGCGTCATGCACGTCCCCGACATGCGGCCCTTGCAGCCCCTCAAGGAACCAGGCCCGCTTGGCCACGGTCTTGCCTTCGAGCAGCCCTTCGCTGCCGGCGATGACGTTGCCTTCAAGGTCGGTGAGCCCAATCCACGCGTAGAGCGGATAGGCGCGCTTGAGCTCGTCGAGCAGCACCCGCTTTTCCGCGGCGGAGGCGTTCGGGTCGCGCAGTTGGGGGAGGCTTGCGATCAGCCCGATCTCTCGCGAGCGCTGGTTCAGGCCGCTGGCCAGCTTGTCCGCCAGGTGATTGGCGCTGTTCTGCAGCAGCCGGTCGCGGCAGCGTTCGACCACGGCTCGGCCCTGTTCGCTGGTCCACCAGCCAAGCACGAGGAGGAGCAGGGCAGCCGCGAGCGTGAGGCTGATGAGAAGCTGATGGCGCAGGCTCAGGTCGCGCCAGCGTTGGATGATTGCGGGCATTTCGGCGGCAGGTGCGAGGGAAGGGTTGGTGTGGAGGGAAGGTACATTGTAGCAAGAGCACTCTGCTGTCATGGGAATAGGCGGTCCGGCCCGCAGCTTCTGCAGCCGGTTTGTCCCATGTCCGACAGGCGCTCAGGCCATCCAGCACAGGCCCAAGGTCAGGAGCATGGCCGTGATGGCGAGTAGGGTCAGCTGCAGGCCGATGCGGCGTGCACGTTCCATCGATCCCCGCAGGGCGCGGAGTTCTTGTGCCTGGCGCTCCAGCAGTTCCGCCTGTCTCTTCTGCGCGCTCAAGGCCTCGTGGGTCAGGCGCGGCAGCTCGGGAAGCAGGGCGAGCGCGCGCGGCAGTTCCTCGCGCAGCGTGTTCAGCGCCGCCTTTGGGCCGATCCGCTCGCGCATCCAGCGCTCGATGAAGGGCTTGGCGGTGGTCCACAGGTCAAGGTCGGGATAGAGCTGGCGACCAAGGCCCTCCACGTTCAGCAGGGTCTTCTGCAGCAGCACCAGCTGCGGCTGGACTTCCATGTCGAAGCGGCGCGCGGTCTGGAACAGGCGCAGCAGGAAGTGGCCGAAGGAGATCTCGCGTAGCGGGCGCTGGAAGATCGGCTCGCTGACGGTGCGGATCGCGGCCTCGAACTCGTTCACCCGGGTGTGGGGCGGCACCCAGCCGGATTCGATGTGTAGTTCGGCCACCCGGCGGTAGTCGCGGTTGAAAAAGGCGTGGAAGTTCTCCGCCAGGTAGCGCTGGTCCTCCGGGGTGAGGGTGCCCATGATGCCGAAGTCGACCGCCATGTAGCGCGGTGCGGCGGGCGTTTCGGGGGAAACGAAGATATTGCCCGGGTGCATGTCGGCATGGAAGAAGTTGTGGGTGAACACCTGGGTGAAGAAGATTTCCACCCCGCGTTCGCCCAGGGCCTTCATGTCGATGCCCGCCGCGCGCAGGGCGGCGAGGTCGCTGATGGGGATGCCGTGGATGCGCTCCTGCACCATCACGTTCGGCTGGGTGTACTCCCAGTACACCTCGGGGACGTACAGCAGGTCCGATCCGGCGAAGTGGCGCGCCAGCTGGCCGCAGTTGGCCGCCTCGCGCACGAGGTCGAGCTCGTCGTGCAGGGTCTTGTCGAACTCGTCGACCACGTCCACAGGGTGCAGGCGGCGCGCCTCGCGCGAGGCCTTCTCGGCCAGGGTGGCGAGGGTGTGGAGGATCTCGAGGTCGCGCTCGATGATGGGCAGTATATTGGGGCGCACCACCTTGACCACCACAGCCTTGCCGTCCGGCAGGCGTGCCGGGTGCACCTGGGCAATGGAGGCGGAGGCGAGCGGAGTCTCGTCGAACTCGAGGAACAGCTCGCCGACCGGCTTGCCGAGTGCCTTTTCGATCAGGGCACGGGCCTGCGTGCCGGGGAAGGGCGGCACCCGGTCCTGCAGCTTCGCCAGTTCGTCGGCCACGTCCTCGGGCAGCAGGTCGCGGCGGGTGGAGAGGGCCTGGCCGAACTTGACGAAGATCGGTCCCAGTTCCTCCAAGGCCTGCCGCAGGCGCTCGCCGCGCGAGCGGCGGGTGCGACCGAGAAGGCGCCAGGGTGAGAGCCAGAGCATGAAGCGCAGCGGCTTGAACCAGGGGGTGGCGAACAGCAGTTCGTCCAGCCCGTGGCGCATCAGGGTCCACTGGATGACGGTCAGGCGGATCAGGAGGCGGGGGCGGATCATGCGCTCGTCTCCATGCGCGAACGTTCGAACCCTTCTTCCAGACGCCGGAGGCGCGCCTCCAGCGCGTCCACCCCCTCCCGCATCCGGTCGACGGCATCGAACCACGGTTCCAGTTCGGCGCGGTGGGGGGCGAGGCCGGTTTCGTCGCGCAGGTCGTCGGCCGTATCCTGCAGGCGGTGCTCGGTAAAGCGGTGCAGTTCGTCGTTCACGCCACGCCACACACGGCCGAGCTGATGGGCGAGCAGCATGCCGACATGCGGGGTCAGCGCCACCTCGAGGTCAGGCGCGAGTCCGCCGAGGAGGCGGGCGGTGCGCACGGCAAGGTGAGGGTCGCCGGTCAGCTCGATGTCGCCATGCATCAGATCGCCGCGCATCCGTGCGCGCAGGAAGCCGAACGGCGAGGCGCGCAGCACGGCATCAGGGGCATCCGGTCCGGGACCGGCCACGATCAGCGCATCGCTCTGGGGCAGCAGGTCGAGGTCGAACAGGCCTTTCAGCTCGATGCGGATGCGCCTGCCGGCCAGCCCGCGGAGCTCCTCCCGGGTGGCCGGGTCAGCCTCGAGCGCGGCGTTGCAGGCCCGCTCCAGTACAAGGCGCGCCAGCTCGGCGATTTCGGGGGTCACGCCTTGAAACCCCAGTGCAGGGCGACGATGCCATCGCTCATGTTGAGATAGTCGCAGCGCATGAACCCCGCGGCTTCCATCATGCCTTTGAGGGTGTCCTGGGCCGGGTGCATGCGGATCGACTCGGCCAGGTACTGGTAACTCTCCGCATCCCCCGCGACCAGCTTGCCCATCAGCGGCAGGGCCTTGAAGGAGTAGAGGTCGTAGAGCTTCTTCATCAGGTCGTGGCGCGGGTGGGAGAACTCCAGCACCAGCGCGCGTCCGCCGGGCTTGAGCACCCGCAGCATCTCGGCGAGCGCCTGCTCCTTATGGGTGACATTGCGCAGGCCGAAGCCGATGGTGACGGCATCGAAGCTGTTGTCGGCGAATGGGATCATCTCCGCGTTGACCTGTGCGCTCTGGGCCTCGGCGCCGAAACCGTCGTTGATCAGGCGATCGCGGCCGCGGATGAGCATCTGGGCATTGATGTCGGACAGCACCACCAAGCCCTCGCGGCCGACCTGCCGGAGCATTCCGGCGGCCAGATCCCCGGTGCCGCCGGCAAGATCAAGGGCGCGCATGCCGGGCCGCAGGCCAGTACGCGCGAGGGTGATGCGCTTCCACAGGCGATGGATGCCGAACGACATCAGGTCGTTCATCAGGTCGTACTTGCCGGCCACGGAGTCGAACACCCCGCGCACAAGTTTCGCCTTCTCCTCCACCGCCACGCGGCGGAAGCCGAAATCCGTCGAGTCTTTGCTCATCATGCGTCCCGTGTCTTGCCCGCCGCGTTCAGCCGTTCGAGATAGCGCGCCCAGTGGGCGTCGTGGTCCCGGCCGAGGGCGTAGAGAAAGTCCCAATCATACAGCCCGCTGTCGTGTCCGTCGTCGAAGATCAGCTTCACCGCGTACTGGCCGACCGGTTCGATAGCGTCGATGTTGACCTCGCGCTTGCCGCTGACCAAGAGCGGCTCCGGCAGGCCGTGGCCGCGGACCTCGGCGGAGGGGGAGAACACGCGCAGGTATTCGCAGGGCAGGGTGAAGGTGCTGCCATCGTCGAAGGCGACTTCGAGGGTGCGGCTTTGGCGGTGGAGGGTGATGGCGGTGGGGTGGTGGAGGGACATGGTTTTTGGCGGGGTGGGCGGTGTTTGGGAAGTGAAGGTTTTTTGGACTCCCCTCTCCCTTTGGGAGAGGGGCTGGGGGTGAGGGGCGAATTCCCCCTTGGGGTCGCCATGGCCGGGGCTGTGGAGACCGGGTGAAAGGGCCATGGATGGCCCTTTCAGTCCCGCCGCGACAGGAAGTCGCGTCGGGACGGCCCGGTCGGAGCAGCCCCGGCCATGGCTTGCCCGAAGGGCGACCCCGCGGGGGTGCCCTTTCTTTGGTGCCTTTCTTTGGGCAAGCAAAGAAAGGCACTCGCCCGCGTGCGATTCAAGCAGTTCGGAGCGCGCCGCTTGAGGCGGGCGAAACGGCCCGCGAGCCTGTCTCAAAGCGGCGTTGAACAACCGTTGAAGTGGTTTTTCGCCCGCTTTGAAGCTTGTTTCTTCGAACATGCACCCGTGCAAGCGGGCGAGTTACTTTTCTTGCTCGTGCAAGAAAAGTAACCCAAAGAACACGCCCCCGCGGGGCCGGCCCTTCGGGCAAACCCTGGCCTGATCTGCTCCAGCCGGGCCGCCCCGACGTGACCTCCTGTCACGACGGGGCTGAATGGGCCATCCATGGCCCATTCACCCGGCTTCCACAGACCAGTCCAGGGCGGCCCCGAGGGGGAGTCACCCCTTCGTTCCACGCTGGAATGTCCAGAAAACCTTCGTTTTCTGGACAGCAGCATCAAAGGATATACCGGCTCAGATCCTCACTCTTCACCAGCACCCCAAGCCTCTCGTCCACATCCGCGGCATCGATCGTCACCGTCTCCCCCGCCCGGGCCGGGGCCTCAAACGCCAGATTCTCCAGCAGCCGTTCGACCACGGTGTGCAGACGGCGGGCGCCGATGTTTTCGGTGGTGGCATTCACCTCGAAGGCCACCTCCGCCAGGCGGCGGATGGCCGCGTCGGTGAAGTTCAGGGTCACGCCCTCGGTGGCGAGCAGGGCCTGGTACTGCTTGAGCAGGGCGGCGTCCGGCTCGGTCAGGATGCGCACGAAGTCGTCGGCGGTCAGGGCAGTCAGTTCCACCCGGATCGGCAGGCGACCCTGGAGTTCGGGGATGAGGTCCGAGGGGCGGGCCAGATGGAAGGCGCCGGAGGCGATGAACAGGATGTGATCGGTCTTGATCATGCCGATCTTGGTATTGACCGTGCTGCCTTCGATCAGGGGCAGCAGGTCGCGCTGCACGCCTTCACGGGAGACGTCGGCACCGCTGTACTCGCCCTTGCGGCAGACCTTGTCGATCTCGTCGATGAACACGATGCCGTGCTGCTCGACCATCTCACAGGCCTCCTGCTTGATCTCCTCGTCGCTGACCCGGCGCGCGGCCTCCTCCTCGGTGAGCTGGCGCAGGGCCTCGGCGATGCGCATCTTGCGCCGCTGGGTGCGCTGGGTGCCGAGGTTCTGGAACAGCCCCTTGAGCTGGCTGGCCATGTCCTCCATGCCGGGCGGGGAGAGGATGTCTACGCCGAGCCGCGGCCCCTCCAGCTCGATTTCGATCTCCTTGTCGTCGAGCTGGCCCTCGCGCAGGCGGACGCGGAATTTCTCGCGCGTGTTGGCGTAGGCCTTGTCGGTGTGCTCGTCCGCCCCCCAGGGGTTGGCATCGCGCGGCGGGGGAAGCAGGGCGTCGAGCACGCGCTCTTCGGCGGCCTCGCGCGCCGCCTCGCGCACCCGCTCCTGCGCCACGGCGCGTACCATCTTCATGCTCACATCGGCAAGATCGCGGATGATGCTCTCCACATCACGCCCTACATAGCCCACTTCGGTGAACTTGGTTGCCTCCACCTTGAGGAAGGGGGCGTTGGCGAGCTTGGCCAGGCGGCGGGCGATCTCGGTCTTGCCCACCCCGGTGGGGCCGATCATGAGGATGTTTTTGGGGGTGATCTCCGAGCGCATGGGCTCGTCCACCTGCTGGCGCCGCCAGCGGTTGCGCAGGGCGATGGCCACGGCGCGCTTGGCGTCCTTTTGGCCGACGATGTGCTTGTCGAGTTCGGCGACGATGTCCGCGGGGGTGAGGGTGTTCATGGGCCTTCCGGAATTCATGTAGGAGCAACTGTCTTGTTTGTTCTGGGGTTTCACCCTCTCCCCCGCCCCTCCCCCTCAAGGGGGAGGGGAGAAAGGGGTAGGAGCGGCGCCCCCGCCGCGATCAGGGTGACCTTGAGCGTGGCCTCGTTCCTGGGGCGGATCAGAGCTCTTCGATGGTGAAGTTGCGGTTGGTGTACACGCAGGTCTCGGCGGCGATGGTGAGGGACTGCTCGACGATCTGGCGCGCATCCAGCGCGGAGTGCAAGAGCAGGGCGCGGGCGGCGGACTGGGCGTAGGCGCCGCCGGAGCCGATGGCGAGCAGGCCGTGCTCTGGCTCGAGCACATCACCAAGGCCGGAGATGGTGAGCATGGTCTCGCGGTCGGCGACGATCAGCATCGCCTCCAGGCGACGCATGGCGCGATCCGTGCGCCAGTCCTTGGCCAGCTCCACCGCCGAGCGGACCAGATTGCCGCCGTGCTTGACCAGCTTGGCCTCGAAGCGCTCGAACAGGGTGAAGGCATCGGCCGTGCCGCCGGCAAAGCCGGCGATCACGCTGCCGTCGTGCAGGCGGCGCACCTTGCGCGCATTGCCCTTGACGATGGTGGGGCCGAGCGAGACCTGGCCGTCGCCGCCGATGACGGTGCGCCCGTCGCGGCGGACGCAGAGGATGGTGGTGCCGTGGAACTGTTCCATGGGGGTGTCAGCCGGTTGAGGAGGGCTGAAGTTTAGCATCCGCGGCGTAGGGTGGCTGACCTTGGGGTACGGGGTGCCCTCCCCCCTGATGGGGGAGGGTTAGGGAGAGGGGGATTTTCAGCGCTTGAGCACCCTCTCCCCCAGCCCCTCCCCCTCAAGGGGGAGGGGAGAATCTGTGTTTCAAGCCTTGTCCCGCCTCGCCCGCGGGTGGGCGGCGTCGTACACCCTCGCCAGGTGCTGGAAGTCGAGGTGGGTGTAGATCTGGGTGGTGGCGAGGCTGCTGTGGCCCAAGAGCTCCTGCACCGCGCGCAGATCACCGCTGTTCTGCAGGAAATGACTGGCGCAGGCGTGGCGCAGCATGTGCGGGTGCACCCGGCCGGCGAGGCCGTGCTTGCGCGCAAGGCGGGTGAGTCGCCCCTGCACCGTACGCGGGGCGATGGGCCGGCCGAGGCGGCTGAGGAACAGGGCGGTCTCCCCCGGCGGGGCAAACAGCGGCCTAAGCGGCAGCCAGTGGCACAGGGCGGCGAGGGCGGCCTGACCGACCGGCACGATGCGGGTCTTGCCGCCCTTGCCGAGCACGCGGGCGGCGCCTTCGCCCAGGTCTAGATCAGGCAGGTTCAAGCCGCAGACCTCGGCCAGGCGCAGGCCGCTACCGTACATCAGCTCCAGCATGGCGAGGTCACGGGCCTCGAGAGCATCGTCCGCGGGTTGGTCGAGCAGGTGGTTGAGCGGCTCGGGCTCGAGGGTCTCCGGCAGGCGGCGGTCGGCGCGCGGCAGGCGCAGGCCGAGGCTGGGGTCGTGCTCGATCATCCCCTCGCGGCGCAGGGCGCGCAGCAGGGCGCGCACGGCGGCCAGGCGGCGGGCGAGGGTGCGGGGGGAGAGTCCTTCCGCATGCCGTTGGGCCAGCCACAGGCGCAGGTGGTGGGGCTGGGTTTCCGGCCAGTCGGTGAGCCCTTGCGCGGCGAGGGAGGCCCAGGCATCGGCCAGGTCGCGCGCGTAGGCCGCGCGGGTGTGGGGCGAGGCGTTGTTCGCAGCCAACTGGGCGAGGAAGGCGTCCAGCCGGGGGGGGCTGTGCCGCCCCTCCGCCGGGCCGCTCATCGGGCGTGGGCCAGTGCGGCGCTGACCAGGTCGCCGATCTGCTCGAGGAACAGGGTGCCCATGTCCGGGGCAAAGCCCTGCGGTTCGCGCTTGACCAGCAGCATGGCGCCGGCAAAGCCGCGACCGCGCAGCGGGATCGCCGCGACCGAGGCGGTTTCCGGCAGGCCGTGGGCGACCAGCAGCTCGCGCAGGGCGGGGCTGGTGCGCGGCATCTGCGGTGCCTTGAGGGCAAACAGGGCGGGCCACAGCTCGCCCTGGGCCGGTGCCAGGCAGGGCGTGACGAGGGGGTGCCCCTCCTCCAGCCCGATCAGTACACCGGCCAGATCAAAATCCGTGCACAGGCGGGTGCGCGCGGCCTCGAGCACCTCGCAGGGGCTGCCGGCTGCAATCAGCGCGAGGGCGAGCTGGTGCATGCGCGCGGCCAGGCGCTCGTTGGCATGCGCCTGGGTGTGCAGGTCACGCAGGGTCTTCTCCAGCGTGCCGACCCGCTCGCGCAGCAGGGCCGCCTGACGTTCGACCAGGGACACAGCGCCGGGGGCGGTGTGCGGCAGCCGCATGGCAAGCAGCAGGGTTTCGTGGCCGACGAAGAAGTCCGGGTGCTCGGCCAGGTATTCGGCCACAGCCTCCTCGCCCAAGGTGACGAAGGCGTCGCTCACAGCGTGATCCTCCCTTCGAACACCCGGGTGGCGGGGCCGGTCATCAGCACGTGCCGGCCCTCGCCCTGCCAGTGGATGGTCAGGCGGCCGCCGGGCAGGTCGACCTTGACGGTATCGACCAGCCAGCCGTGCAGGCGGCCAGCGACTACCGCCGCGCAGGCGCCGGTGCCGCAGGCCAGGGTCTCGCCCGCACCGCGCTCGTACACGCGCAAGCGGATGTGGTCGGGGGCGAGGACCTGCATGAAGCCGACATTGACCCGCTTGGGGAAGCGCGGGTGGGATTCGATCGCCGGGCCGAGGGTCTCGACCGGGGCGCTGTCCACGTCCTCCACCCGCAGCACGGCATGCGGGTTGCCCATCGACACGGCGCTGATGACGTGCATCTCGCCGTGCACCGCCAGGGGGTAGCTCATCGCGCGGGCCGGGGCCTCGAAGGGGATCTCGGCGGGTTCCAGGCGTGGCACGCCCATGTCCACCGTCACCTCACCATTGTCCTCCACGTGCAGCACGATGCGCCCGGAGGCGGTCATGACCGGGATGGTGGTGGCGTCGGTCAGGCCCTCGTCGCGCACGAAGCGGGCGAAGCAGCGCGCGCCGTTGCCGCATTGCTCCACCTCGCCGCCGTCGGCATTGAAGATGCGGTAGCGGAACAGGGTGTCGGGGCTGGGGGCGGGCTCGACGAGCAGCAGCTGGTCGCAGCCGATGCCGAAGTGCCGGTCGGCGAGGAAGCGGACCTGTTCGGTGGTGAGGCGGATCGGCTGGCGCACGCCGTCGAGCACGACGAAGTCGTTGCCGAGGCCGTGCATCTTCACGAAGCTGAGTTGCATGGGCTGACGCCTTTTCTGGGAGGACCGCGGTCAGGTGGAGGGCATTATAGCCGGAGGGGCGGGCGTGGTCGGGCTCGCCCCATCGCCGAGGAAGTCGTCCAGCGGTCGGGGTGGGCTGACGCCGTAGCCCTGGGCGAAGTCCACCCCCATGCCGCGCAGGATCTGCTCGGTGGCCGCGTTCTCGACGAATTCGGCGATGGTCTTCAGGCCCAGGGTGCGGCCGACCTGATGGATGGCCTGGACGAAGCTGCGGTCGTGGGTGTCGCTCTCGATGTCGCGCACGAACACCCCGTCGATCTTGAGGAAGTCCACCGGCAGGACCTTGAGGTAGGCGAAGGAGGACAGCCCCGAACCGAAGTCGTCGAGCGCGAAGGTGCAGCCGAGGGCCTTCATGCGCTGGATGAAGGCGAGCGCCTGGTGCATGTTGCTGATGATCGCGGTCTCGGTGATCTCGAAGCAGATCAGGCCGGGCGGGAAGGCGTAGCGGCGGACCTCATCTTCGACGAAGGTGAGCATGCCCTCATCGGTCAGCGAGTTGCCGGAGAGGTTGATGCCGACATGGCGAAGGTTCCTGCCGGCGGGCGTATCCAGGGCCTGGTGCAGACGCTCGAGGGTGGTGCTGACCACCCAGCGGTCGATCGCCTGCATGAGGTTGTAGCGCTCTGCGGCGCTGATGAACAGGCCGGGGGCGATGAGCTGGCCGTGGCGGTCGAGCATGCGCACCAGAACCTCCAGGTGCAGGCCGTCGTCCAGGCGCGGTCGCTCCAGGGACTTAAGTGGCTGGGCGTAGAGGACGAAGCGGGATTCACGTACGGCGAGCTGGATCTGCGAGGCCATCCCGAGTTGCTCGACCTGGCGTGACATGGTCTCGTCCGCCGCCTCATACACGTGGATGCGATTGCGCCCGCGCTCCTTGGCCGCATAGCAGGCGATGTCGGCGGCGCGCAGGATCTCCTCGGCGGCCCCCCACTGCGGGTCGATGGTGACGATGCCGATGCTCACGCCCACGTTGAAGACCCGGTCCTGCCAGTAGAAGCTGAAGTCTTGCACGCTCTCGCGCAGCTGGTTGGCAATGCGCTCGGCGACCTCGGTCGAGCAGTTGGGCAGCAGGGCGGCGAATTCGTCACCGCCGAGGCGGGCAATCATGTCGTCACGGCGTACCCCGCTGCGCAGCAGGTGGGCGATGTTCATCAACAGCTCATCGCCGGCATGATGGCCGCAGGTGTCGTTGACCACCTTGAACTGATCGAGATCCATGTAGAGCAGCGCATGCCGCTCACCGGCCGTCCGGGCGCCTTCCAGCAGGCTCCTGAGCCGCTCGCCGAAGGCCGTGCGGTTGGGCAGGCCGGTGAGCGGGTCGTGGCTTGCCTGCCAGCTCATCTGCTCCATCAGGCGATGGGTTTCGCTGACGTCATGCAGGATTAGCACCAGGCCCTCGGCCCCGCCCGCGCCGAGCATGGGGGCGGCCTTCAGTTCGATCTCGACGAAGGATTCGATCGCCCCGCGGCGGGCGAGGCGGGCGCTGATCTCCTGGCGGCCTTTCTGCATGAGCTGGTGCACGGTGGCACCATCGAGCACATTCGCACTGTCCTCGGTCATGAGCTGGGCCACCTGCTCGAGGGGGCGAGTCTTGGCCTCGTTCAGCGTCCAGCCCGTCAGCTCTTCGGCCACAGGGTTGAGGAATTCGATCCTTCCCTCGGGATCGGTGACGATCACGCCGTCCGCCATCGACATGAGCACGACGCGCAGCCGCTCGCGCTGCTCATCGAGGCTGTGCTCGAGCTCGATCCGCGCGGTGATGTCGCGGTACATCCACAGGTGCCCCTGGAGGACGCCGTCGACCAGGATGGGGGAGTAATCCCGCTCAAGCACCCGCCCGTCGGCCATTTCGACGATGTCGCCGAGGGCCGGCTCATGGCGTGCGATCAGGGTCTCGATGCGCTGGACGAAGCGGGTACCGTCCTTGATCTGGGGCAGGCTGGCGCGCGCGGCCTCGGCGCAGTCCGTGCCCACCAGGGCCTCCGGGGGGGCGGGAATGTGGAACATGTCGCAGAAGGCCTGGTTGGCCAGGGCGATGCGCCGCGACGCGTCCTCCACCAGCACGGCGGAATGCAGATTGGTCAGCAGGCTGGCCAGACGCGAGCGCTCGATGGCCAGCCGGCCCTCGGTCTCTTTGAGTTCGGTGATGTCCGTCAGGGTGCCTACCATGCGCTGAGGCTGGCCTTGCGCGTCGCGCAGGGCACGGCCCCGGCTGAGGATCCAGCGCCAGCCGCCATCCTTGTGGCGCATGCGGTGGATGACCTCGAACGCCGGGGTTCGGCCTGCGAGGTGGTCCTCCACGGCACGCATGGCGCGCTCGGCATCGTCCGGATGGAGGCGCTTCGACCATTCGGCGGTGGTAGTGCCGATCTCGTCCTCGCCGTAACCCAGCATCGCCTTCCAGCGTGGCGAGAAGTAGACCGCATCACGCGTGAGGTCCCAGTCCCACAGGCCGTCGTTGCTGCCCTGCAAGGCCAGCTCCAGCCGCTCGCGCGTCTCCCGCAGGAGCTGCTCATCCGCTTCCAGCCGCTCCAGCATGTGGTTGAGGCCGTGCATCAGATCGCCCAGCTCGTCCTCGCGCCCCACTTCGATGCGCTGGTCCAGTTCGCCCGCGCTGACGCGCAGGAACAGGGCCTTGACGCGGCGCAGGTCGCGGGTGAGGTCGGCCGCGATGAGGAGGGCGAGCAGGGTGCCGAGGAGGATGGCGGCCAGGGTGTACAGCAGGCCGTCGCGGAGGACCTTGCCGAGGGCCGCCTGGGTTCGCTCGGTGTTCATGCCGATGCGGGCCCAACCCAGGATCGTGCCCGTTTTCCCCTGACCGTTCGTGGGGGAACGCTCGGAGACGATGGGGGCGATGCCGTCGATGAGCGTGGGGAGGTTCTGGATCAGTCGCGGTTCGGTCTCGTGGTGGCGCAGCGCGGCAAGGCTGACGGGGTCGCTGACGTAGCGCCCGACCTGCGCCGGGTCGCTGTGGGCGAGGACACGACCCTCGTGATCGAGGATCATGGCGAACTCGATGTCCGGGTCGTTCGCCAGCGGCCGGATCAGCTCGCCAAGGCCCGCAAGGTCGCGGGAGAGTGCCCATTCAAAGCTGGAACGGGCGAGCAGGGCGGTGGTCTTGAGGGCGGCCTGCTCCGTGTTCTTGATCAACAGCTGCTGTTCGCGCAGGCTCAGGTCGAACACGAAGATGGCCATCATCAGCGCGTGAATCAGCGCGATGCTGACGGCCAGCCGGCGGCGCAGCGAGGTGCCGAACAGGCGGCGCAGGGTGAACCTTGGGCGGCTCATCGGGGAAGCCCCCCAAACCGTATTCGATAGCGCTCTAGGAAGGCCCGCACCGGGGCGTAGGTGGCATCGTCCGCAGCCTCGAAACCCTGGATCTCGGCCTGCCGCAGCCGCCGGCGGCCATCCTCACTCTCCGAGAGGGCGAGCAGGGTCGTGCGGATACGGGCGACGAGGGCGGGGTCCACATCGTCCCGTGCCACGAGGCCGATATTCGGCAGCGAAGGCGTTTCCCAGCGCACCTCCAGCTGGCGGGCGAGCTCCGGATGTTCCTTCTGGAAGGCGCGCCAGGGGGGCGGCCAGGTCGATCCGGCATCGGCCAGGCCGTGAACCACGGCAAGGATGCTGGATTCCTGCGAGCCGACGGCGATGACCTTCAGCTCCTGGCTGACGTCAATCCCCTGCGTCATCAGGTAATCCAGCGGCATCATACAAGCGGCCAGGGCCGTACGGGCGGGGCAGCTGAGGGTCTTGCCGCGCAGATCCTCGACCTCCCTCGGCGCGTCCGGCTCCCGGCGGACCAGGATCAGGCCATGGAAATCCTCATCCCCCTTGACCTTGGCGAAGATCCGGTAGCCGTGCTGGGTGGCGGTCACGGTCTGATAGGGATTGGGCAGGGCGAGCTCAAGCTCGCGCTGTTCCAGCTTGCGTTCAAACTCGGTGTAATCGCGCGAGGCCTCGAGCCGGATCTCCACCTCGGGGATGGCCTGGTTCAGGGCGTCGACGATGGGGCCGTAGGTCTCCAGAAGCTTGGCCGGGTTGTGCAGCGGGTGCACCCCGAGCACGAGCACCGGAACCAGCGGCTTGGGTGGGGTGGCGCTGTAGGTGGGCAGGACCGGGGCGGGGCTCTCACTGCCGCAGGCGGCCAGGAGCAGGGGCAGGACAAGGCACAGCAGCCTCCTGCGGCCCAGGAGGGCGGTCTGATTTCGGCTGGAGGAAGAGGCTGAGCGCATGTGGGGCTTTATACCCCGGCTCCGGGGTCTTGTCTGCACAGCCACGAGAAGAACATGGTGGGCCCAGCAGGATTCGAACCTGCAACCAAGGGATTATGAGTCCCCTGCACTGACCGTTGTGCTATAGGCCCTTTGAGGAAAGGCCCGGGGAGACCGGGCCTTGAAGGATAGATCAGTGCTCGGCTTCGAGGAAGCTTCGCAGCAGCTCGGAGCGCGAGGGGTGGCGCAGCTTGCGCAGGGCCTTGGCCTCGATCTGGCGGATGCGCTCGCGGGTGACGTCGAACTGTTTGCCGACCTCCTCAAGGGTGTGGTCGGTGTTCATGTCGATGCCAAAGCGCATGCGCAGGACCTTGGCCTCGCGCGGGGTGAGGCTGGCCATCACTTCGCGCACGGCCTCGGCGAGGCCGGCATTGGTGGCGGCATCCAGCGGCGAGATGACGCTGGTGTCCTCGATGAAGTCGCCCAGATGCGAGTCCTCGTCGTCGCCGATCGGGGTCTCCATGGAGATGGGCTCCTTGGCGATCTTCAGCACCTTGCGCACCTTGTCCTCCGGCATGGCCATGCGCTCGGCCAGTTCTTCCGGCGTCGGGTCGCGCCCCATCTCCTGCAGCATCTGGCGGGAGATGCGGTTGAGCTTGTTGATGGTCTCGATCATGTGCACCGGGATGCGGATGGTGCGGGCCTGGTCCGCGATGGAGCGGGTGATGGCCTGACGGATCCACCAGGTGGCGTAGGTCGAGAACTTGTAGCCGCGGCGGTATTCGAATTTGTCCACCGCCTTCATCAGGCCGATGTTGCCCTCCTGGATCAGGTCGAGGAACTGCAGGCCGCGGTTGGTGTATTTCTTGGCAATCGAGATGACGAGGCGCAGGTTAGCCTCGACCATTTCCTTCTTCGCCTTGCGCGCGCGGGCCTCGCCCATCGACATGCGGCGGTTGATGTCCTTGAGCTGGCGCACGCTGAGGGCATTGTCGCGTTCGATGTGGGCAATGCGCTTCTGCAGGCGCTCCACTTCGCTGCGGTAAGCCTGGAGGCGTTCGCCGAACTTCTTGTCGCTGATGTGCTCGTCCAGCCACTCGGCGCGAGATTCATTGCCGGGGAAGGTCTCGATGAAGCGCTCGCGTGGCATACCGCCCTTGTTGACGCACAAATCGAGGATCTGGCGCTCGATCTGGCGCACGCGGTTGAGAGTTTCGCGCAGGTTGTTGACCAGGCGGTCGGAGAGTTGCGGATTGAGCTTGAGTTCGAGCAGGCGGGCCTCCAGCTCGGGGAGGACCTCCTCACCGGACAGGCGGCGGGCATGCAGGTCGCGCAGGATGGCCATGTGCGCGCGCACGGCCTCGGGATCGAGGGCGGTGTCGGCAACCTCGTCGGCGTCGTCGGTGGCGGTGTCCTCCTCCTCGTCCTCGTCGACGGCTGCGGCATCGACGGCGTCGTCGGCGACGGCCGCTTCTTCCGGCAGTTCCTCGGCCTGGGCGAAGCCGACGACGATGTCGGCCAGGCGCATCTCGCCCGCATCGAAGCGTTCGAAGTCGGCCAGCAGCTCGGAGATGGCCGGCGGATGGGCGGCGAGGGCAGTGAGCATGTCGCGCAGGCCGCTCTCGATGCGCTTGGCGATCTCGATCTCACCCTCGCGGGTTAAAAGTTCGACGGTGCCCATCTCGCGCATGTACATGCGCACGGGGTCCGTGGTGCGGCCCACGCCGTCGTCGACCGAGGAAGCCAGCGCGGCGACAGCCTCTTCCGCGGCGTCCTCGTCGGCAGCCACGGCATTGTCGGACAGGGTCAGCTCGTCGGCGTCGGGCGCCACCTCGAAGACCTGGATGCCCATGTCGTTGATCATGCCGATGATGTCTTCCATCTGATCGGCTTCGACCATGCCTTCCGGCAGGGCGTCGTTGATCTCGGCGTAGGTCAGGTAACCCTGCTCTTTGCCACGGACGATGAGTTCTTTAATGCTGGACTGCGGATCTTCGAACATGGCCGAATACGAGCCTCGGGTCAAATCAAACAAAAAATTATAGCAACAAAGAGTGAATTATTCACGGCTGGATTGGAGTGTTGTCAGCCGCAAAAGTTCCTGTCGCTCAAGGGGTTGCAGCTCGGCAAACGGCCGTTCGGTCAGCTGCCGCAGGCGCGCCCGGTTGTGGGTGGCGGCGATGTGCTCGAGCATGTCGAGCCACATGCGCTCGCGGACCTCGATATCCTCGCTCTCCCGCGGCGGTGGCAGCCGGCTGATCGCCTCTAAGACCCGAGCGTGGGGGCTGGCACGGAAGTGTTCAAGGGTCACGCCCATGGGGGTGGGGCGGCTGCGCAGGTGGTCGATGAGCAGCGCCAAGAGCGGAAGGCCAGGGACGGGGGATTGTGCCCAGGCCGGATCCGGTGCCCTGCGGGCGGCCAGCTCGGGATAGTGCAGCAAGAGGACGATGGCCTTGCGCAGGGCCGTGGCCCGGCCGGGTTCGGCGGGCCTGACGGGGCGCTCGTGGGCCTGAGGGCGGGGGGCGAGCCGCTCCTTCGAGGGCAGCAGCCGGTCGATACTCACCCCGACGCGTGCGGCCAGCTTGTCGAGCACGAGATCCTTGAGCACCCCGGCGGGCATCCCCTGGATCAGCGGCAGGGCGAGGGTCTTGAGCCTTGCCCGGGCGGCTGGGGTGCCGTCGTCCTCCGCCTGGCGGGCCAGTTCCTCCAGCAGGAAGGCATCGAAGCCGAGAGCCTCGTGCCCGATGCGGGCGCGGAAGGCCTCGGCGCCCTCCTGCCGCACCAGGCTGTCCGGGTCCTCGCCCTCGGGCAGAAACAGGAAGCGCGCATCGAGCCCGTCGCGCAACTGGGGCAGGGTGGCCTCCAGCGCGCGCCAGGCGGCGCGGCGGCCGGCCTCATCGCCATCGAAGCAGAACACCACCTGCGCAGTGTGGCGGAACATCAGGTCGACCTGCTCGCGGGTGACGGCGGTGCCGAGCGTGGCGATGGCCTCGCGCAGGCCGTGCTGGGCGAGCATGACCACGTCCATGTAGCCCTCGACCACCAGCAGGCGGTCGGGACGGCCGAGGGCCTTGCGCGCCTCGAACAGGCCGTACAGCTCGTGTCCCTTGTGGAAGAGAGGGGTCTCCGGCGAGTTGAGATACTTGGGCTTCTCATCGCCCAGCACCCGCCCGCCAAAGGCGATGACGCGGCCGCGCCGGTCGCGGATGGGGAACATGACCCGTTCGCGGAAGCGGTCGTACAGGCGGCCGTGCTCCCCCTCGCTCAACATGCCCGCCTGCTTGAGCCGGTCGATCCCCTGCCGATCCAGCCGCAGTGCGCGCTCCAGGGTGTCGAAGCCCGGCGGGGCGTAGCCAAGTCCGAAAGTGGCCGCGGTCTCGCCACTCACCCCGCGGCGCTTGAGGTAGTCGATGGCGCGTGGGGTGCGCTTGAGCTCGGCCTGGTAGAAGCGGGCGCAATCCTCCAAGATGGCGAGCAGCGGGGCATGGGGATGGGCCTGCGGCGTCTCTCCGCCCTCCCGGGGGACCGTGAGGCCCAGCTGCCCGGCCAGGGTCTCGACCGCCTCGACGAAGTCGAGCCGCTCGAAGGCCATCAGGAAACCGAGCACGGTCCCGTGCGCCCCGCAGCCGAAGCAGTGGTAGAACTGCTTGTCCGGGCTGACGAAGAACGAAGGCGATTTCTCGTGATGGAACGGGCAGCAGGCCGCATATTCGCGCCCCTTCTTCTTCAGCGGCACACGGCTGCCGATGACCTCGACGATGTCGGCGCGGGCGACCAGGTCGTCGATGAAGCTTTGCGGGATGCGGGACATGCTGCGTGGAGGGGGAGCGAGAAGAAATCAGTGTAGTCCACAGGTGGAAAAAACAAGGCCCCGCATTGCAGGGCCTTGTCGGGTTTCAGCGTGTGGGCCGGGTCAGGCGGCCGAGGCCAGGGTGTCCAGCAGCTGGGACAGCTCCGCGGCCTTGGGCTTGATCAGCCAGAACTTGCCGATCCACTCCTCGAAGCGGGCAAGGATATCGCGCGCCCTCGGACTGCCGGTCTCCGCCAGATGCTGCTCGAGGATGCCGCGCAGGTGCTGGCGGTGGGCCTCCATCTGCGCCGGGACGAGGCGGTGGATGTCGATCAGTTCGTGGTTGTAGCGGTCGACGAAGTTGTTGTCCTCGTCCAGCACGTAGGCGAAGCCACCGGTCATGCCCGCGCCGAAGTTCACCCCGGTGCGGCCGAGGATGGTGACGATGCCGCCGGTCATGTATTCGCAGCCGTGGTCGCCGCAGCCCTCGATCACCGCGAAGGCCCCGGAGTTGCGCACCGCGAAGCGCTCGCCCGCGGTGCCAGCAGCGAACAGCTTGCCGCCGGTGGCGCCGTAGAGGCAGGTGTTGCCGATGATCGGGGTCTCATGGCTCGGCAGGCTGGTGCCCTTGGGCTGGAACAGGACCAGCTTGCCGCCGGCCATGCCCTTGCCAACGTAGTCGTTGGCGTCGCCCTCGAGGATCATGTTCAGGCCGCCCGCATTCCACACGCCGAAGCTCTGGCCGACGGTGCCGGTGAGCCTGATCGTGATGGGGGCCGCTTCCATGCCGAGGTTGCCGTGGCGCTTGGCGATCTCGCCGGAGATGCGCGCACCGATGGAGCGATCGGTGTTGCGGACTTCGAAGCTGAATTCGCCGCCCGACTTGGTCTCGATGGCGGGCAGCACGGTCTGCACCATGCGCTCGGCCAACAGCCCCTTGTCGTACGGGTCGTTGTGCTGCACGGCGCAGCACAGCGGCTTGGTGTCACGCAGGCCCATGTCGGAGAGGATCGGCGACAGGTCGAGCTTCTGCTGCTTGGGCGTCGTGCCGGGCAGGATCTCGAGCAGGTCGGTACGGCCGATCAGGTCCTCCATGCGGCGCAGGCCGAGGTGAGCCAGGTACTCGCGTACCTCCATGGCGATGAATTTGAAGTAGTTCATCACCTTCTCGACATCACCCTTGTAGTGCTGCATGCGCAGCACCTTGTTCTGGGTGGCGACGCCGGTGGCGCAGTTGTTCAGGTGGCAGATGCGCAGGAACTTGCAGCCCATGGCGATCATCGGACCGGTGCCGAAGCCGAAGCTCTCGGCGCCGAGGATGGCGGCCTTGATCACGTCCAGGCCGGTCTTCATGCCGCCGTCGGCCTGCAGACGCACCTTGTCGCGCAGGTCGTTGGCGCGCAGGGTCTGATGCGCCTCGGACAGCCCCAGCTCGAACGGGCTGCCGGCGTACTTCACCGAGGTCAGCGGCGAGGCGCCGGTACCGCCGTCGTAGCCGGAGATGGTGATCAGGTCGGCATAGGCCTTGGCCACGCCGGCGGCGATGGTGCCGACGCCCGGTTCGGCCACGAGCTTGACGGAGATCAGGGCCTCGGGGTTGACCTGCTTGAGGTCGAAGATCAGCTGGGCGAGGTCCTCGATCGAGTAGATGTCGTGGTGCGGCGGCGGGGAGATCAGGGCGACGCCGGGGCGCGCGTAGCGCAGCTTGGCAATCATTTCGTTGACCTTGTCGCCCGGCAGCTGACCGCCCTCACCGGGCTTGGCGCCCTGGGCGATCTTGATCTGCAGCACCTCGGCATTGACCAGGTAGTGCGGGGTGACGCCGAAGCGGCCGGAGGCGATCTGCTTGATCTTCGACATCTTCACGGTGCCGTAGCGCGCCGGATCCTCGCCGCCCTCACCGGAGTTGGAGCGCGCGCCCAGGCGGTTCATCGCCTCGGCCAGGGTCTCGTGCGCCTCGGGGGAGAGGGCACCCAGCGACATGCCGGCGGAGTCGAAGCGCTTGACGATCTGCTCGATCGGCTCGACCTCGTCCAGGGCGATCGGCGTGGTGCCGGAACGCAGCTTGAACATGTCACGCAGGGTGGCGATCGGGCGCTCGTCCACGTGTTTGGCGTATTGCTTCCAGATGCTGTAGTCGCCGCTGTTGACCGCCTTTTGCAGGGTCTGAACCACGTCCGGATTGTAGGCGTGGTATTCGCCGCCCCAGACGAACTTGAGCAGGCCGCCCTGACGCGGCAGCTTGCGCGGGTTCCAGGCCTCGCGGGCCAGGGTGGCCTGGTCGGCCTGCAGCTCCTCGAAACCGGCGCCCTTCAGGCGGCTGGTGGTGTCCTTGAAGCACAGTTCGACCACCTCGTCGGCCAGGCCGATGATCTCGAACAGCTGCGAGCCACGGTAGCTGGCGATGGTGGAGATGCCCATCTTGGAGAGGATCTTCATCAGGCCCTTGTCGATGCCCTTGACGAAGTTCGCGGCCATCTTGGCGGAGGTCATGCCCTCCTTCATCTCGCCCACGCGCTGCATGCCCGCAATGCTCTCGAAGGCGAGGTACGGATAGACGGCGGTGGCGCCGTAGCCGATCAGGCAGGCGAAGTGGTGCGGGTCGCGTGCGGTGCCGGTCTCGACCACGATGTTGGCGTCGCAGCGCAGGCCCTCGGCGATCAGGCGGTGGTGGACCGCGCCGGTGGCGAGCAGGGCGTGGACCGGCAGCTTGCCGCGGGCAATGCTGCGGTCGGAGAGCACGATCACGACCTTGCCGGCCTTCACCGCGGTGACGGCCTCATCGCAGATGGTGCGGATGGCCTGCTCGAGCGGCAGGTTCTCATCGCGGTTGAGTTCGATCACGCTGTGGGCATAGGCCGCATCGTCCACCGCCAGCAGGGCCTTGAACTTGCCCTCGGTCAGGACGGGGGACTCCAGCAGTAGGCGGTGGGCGTGCTCGGGGGTCTCCTCGAACAGGTTGCGCTCGGCGCCGATGCAGGTCTCCAGCGACATGACGATCGTCTCGCGCAGCGGGTCGATCGGCGGGTTGGTGACCTGGGCGAACTGCTGACGGAAGTAGTCGTAGGGCGAGCGCTCGATCTGCGAGAGGACCGCCATGGGGGTGTCGTCGCCCATGGAGCCGACCGCCTCCTGGCCGGCCTCGGCCAGCACGCGCAGGATCTGGTCGCGCTCCTCGAAGGTGACCTGGAACATCTTCTCGTAGACGGCGAGTTGGTCGTCGCCCAGCGGGGCGGCGGCCAGCAGGTCGGCCTCGAGTCCGGACTCCAGGCGGCGGGCGTGCTGCTTGAGCCACTGGCCGTAAGGCTTACGGCCCTTGAGCATGGCATCCACGTCTTCGGGCATCAGCAGGGTGCCGGTGGCGGTGTCCACGGCCACGATCTGGCCCGGCTTGACCCGGCCCTTGCGCACCACGTCCTCGGGCGCGTAGTCCCATACGCCGATCTCGGAGGCGAGGGTGATATGGCGGTCTTTGGTGATGACCCAGCGCGCCGGGCGCAGGCCGTTGCGGTCCATGCCGCAGGCGACGAAGCGGCCGTCGGTCATCACCATGCCGGCCGGGCCGTCCCACGGCTCCATGTGCATGGAGTGGTATTCGTAGAACGCACGCAGCTCCGGATCCATGTGCTCGATGTTCTGCCAGGCCGGCGGCACGATCAGGCGCATGGCACGCAGCATTTCGATGCCGCCGGCGATCATGGCCTCGAGCATGTTGTCCATGCTCATCGAGTCCGAGCCGGTCTCGGTGACCAGCGGGCGCACGTCCTCCATGTTCGGGATCAGCGGCGTCTCGAACTTGAAGGCGCGCGCGCGGGCCCAGTTGCGGTTGCCGCGGATGGTGTTGATCTCGCCGTTATGCGCCAGGTGACGGAACGGCTGGGCCAGGCGCCACTCGGGGAAGGTGTTGGTGGAGAAGCGCTGGTGGAACACGCACTGAGAGGAGGCCAGGCGCGGATCCTGCAGGTCGAGGTAGAAGCGCGGCAGGTCCTCCGGCATCATCAGGCCCTTGTAGGACAGCACCTGGCTGGACAGGGTCGGGATGTAGAAGGTGGCGTCGTCGGCCAGCTGCTTCTCGGTACGGCGGCGGGCGATGTAGAGCTTGGTGTCGAACAGGCGCGCGTCCATGCCGGCCGGGGCGTTGACGTAGGCGTGTTCGATGACCGGCAGCTTCTCCAGAGCCTGGCGGCCGAGCTGGGTGGGGTCGGTCGGCAGTACGCGCCAGCCGAGGAAGTCCAGCCCCTCCGCGCGGATCTCGCGCTCCAGCGTCTCGCGCGCCCGGGCGGCGAGGGCCTTGTCCTGGCTGAGGAACACGACGCCCACGGCATACAGTTCGCCGAGCGCATAGCCCAGCCTGGCGGCTTCCGCGCGCATGAAGGCATCGGGCTTCTTCAGCAGGATGCCGCAGCCGTCACCCGACTTGCCGTCGGCGGAAATGCCCCCGCGGTGCGTCATGCGCGCGAGCGACTCGATGGCGGTCTCCACCAGCCAGTGGCTGGGTTGGTCGTCCATCTGGGCGATCAGGCCGAAACCGCAGTTGTCGCGTTCGAATTCGGGGGAGTAGAGGCCGGAGGCAGGCAGGGTGTTCATTGCAGGGTGTGTCCAACTCTCGCTTGGCAGGGGAAGATCGGCGCCCGGCGGGGGCGGTCGATGTCCTTGCCCGGGTTGTCAAGGGCAAAATGGTCGGACATTTTAGACGCCGGAGCCGCCCGGGACAAGGCAGGACGCCCCGGGCGGCTGGCCGTTACGGCTGCATGATCTTGCGGATATCGTCGATCCTGCGGGGGAAGGGCTTGCCCGCCCGCGCCTTCTCGGGCAGCTTCGCGGCGGCCTGGCTGGCCGCGTCGCGGCTGGGGTAGAGGCCGCAGGTGAGGGTGTGCAGGGTCTGCCCGTCGCGCAACTGGCGGAAGCTATGGCAGTCTTTCAGTCCGTTCTGCTTGATGAAACGATCCACTTCCGCCTCCGACTTGAGGCTGACCACCTGCAGGACGTACTGATCAGCCTTCTGCTGGGCATACCAGTTGGTTGCCTTTTTCGCCGGCTGGGCGCTCGGTTTGGGCGCGGCTAAGCTCGGCTTCGGCTCCGCTGCGGGCATGGCTGCCGGAGCACTGGGTTTCGGCTCCGCCATAGCGACGGGCGCACTGGGCTTCACCTCTGCCGGAGGGGGGGCGGGCAGCACGGGGGCAGGGGGGGGCGGCGGGCTTGCGGGTGAATCGGTCAGCTGGTGGCCGATGGGTGCGGGGGCGGCGGGCACGGCCGGTTCGCCAGTGACGGCCCCGGGCGTCGGTGCCGGAAGGGGCGCAACGGGCAGGCTCGCGACCGTTTCGCTCTTGAGCGGGACGCTGACCTGCTGGTCTTTCGCCACTTCGGGCTCGCCAGGCCGCATCAGCAGGGCGATGGCTACGGCAAGGGCGAGGGAGGCGGCGACACCACCGATGAGCAAGGCGCGCCCGGGGAGGGTGGGGGCCTCGCCGCCGCGCGGCGCGGGGCGCTCGAAGGCGGGAGGCGCATCGCCCGGGACGCTGTTCGCCATGTCGGCAAAGGCCTCGGCGGGAGGCGGGGTGAGATGGAGTGCGTAGACCTGGCCGCCTGTCTCCAGACTCTGCATGTGCTGGAGCTGGCCGGCCAGATTGGATCCGCCGAGCAGCGCCAGCCGTACCCGGCCACCCGTCTGGTCATCGAGGCGTTGCATGAAGCCGATGAGTTCATCGAGGGCCTGGGAGGGCAGGCGCTCGACATCCTCGATGATGGCTACGGCCCGGCGAGGCTCGGGCAGCCGTTCGGGGAGCCGCTGTTCGATGGCCTGCATGGCCGATTCGCCGAGATTGAGTTCGATCCCCCATGCCTTGGCGAGGTCGGTGGCCACGTCTTCTGCATTCAAGGCAAGGTCGGGGTGGACCCGCGCGATGAGCAGGCCTGCCCCGCCTTCCTTGATGAGCAGGTCGGTGAAGGTGTGGAGCTCGTCCGTGGCCGGGCTCATGATGGCGAACAGGCGGTCACTGAACTTGAGCAGGTGGACGATCAGTTCGACCCGCTCATGCAGCGGATGGGGGGTGTCCATGGGGGCATCGGTCGTGTTCATCAGCGGGGCTCCGCGGAGGAGGTGAATTCATCGAGACAGGTGATCAGGTTGGCAGGCGAGAAGTCGCCGGTCACCCTCGCCTTGCCGATGTGCTCCAGCAGGACCAGGCGCAGCTTGCCATCCAGCACCTTCTTGTCGATGCCCATCAGGTGCTGGAACTGCTCGCGGGTCATGCCCTGCGGGGCGTGAGTGGGTAACCCGGCGCGTTCGATGATGGCGCGGGTGCGGGCCACATCCGCCGCGCTGATCCAGCCCTCCAGCTCGGACAGGCGCGCGGCCATGCACATGCCCGCGCCCACCGCCTCGCCGTGCAGCCAGTTGCCATAGCCGGTGGCGGTCTCGATGGCGTGGCCGAAGGTGTGGCCGAGGTTGAGGATGGCGCGCAGGCCGCTTTCGCGCTCGTCCTGGCCGACGACTTCGGCCTTGATCTCGCATGAGCGGCGGATGGCGTAGGCGAGAGCCTCAGGATCGCGCGCGCGCAGGCGCTCGATGTTCGCCTCGATCCAGGTGAGGAAAGGCTCGTCATAGATCAGGCCGTACTTGATGACCTCGGCCAGCCCTGCGGAAAGTTCACGGTCGGGCAGGGTGTTGAGCGTGTCGGTGTCCGCAATCACCGCAAGCGGCTGCCAGAAGGCGCCGATCATGTTCTTGCCGCCGGGGTGGTTGATGCCGGTCTTGCCGCCGACCGAGGAGTCCACCTGGGCCAGCAGGGTGGTGGGGATCTGGATGAAATGCACCCCGCGCTGGTAGCTCGCGGCGGCGAAGCCGGTGATGTCGCCGATCACCCCGCCGCCGAGGGCGATGAGCGTCGTGTTGCGGTCGAAGCGCCCCAGCACCAGCGCATCCCAGATCGTCGTAAGGCTCTCGATCGACTTGTAGGCCTCGCCATCGGGCAGCACCACCGTCTCGACCCGCAGTCCCTCCAGCGCCTGATCCAGCCGGGAGCGGTAGAGCGGGGCGACGGTGGTGTTGGTCACCACCAGCGCGCTCTTGCCGGGAATGTGCCGGCGCAGCAGTTCGGGTTGGCCGAGCAGTCCCTGGCCGATGTAGATGGGGTAACTGCGCTCGCCGAGGTCAACGTTCAGGGTGTGCATGACGGGTTCGGATGAGAAAGGTGGAGAGATTGTAACAAGGTCCGCGCGTAAGCCGCCCCCGTGGGAACGGAAGGCGGCTCTGAAGCCAGGTCAGGAGCGCCCGTCCAGTCTCAGTCCGCGGATAATGCGCTGCACCACGGTCTTTGGCGCGAGGCCGTCGGTTTCCACCACGAGATGCGCGGTCTCGCGGTAGAGCGGCTCGCGGATCTTCATCAACTCTTCCAACTTCCCGCGCCGGTCCGGTGTTTGCAGTAGCGGGCGGTTGCGGTCGTGGGCTGTGCGCTCCATCTGGTGGTCGACGGATGCATGGAGGTAGACCACCTTGCCACGCGAGCGCAGCACCTCGCGGTTCTCGGGTGCAAGTATCGCCCCGCCGCCGGTGGCTAGCACGATGCCAGCCTCTCGGGTCAGATCATCGATCACGGCGCGCTCGCGGGCACGGAAACCGGCCTCGCCCTCCAGTTCGAAGATGAGCGGAATGCTTGCGCCAGTGCGCTCCTCGATCACCTTGTCGCTGTCGATGAACGTCAGCCCCAAGGTACGCGCCAGGAGTCGCCCGGAAGTGGATTTGCCGGCTCCCATGGGGCCGACGAGGAAGATGCTTGGTGTCATGCGCGCTTTATGCCAACGGTAGGGCCATAAAGCAATAAGCCCCGCGCAGTGCGGGGCTTATGCTTAGAGCGTGCCCTAGCAGGGAAGGGCTTACGATTCGGTCACTTGAACCGTTGCAGTCGTGATACGTCCTCCTGGCGTCGTCACCTTGACCGTAACAGTGCCACTCCCGCTTGAGCCCGTTCCTTTGATGGTGAAACTGTGGCTTGATGCATCCCGACTCGGGGTGTTGGGGACCGTGTAAGAGGAGTCGCCCTCAATGGTGCCGTAGGTCGTGGAAACCTCGATCTTGGTTCCCGCAGGCATGACTTGATCTGTAGTTTGTCCACGGGCAGTGACGGTGAAGGTCGCCGCTACGCCTGTAATCGTGATGGCTTTGGGGTCGACGGTTATGGCCGCGAAGCTCTCGGCCATGACGATGATGCCCCGATCAAAGATGTTCACTGCACGATTCGTGGAGCAGCGGGTGCTGTCATCACACAGCCAGCCATTGAACTTCCCGTCCCCGTGATCCCATGTGCCATTCCGGTTGAAGTCGACAAAGTACTCCCCGGAATTCCAGATGCCATCCTCGTTGTCGTCGCGGAAGGCCTCGCCCAGATCCTGCGAAGTGAGGTCGAATCTGTCGGCAGGGCCGAACCGGCCATCACCATCGACTTCGGTGTAGCTCTCCTCACCCAAGGCATAGGCCAGCAGGGTTACGCGACCATCCGCAGGACGGGGGCTTTGCGAGGTCCACTTGACCGAGCACGCTCCGCTAAGCGTCGTGCAACTGCCCACAATGCTGCCACCCTCGGTGGTGAACACCACCTGGGTGCCGTCGGGCGCGGGGTTGTTGTAGCGATCCGCAAGGCGGGCGGTGACGTCGACCTGCACGCCATCCACGTTGTAAGCCTCGGGGTTGAAGGTGCTGAGGGACAGCGAGAAGCTGTCTTGATCAGGTACCCCCGTGGTGATGACCAGTTGCGAGGATTGTGTCGAATATTTGGTTCCGGCAACCGTGGCGATGACCCGCACCGGGGTGTTGACTGAGCCGGAAATCACCGAGACAGATACCGTGCCATCCGCCCCTGTTGTGCCGGAGTTGGCGCTGAGGTGGGTGCCCCCAACCTCGGTACTCAATGCGAATTCGACGTTCTGATTCGGGACGGGCGTGCCCTGCGCATCCACGACCCTGAAGGTGATCTTGCTGGTCTGGCTCAATCCAGCCTGACCGACGCCCTCCATGGTCAGGGTTGCCGGTTCGGCGCTGACGAACTCAATCGCCGCGGCTGCGCCCGCGATAACGGTTCCCGGTGCCGTTGACGGCGGCGCCTCGAAAAGGCCGCCTCCACCGCCCCCTCCGCAGGCCGAGAGCATGGCCAGTGGGGTGGCGAGAGTCAGGGTCAGGAGGGTTTGGCGTGTCCGCGTCCGCATGGCTTGAGAGTCCTTAACTTAGTTGTTCGAAGTGACCATGACGCCGTTTTCGACGATGCGCGGCGTAACGAAAATGATCAGCTCGAATTTATTGTTCTTGGTGCCGTTGGTCTTGAAGAGATTGCCCAGGATCGGCAGGTCGCCCAAGAACGGAATCTTCTGGATCTGGTCGGCGCTGCTGATCTCGTAGATGCCGCCGAGGACGACGGTTTCTCCATTCTTCACCTGGACCTTGGTTTCGACCTCGCGCTTGTCGATCGGCGGGACGCCGTTGACGGAGCGGGTCCAGTCGGGCTCGTCCTTCTGCACCTTGATCTCCATGATCACGTTGTTGTTGGGCGTGATCTGGGGGGTGACGTCGGTGGCGAGGACGGCTTCCTTGAAGGCGATGTTGGTGGCGCCGCTGGAGGTTTGTTGCAGGTAGGGGATTTCCTTGCCCTGCTTGATCACGGCCTTCTGTCCGTTGGCGGTGATGACGCGTGGGCTGGAGACGATCTCGCCCTTGCCCTCGACCTGGAGGGCCTGCAGTTCGAGGTCCACCAAAACGTTGGAACCAAGCACGGCCAACCCCAGGCCGCCGGTAACGGGTTTGCTGGTGAAATTGCCTGCGGGCATGTTGACGTTGAAACGATTGTCCAGCGCGGGCACTCCGGGAGCATTCCCACTGGCATAGTTGTTGACCATGCCAGTGGTGCCGGTGGCGTTGCCGCTGAGGAAGACCGGGTCGCCGCTGCCGTTGAAGGCCCCGGTGACGCCCCATTTGAGCCCCAGCTCACGCGAGAAGTCGTCGGTGGCAATGACAATGCGCGATTCGATCAGCACCTGCTTGATCGGGGTGTCGAGCTTTTTCACCAGGTCGCGGATCTTGTCCAGGCTCTCCGGTGTGTCGTTGATCAGCAGGGTGTTGGTGCGCTCATCCACGGTGAGGGTGCCGCGCGGGGAGAGGAAGCCGAGCGGGCGGGCGGCAGCCGTGGTGCCGGTGGGGACGGGGGCGGGCATGGGCGCGCCGGTCGCACCTGCGGGGCGGTAGTAGGGGTTGAGCAGGCGGGCGATGTCCGCGGCCTTGGCGTAATTGACCTGCATGAACTCGGAGACCAGTGGGGTGAGGTCCTCGGTCTGCTTGCGGGCCTCCATCTCGGCCTTCTCGCGTGCGGCGATCTCAGCGGTGGGGGCGACGAAGATGACGTTGCCGTTCTTGCGCTGGGAGAGGCCCTTGGTGGTGAGGATCAGGTCCATGGCCTGATCCCAGGGCACGTTCTCCAGCCTCAGGCTCATGCGGCCCTGGACGCTGTCGCTGACGACGATGTTGTTGCCGGTGAAGTCGGCCAAGAGTTGCAGGAGGGGCCGGATCTCGATGTCCTGGAACTTGAGGGTGAGACGCTCGCCCTTGTATTCCTTCGGCCCCAGGCCCGCGGCGGTCGCGGGCTGCTCCTTGGGCAGCGGGCGGACTTCGACGGTGAGCTGGTTGTCGGCCTGGTAGGCCAGTTTGTCGAAGGGGGCGCTGGTGTCAATGACCAGGCGCGAGCCGGTGCCTTGCGGCTGCACGCTGACCTTGCTCACCGGGGTGGCGAAATCGGCCACGTCGTATTGCTGCGCGGTGAGGCGGGTTTGCGGCAGGTCGACGATGAGGCGGCGCCCTTCCGCCTTCATGGTCATCGGTACGTTGGGGCGGGCGAGGTTGACGATCAGGCGCCCCTCGCCTTGGCTGCCGCGGCGAAAGTCCACTTCGGCGGTATCGATCGTATCTGCCTGGGGCTGTGGGCTGGCGGCTTCCATGTTTGCCGGGCGGTGGTCAGGACGAAGGGTGAGTATGATCGCCTGGCCTTCCGTCTTCACGTCATAGGCGGTATACCCCTTCAGGCTGATGACCGCGCGGGTACGCCCCCCCGCTTCGGCGAACCGGACATCGTTCACTGCGCCGCTTTCAATGGCCTGGAAACGCTTGTCCAGGCCGAGTTTGGTGTCCTGGAAGTCGAGCGCGATGCGGGCCGGCTGCTCAATGCTGAAATGCGTGGGGGCCGCCTTCGGAGGCTCCGCCATGGTGAACCGGATTTGCATGCTGCCGTCGGGGGTGTTGACGACATTCATGTCCTGGATGACGTTCTCCGCCCAGGCGGCGTTCAGGCCTAGCCCCAGGGCGAGGGCCATGGTGCGTGCCAGAGGATGCTGGTAAAGAGTGGGCTTTTTCATGGCTGGTTACCCTGGGTTCCTTCTCTCATGGCGATGGATGCGGGGCGTTCGATCCACCCCCCTGCGCCATCGGGAATGATTTCGGTCAGATCGACCCGGTCTTCTTGAATGCTGGTGATGCGGCCGTAATTCTGGCCGGCGTAGTTGCCGACCGCGACCTGATGGATCGTGCCATCGCTGGAGCGGATGAGCGCGAGGGTGCGCTTGTTCTTCTCGATGACGCCCATCATGGAGAGTCCGTCCAGCGGGTAGAGCTCCAGCGGCTCCTTGCGGCGCTCGGTGTCCGGACGTAGGCCGTTGCCCTTTTCGTCCTGGGCCGCCTGCGGGGCGGTGAACGGATCGCGCAGGTCGAAGGCGGTATAGGTGAACGGCTCGTAGGTCTTGATCTCTGGCATGGGCTCGATGGGCCGGGCCGGGCGCTGCTTGACCTCGGCAACGAACTGCTGCAGGTCGTCCGTGCCCTGCGTGCAGCCGGTGTTCAGCAAAACGATGGCGAGGCCAAAGGCCAGAGGGAAAAGGGAGGAGCGCCGCGTCATGACTTGCCCTTCGCTTTGGGTTTTTTGGGATCCGGCTTGGGCATCTCGCTCTCCTCAAGGTAGCGGTATGTCTTGGCGGTGATCTCCATGTTCAGCTCGTTGCCACCCTTGGGGTCGCCCAGCGAGGCGGTGAAATTGTGCAGGGTGACGATGCGCGGCAGGGCTGCGGTGTCGCTGGCGAACTTGGCCAGTTGGTGGAACCCGCCCTGCAGGCGCAGCGTGTAGGGCAGCTCGGCGTAGAAGTCGTGGATGATCTCCTGGCCGGGCTGGATCTGCTGATTCTTCAATCCATTGGCGAGCGAGGTCTGGGCCACGTCGACGATGAGGTTCTCCGCCTCCTTCTTGTTGGGCAGCTGGCGCAACAGGTTGCCGAAGGTCTTTTCCATGTCGGCCAGCTGGGCCTTGTAGGCGTTGAGGTTGGCGGCCTGCTGCTGCTTGAATTCGACCTGCTGCTTAAGCTCGGGCTCCTTGGCGCGGATCATGTCGCGCTGCTCGATCAGGTCGCGGATGTCGAGCTGGTAGCCGGCAGCAAGGGTAGCGGCCACGATCATGCCGATCAGCGTCAGGCGGACAGCCAGCGGTGCGCGGCCGATGTTTTGCAGGTCGATGTCACGAAGGTCCTGGAGGTTCATGGCTTCCTGGCCTCCTCGCCGTTGGCGCCGCCCGCGGCGGCGGGCGGGCTGAACTGGGCCGTGATGTTGAAGGCGTACTCGCCCTTGACGCCCGGGGCGGGTTTGGCGCCGGTTTTGGCGGCATCCTGGGCGAGGATGCCGGTGCCGACGATGGAGGCGTTGCTCAGCCATTGGGTGCGGTTGAGGTTGCGCAGGTAGTCGGCCACCCGTGCGGCGGTATCGCTGATGCCGTTGATCTCGAGCTGCTGGTCGTTCTTCAGTGCGACCTTGGTCAGGATGATGCCCTCCGGGACGGTGCGCGCAATCTCGTCGAAGGCGTGCACCACGTAGGAGCGGGTCTGCTGCAGGCGTTCGATCACCTCCATGCGGGCCACCAGGTTGGCGCGGGTTTCCTTCAGTGCCTTGATCTCCGCGATCTGTCGGTCGAGGTCGGCGATGGTTTGGGTCAGGAAGGCGTTACGCTGTTCCTGGTTGTCAATCTGGCCCTGCACGACCACATGGCCAAGGACGACCGTGCCGAGGGTCAGGGCGAAGGCCAGCCCCGCGTGTTTGACGAAGGTGCGTTGGCGCTGCTTGCGCAGGTTTTCGCGCCATGGGAGTAGGTTGATGCGTGGCATTAGTCGAAACCCCTCAGGGCCAGGCCACAGGCGATCAGCATGGCTGTGGCGTCCTCGTTGACGACGCGGTTGGAGACCCGCGGTGCGCGGCTCATGCCAATGAACGGGTTGGCGGTCGAGGTTTCGATCCCCGTGCTGTGGGCGACACGCTCGTTCAGTTCCGGAATGGCGGCGACGCCCCCGCCCAGCAGAAGCCGCATGACATGGATATTCGGATGGGCGGCGTAGAAGAATTGCAGGAACCGATTGAGCTGCTGGGTGGTCAGTTCGATGAACGGCTCAAGGACCTCCCCCACATAGCTCTCCGGCAACCCGCCCTGGCGCTTGGCGCGGCTGGCTTCGGCGTGAGTCATCTGGTAGCGGCGCATGATTTCGTCCGTGTGCTGGCGACCGCCGAAGGGATGCTCCCGGGTGTAGATCATTTTGCCCTGATGGAACACGGAGAGGCTCGTGACCGTGGAGCCGATGTCGAACAGGGCGACAGCCATCTCGGGCGTGATGTCCGAAAGCTTCGGGGCCAGCAGTTCGAAATAGGCGTTTTCCAGCGCGAAGGGCTCGATGTCGACGATCTCCACCTGCAGTCCGCCCAGTTCGGCGGCCGCAACCCGGGATTCGAGATTCTCGGAACGGGTGGCGGCGAGGAGGACATCGATGGTGCCAGGGTTGCCGGGGGTGGGGCCGAGGACTTCGAAGTCGAGGTTGATCTCCTCCAACGGGAAGGGGACGTGCTGGTCGGCCTCCATGCGGACCTGCACTTCCAGTTCCATTTCGCTCAGGCCGGCAGGTAGGGTGACCACCTTGGATACGGCGATGGAACCGGGAACCGCGATCGCGGCGCGCTTGGACCGGGTGCCAGAGTCCTTGACCGCCTTGCGGATCGCGGTGCCAACGGCTTCCGGGTCCATGATGGCTTTGTCCTGGATGGCGCGCTCGGGCAGGGGCTCGATGGCCAGGGCCTCGACGCGGTAGGCATCGCGGGTTCGGCTGAGCTCGATCAGCTTGACCGCGGTCGAACTGATATCCAGCCCGAGCAAGGGTTGTTTTTGGCTTCGGCGAAACACGGCGGCTTTCCTCTATCGCACCCTTTTGCGTTATTGTGGCCTGCGGCTTGATCAAGGTCGCAAAGGATGCGCGAGCCTTGATTCAAACGATCTATCCATCTGCCCCGAAGTCATGCGCGCCGGATGGCCCGGATACTTATGAACCTTCTAAAGCTTCTTTTCAAGTCCATTTTCTATCTCGTTGTTCTTGTGGCATTCCTTGCGCTTGGTGCGTGGGGTGTTGCGTACCATGTTTATAGTGAGGAATTGCCTGATGTCAACGCCCTGCGGGACACGCAGTACCAGGTTCCGTTACGGGTTTATGACCGCCATGGGGGGTTGATTGCGGAATTCGGTGAGAAACGACGCATCCCCATCTCGATCGACCAAGTGCCTGAATTGGTTGAAAAAGCCTTCCTTGCTGCGGAGGACGACCGCTTCTATCAGCATCCGGGCGTGGACCTGCAGGGGCTGTTCCGCGCTGGGTGGGAACTGTTGCGCACAGGCCACAAGGGGCAGGGCGGCAGCACCATCACCATGCAGGTGGCGCGCAATTTCTTCCTCAGCAGCGAGAAGACCTACAGCCGTAAGTTCAGAGA
Organism: Thiofaba sp. EF100; assembly: GCF_039822285.1. Classification (NCBI taxonomy): domain Bacteria; kingdom Pseudomonadati; phylum Pseudomonadota; class Gammaproteobacteria; order Chromatiales; family Halothiobacillaceae; genus Thiofaba; species Thiofaba sp. EF100. The sequence goes on along the minus strand of NZ_JBAJEY010000001.1, from coordinate 778,126 downwards.
GATCCTTCTTGCGGTCAAGATCGAGCGCGAGCTGACCAAGCGCCAGATCCTCGAACTCTATTTGAACAAGATCTATCTCGGCAACCGGGCCTACGGTGTCGCGGCAGCTGCGTCGATCTATTACAACAAGCCGCTCGACGCGCTGACCCCCGCCGAGGCGGCGATGCTGGCGGGGCTGCCCAAGGCCCCCTCCAAGTTCAATCCGGCGGTCAATCCCGAGCGGGCCAAGATCCGCCGGGATTACATCCTTGGCCGGATGAGCGAACTGGGCTGGCTGGCCGATGCGCAGGCGAAGGCGGCACAGCTGGAGCCGGTGCAGACCACGCTGTTCCTCGGCGCTGCGGCCGAGGTCAGTGCCCCGTATGTGGCCGAGATGGTCCGCTCGCGCATGGTGGAGCAGTTCGGCGAGGCGGCCTACGAGATGGGGTTGCGTGTTTACACCACCCTGGATCCCGAGCTGCAGCGCACGGCGAGCCTTGCCCTGCGCAACGCCTTGCTCGATTACGATCGCCGGCATGGCTGGCGTGGGGCGGAAGGCCGCGTCGAATTCCCGGCGGGGGATGCCGAGGCGGCGGCCGGTCATGCGCGTGCTCAGCGACCGGTGGAGGGGCTCATCGCGGCGGTTGTGCTGGAGGCGGGGGCGAGGCAGGCCACCGTGGTGGATGGGCAGGGGCGGCGGCATGTGCTGGACCTTGAGTCCCTGCAGTGGGCGCGCCCTTATCTTGGCGAGGATGCGATGGGGCCCCGTCCGAAATCGGTGACCGAAGTTCTCTCACCGGGCGACATCGTGCGTCTTCGCCAGGGGGAGAAAGGCTACACCCTTGCGCAACTGCCTCAGGCAGCCGGGGCCTTCGTCGCTTTCGACAGCGCGAGCGGTGCCCTGCTGGCCCTCGAGGGGGGGTACGACTTCGTCCTCAGCAAATTCAACCGCGTCATTCAGGCCCAGCGCCAGCCGGGTTCGTCCTTCAAGCCCTTCCTCTATTCGGCGGCGCTGGAGAACGGCTTCACCCTGGCCAGTGTGATCAGTGACGATCCCCGGGTTTACGAGAAGGCTGCGGCCAACGAGGAGGACTGGCGGCCGCAGAACTACGAGGGGAAATCCTACGGGCCGACCCGCTTGCACGAGGCCTTGGTGCGTTCGCAGAATCTGGTCTCGGTACGGCTCATGGAGGCGATCACCCCTGAGGTGGCGCTGCGTCACGCCAAGCCCTTCGGGCTGCCGGTGGGACAGTGGCAGCCCACACTCTCGCTGGCCCTCGGCAGCTATGCCCTCACCCCTTGGGAGCTGGCCTCGGCCTACATGGTGTTCGCCAACGGCGGCTACCGGGTCGAGCCCTATTTCATCCAACGCGTCGAAGACGTCGGGGGGCATGTCCTGTTCGAGGCCATGCCGCAGCACTTCTGTGACAACGAACTCGCCCTCTTGCCCAAGGGGGCGGGGCAGCTCGGGGAGGGGATAGTGAGTCCGACGACCCTCCCCTCTGGCCAACGTTGCCAACCGGGGGTCTTGGGCCAGGCGCCGCGCGTGATCTCGCCGGAGAATGCCTGGCTCGTGCAGGTCATGCTGCGCGATGTGGTGAAGCGCGGTACCGCAGCCTCGGCCGGTCGGGCGCTCAAGCGCCCGGATGTCGGCGGCAAGACCGGCACGACCAATGACCAGCGTGATGCCTGGTTCAGTGGCTACGGTCCGGGCGTCGTGGCCACGGCGTGGGTGGGTTTTGACGACTACCGCCCGCTCGGCAGGATGGAAACCGGCGGCAAGGCCGCCGTGCCGATGTGGGTTGATTTCATGCAGGTGGCCTTGAAGGACCGGCCGGTGCAGGAGTTGAAGCCCCCGCCGGGGATCATCACCGCCAGCATCGACCCTGGGACCGGTCAGATCGTCCCTTCGGGCACACCCGGCGCGATCAATGAGTATTTTGACGTCCGTTATCCGCAGGTGACCACCGCCGTCATGCCCGAATACCTTCCCTCCCAGGCGGTTTCCGAGGCGATCGGGGACCGTCAGGTGGTCGAAGAGCTGTTCTGATGGACCGGCGCGCGCAGTGGGCCGAGCAGGCCGCGAGGCTGATGGCCGAGGGGCAGGGGTTGGACTGTGAGTCGGCCAAGCGCAAGGCCGCTGCCGAAATCGGCTGTGTTCCCGGGCGGGATGAGCCATCGTGCGATGAGGTGGAAGAGCAGCTGCGCGGTTACCAACGCCTGTTCCGTCCCCATCAGCCCGAGGTGCTGCGGCGGCTGCGCCAGGAGGCCGTCAAGGCCATGCGCTTTCTGAAAGATTTCGAGCCGCGCCTGGTCGGTTCCGTGCTATCCGGTACGGCGGACAACAACAGCCCCATCACCCTGCACCTGTTCGCGGATACCCCGGAGCAGGTCATGTTTCATCTTCTGAATGCCGACGTGCCTTTTCGCGAGGGGCAACGCAACCTGCGTTACCGGGATGGCTCGGTCAGATCGTATCCCCTGTTCTCGCTGCTGGCGGGCGGGCAGGCCGTGGATCTGGTGGTCATGCCGCCCAAAGCCCTGCGTGAGCCGCCCGCGGGTTACGGCGAGGGTGGGGTGATGGAGCGGGCGCCCCTGCGCAAGGTGGAGCGCCTGCTTGCGGCGATGGAGGAGGGGGCGACGCCTGCGGGGAATCAGCCCGCCGCGTGATACGCCGGGCTCAGTTCCCGTACCGCCTGCACGAAGGCGGCGACGTGCGCGGGGTCAATCCCGGGATGGATGCCATGGCCGAGGTTGAAGACATGGCCGCTGCCGGGCCCAAAGGCCGCCAGGATCTCCGCCACCTCGGCACGGATGCGCTCCGGGGAGGCATACAGCACGTTCGGGTCCATATTGCCCTGCAGGGCTACCTTGTCACCGACGCGACGGCGCGCCTCACCCATATCCGTGGTCCAGTCCAGCCCCAGCGCATCGGCGCCGCTGTCGGCCATCGCCTCCAGCCACTGGCCGCCGCCCTTGGTGAACAGCACCACCGGCACCTTACGCCCCTCGCTCTCACGGGTGAGCTGGGCGATGACCTTCTGCATCGGTGCAAGCGAGAAGCGCAGGTAGTCGCGCGGGGTGAGCATGCCGCCCCAGGTGTCGAACAGCATGACGGCCTGCGCGCCGGCGGCGATCTGGCCATTGAGGTAGCTGGCGACGGACTGGGTGATCTTGTCCAGCAGGCGCTCCATCAGGTCCGGGCGGTCGAACATCATGGCCTTGGCGCGGGAGAAATCGCGGCTGCCCTCGCCCTCGACCATGTAGGCCGCGAGCGTCCACGGGCTGCCGGAAAAGCCGATCAGCGGCACGCGGCCGTTCAGCTCGCGGCGGATGGTGCGCACGGCGTCCATCACATACCTCAGCTCCCCCTCCGGGTCCGGAATGGGCAGGCGGTCGATGTCGGCGGCCGAGCGTACGGGATGGGCGAAGCGCGGGCCCTCGCCCTCGAAGAAACCAAGGCCAAGGCCCATCGCATCCGGCACAGTGAGGATGTCGGAGAACAGGATCGCGGCATCCAGCTCGAAGCGATCCAGGGGCTGCAGGGTGACCTCGCAAGCCAGCTCCGGGCTCTTGCACAGGTTCATGAAGCTGCCGGCCTTGGCGCGGGTGGCGCGGTACTCGGGCAGGTAGCGGCCGGCCTGGCGCATGATCCACAGCGGGGTGCGATCCACGGGCTGGCGCAGCAGGGCGCGCAGGAAACGGTCGTTCTTGAGTGCGTTCATAGCGGTCCGTGTATATGAAAAAGGCGCCCGAGCAGGCTGTTTCAAAACTCTTTGAAACAGCCCGAGAGTCAATCACGTCAAGTGATTGATTCTCGGAGCCCGTCGCGGGCGTGTACCGCGACGAGGCGAGTTTCAAAAGGGCAGGACAGCCCTTTTGAAACGATCTGCGAAGGCGCCTTTAGGGGGCTCAAACGCCCAGGTAGTCGAGGATGCCCTTGGCGGCTTCGCGGCCTTCGAACACGGCGGTGACGACAAGGTCGGAGCCGCGCACCATGTCGCCGCCGGCAAAGACCTTCGGGTTGGTGGTCTGATGGGGCCGAGAGCCGTGGGCGGGGGCGATCACGCGGCCGTCCTGCTGGGTCTGGATGCCGAAATCCGCCAGCCACGGGGCGGGGGAGGGGCGGAAGCCGAAGGCGACCAGCACGGCATCGGCCGGCACGATCTCCTCTGAGCCTGGCACGACCTCGGGGCTGCGGCGGCCACGCGCATCGGGGGCGCCGAGGCGGGTCTGCACAAACTTGACCCCCTCCACGCGGCCGTTGCCGACGATCTCGACCGGCTGGCGGTTGAATAGGAACTGCACGCCCTCTTCCTTGGCGTTGGCGACCTCGCGCTTGGAGCCAGGCATGTTGTCTTCGTCGCGCCGGTAGGCGCAGGTCACCGCGACTGCACCCTGGCGGATCGAGGTTCGGGTGCAGTCCATCGCGGTGTCGCCACCGCCCAGCACGATGACACGCTTGCCCTTCATGTCGATGAAGTCCGAGGGGCTCTTCTCGACGTTCATCAGGCGGTTGATGTTGGAGATCAGGAAGGGCAGGGCATCGTACACGCCCGGCAGATCCTCGCCCGGGAAGCCGCCCTTCATGTAGGTGTAGGTGCCCATGCCGAGGAACACGGCGTCATATTCGTCCAGAAGTTGCTGGAACGGGATGTCGCGGCCGATTTCGGTGTTCAGGCGGAACTCGACGCCCATCTCTTCCATGATGCGGCGGCGGGTCTCGATGACCTCCTTCTCCAGCTTGAACGGCGGAATGCCGAAGGTCAGGAGACCGCCGATCTGCGGATAGCGGTCGAATACGACCGGCTTGACGCCATTGCGCACCAGGATGTCCGCACAGCCGAGGCCCGCTGGGCCGGCGCCGATGATGGCGACGCGCTTGCCTGTGGGGGTGACGCCGCTCATGTCCGGGCGCCAGCCCTGCTTGAGCGCCTCGTCGGTGATGTATTTCTCGATGGCGCCGATGGTGACGGCCCCGAAGCCGTGCCCGAACTCGGAGTAACTGTCGGTGTTGAGGGTGCAGGCGCCCTCGCACAGGCGATCCTGCGGACAGACGCGGCCGCAGACCTCGGGCAGGGAGTTGGTCTTGTGCGACATCTCCGCGGCCTCGAACAGGTTGCCCTCGGCGACCAGCTTCAGCCAGTTGGGGATGTAGTTGTGGACCGGGCACTTCCACTCGCAGTACGGGTTGCCGCAGGACAGGCAGCGGTCAGCCTGCTGGGCGGCGGTCTGCGGATCGAACTGGCCGTAGATTTCCCCGTAGAAATGCACGCGCGCCTCGGCCTTGGCCTTGGGCGGGTCCTGGCGGGGGACATCGAGGAATTGAAAGACGTTACCCATGACGGCGTCTCGCGTAGGTCGATTAGATGGAAAAGCCTCGCGCCCATGTCACAGCCGATGGGGCGAGGCTTTGAATCTGTGCGGCTGGAAAGCGTTCGCGGTCAGCCGCCGAGGGCGGACTTGATGCGGGCACTTACCTGGGTCATGTCCGCGCGCCCCTGAATCTGCGGTCTGAGCTTACCCATGACCGCGCCCATCTCCCGGACACTGGTGGCGCCGGTGGCCGCAACGGCCTCGGCGATGAGGGCATCGATCTCCGCATCGCTCAACGGGGCAGGAAGGTAGGACTGAATGACCTCCAGCTCAAAACCCTCCTGCTCCGCCAGATCCGCACGGCCGGCCGCCTTGTACTGCTCGATGGACTCGCGGCGCTGCTTGCCCATCTTGTCGAGCACGGCGATGACGTCAGCATCGCTGAGGGTGATGCGCTCATCCACCTCTTTCTGCTTGAGCGCGGCGGAGATGAGGCGGATCACGGCAAGGCGAGATTTGTCGCCCGCCTTCATCGCCGCCTTCATGTCGTCAAGGATGCGTGCCTTGAGGGCGGAGCTTGCCTCGCTCATGCCGACGATCCGCTCGGTCAGTAGAGGCGGGTGCGGCGAGCGGCTTCCTTCGCCAGACGCTTTTGGTTGCGCTTGACGGCGGCAGCCAGCTTGCGCTTGCGCTCGGTGGTCGGCTTCTCGTAGAACTCGCGGGCGCGCAGTTCGGAGATGATGCCGGCCTTTTCACAGGTGCGCTTGAAGCGGCGCACGGCGACTTCGAAGGGCTCGTTCTCTTTGACGCGGACGGAAGGCATTGGGACTCCAATAATAAAAAGGTCTGAACCGGTTCATGCCTGTCCGGCCGACCAGTGGCACGGGCAGGGCTTGCAGAAAGGCCGGAATTATACGACCTGGGGCAAGCAATGCAACAATAGCCCCCTTTTGAAGGCAATGAAGTCTGGCATGATCGTTGTTGGAATCGAAACCTCGTGTGACGAGACGGCCTGCGCGCTGTATGCCAGCGAGGGCGGGCTGCTCGGGCATCGTGTGCGCACGCAGGATGTGCACCTCGAGTATGGCGGCGTCGTGCCCGAGCTCGCCTCGCGCGACCATGTGCGCTGGCTCCTGCCGATGGTCGACGACCTGCTGGTGGCGGCCGGGGTCTCGCGGGCGGCGATCGGTGGGGTCGCCTACACCGAAGGGCCGGGGCTGCTCGGTGCCCTGCTGGTGGGGACCGCCTTCGGTGCGGGGCTGGCCTGTGCCCTCGGTGTGCCGGCCATCGGTGTGCATCACATGGAGGGTCACCTGCTGGCGCCGATGCTCGACAACCCCGGGCTGCGCCCGCCATTCGTCGCCCTGCTGGTCTCCGGTGGACACACCATGTTGGTGGCGGTGCCCGAGGTGGGACATTACGAGGTGCTTGGCGAGACCCTGGACGATGCGGTCGGCGAGGCGTTCGACAAGATCGCCAAGCTGATGGGCCTGGGCTACCCCGGCGGTGCGGCCCTGGCACGGCTGGCCGAGCGTGGGCGGCCGGGCGTGCATCGTTTCCCGCGGCCGATGACCGACCGGCCTGGGCTCGAGTTTAGCTTCAGTGGCCTGAAGACCCGTGCGCTGCTGGCCCTGGAAGGGGTGGAGGACGAGCAGGGCAGGGCGGACATTGCCCATGCCTTCGAGGAGGCTATCGTCGAGACCCTGGCGATCAAATGCGAGCGGGCGCTCGAGCAGACCGGCATGCACCAGCTGGTGGTCGCCGGAGGGGTGGGGGCGAACCGGCGCTTGCGCGCCGCCCTCTCGGCCATGCTGCAGGCGCGCGGTGGGGAGGCCTTCTTTCCGCGTCAGGAATTCTGTACCGACAACGCCGCCATGATTGCCTATGCCGGCTGGCTGCGCCTTGCCGCCGGACAGGGTGGTGCGGCGGCGGCCTTTGCCGCGCGGGCGCGTTGGCCGCTGGGTGAGCTGACGGGGCTGGCTTAAGCGCCCTTCTTCGCGCCGATGCGGCTCTCGGTGCCCGCCAGCAGGCGCTGGATGTTGCCGCGGTGGCGCGCAATCAGCAGGGCGCTCATGAAGGTGACGCCGATGATGGAGGGGACGCCGAGCCCCAGACCCCAGGCGATCACCGGAGCGGTCGCGGCGGCGATCAGCGCCGCGAGCGAGGAGTAGCGCAGGGTGACGGCCACGAGCAGCCAGACACCGAGCACGGCGAGGCCGAGCCAGGGGGCGAGGCCAAGCAGCACGCCCAAGGCGGTGGCCACGCCCTTGCCGCCGCGGAACTGGAAGAAGACCGGGAAGATGTGTCCCAAGAAGGCGGCCAGGGCGGTGGCGATCAGGGTGATCTCACCCACCTCCAAAAGGCGGGCCAGCGCGACCGGCAGCAACCCCTTGAGCATGTCGCCCAGCAGGGTGGCGAGCGCGGCGCCCTTGCGTCCGGTGCGCAGGACGTTGGTGGCGCCGGGGTTGCCGGAGCCCATGGTGCGCGGGTCGGGCAGGCCGAGCAGACGGCTGACGACGATGGCGGTGGCCACGGAGCCGAGCAGGTAGGCGCAAAGCGGCAGGGCGAGGTCGAGCCAGGTCATGGGGTTCAATCAATCAAGGGGATTCGAGAGCGCGATGATACGTGGGCAAGGTGGCGGCGCCAAACCGGTGTTGCCGGTGGTATGGGTGCATGGCTGGGGCATGAGTTCGGCGATCTGGCGCGCGGTGCCGGCCTTCGCGGCGCAACCTTCGCTGGCGCTCGACCTGCCGGGGCACGGCGGCCGGTCGTGGGATGCTGGCCTTGGGTCGGATGCCGGGCGTTGGGCGGAGGATCTCCTGGCCCGAGCTCCGCAGCGAGCCGTGTGGGTGGGGTGGTCGCTGGGCGGTCTGCTGGCCCTGGAGGCGGCCCGGCGCGCACCCGGGCGCGTGGCGCGCCTGATCCTGCTCGCGGCCACGCCGCGTTTCGTCGCGGTGGGCGATCCGTCCTGTGGCATGGCGGCCGACACCCTGGGGCAGTTCATGGCGGGACTGGCTCAGGATCAGGCCCTCACCCTGCAGCGTTTCCTCGCCCTGCAGGCCGTGGGTGCGGAGGGGGCGCGCGAGATACGCGCCCGGCTCGTGGAGGTTGTTGCGGAGTCGCCCCCGGCGTCCGAGGAGGCCCTGCGGGCGGGGCTGGCGATCTTGCGTGACACGGACCTGAGTGCCTCCCTGGGCGGACTGGATCTCCCCGTGCAGGTGCTTCTCGGCGAGCGGGACCGCATCGTCCCCCCCTGTGTGGCGGAGATGTACCGTCAGGCCCTGCCACACGCGGAGATCCGCATTCAGGCCGGAGCGGGGCACGCCCCGTTCCTGCATGCCCCCGACCTCCTCGGTCGCTGGCTTGATCAAAGATGAAGAAGATTCGCTATGCGTGAGTATGAGCTGGAAAAGGCGCGTGTCAGGCGATCATTCGACCTTGCGGCATCGAGCTATGACGAGCACGCCCGCCTGCAGCGTATCGTGCGCGAGGAGATGCTCTCCCGTCTCGAATGGCTGAAGCTGTCGCCCAAGGTGGTGGTTGATCTCGGTTGTGGTACGGGGGCGGCGCTGCGCGCCTTGCGCAAGCGCTTCGCGCGCGCCCGGTTGCTGGGTCTCGATATTTCGCGCGGCATGCTGGAGGAGGCCAAAAGGCATCAGCCCTGGCTGCGCAAGCCGGATCTCGTCTGCGCCGACATGGAACGGCTGCCCCTGCGCGACGCGAGCGTCGACCTGCTGTTCTCAAGTCTGACCCTGCAGTGGAGTAACGAGCCCGAGCGGGTGTTCCGGGAGGCGCGCCGGGTGCTCCGGCCGGGCGGGGTGTTCCTGTTCGCAACCCTTGGGCCCGATACCCTGCACGAGCTGCGCGACGCATGGCGGGTGGCCGATCCTGGGCACACCCATGTCAATCTTTTTTATGACATGCATGACCTGGGCGATGCGCTCGTGCGTGCGGGGCTACGCGACCCGGTGATGGACGTCGAGCGCATCCGGCTCGACTACCCTGACGTGCAATCCATCATGCGCAGCCTCAAGGGCATCGGCGCGCACAATGGCACCCTTGGGCGGGCGCGTGGCTTGACCGGCAAGGGGCGGCTGGGGCGTATGCGGGCCGCGTACGAGGCGCATCGCAATGCGGAGGGGATGTTGCCGGTGAGCTACGAGGTCATCCATGGCCAGGCCTGGGGTGGGGAGGCTGGGCGCTATGTGGTGGATGCCCAGGGGGAGGTGCGTATCCCTCTGGGTTCCCTCAGGCGCTGATCAAATATTTTGATCGGTGCATTTCTGGTGCTTTTGATTGTTTGAAAACACGTTGAAATACTGCGTGTTTTTTGAATATCCAAGGGAAAAGCCCGGAAAAATAAGGAACTTTAGAGGGGCCTAACGTTGCAGTAACATGCACCGGCCAGCAAAGGGTATGGGGAAGGTCCGCCTTCCGGGGCCCCGAGCAACAAGCATTAACCTTGGGAGGAGACTCGAGATGTCAACGAGCACGGCCGTTGCCACAGAGCAGTACAACTACGACATTGTGAAGAAGTTCGCCATCATGGCGCTCGTCTGGGGCGTCCTGGGCATGACGGCGGGAACGTACATCGCCAGTGAACTGGCGTGGCCGTTCCTGAACTTCGATATCGCCGAAATCACCTTCGGGCGCCTGCGTCCGGTGCATACCACGCTGGTGATCTTCGGTTTCGGCGGCAGCGCCCTTTTTGCCACGTCCTACTATGTGGTGCAGCGCACCTGCCAGACCCGTCTGTGGGGCGGCCCGCTGGCCGAGTTCACCTTCTGGGGTTGGCAGATCGGCGTCGGCGCCGGCATCGTGCTCTACATGCTGGGCTACACCCAGGGCCGCGAGTACGCCGAATTCGTCTGGCCGCTGGACCTTGCGATCGCGGTGGTCTGGGTGAGCTACGCCCTGGTCTATGTGATGACCCTGCGCAACCGCAGCCAGCCGCACATCTATGTGGCGAACTGGTTCTACATTGCCTTCATCCTGGCCGTGGCCCTGTTGCACATCTTCAACAACCTCGCCGTGCCGGTCAGCCTGACCAGCCTTGAGTCCTACAGCCTGTTCTCCGGTGTCCAGGATGCGATGACCCAGTGGTGGTATGGTCACAACGCCGTGGGCTTCTTCCTGACCGCCGCCTTCCTCGGCATGATGTACTACTTCGTGCCGAAGCAGGCTGGCCGTCCGGTCTACTCCTACCGCCTGTCCATCGTTCACTTCTGGGCGCTGTCCTTCCTGTACATGTGGGCGGGTACCCACCACCTGCACTGGACCGCGATTCCGGACTGGACTTCCACGCTGGCGGCGACCTTCTCCATCCTGCTGCTGCTGCCGTCCTGGGGTGGCATGATCAACGGCATCATGACCCTGTCCGGTGCATGGGATAAGCTGCGCACCGACCCGATCATGCTGTTCATGATCACCGCGCTGTCCTTCTACGGTATGTCCACCTTCGAAGGTCCGCTGATGTCGCTCAAGAGCGTCAACGCGCTGTCCCATTACACCGACTGGACCGTGGGCCACGTACACTCCGGTGCGCTCGGCTGGGTTGCCATGATCACCTTCGGTTCGTTCTATCACCTCATCCCGCGTCTGTGGGGTGCGAAGGAGATGTACAGCAGCAAGCTGATCTACACCCACTTTTGGCTGGCGACCATCGGCATCGTGCTCTACATCGCCTCGCTGTGGGTGGCGGGTATCGGCCAGGGCCTGATGCTGCGTGCCTTCGATGAGTACGGCAACCTCGCCTACACCTTCATCGAGACCGTGACCTTCATGCATCTGCCGTACGTCGTGCGTGCCATTGGCGGCATGTTCTTTGTCGCTGGCATCCTGCTGATGGTTTACAACGTCTACATGACCATTGCCCAGGCCAAGCGCGGCGTTGCCGTCGAGGTGTCTGGCGCGGCGGCCGTGGCGCGCTGATTAAGGAGTTGGGTCGATGAAGCACGAAAGCATCGAAATCAATGCCGGCCTCCTGATCGTCCTCACCCTGGTGGTGATCAGTATCGGCGGCCTGGTCGAGATCGTCCCGTTGTTCCACATCAAGAACACGGTCGAAGAGGTCAAGGGTGTACGCCCGTACACCCCGTTGGAACTGCGTGGCCGGGATCTGTACATCCGCGAGGGCTGCTATGCCTGCCACTCGCAGATGATCCGTCCGTTCCGTGACGAGATGCTGCGCTACGGTCACTACTCCCTGGCCGCCGAGTCGAAGTACGACCATCCGTTCCAGTGGGCCTCCAAGCGCACGGGGCCGGACATCGCCCGCCTCGGCGGCAAGTACTCCGACGAGTGGCACACCCAGCACCTGATCCGCCCGCAGAACGTCGTGCCCGAGTCCATCATGCCGGCCTATCCCTGGCTTGCGCAGAACGAGCTCAAGTACGACGACATCGAGAACCGCATGAAGGCGCTCAAGATGACTGGCGTGCCGTACTCCCTCACCGAGGAGGAGTACCAGGCTAATGTGGCTGAGTATGGCAAGGAGATGGCGGACAAGCTGCACATCCCGAACGCCAAGGCTACCCTCGAGGCGGAAGCCAATAGCCGCAACCGGGACGGCGACAAGTCGCGCATCACCGAGATGGACGCCATGGTCGCCTACCTGCAGATGCTGGGCACCCTGGTGGACTTCAAGCAGTACGAAGAAGGCTACTTTGCCAACTTCCGCTGATTGGGCGGTCATTAAGACTTCTGGAGCACGACATGTCTGAAATCTGGGCTTGGTTGGGTGATCTTGGCAACAGCAAGGTGCTGGCCTTGCTCATCTTCTTCACCACCTTCGTCGGCATCGTGCTCTACGTCTATACCGGCAAGCAGCGTAAGGAACGGCTCGAGTCCTACAAGAACATTCCGTTTATCGACGACGAGGACAAGAAGCCTGCGTCGAAACAAGGGGATAAATAGTCATGGCGAATCCCGCTAACAAGTCCAAGCAGGTCGAAACCACCGGTCACGTCTGGGATGGTGATCTGCGCGAGTACAACAACCCGTTGCCCAATTGGTGGCTGTGGTCCTTCTACGCCACCATCATCTTCGCGGTCGTCTACTGGATCATCTATCCGGCGTGGCCGGTCGGTAAGAGCTTCACCCGCGGTATCGCAACCGTCACGGTGGAAGAGAACGGCCAGACCAAGGAGATGCCCTGGAACTCCCGCAGCCAGCTGATCGCGGAGATGCAGAGCAGTCCGGCGGCGGTGAAGCAGCGCGAGTACATCGAGAAGGTCGGCGCTGCCTCCTACGAGGAGATCCTCGCCAACCCTGACATGATGGCCTTCGCGCGCTCCATGGCTAAAGGCTACTTCGGCGACTACTGTGCCGCCTGCCATGGTCAGGGCGGTCAGGGCAACCTGCCGTTCTTCCCCAACCTGGCGGATGACGACTGGCTGTGGGGTGGCAAGGTCGAGCACATTCAGGCCAGCATCAGCTCGGGCCGCAAGGGCAACATGCCCGCCTTTGCCAACGTCCAGGGCCAAGCCCTCGATGACCTCGCCAGCTACGTGCTGAGCCTGTCCGGTGAGGCCGTGGATGCCGCGGCGGCCGAGCGCGGCAAGCAGGGCTATGCCATGTGCATGGGCTGCCATGGTGCCGAGGGCAAGGGCAATCCGATGCTGGGTGCGGCCAACCTGACCGACAAGGCCTGGTCCGTGATCAATATCCCGGCTGCGGGCTCCATCGAGGAGAAGAAGAAGCTGGTCGCAGGCGTGATCAACAAGGGCATTGCCCGCGAGATGCCGGCCTTCGGCAGCCGCCTCAAGCCTGAGGAGATCAAGATGCTGACCGTGTATGTGCACGAACTGGGCGGCGGCAAGTAACTGCTTCCTACGCGTTTCGCGCTTGAAAATGCCGGCTTTGCCGGCATTTTTTTTGCGCGGGCCAAGACCCCGTCTGTTGTATGATTATCAGCATTCGATAATGAATCCACAGGAGCCCGAGGCATGTCCGTCGAGACGGAAGAAAAGCTCTACCAGGAACGCGTCGCCATTCATCCGAAGTCGGTGAAGGGCGCCTTCCGTACGTTCAAGACGGGGGTGCTGGTGCTGGCCTATGCCGTCTTCTTCCTCCTCCCTTGGTTGCGTTGGGATCGTGGTGACGGGCCTTCGCAGGCGGTGCTTTTCGATATCCCGGGCCGCCGTTTCTATATCTTCGATCTGATCGTCCATCCGCAGGACATCTACTGGCTGGCCGGCGCGCTGATCATCTTTGCCTGGCTGTTGTTTTTCGTCACTGGTGTGGTCGGCCGGGCCTTCTGCGGCTATTTCTGCTTCCAGACCCTGTGGACTGACGCGTTCATGTTCATCGAACGCTGGGTTCAGGGGGATCGGCAGAAACGCATCAACATCGACAAGATACCCTGGAATGCCGAGAAGATCCGCAAAAAGGGCCTGACTTGGGCCGCATGGTTGGTCTTTGCCTGGATCACCGGCTTCACGTTCACGGCCTACTGGACGGATGCCCCGGGCCTGCTCGGTGACTTTTTCACCGGCCATGCGGCATCGGCGGCCTACATCACCATCGGCCTGCTGACCGCCATCACCTTTGTCGTGGCCGGCTTCGTGCGCGAGCAGGTGTGCATCTACATGTGCCCCTATTCCCGCTTCCAGACGGTGATGTTCGACAAGGAGACCCTTATCCCCTCGTATGACTACAAGCGTGGCGAGGGCGAGACGGGGCGCGCCCACCTTGGGCGTGGACTGAAGACCCGGGAGGAGCGCCAGGCGGCAGGGCACGGGGACTGTGTCGATTGCGGTCTTTGTGTGCAGGTCTGTCCGACCGGCATCGACATCCGCAATGGCTTGCAGATTGCCTGCATCAACTGCGGCCTGTGCATCGACGCCTGCAATGAGATCATGGACAAGCAGGGCTGGGAGCGCGGTCTGATCCGCTATGCCTCCGAGCAGGAAATTGAAACCGGGGTCAAGCCACGGGTTTTCAAGCCGAAGACGATCGGTTACGGTCTGGCGATCCTGGTGGTCATCGGGCTCCTGGCCTACGGCGTCCTGCATCAGGCACCGATGGACTTTTCCGTGAACCAGGTGCGCAACCCCCTGGCGGTGACCCTGGCCGATGGCCGGGTGCAGAACAGCTACGAGATCAAGATCAACAACAAGGTCCCCCGCCCGCTCCGTCTTGATCTTGGCGTTGAGGGGCTGGCCGACGCGGAGATCGAGATTGCCGGGGGCAAGAAGGACATCGAAGTGCCCTCCGACAAGCTGCTTCGTCTCTTGGTGAGGGTGAAGCTGCCGGAAGGCGCCAAGGGCACGCAGCAGAACTTCCGCTTCGTGCTGACCGACAAGGATGGCCAGATCGAACCCGTGGCGATGAATGCCACCTTCAACATGCCGCGTTGATCACGAGTCATGTCCATCCTGATTTCACTCGGTGCAGGCATCCTGCTGATCGTGATCGCCTTCCTGGTGCTGAACCGCCTGGTTCGCCTCGGGGGGCGTCAGTCGGCGGTCATCCTCGCCATCCTCACCCCAGGCTTCTACCTGCCGTTCGCCCTGCTGAACTGGCCCGGTGCCGATGTGCTGGCCATTCATCTTGCGGTCTACCTGGTGGTGGTCTTCATCCTTGGCGTGCTAGCTCATCAAGGGGAGCAGCAGCGGCGGGATGATGGGCGCAGTTTCCGCTGGGGGCCGGGGCTGATCATCGGCTTCTTCGCGGTGATCATCGCTCTGGATGCCGTGTTCGTCACGGTCGCCACCGGCGGGCTGGACAGCCGCGTCAGTGCCTGGCTGCTGCCCAAGCCCAAGCAGGGGGAGGCGATCAGCTCGTACTTCCCCGGGGTGACCTCGCACGACTACCAAAAGAAGGAAGCGCTTTACAACGACTACCTACGCCGGGTTGAGCTGCAGAAAGAGCGCGGCTGGCAGGTGGACTATGGCTGGCTCGAGGAACCGGTCAAGGACCGGGAGGCGTCGTTCCAGGTGCGGGCGCGCGATCGCCATGGCTCACCCATCAGCGGCGCCGAGGTCAGCGCGCGCTTCCTGCGTCCCTCCAACCAGCGCGAGGACTTCAGCCTGGTCCTGCATGAGGTCGAGCCTGGCCTCTACCGCGCCCAGACCACCCCGCCCCTCGCCGGTTTCTGGCAGGTGGTGATCCTCGTCCAGCGCGGTGAGGATATCCATGAGGTGCGGGCCGCGACGGATGTCGCGGCCCCCTGAGAGGCGTCTCTTGAGCCATGTCTGATCTGCGTCCTCTGCCCGGGGAGGGCGAGTGCTTCCATTGCGGCCTGCCGATCCCGCCCGGGGCGCACTACGCCGTGCGCATCCAGGGGGAGGAACGTTGCATGTGCTGTCCGGGTTGCCAGGCCGTGGCCCAGGCGATCGTCGATGGCGGCATGGAGGATTACTACAGCTACCGCACCCAGCCGGCCGATCGTGGGCATGAGCTGGTGCCGCAGGAGCTCGAGGGCTTGCGGTTGTATGACAGCGAGGCCCTGCAGCGCAGCTTCGTCAGCGGTGAGGGGGACATCCGCGAGGCGGCCTTGATCCTCGAAGGCATCACCTGCGCCGCCTGCGTCTGGCTGAACGAGAAGCATGTGCGCGCCCTGCCTGGGGTGCTCGCCTTCAACATCAATTACGCCACCAAGCGGGCCCGGGTGCAGTGGGATGCGCGCCAGATCCAGTTGAGCGAGATCCTGCGGGCGATCACCTCGATCGGCTACCAGGCTCATCCCTTCGATGCCGGACGTCAGGAGGCCGCCTTCAAGCGCGAGCGCGCCCAGGCCCTGCGTCGCGTGGGGGTGGCGGGCCTGGGCATGATGCAGGCGATGATGATCGCCATTGCCCTGTATTCGGGCGACTTCCATGGCATGGAGGAGGGGCTGCGGCAATTCCTGCGCTGGGCAAGCCTCGTCATCACCCTGCCGGTGATCTTCTACAGCTCGCTCGGCTTCTTCACCTCGGCCTGGCGCGACCTCAAACAGAAGCGGCTGGGCATGGACCTGCCGGTGAGCCTCACCCTCGCCCTGACCTTCCTCGCCAGCGCCTGGGCCACGGTGACCAACAGCGGCGAGGTGTACTTCGACACTGTCACCATGTTCGCCTTCCTGCTGCTGGCCGGGCGTTACCTGGAGATGCTCGCCCGGCACAAGGCCGGCGAGGCGGCCGAGGCCCTGGTGAAGCTGTTGCCGAACATCGCGGCCCGGATCGATGAGGACGGAGTCGAGCAGATGGTGGCCGTGGCCGAGCTGCGCCCGGGGGACCGGGTGCGGGTGCGCCCCGGCGAGAGCATCCCGGCCGACGGCGTGGTGCTGGAGGGGCACAGCAGCGTGGACGAGTCGCTCCTGACCGGGGAGAGCGTGCCGCGCGGGCGGGGCCCCGGGGATGCGGTGATCGGCGGGGCGGTGAACGTCGAAAGCCCCCTGCTGGTGCGGGTGGACAAGGTGGGCGAGGAGACGGTGCTCTCCTCCATCCTGCGCCTGCTGGACCGCGCCCAGGCCGAGAAGCCGCGCATCGGCCAGCTGGCCGACCGTGCGGCGCAGTGGTTCATCCTCGGCCTGCTCGTGGTCAGCGTGCTGGTGGCGCTCTGGTGGTGGCTGCACGAGCCCTCCCGGGCGTTCTGGATCACCGTGTCCCTGCTTGCGGTCACCTGCCCCTGTGCCCTCGGCCTCGCCACCCCCGCCGCCCTGACCGCGGCCACCGGCAGGCTGACCCGCCTCGGCCTGCTGGTGACCCGCGGCCACGCCCTCGAGACCCTGGCCCGTGCCACGCATGTGGTGTTCGACAAGACCGGCACCCTGACCGATGGCCGCCTCTCGCTCGAGCGCGTGATCCCCTTGGGGGCGACGAGCGAAGCCGAGGCGCTCCTCTGGGCGGCGGCACTTGAGCGGGCCTCCGAACACCCCGTGGCGCGCGCCATCGTCAGCAAAGCGGGGCATGGGGTGGCCGCGGAGGAGGTGCGCGCCGTACCGGGACAGGGCATGGAGGGGTGTGTCGGCGGCCGCCGCTTGCGCATCGGTGTGGCGGACTTCGCCATGGCCCTGTCCGGTCAGTCCGTGCCGATGATCCCGGAATCGGCTGGGACGGTGGTCCTGCTGGCCGACACAGGCGGAGCGCTGGCCTGGTTCGTGCTGCGCGATGCGCCGCGCGAGGAGGCCGTCGGCGCAATCCGTGAGTTACGCGAACTGGGGCTTGCGGTCAGCCTGCTGAGCGGGGACCGCCCGCAGGAAGCCGAACGGGTGGCGCGCGAGCTCGGCATTCCCCATGCCCATGGCGGCCTGCTGCCCCAGGACAAGCTGAACCACTTGCGCCGGCTCCAGGAGCAGGGCGAGGTGGTGGTGATGGTGGGAGATGGCGTGAACGATGCGCCGGTCCTCGCCGGGGCCCAGGCTTCGCTGGCCATGGGAGGAGGTACCCAACTGGCTCAGGCCTCGGCGGATATGATCCTGCTGTCCGAAAACCTGAGCCACATCCCGGCCGGGGTACGCGTCGCGCGCCGGACCATGGCCATCATCCGCCAGAACCTCGCCTGGGCGCTGGGTTACAACCTGATTGCCGTGCCCGCGGCCGCCGCCGGCTTCGTCCCGCCCTGGCTCGCGGCGATCGGCATGTCATTAAGTTCGATTATCGTGGTATTGAATGCCTTGCGCTTGCGCCGTTGAAAGGGAACGGGTAGCTTGCGCCAATAAACCGGGTAGGTCTGTGGACATTCTCTATTTCCTGATCCCTCTCAGCATCGTGGTGATGGGGGTCATGATCTGGGCCGTGGTGTGGACCGTGCGCAGCGGCCAGTACGACGACCTCGAGGGGCCGGCGCATCGCATCCTTATGGATGACGACGACCCGCGTATTCCCAGGCCGCAGGAGCCTTCCGCGGAGCCGCGGCAAACGCCACCGGCAGACACACAACCAAAACACTAACGACAGGAGCACATTCCATGGCCAATATGTTCAGCTTCCAGAACGCCGCTTTTACCTTCGTCATCGGCCTGATCATCTTCTCCTGGCTGAGCTTCCTGAGCGTGATCTTCAGCTGATCGTCTTGCCGGTCGGCAGGGAAAGCTCCCCGCCGGCAGAAAACGGAAAGGCCCGCACATGTGCGGGCCTTTGGCTATGCAGGGGGCGGAAAACGAGCCTTCCGTCCCGGCTTATTCCACGCTGATGGCCTGGCGCATCTTGCGCATGGCGGCCTGTTCGATCTGGCGGATGCGCTCGGCAGAGACCTGGTACTCGGCGGCCAGCTCGTGCAACGTTGCCTTCTCGCCCTCGACCAGCCAGCGGCGGCGGACGATGTCGCGGCTGCGGGCATCGAGCGCTTCGAGGGCGGATTCGAGCTGTTCCAGGCGGAAGCCCTGGCTGTCCATCTGCTCCAGCGCCTCGGCCGGATCGCTGTCCGGGGCCTCGAGCCAGGCAAGCGGGGCCAGGTGCGCCTCCTCGTCCTGCTCCGGCTCGATGGCGACGTCGCGCCCCAGCAGGCGGGACTCCATCTCGAACACCTCTTTGACCGGGACGTTCAGCTCCCCGGCAATGGCTTGGGCCTCGTCTTGGCTCAGCCAGCGCTCGCCGTCGCGCATGCCGCGCAGACGGAAGAACAGCTTGCGCTGGGCCTTGGTGGTGGCCACCCGCACCATGCGCCAGTTGCGCAGGATGAACTCGTGGATCTCCGCCCGGATCCAATGCACGGCGAAGGTGATCAGGCGCACCTTGCGGTCCGGCTCGTAGCGGCGTACCGCCTTCATCAGGCCGATGTTGCCTTCCTGCACCAGTTCACTCAGCGGCAGGCCGTAGCCCGTGTAGCTGCGCGCGATGTGCACCACGAAACGCAGGTGTCCCATCACCAGCTGCCGCGCGGCATCCAGATCTTTGTCGTCGCGCAGGCGAACCGCCAAACGGTATTCGTCCTCGGCAGCGAGCAGCGGGATCTGGCGAACCTCGGCCAGATAGGCGGCGAAGGCCTCACGCTGGGCTGGCAGGGCGGAAAGGTGGGCAAGTTCTTGCATTGGTCGAACCCCTGGGGATTACCCGGATGAATTTAGCACTCGTTTGGTTCGAGTGCTAATCCGCAAAAAGGTTCCCAAGGCTCAGGCGCGGTTCAGGCCGGACGGATGCGACGGATCTGCAGCGCGCTGGCCAGCCAGGCGGCCACTATCCCGAGCGCCATGCCGACGGGGATGAGGATCAGCAGAAGGTAGGGCGGCACGGTCGGGAGGGCGATCTGCCAGCCACTGTGAGCCGCAGCACTGAGCAGCAGGCGCATGGCCAGGCCCGCGAACAGCAGGCCAAGCAGCGTCCCGCCAAGGCCGAGGATGGCCCCGGCGTAGAGTAGCGGGCGACGGATGAAGGCATGGGTGGCGCCAATCAGCTGCAGCAGGCGCACTTCCTCGGTGCGCCGTTCGAGTTCCAGGCGGATGGTGTTGCCGACGGTGATCGCCAGTGCGGGGGCGAGGATGAGGAGGAAGATCAGGGTCAGTTGCTCACCGGCATCGATCAGTCCACGCAGGCGCTGGACCGCCTCCGAATCCATCCGCACCGTGTCGACCTCGGGTCGGCCGGCCAGGCGCGTGCGCAGGCCCTCCAGGTCCGTGGCCGAGTGGGGCCGGAGTTCGATCACGGCCGGCAGGGGGTTGTCCTTCAGTTCACCCAGCAGCCCGTCGAGCGCGTGGGCGCGGGCGAGCATGGCCAGCCCTTCCTCCGGGGTGATCAGGCGTGCCTCCGCGATCGCCGGATCCTGGCGGAGCGAGCGCAGCAAGGCTTCGGCCTCGCGGCCGTTCGCCGCCGGCTTGAGGAACAGTTGCAGCTGGGCGGCCTCGCTCGACCAGCCCGCGAGGCCGGTGCGGGCGCCGTGCAGGGTGGCAAGGAGGGTGATCGGAATGGTCAGGCTGACGGCGATGACCAGCATGCTGAGCAGGTGGCCGAAGGGGCGGCGTTTGAGGCGGCGGAGGGCGTCGCGCAGGCTTTCACCGTGATGGGCCAACCAGGCATGGAGGCGGGCTTGCGCGGTGTGACCGCGCTGGGCGTGGTGGCGGCTCATGCCTCCTCCATGCGCAGGCGTCCCTCGCGCAGCATCAGGCGCGGGGCATCGAACTGATTGATCAGCCCCAAGGCATGGGTGGCGATCAGCATGGTCACGCCAGCGGCATTGAACTGGGTGAACAGGCGCATGATCTCGAACGCGAGCTCGGGGTCGAGGTTGCCGGTCGGCTCATCCGCCAGGATGATCGAGGGCTTCGCGACCAGGGCGCGGGCGATGTTGACGCGCTGCTGCTCGCCGCCGGAGAGCTCCTGCGGGCGAGCCCTCTCGCGGTCCAGCAGGCCGACCTTGTCCAGCGCAGCGCGCACCCGGCGGGCGGTCTCCTCGCGCGGGTAGTGTTGCACGCGCAGGGGCAGGGCGATGTTGTCGAAGACGCTCAATTCGGCCAGCAGGTGTGGATCCTGGAAGATCAGGCCGATGCGGCGGCGCAGGTGCGGGATGCGCCAGCCTGCCAGCCGGCCGATATCGGTGCCATGGATCAGCACCTTGCCTGAGCTTGGGCGCTCGATCTGCGGGATCAGCTTGAGCAGGGTGCTTTTCCCGGCGCCGGAGGGGCCGGTGAGGAAGGCCATGCGGCCGGCCGGCAGGCGGAAGCTGACTTCCTGCAGTGCCGCCTGGCCGTTCGGATAGGTCTTGCTGACCCGGGAAAACTCGATCATGGCCGCCCTCCGGGCCTTACGACTCGTGGTCGAGCAGGGCGTCGACGAATTCACGCGCGGCGAAGGGGCGCAGGTCCTCGGCCTTCTCCCCCACGCCGATGAAGCGGATCGGCAGGCCGAGTCTGCGGGTGATGGCGAACACGATGCCGCCCTTGGCCGTGCCGTCGAGCTTGGTGATGACGAGTCCGGTCACGCCCAAGGCCTCGTTGAATTGTACGGCCTGGTTCAGCGCGTTCTGGCCGATGCTCGCATCCAGCACCAAAAGCACCTCGTGCGGGGCGCTCGGGTCAAGCTTGGCGAGCACGCGCTTGACCTTCTTGACCTCCTCCATCAAGCCGCCCTGGGTATGCAGGCGGCCGGCCGTATCCGCGATCAGCACGTCCGCGCCGCGCGCTCTGGCCGCCTGCAGGGCATCGAACACCACCCCGGCGGAATCTGCGCCCTGGCCCTGGGCGATGACCTGTACGCCGGTACGCGCCCCCCAGGCCTGCAGTTGCTCGACGGCGGCGGCGCGGAAGGTGTCCCCTGCCGCCAGCATCACCTTGTGCCCGGCCTGCGCGTAACGCTGGCCGAGCTTGCCGATGGTGGTGGTCTTGCCCGCGCCGTTGATCCCGACCACCAGGATCACATGCGGTTTCCTGCCCGGGTCGATGACCAGGGGCTGGGCCACCGGTTCCAGCAGGCGGACCATGTGCTCGTACAGGGCCTCGAGCAGGGCCTCGGGGTCCTTGAGTTCCTTGCGCGACACGCGCCGGGTGAGGTCGGCGATGATCTCCTGTGTGGTCTCCATGCCGACATCGGCAAGCAGCAGGCGGGTCTCGATGTCCTCCAGTAGCTCATCGTCGATCTGCTTCTTGCCCAGCACGAGGCTCGCGAGCCCCTCGGTCAGGCCGGCGCGGGTGCGGGCGAGCTTGCTGCGCAGGCTGGACCACAGCCCGCCGGCCGGCGGCTCGGTAGGCTCCCCCCCCTGGGGCGGTGAGGGCGGCACCGGCTCGATGCTGGGCTGGGGGGACTCCTGCGCGAGGGCAGGGGGCTCGACAGGCTCGGCTTGGGGTTCGGTGAGGGGCTCGGGGGCGATCGGTTCGGCCTGGGACGCTTCGATGGCCTTGTCGTCCCGCCGGAAACGGCGCAGGAAACCAAACATGGAATGCTCTTGTCGCACGCTAGGGATATCCCTGTATCGTATCATCCACGAACTTTTTGGCCCGAACTTTCACGGAGACCTGTCATGCCGCGATGGATCTTGTTGTGCGTCGGCTTGTGGTGCGCAAGCCTCGCGCAGGCCGCTCCCAAAGTCTTCGAGGATCACCTGCCCAATGGTCTGCGCATCCTCGTCCAGCCGGATCATCGCGCTCCGGTGGTGACCTCGCAGGTCTGGTACAAGGTCGGCTCAAGCGACGAACCCGGCGGGCTGACGGGCATCTCGCACGTGCTCGAGCACATGATGTTCAAGGGCACGGCCAAAGTGCCCGCCGGCAAGTTCTCCGAGATCATCGCCGCACACGGCGGGCAGGAGAATGCCTTCACCAGCCGCGACTACACCGCCTACTTCCAGACCCTGGCGAAGGAGAGCCTCGATGTCGCCCTCAAGCTTGAGGCCGACCGCATGCGCAACCTGCTCCTGCGTGAGGAGGACTTCCGCAAGGAGGTCGAGGTGGTCAAGGAGGAGCGCCGCATGCGCACGGAGGATGACCCCAACGCGCGCCTGTACGAGCAGTTCCAGGCCATCGCCTGGCCCAACGGTGGTTACCATCACCCGATCATCGGCTGGATGGATGATCTCGAGCGGCTCCGGGTCGAGGATCTGCGCCGCTGGTATCGCGCCCACTATGCTCCGAACAACGCCACCCTCGTGGTGGTGGGTGATGTGACGCCTGGGGAGGTCAAGCGGCTGGCGCTCAAGCATTTCGGGCCGCTCAAACCTTCCAGTCTTGCCCCACGCGAGCGCAGCCAGGCCTTGGAGCAGGCGGGGGAGCGGCGCATGGTGCTGCGCGCCCCGGCCAGGTTGCCGGCTCTGCTCATGGGGTACCGGGTGCCGGTGCTCCTGGACGACGTGCCCGCCTGGGAGGCCTACGCGCTGGAGGTCCTGGCCGGGGTGCTGGACGGCGGCCAGAGCGCGCGCCTGCAGCAGAGGCTGGTGCGCGAGTCGCGCCTGGCCGGCGAGGTGAGTGCGGGGTATGACGCCGACAGCCGGCTGCACGACCTCTTCCAGATCTCTGCGGTGCCCTCCGAAGGGGTATCGGTGGGCCAGCTCGAGCAGGCCCTGCGCCAGGAGGTCGCCCGCCTGCGTGAGGAGCCGGTCAGCGCCGAGGAGTTGGCGCGGGTCAAGGCGCAGGTCATCGCCGCCGAGGTCTACGGGCGCGATTCGGTGTTCTACCAGGCCATGCGCCTTGGGGCCTATGAGACGGTCGGTCTGGGGTACCGGCGCCTGAACGAGCTCGTGCCCGGCATCGAGGCGGTGACGGCCGAACAGGTGCAGGCCGTGGCGCGCAAGTACCTGATCGACGACCGGCTGACGGTCGGCGTGCTCGACCCCCTGCCGCTCGAACCCGGGGTGAAGTCGAAGCCTGCGGAAACGATGGGAGGTATCCGGCATGTACGCTGATGTGTTGCGCGGTCTGCTGCTTTTGCTCCTGGCCGTCCCCGCGTGGGCCGGCCTGCCCATCCAGCACTGGGAGACGTCTGGCGGGGCCCGGGTGCTGTTCGTCGAGACCCACGCCCTGCCGATGGTCGACATCCGCGTCAGTTTCGATGCCGGAAGCGCGCGTGATGGCGCGGCGCATGGCCTGGCTAGTCTGACCGCTGCGCTGCTGGACCAAGGGGCGGGCGAGAGGGATGCGCAGGCCGTGGCTGAGGCCTTCGAGAACGTCGGCGCGCGCTTTGGTGCCTCGGCCAGTCAGGACGCCGCCACCTTGAGTCTGCGCAGTCTGAGTGAGCCCGCCCGGCTTGATCCGGCCCTGGAGACCTTCGTCGCCGTCATGGGGCGGCCGCGCTTTGCCGAGGAGGACTTCCGTCGCGAGCGCGAGCGCGCCCTGCTGGGCCTGAAGGCCGGCGAGCAGCAGCCGGGGGAGGTGGCGCGCCGCGCCTTCTACAAGGCCCTCTACGGTGACCATCCGTATGCCTTCCAGCCGGAGGGCGAGGCGGGCAGCCTGCAGGCGCTCAAGGTCGAGGACGTGCGCGACTTCCACCGCCGCCACTACGTCGCCGCCGGCATGGTGATCGCCCTGGTGGGCGATTTGAGCCGCGCACAGGCAGAGCAACTGGCCGAACGCCTGGCCGCCGCTGTCCCCCAGGGCGAGCCCCTCCCGCCGCTGCCCAACCCCGAGGAGCCGGTCGAAGGCAAGACCGTGCGTATCCCCTTCCCTTCCACCCAGGTGACCATCCTGGCGGGGCAGGTGGGCATGGCGCGCAGTGATGCGGACTACTTCCCGCTCTATGTCGGCAACCACGTGCTCGGTGGCAGCGGTTTCTCCTCCCGCCTGATGGAGGAGATTCGCGAGAAGCGTGGTCTGGCCTACAGCGTGTACAGCTATCTTTTGCCGATGGCCGTTCCGGGCCCGTTCCAGATGGGGCTCCAGACCCGGCTTGACCAGGCGGGGCAGGCGGAGGCCCTGCTGCGCGAGAATCTGGCCCGCTTCGTCAAGGAGGGACCGACCGCGGCGGAGCTCGATCATGCCAAGAGGAACATCGTCGGGGGCTTCCCGCTGCGGCTCGACAGCAACCGCGAGATCGCTGACTGGCTGTCGATCATCGGCCTCTACCGCCTGCCGCTCGACTTCCTCGACCAGTACCCGAAACGGGTCGAGGCCGTGCGCGTGGACGACATCCGTACCGCCTGGCAGCGCCGCATCCATCCCGACCGGCTCATCATGGTGATCGTGGGTGGCCCGCAGCAGTAACGTGGTGCGCATCATCGGCGGCGAGCACAAGCGTCGCCAGCTCAAGGTGCTCGACCGGCCCGGCCTGCGTCCGACCCCCGATCGGGTGCGCGAGACCCTGTTCAACTGGCTCGCCCCCTTCCTGCCGGGCGCGCGGGTGCTCGACCTGTTCGCCGGCAGCGGGGTGCTCGGCCTCGAGGCGCTCTCGCGCGGGGCGGCCTGGTGCGACCTGGTCGAAAAGGACGGCGGGGCGGCGCGCCTGCTCGAGTCCAACCTCGACGTGCTGCGCCTGCTTGACCGGGCGCGGGTGCATCATCAGGATGCGCAGGCCTTCCTGCGCCAGCCCCCCTCCCAGCCCTACGACGTGGTCTTCCTCGACCCGCCCTACGCCAGCGACCTGCTGGAGAAGGCGCTGGCCGCCATCGACGGGGCGGGCTGGCTCGCGCCGGACGCGCGCATCTACGTCGAGCGCCCCGCGCGCCTCGGTCCTCCGGATGTGCCGGGAGGGTGGGAGCGGCTGCGTCAGGGTGAGGCCGGCGAGGTGGGGTACTATCTCTTCGGTTTCCATCCTTGAAAACAGCCATGACCGCTGCCATCTATCCCGGTACCTTCGACCCGATCACCCTCGGCCACATCGACGTGATCCGGCGCGCCGCCTCGCTGTTCGGCGAGGTGGTGGTGGGGGTCGCGGCGCACAGCACCAAGACCCCGGTGTTCGATCTTGAGGAGCGCACGGCCATGGCGCGCGAGGCCCTGGCGGGCATCCCCGGGGTGAGGGTGGAGCCGTTCCACGGCCTGTTGGTCGATTTCGCCCGCGCGATGGGGGCGCGGGCGGTGATCCGCGGCCTGCGCGCAGTGTCGGACTTCGAGTACGAGATGCAGCTCGCGGCGATCAACCGCCGCCTTGACCCCGCGCTGGAGACGGTCTTCCTCACCCCAGCGGAGAGCTACAGCTTCCTCGCCTCCACCCTGGTGCGCGAGATCGCGAGGCTCGGCGGCGATGTCACACCCTTTGTGCCGCCGAACGTGCAGGCTGCGTTGAAGATCAAGTTTGGCTAATATTTCGGCCCCGAATTTTCTGATTCCAACCGGGAGGCATCATGGCCCTGCTGATTACCGACGAATGCATCAACTGCGACGTATGCGAGCCGGAGTGCCCGAACGGCGCCATCTCCCAGGGGGATGAGATCTACGTCATCAACCCGGATCTGTGCACCGAGTGCGTGGGCCACTACGACACGGCCCAATGCGTCGAGGTCTGCCCGGTGGACTGCATCATCCCGGACCCGGAGCACAAAGAGACGCGCGAGGAGCTGGAGGCCAAATACCATCGGATCAATGGTTGAGCATGTCGTCCAAATCCGACTAGACTCATCGGGCTTCTGACCCACCAAGGCAACAAGGAGAACCTCCATGGGCGTACTCGTCGGCCGTCAGGCCCCCAACTTCACCGCCGCCGCCGTACTCGGCAATGGCCAGATCGTCGAGGATTTCCGTCTCGATTCCGCCATCCGCGGCAAATATGCGGTCATCTTCTTCTATCCGCTCGACTTCACCTTCGTCTGCCCCTCCGAGCTGATCGCCTTCGATCACCGCATCGAGGAGTTCAAGAAGCGCAACGTCGAGGTGATCGGGATCTCCATCGACTCCCACTTCACCCACAACGCCTGGCGCAACACCCCGGTCGAGAAGGGCGGCATCGGTCCGGTCCGTTACACCCTGGTGGCCGACATGAACCACGCCATCTGCAAGGCCTACGACGTGGAAACCCCGGACGGCAACGTGGCCTTCCGCGGCACCTTCCTGATCGACAAGAGCGGCATCGTGCGCCACCAGGTGGTCAACGACCTGCCGCTGGGGCGCAACATCGATGAAACCCTGCGCATGGTCGATGCGCTGCAGTTCACCGAGCAGCACGGCGAGGTCTGCCCGGCGGGCTGGAAGGAGGGCGACAAGGGCATGAAGGCCAATCCGCAGGGCGTGGCCGAATACCTGGCCAGTGAGGCCAGCAAGCTCTGATTCCAGCCCGGATAGGGCCACTGAAGAAGCGCGGCGGGTCCGCGCTTTTTTGTTTCGTGCGTCGCTGGCGGGTCATGAAGCCAGGCCACGTCTGGCATACCATGAGCCCGTTTTTCCTTCCCGAACGACTGTCCGCATGCCAGCCTTCGCCCGTTCCCAGCCCCTCGCCCATCCGAGCCTCCTGGGCCTTGCCGGCCTGCTGCTCACCGTCCTGACGGCCTGCCAGAGCGTGGCCTCAAGCCAGTTCGGCGGAGCCGAGACCCGGCTTGATCCGCGCGTTGACGAGGCGAGCGGGCTGATAGCCTCCCCCCATCACGCCGGGATCTATTGGATCCACAATGACAGCCGCGCCTTCTTCGACAGCCAGCCCACCGAGCCGCTGCTGTACGCCATCGACATCGCGGGCCGCGTGCGCGGCGAGCTGTGGGTGGAGGGGCTCAAACCCTACGATTGGGAGGCGATCAGCGCCTTCCGCTGGAAGGGCAGGGCCTATCTTTTGATTGGCGATCTGGGCGACAACCGGGCACGGCGCACTCGCGGCATCCGCCTGGATGCCATCGAGGAGCCTGGGCGGATCGAGGGGCGGTGGCAGCTCAAGCCGGCCTGGACCCTGCGCCTGACCTATCCCGACGGCCCGCGCGATGCCGAGGCCATGGCCGTCGATGGCACCGAGGGGGCCGTCTACATCCTCAGCAAGCGCGACCTCCCCGCGCGCCTCTACCGTGCCCCGCTGCTCGCGGGCAAGGGTGGAACGCGCACGCTCGAGTATCTGGGCGAGATCACCGCGTTCGACGCCCCACTGACCACGGGCATGCCGAGCGAGCTGAAGGTGCTGCCCTTCACCCACCAGCCCACCGACATGGCCTTTGCCCCGGATGGGGGCGAGGTGGCTGTGCTGACCTATGCCCACCTGTACGTCTTCCCCCGGCAGGCCGGGCAGTCCTGGCTCGAGGCCCTGCGCGGCACGCCGAAGGTTTACGATCTGCCCGGGGCCAGGCAGTACGAGGGGTTGAGTTACAGCCACGACGGCAAGGCCTGGGTGATCGTGCAGGAGGGGGAGGGTAGCCCGGTGTTGGTGCTGCCCAGGAGCAAGCCCGTCAACTGATGGTCTGGTGCGCGGTGGGGATGGCTTCGGGACGCCAGCGGGGGATGGCCCAGGCCACGATCTCCTCTGGCCGAGCCTCTGCCAGCCCCGGCTCGGGGGCCTGGCCGAGGAAGGCGAGGGCGCGAGTAAGCTGCGCTGCGGCCGTCTCCAGCGCAAGCGCCGGGGCGAGGTTCTGCTTGGACAGCTTCTGACCATTCGGCGCCAGCGCGAGCGGCAGGTGCAGGTAGCGCGGGGTGGGCAGACCAAGCAGGCGCTGGAGCCAGATCTGGCGCGGGGTCGATTCGAGCAGGTCGGCGCCGCGAACCACATCGGTCACCCCCTGCCAGGCATCGTCTACCACCACCGCGAGGTGGTAGCTGGCGATGTCCTCCACCCGCCAGATGACGAAATCCCCCAGGGCGTTGCCGATGTCCTGCTGGATCGTCCCGAACAGGCGGTCGGTGAAGTCGATCACCGCGCCACGGGTGTCGAGCCGCACGGCATGTGGGCGGCCGGCCAGGGGAGGGTGCATGCGGCAGGTGCCGGGATAGATCGGCCCTTCGCACCCCATGCGCGTGGCCTGGGCACGGATGTCGGTGCGCGAGCAACTGCAGGGATAGGCCAGGCCGAGCCGGCGCAGGACCTCCAGCGCCTCCCGGTAGGCCTCGGTGCGGGTGCACTGGAACACCACCTCCCCATCCCACGTGAGCCCGTGGGCCTCAAGCTGGCGCAGGATGGTATCCGCCGCGCCGGGCATGCAGCGCGGCGGGTCCAGGTCCTCGATGCGGACTAGCCAGCGCCCCCCGTGGGCGCGGGCATCGAGCCAGCTTGCCAGGGCGGCAATCAGGGAACCGAAATGGAGCGGACCGCTCGGGGTCGGGGCGAATCGGCCGGTGTACATGGGCTAAAATTGTGATGCAATCGGCGCGAAAGTCCATCCGGACGGATGGCAACGCGATGCCGACCGAACCCCATCCCTCCACAGGAGCGCCCTCGGGCGCGGATGCCTTATGCGTTTGTCTGCCGGCCCACTGGTTGTTGCCCTGCTTCTCGGCGGTGCCATACCCTCCCCCGCATGGGCGGGGGTGGAGGATGATCGCCTTGTCTTCCGCGAGGCGCTCGCGGCCCTCCAGGCAGGCCAGCGTGACACGGCATGGGCCCGGCTGGACGCACTGCGGGACTACCCGCTGAAGGACTACCTGCGCTACCTCGATCTGCGCGCCCGGCTGGAGTCCGCCCCGTCCCAGGAGGTCGCCGCCTTCCTGCGTGACGTGCCGGACAGCTTCATGGCCGAGGACCTGCGCAAGCGCATGTTGCGCCTGTTCGCCGATACGGGCGATTGGGCGTCCTATCTCGCCTTCGATGATGCCGCGCTGGAAGGCTTTGAATTCCGCTGCCAGCGCATGGTGGCCCGCGCTGTGGTGCAGGGTGGGCGCCCCCAGCCGGGTGAGGTGCTCGCGCTGTGGGAGGAGGGCAAGCCGCTCCCGGAGTCCTGCCAGCGGATCGAGGACTGGCTGGCAGAAGCAGGGTTGTTGACCTCCGAGCGACTGTGGAAGCGCATCGAGCAGGCCATGGAGGATGGCCGGACCAGCGAGGCGCGCCGCCTGGCCGCGCGGGTTGGGGCTGAGGGGCGCATCCCCGTGTGGGTGGAGGCGCGCAAGTCGCCCGAGCGCTTCCTCGAGCGGCAGAAGGGCGCACGGGGTGATGCGGTGCTGCACCTCATGCTGGTCGATGCCATCAAGCGCGTCGCGCGCAAGGATGCAGGCGAGGCGCGCGCGCTCTGGCTTGGCCTGGCGGCGCGCGGGGCCATGTCGGCCGCGGCCCGCCACGAGGCGGAAGGGG
This sequence comes from Thiofaba sp. EF100, assembly GCF_039822285.1. NCBI lineage: Bacteria > Pseudomonadati > Pseudomonadota > Gammaproteobacteria > Chromatiales > Halothiobacillaceae > Thiofaba > Thiofaba sp. EF100. The sequence goes on along the minus strand of NZ_JBAJEY010000001.1, from coordinate 748,364 downwards.
GGATCGCCATGGCGGCGGCCCGCCAGCACCGGCCCGAGGCCTCCGACTGGTTCGAGGGCGTGCCCTCCCGTGCCCTCGACAAGGAGGGGCGTGCCTGGAAGGTGCGCGCGGCCCTTCGCACCCAGCGCTGGGAGCGGGTGCTCGCCGCCATCGAGGCCATGCCGGCGGAGGAGCAGGCCGAGGAGGAGTGGCGCTACTGGCGCGCCCGGGCGATGGAGACGCTGGGGCAGGATGATGCCGCGCGGCAGATCTGGCGGGACGTCGCCCGGGGCGTCAGCTACTACGGCCTGTTGGCGGCGGACCGTGCCGGTATCCGTTACGAGCTGGCCTACGTCGACCTACCCCCTGACGAGCTGGTCCAGCAGGTGGCCGCCCGCCCGGCCGTCCGCCGTGCGCGCGAGTTCCATGTCATGGGCCTGGCGAGCGAGGCGCGTAAGGAATGGCAGGTGGCCCTGCGTGACCTGGACCCGTCGAGCCTGCGCGCAGCCGCGCACCTGGCCGCCCGCTGGGGCTGGATGGATCGCGCTGCCATCACCATGGGCAAGGCGCGCCATGCCGGCCTTGAGGACCTCGAGGTCCGTTTCCCCCTGCCGTGGCGGGACGACGTCGAGCGTTTCGCCCGCGAGACTGCGATCGACAGTGGCTGGATGTTCGGTGTCATGCGCCGCGAGAGCGCCTTCATGCCGGACATCGGCTCCAGTGCCGGGGCCCAGGGGTTGATGCAGCTCATGCCTGAGACGGCCAAGTACGTGGCGAAGAAGTTCGACCTGCCGGCTCCAGGAAGCGGCGATCTGCACGACCCCACCGCCAACATGCGCCTTGGCAGCGCCTACCTGCGCTACGTGCTGGACAAGTTCGACGACAACCAGGTCCTCGCCACCGCCGCCTACAACGCAGGTCCCGGGCGGGTGAAACAGTGGCTGCCGAAGGCCGAGACCCTGCCGGCGGACATCTGGGTCGACACCGTCCCCTTCACCGAGACCCGCGAGTACTGCCGCGCCGTGCTGCACTATGCCACCGTGTTCGAGTGGCGCCTCTACGGCGAGGCACGGCCGCTCTCGGCGCGCATGCCCTTGATTTCCGGCGGCTGAGCGCTCGCTCAGAACTCCAGCGGCTCAGCCCCGCGTCGGACGCGCAGGGCATTGACGGCCCGAAGCAGCGCCGGCCTCTGGATGAGCCAGCGCTCCAGCCGGTATTTGCCCGGGTAGTTCATCAGGATCAGACCGGCCAGGAGGGTCAAAAGCCCCTGGCCGGGCATGAACAGCATCAGCATGCCGGCGAGCAGGAGCAGCAGCCCGACCAGGTTGCGCAGGATCAAGAGGTCCCAGCGCAGCACGGGGTGCGTATGGGCAAAGCGCGAGCGCTTGCGGTGCGGTGGGGCGAAGTAGTCGGGCGGGATGCGCGTGATCAACCAGGGCAGGGCGATGAGCGTGCCGATGAACATCAACACGCTGAACACGCTCAGGCCGATGACGATCCGCGGGTGGGCCCCAAGCCAGACGAGCCCCTCGGTCAAAATATCCATAAACCTTAGTTTAGGCGGCCTCCGGCGCAAGGACACCCATTTGAACAGCATCCTCTGGTACGACTACGAGACCTTCAGCGCCGATCCTGCGACCGGCCGCATCGCCCAGTTCGCCGCCATCCGCACCGACGAGCAGCTGCAGCCGGTTGGGGAGCCGATCGAACTGTTCTGCAAGCCCTGCCACGACTGCCTGCCGGACCCGGTAGCCTGCCTGATCACCGGGATCACCCCGCAGCAGGCCGAGGCGCGCGGCCTGCCCGAGCCCGAGTTTGCCGATCGGGTGCGGGATGCGATGGGACAGCCCGGCACCTGCATCGCAGGCTTCAACAGCATCCGCTTTGACGACAACTACACCCGCTTTCTGTTCTGGCGTAACTTCATCGACCCCTACGCGCATGAGTGGGCCCATGGCAATAGCCGCTGGGACCTGCTGGACGTTGCCCGCTACACCTATGCCCTGCGTCCGGAGGGGATCGAATGGCCAACCCGGGAGGACGGCGCGCCGAGCTTCAAGCTCGAGCACCTGACCCTCGCCAATGATCTGCCGCATATCGACGCCCACGATGCCCTCGCCGACGTGCGCGCCACCATCGCCCTGGCGCGCCTGATCCGCGAGCGTCAGCCGCGTCTGTTCGACTTCGCCTTCCGCCTGCGCGGCAAGGCCGCGGTGCGCGAGCTGCTGGTGAAGGAGCAGGGCAAGCCGCTTTTGCACACCTCCGGCATGTTTCCAGCCCGGCAGGGTCACACCACGGCCATCGCGGTGCTGGGCGAGCATCCCCGCATCCCGAACCGGCTGATCGTGGCCGACCTGCGTCAGAACCCGGAGCGGCTGCTGGATACCCCGGCCGAGATCCTGCTCGAATGGCTCTACACCCCCGCCGCCGAACTCCCCGACGGAGCCGAGCGTCCGGCGATCAAGGAGCTGCATCTCAACCGCGCCCCCCTGCTGGCCCCCTTCCGCGTGCTGGACGAGGCAGGGGCGGAGCGTCTTGGACTTGACCTCTCTGCCTGCCAGCGCCACTTCGACTTCATCCAGACCCATCGCGACGCCTTCGCAGCCCTGGCACGCGGCCTGTATGCCGCCGAACCCACCCCCCGGGCCATGGACGCCGAGGCGGCGCTGTACCAGGGCTTCATGCCGGAAGGTGATCGAAGGCAGCTGACGCACCTGCGCCAGCTTCCGCCGGAGCGCCTGGCCGATGTGCAGGGCATGCTTCAGGATACCCGCCTGCGTGAGCTGATGTTCCGCTACCGCGCGCGCCACTTTCCGGCGACCCTTGCGGCGGAGGAGCGCGAACACTGGCACGACCTGCGCGCCTCGCGCCTGCTGCACGAGGAGGGCGGGGCGGGGATGTGGGCGGAGCGGTTCTTCACCAGCATCGAGGCTCTGCGCCTGGACCCCGCATCAACCGGCCGTGAATGGCTTATTCTCGATCAAGTGGAGGCGTGGGGCCGCGGCCTTTTGAACGAGGCCGGTTTGGGCTATCCCGCGTAAGGCCTGGCCGGGCTGGCGCACGGCAGGCATCCTACCGAGCGAGGCACGACATGGCCATCATCGTTCACGGCCCCGGAGTCCATGATCCCTACCCCCTTGAGCGCCTGACGCAGGAAGGCGGGCCGGCCGCCACCCAGCCGACGGCGGCGATCCGGCCGGTTCAGGAGGAGGCCGGTGCCGCCTCGCAGGCCGCCGCGCGGCTGCGGGCGGCGATCCGCGCGACGCGGGAGCGGGCAGGGGAGGCGACCCGGGCCTTGCGTGCAGGCGAGCTGATGCAGGATGGGACGTATATCCTGATGGCCTCCATGCCCTTGGGCGAGGCCCGCGAGGCCCTGCACCGCTGGGGCATCGAGCAGGCCATGGTGGTGGACGAATCGGGAGGGCTGATCGGTCTGCTGGAGATTGGGGGGGTGTTGCGGGCCGTCTGGCCGCCGGGCGAGTCGCCGCGCGCTCGGGTGGAGCCGCTGACCGTGGGGGAGGTGTGCCGCACGCCGGTGGACGCCGTGCGCGAGGATGCGCCGCTCGAGCTCGTCGCGCGCCTGATGCTGGATCACGACTATCCGGCCTTGCCGGTGGTGGATGGCGAAAACCGGCCGGTGGGTCTCATCCGCGTGGCCGACCTGCTGCGCGTCGTGCTCGGCACGGTCCGCCTCGAGGTTTGGGCCTGAGGCCATGCCGTAGGCCGCCCGTGGCCGGACGGTAGCCGAAGGCGGTCAGGTGGCGGCTTGAGCCCCGATCTGCTGGCGGGCGAGCTCCAGGCAGTGATCCTCCATCACCTTGCGGAACAGGCCGTGCAGACTGCTGAAGAACATGCTCTGCATTTCCTCGATCTCGGCGTAGACATCCTCGCCGATGGGGGTGCCTTCGCGCCTCTCCAGCAGGGCATCGCGCATCAGCGCATGCATCTGCTCGTGCAGCTCGTTGAGCTGTTCGACCATCTCGGCGCAGCCCGGCGGGGTGGGAAACCGACCGAGGAAGCCGCCCAGGCGGCAGTGCAGGTGCGCATCCTTGCCGATAAGGTCGTCGCTCGCGCCGTTGCTGAACATCAGGTGGCGAATGCCGCGCGAATACCAGGCAATGTGCCAGTAGATCGCCTCCTCGAACTGGTCGAGGAAATCGGCATAGGGGAATGGAGCGTCAAGGCTGCTCATCGGTCGTCCGTCTTTGGGGGCGGGAGGTTCCTCGCCCTTCATCTGAACTAGGATAATGGCAGATGCCCACCCTGATCATTCAGGGATTTGATGCCATGAATGGCTGCTCTTATCTAGCAGCCAGTTCGCGCAGGAAAGGCATGTCCACGATGCGTGCACCCTCGCCGCCGAACAGGATGTTCGCGGGTTCGCCCGGCTCGCCCAGGTGTTCCAGGACCAGTTCGGCCCCCGTCAGCTCGTCATCGCGGGTGTAGTCATTGATGGTGACCAGGGTGCGCAGGCCGGCGCCCGTGGAGGAGAGCACACCGTTGCGCGAATCCTCGAACGCCAGGCAATGTTCGGGCGCGAGCCCCATGCGCTCCAGCGCCCAGGTGTAGATGGCCGGGTCCGGCTTCTTCTTCGGCACGATGTCGCCGGCGGCGATCACCTCGAACCAGCCGATGCTGTCCGGGCCGAGGGTGGCGGAGAGCAGGGCGGTGACGTTCTCGGGCGTGGTGGTGGTGGCAATCGCCAGCCGCAGGCCCGCGGCGCGCGCCTCCCCGATCAGGCGCCTCACGCCCGGGCGCAGCGGGATCAGCCCTTCGCCCAGCATGCGCACGTAATGGCGGGTCTTGGCCTGGTGCAGGCCGGCAATCCATGCATCCGCGTTGTCCGGGAGGACGAAATCCGGGTTGAAGCGTTCCAGGTAGTAACGGATGCGCTCCTTGCCACCGGTCACGGCCAAAAGCTCGCCGTACATGGGCACATCCCATTCCCAGTCGAGGCCGGCCTCGCGGAAAGCGGCGTTGAAGGCGGGGCGATGGCCGTCGCGCTCGGTGTCGGCCAGGGTGCCGTCGACGTCGAAGATCAGGGCTTGCAGGCTCATGGGGGCTCCGTGGGCGGTTTTGAATTCTGGGAATGGATACGTGCAATGGCGGCAAAGTTCAACCCGTTGCATCCTGAGGTGAATGCAGTGGGCATGAAAAAGGAGGCCGTAGCCTCCTTGGTGCGCCAGGCGGTTGCGGCGACTCAGTGGTGATGGCCGTGCTCGCCGTGCACGTGGCCGTGGGCGAGCTCCTCGGCGTCGGCGGCGCGGACCTCGCGCACCGTGACGTCGAAGTGCAGGGTCTGGCCCGCCAGCGGATGGTTGCCGTCGATGGTGACCTGGTCGCCTTCGACCGCGGTCACGGTCACCACCTCGATGCCGTGGTCGGTCTGGGCATGGAACTGCATGCCGACCTGGATCTGGTCGACGCCGCCGAACATGCTGCTTGGCAGGGTCTGGGTGAGGGCGGGGTTGCGCTCGCCGTAGCCCAGGGCGGGGGCGATGCTGACCTTGAAGGTGTCGCCCGCGCCGCGACCTTCAAGGGCCTGCTCGAGGCCCGGGATGATGTTGCCGTGACCGTGCAGGTAGGCCAGCGGCCCGTGATGCTCGGAGGAGTCGATCACCTCGCCTGCATCGTTGGTCAGGCGGTAATCGATGGTGACGACGGCGTCTTGGGAGATGTGCATGCGGTATTACCTGCGGCCCATGTGGTAGAAGTAGTTGGTGGCGGCGACGAAGCCGCCCACGGAACCGCAGTCGAAACGACGGCCCTTGAATTTGTAGGCCATGACGCGGCCCTGACGGGCCTGCTGCATCAGCGCGTCGGTGAGCTGGATCTCGCCACCCGCGCCCGGCTGGGTCTCGCGCAGGATGTCGAAGATATCCGGGGTGATGATGTAGCGGCCGATCACGGCAAGATTGCTGGGGGCGACCTCGGCGGCGGGCTTCTCAACCATGTGGTCGACGCGAAAGACACCAGGTTCGATCTCCTCACCCGCGATCACACCGTACTTGTGGATCTCGTTCTGCGGCACTTCCTCCACCGCGACCACGGTGCAGCCGTGTCGTTTGTGCACCTCGACCATCTGCGCCAGCACGCCCTGCGAATCGCTCACGCACAGGTCATCGGCCAGGATGACGGCGAACGGCTCCTCGTGGCCGATCAAGGTCTCGCCCGTCAGCACCGCGTGGCCGAGGCCGCGCATCTCAGTCTGGCGGGTGTAGGAAAAGCTGCAGCTGTCGATGATGTGGCGGATGCCGGCCAGCAGGCTTTCCTTGCTGGTGCCGCGCAGCTGGGACTCGAGCTCGTAGTTGATGTCGAAGTGGTCCTCGAGCGCGCGCTTGCCACGACCGGTCACCATGGCCATCTCGCGGATGCCTGCCTCCATCGCCTCCTCGACGCCGTACTGGATCAGCGGCTTATCCACGATCGGCAGCATCTCCTTGGGGATGACCTTGGTCGCGGGGAGGAAGCGGGTGCCGTAACCGGCAGCGGGAAACAGGCATTTTTTGATCATGGCGTCTTACATGTTTATGAGAGATTCCACTATATACCGCGGCTTGCGCCGGGTGAAAGCGGTTCAGCCTGTCGGGGGCGTTGCGCCCAGGCGACGGGCGGTGTCGGCGACGCGGCGACCGAGGGCCTGGCAGAGGGCTTTCTCATCCTCGGTCAGCGGCTGGCGCCCGTCCCCCGAGGTGTGGCTGGCGCCATAGGGCGTGCCGCCGCTTTTCGTGCGCAGTAGGGCCGGTTCGCTGTAGGGTAGGCCGACCAGCAGCATGCCATGGTGCAGCAGGGGGATCATCATGGACAGCAGCGTGCTCTCCTGGCCGCCGTGCAGGCTGGCGGTGGAGGTGAACACGGCGGCCGGTTTGCCGATCAGCGCGCCGGTCAGCCACAGACTGCTGGTCTGGTCGATGAAATGCTTGACCGGGCCGGCCATGTTGCCGAAGTAGGTGGGGCTGCCGAGCACCAGGCCCGCACATTCGGCCAGGTCGTCCACCCGCGCAGCGGGCGGAGCCTCGGCCGCCGCGGCGGATTCGCCCGCATCGATGCGCCGCAGCCGGGCCTGCATGCCGGGGACGGATTCGACGCCGCGCGCCACGTGCCGCGCCATTGCGGCGGTGCCGCCATCGCGGCTGTAGTAGAGGACCAGGATCTCGGCCATGCCAGGATATCGTTGAGTAAAGTGCGAAGGAATTATGCCATGTATCGGGCCGCCGGGCATTGAGGCGTAGGCCGGACACCCCTTAGACTTAGTCCCCATTGATGACCCTCTGCAGGACCGGCCGATGAGCAAGAAGATCGAAATGCTATTCGAGAAGACGCTGTGGGATTTGCGCCTGGTGGTCATCGTGGCCGTCATCGTGAGCGCCCTGCTGAGTCTGGTCATGTTCTACGTCGCCACGGTGGATGCCTGGATCACGGTCACGCATCTGCTCCACTACGCCGACCCCACGCTGGATCAGGCCTCCCGCCTTGCGCTGCGCAACCAGACCGTGACCCACGTGGTCGAGGTCATCGACGGCTTCCTGCTCGCCACCATCATGCTGATCTTCGCCCTCGGCCTGTATGAGCTTTTCATCAGCAAGATCGATCCTGCGCGTACCCAGCTCGAGGAAGGTAAGGGCGAGGCGGCAAGCAATATCCTGGTGATTGCCAGCATCGATGACCTGAAGAACCGCCTGGCCAAGGTGATCCTCATGATCCTGGTCATCAAGTTCTTCGAGTACGGCATCAACATGGGCTTCAAGGAGCCGCTGGATCTGCTGATCTTCGCGGGTGGCATCGCCCTGATCGGTCTTGCCCTGTTCCTCTCGCACAAGGCTGAGGAACACTGATGCGTCGTCTGCTTGCGCTTTTCCTTCTGCTGGTCGCCCAAGGTACGGCCTGGGCGGCGGATGAGCTTGTCCTGAAGGACACGGGAGGCAGGGAGCATGTCCTCTCCGAGCTCAAGGGCAAGTTTGTGGTGGTCAACTTCTGGGCGACCTGGTGCCCGCCGTGCCTGGAGGAGATCCCCGAGCTGATCCGCTTCCACGACACCCACAAGGACAAGGATGCGGTGGTGTGGGGCGTCAACCATGAGAAGGCCGATCCCGCCAAGCTCGCTCGCTTCATCGACGAGCAGATGATCAGCTATCCCGTCCTGCCGCTGCCTCCTGCCCGCCCGACACCCTTCGGTCCCATTCGTGGCCTGCCCACCACGGTGCTGGTCGCGCCGGATGGCACGGTCGCCCGCACTCATCTTGGCGCCATTACCCATGACACCCTCGAACGCTACATGCGCGAGTGGTGTGCCACCCCCGCTGGAAAGGAGAGCAAGGCATGTCGCTGATCCTCGCAAGGCGCCTGATGGGCGCCTTTTTTATGGCCCTTATGCTGGTATCGACTCCGCTGATGGCGGCGGAGGGCGGTTTCTTCGACGAGAACTTCGGCAACCTCAAGGAGGAGCTGGCGAATGCCAAGGCCGAGGGCAAGAGTGGCGTGTTCCTGTTCTTCGAAATGGAGGAGTGTCCCTTCTGCCACAAGATGAAGACCACCGTCTTCAGCCAGCCGGAGGTGCGTGACTACTTCAGGAAGCATTTCCGCATCCTCAGCATCGACATCAACGGCGATGTTGAGCTGGTCAATTTCAAGGGCCAGAACACCACCCAGAAGAAGTTCGCCTTCGAGGAGTACCGCGTGCGCGCCACCCCGGTCATGGGCTTCTTCGACCTGGAGGGCAATCTCGTCGCCAAGTACACCGGGCCGACCAAGGATGCCAAGGAGTTCATGTTGCTCGGTGAATATGTCGTGAGTGGGGCCTACAAGCAGCCGAACATGAACTTCACCGTCTACAAGAAGAGCAAGGGACAGTGAGGGTCATGAAGCTTCGGCATGCACTGTTGCTGGCCGGTGTGCTTGCGAGCCCCTGCCTGGTGGCGGCCCCGCTGCCGCAACCGCTCACGCTTGCGGATGCCCTGCGGCTGGCCGAGGATGAGGGGCACTACGACCTCCAGTTGCGCACGGCGGAGCTTGAGGTGGCCCGCGCCGGCTTGCGCACGGCGCAGGGCGAGCGCGATTTCGTCCTTGGGTTCGAGGGGCGCCTGCGCTACGTCGAACCGCCCGTCCAGAACGTCAACCAGTCGCACAACGACAGCGCGGCCCTGCTGGTGGCGCGCAAGCGCTTGTACGACTTTGGCCGTGGCTCGGCCCTCGAGCAGGCCGCGCAGGCCGTGATCGAGGGCGAGAAGCAGCGCCTGGAGCTCGCGCGCGAGCAGAGGAAGATCGACGTGCTGCGCGCCTTCTTTGATGTGCTGCTGGCCGACATGGGCTACACCGTGGCCAACGAGCGCATGGCGATCGTCTACGTCGATTACGACAAACAGCGGGACCGCCTCGAGCTCGGCCAGATTTCGCAGGTGGAGTTCCTGCGCGTGCAGACCGGTTACGAGGAGATCCTGCGCGCGCGCAACGAGGCCGAGGCGCGCCAACGGACGACCCGGCTCAGGCTGGCCGCGGCCCTCGGCGATCCCACCCAGCTGCCGGCCAAGCTGGTGGAGCCCGAGCTCCGCTCCCTGCCGGAGCGGAAGCCTCCAGCGATCGACGCGGTCCTGGCCGAGGGGCTGGAGAGGAATCCGACCCTCGTGGCCCTGCGTCGCCAGCTCGAAGCGGCTACGGGCCGGGTCGAGGCCGCGCGTGCCCGGCGCCTGCCCGTGCTCGATGCGGTAGTGGAGGGCGGGGTCTACAACCGCGAATATGGCTCCAACGACCCTTTCCGCGCGGGGGTGGTGCTCACCGCGCCGCTCGTCACCGGCGGGGCCGTGGAGGGCGAGATCGCCCGCGCCGAGGCCGAGCGCCTGCGTGCCCAGGCCACGCTCGCCCGCGCTGAGGCCGAACTGCGCCAACGCCTGTCCGAGCTCGCGCTCGACATCGACGTGCTACGCAAGGCCATCGCCGGTGACAAGGTGCGTGAGGGCTATCGCGAACTCTACCTGGACCGCAGCCGCGCCCTGTACGAGATGGAGGTCAGCACCGATCTGGGCGACAGCATGGTGCAGATGTCCGATGCCCATCTGCGCAGCATGCGCACCCTCTTTGCCTTGAGCCTCGCCTGGGCCGAACTGGACGCCCTGCTCGGTCGTCCTGTCGCGCCCTTGGCTGTCGCCACGCTCCCTGAAGGAAAGTCATGATGCGTCAATTCATCGTCCCGGCCGCCCTGCTGGCGGCCGCCCTGTCCCAGCCGCTTGGCGCGGCGGAATTCCAGGCCACCCTCGGCTGGGCGGATCGCACCGCGCTTTCCCTGCCGGTCTCCGGCCTGGTCAAGGAAGTGCACGTCCGTGCCGGACAGAGGGTTCCGGCCGGGGCGCCGCTGGTGTCCCTCGACCCGCGCCCGTTCGAGGCACGCCTGCGTGAGGCCCGCGCCGGGGTCCAGGCGCTGGAGCGCAAGCGCGCCGAGGCCGAGCGCGAGGTCGAACGCGCCAAGGAGCTCTACGCCCGGACCGTGCTTTCCAACGTCGAACTGGAAAAAGCCCACATCGACCAGCAGCAGATCGACGGGCAGTACCAGCAGGCCCGTGCCCAGCTGCAGATGGCCGAGATCGAGCGCGGCTACACCCCGCTCCGGGCCCCCTTCGCGGCGCGCGTGCTGAGCGTGAACACCGCCGCTGGCGAGGCGGTCAGCGCCACCCTGCAGGCCCCCGCCCTGGTCGAGGTGGCGCGTGCCGAGGTCATGGATGCCATCGCCACCTTAAGACCGGAGGAGGCCCAGGGGCTCCGTCCCGGCGGCAAGGCAGAGGTCGAGGTGAATGGTCGCCGCATGGCCGGCGAGATCCTCGCCCTGGAGAGCCCGCGTGAGGGCGGCTACCGGCTGGTGGTGAGGGTGACGGCGGGCGAAGGCTGGCTGGCAGGCTTGCCGGCGAAGATCCTCACGCCCTGAACTTCTCCCGTTTCGCAGGGTGGCCCGGCCTGCCCTGCAGATCCCTGCATTCTTGCCTAGACTCGGTGAACCCCTGCATGGGGGTGTCAGGTTTCCCCTGGGAGGACCGAGTCATGAAAATCACCGTCGAAATCCCCGTCGTCGCCGAGTGCGCCGTCACGGAGTGCAGCTACAACGCCGGGCGTGCCTGCCATGCCAAGGCCATCACCATCGGGGATGGCGTCCATCCTGGCTGCGACACCTTCCTGCACATGAGCCCCCATGCACGCGAAAGGCAGCGGCGCGCCGGGGTTGGTGCCTGCAAGGTCACCAGCTGCCGCTTCAACGACGATCTCGAGTGTGGGGCTGAGGCGATCAGAGTGGGGCGCGCCGCGCAGGAGGTCGCCTGCCTGACCTTCGTGCCGCGCTTGTAGGAGACTGGACCGGCATGAGGCCGGGCCGTCACCGGCCTCCGGCCAATGTCCTTAGGACCTCGGCCTGGCTCAGGCCAGGCCGAGCCGCTGCTTGAGGAAGGCGAGCACGTCGTCCGCGGGGACCATCTCGTTCTCCGCCGCGTTGCGCGCGCGGTATTCGAGCTGGCCTGCGGCCAGGCCCTTGTCGCTGATGACCAGGCGATGAGGGATGCCGATCAGCTCCATGTCGGCGAACATCACCCCCGGGCGCACGTCGCGATCGTCCAGCAGCACCTCCACGCCCAGCCCCTGCAGCTCGGCGTACAGGCGTTCGGCGAGCTCCATCGCCTGGGGCGATTTGGCGGCATTGAGCGGCAGCAGGGCGAGCTGGAACGGGGCGATGGCCTCGGGCCAGAGGATGCCGCGCTCGTCGTGGTTCTGCTCGATGGCGGCGGCCACCACCCGCGAGACGCCGATGCCGTAGCAGCCCATGGTCATGACCTGGGCCTTGCCCTGCTCGTCGAGCACGGTGGCGTTCATTGCCCGGCTGTATTTGTCGCCGAGCTGGAAGATGTGGCCGACCTCAATGCCGCGGCGGATGACCAAGGTGCCCTGGCCATCGGGGCTCGGGTCGCCCTCGACCACGTTGCGGATGTCCACGGCGATGGCCTCCGGCAGATCGCGCCCCCAGTTGACCCCGGCGAGGTGCTCCCCGTCGCGGTTGGCGCCGCAGACGAAGTCGGCCACGTGCAGGGCGGCGCGGTCGGCCAGCACCGGGATGCCGAGCTCGCCCAGGCCCACCGGGCCGATGGAGCCGACGTCGGCGCCGATGGCCGCGCGCACCTCCTCGGGACTGGCGAATTGCAGCGGGCTCGCCACCTGGGCCAGTTTTTCGGCCTTGATCTCGTTCAGTTCGTGGTCGCCGCGCAGCACCAGGGCGACCAGCTGGCCTTCCTCCGCACCGCGCATGATCAGGGTCTTGAGGATCTGCCGCGGCGGATGGCCGGTGGCGGCACTGACCTCGTCGATGGTGTGCGCATTCGGGGTGGGGATGACGCGCATCACTTCACTCGGGGCCGGGCGCTCACCTGCCGGGGCGACGGCCTCGGCCAGTTCGACGTTGGCGGCGTAGTCGGAGGCCGTGGAGAAGGCGATGGCATCCTCGCCCGAGGAGGCGAGCACATGGAATTCATGCGAGCCGGTGCCGCCGATGCTGCCCGTGTCGGCGCGCACAGCGCGGAAGTCCAGCCCCAGGCGGGTGAAGATGCGGGTGTAGGCGGCGTGCATGGCGTCGTAGGTCGCCTGCAGCGAGTCCTGGTCCATGTGGAAGGAATAGGCATCCTTCATCAGGAACTCGCGGGCGCGCATCACGCCGAAGCGCGGGCGCACCTCGTCGCGGAACTTGGTCTGGATCTGGTACCAGCACACCGGCAGCTGCTTGTAGCTCTTCAGCTCGCGGCGGGCGAAGTCGGTGATGATCTCTTCGTGGGTCGGGCCGAAGCAGAAGTCGCGCTGATGGCGATCCTTCAGGCGCAACAGCTCGGGGCCGTACTGTTCCCAGCGGCCGGACTCCTGCCACAGCTCGGCCGGCTGCACGGCCGGCATCAGCACCTCCAGCGCCCCGGCACGGTCCATCTCCTCGCGCACGATGGTCTCGACCTTGCGCAGGACCTTGAGCCCCAGCGGTGTCCAGGTGTAGAGACCGGCGGCCAGGCGGCGGATGAGTCCGGCGCGCAGCATGAGCTGATGGCTGATGACTTCGGCGTCGGACGGGGTTTCCTTGAGGGTGGCGAGGGGGAACTGGGAGAGACGCATGGCGTGCGGGACCTGAAAGGGCAAAAAGGCGTGGCGGGATTGTGGGTCAGAACGTGGCGCCGTTCCAGCCCCAGCGTTGCGCTTCGGCCGAGGCGAACTCGATGTAGATGCGGGCGGGATCGAGCCCAAGCTCGGCTTTGAGCAGGGCGCAGAGCCCGGCCGCGATCCCCGGCATGTCGGCATCCGCAAGGTCAATGCTCTTGAACTCGACGAAGGCGCAGGGGGTGTCATGCCCCGCGAAGGTCATCGTCTTGCCGTCGTTGAGCAGGGTCATGACCCACTGCTCGGGCTTGCGGGTGGCCTCGGCGGTGAAGCGGGAGAGGCGCGAAGCCAGGTTCGCGCGCCGATCGTCATCGAGACGGAGGTTGGTGTTCAGGATCAGGGTGGGCATGGGTTCATTCGCAATAGAGCTGGATGCGCTTGCGCTCCTCGTCGATCATGCGCTGGCGCTCCTCTTCGGGAGCACGCTGCATCTCGCCATCCGGGCCCTTGATCAGGATGCGCGGGCTGGCCTCGAGCTGTTGCAGGCGCTGACGGGCGTTCTGGCATTGCTCGGCCATCTTCTCCGCGGGCATGGTCATGACCTCGCGCGGGGGTGTCTGCTCCGTTGCGGCGGCGGGTTTCTCGGCGGGCTGTCCGGCAGGCGGTGCGGCGGGTGTGGCCGGGGTGGTCACGCGCGGCTGGATCTCCTGGCCCTTGCCGCTGGCGGGCGGCTGCTCCGTGTAGTGGGTCACGCCCTTCTCGTCCACCCACTTGTAGATGGCGGCCTGGCACGGGGTGGAGAGCACGGCGAGAAGCAGGGGCAGGGCGATGATACGGCGCATGTGGGGTCCCTCGGCGCGTTGGATCAGGTGATTATACCGACTCCATGACGGGGCCGCGCTTGCCGGTGAACCGAGCCCGGCCGGCGTGGTCCTAAATCCGGCCAATGGGGGTTAAAATGACCTGAACTTCCCGGGACCTACCGCACGGAGGGCAGACGGTGACCGGAAGGCCTCTCCATACCGACATACCTGATACCTTCTGATGCCCATGCTTCGATTCGCTTCCCTCGTTCTCGCCGCCACCCTGAGCACCGCGCCCGTCCACGCCGCGCCTTCCACGGCTCCTGCCGTCCAGCCCACCCCGGTGCCGCTGGCCCCCGCAGCGGCCATGCCCCTGCCGAGCCCTCCGAGCATCGCCGCCAAGTCGCATCTTCTGATGGACTACCACAGCGGCCGGGTCCTTGCCGAGTCGAATATCGACATGCGCGTGGAGCCGGCCAGCATCACCAAACTGATGACGGCCTACATCATTTACGGCGCGATGAAGCGTGGCGACCTCTCGCCCGAGACCATGGTCAACATCAGCGAGAAGGCCTGGCGCATGCAGGGCTCCAAGATGTTCGTGCGGGTCGGCACCCAGGTGAAGGTCGACGACCTCCTCAAGGGCATGATCATCCAGTCCGGCAATGACGCGACCATCGCCCTAGCCGAACACATCGCCGGCAGCGAGGAGGCGTTCGCCAACATGATGAACCACGAGGCGCAACGCCTGGGCATGACCGGTACGCACTTCGTCAACTCCACCGGTTGGCCGGACCCCAATCACTACAGCACCGCGCGTGACATCGCCACCCTGATGAAGGCGGTGATCCGCGACTTCCCGGAACACTACGTGCGCGAGCGTCAGAAGGAATTCACCTGGAACAACATCAAGCAGATCAACCGCAACCGCCTGCTGTGGCGTGACCCGTCGGTGGATGGTGGCAAGACCGGGCACACCGAGTCGGCCGGTTTCTGCCTGGCGGCCTCTGCCCAGCGTGACGGCATGCGCCTGATCTCCGTCGTACTTGGCGCGCCCAGCGACGAGGCCCGGGCCGAGCAGTCGCAGGCCCTGCTCAACTATGGCTTCAACTTCTTCGAGACCCGCCTGCTGCAGCGTGGCGGCGAGGCACTGGCCGAGCCGCGCGTGTGGAAGGGGGCGAGCAAGACCGTGCGACTCGGCCTGGCTGACGACTTCTATGTCACCGCCCCGCGCGGCCAGTTCGACAAGCTGAATCTGACCGTGGACATGCCGCCGCGCATCGACGCGCCGCTGGCCCAAGGGCAGCCGGTGGGCGTGTTGCGGGCGAAGCTCGGCAATGACCTCGTGGCGGAGGTGCCGGCAGTGGCCCTCAGCGAGGTACCGCAAGGTGGCATCTTCCGCCGCATGGTGGATGGTGTGATCTTGATGTTCAACTGACCCGCCCTCATTTCATCGACAGAACTGGCGGCTCACCGGGCCGCCAGTTCGTTTTTCCGAATCCCGCACACTGGATCGTCCATGGCCGCCACCGTCTACCTCAATGGTCAGTTCCTGCCGCTTGATGCGGCCTGCGTGTCCGTGCTCGATCGCGGTTTCCTGTTCGGCGATGGGGTGTACGAGGTCATCCCCGTCTACAGCGGCCACATGCTGCGCGGTGTGGAGCATATCGAGCGCCTGGGGCGCAGTATGGATGGCATTCGCATCGACCATCCGATGAGCCGGGCGGCGTGGCTGGCTATGCTGGAGCAGCTCATCGAGCGGAACGGTGGTGGCGACCAGGCCATCTACCTGCAGGTGACCCGTGGGGCGCCGCCCAAGCGCGACCATGCCTTTCCGCCGGCGGGCACCCCGCCTACCGTGTTGGCCATGAGCAATCCGCTGGCCCCCATCGACGAAGCCTGGCACCGCCAGGGGGCGGAGGCGGTGACCGTGCCCGACCTGCGCTGGCAGCGCTGCGACCTCAAGACCATCCAGCTGCTCGGCAACGTGCTGGCGCGTCAGCAGGCCGTTGAGCAGGGCGCGGTCGAGGCGATCCTGCTGCGCGACGGGCAGGCGATCGAGGGTGCGGCCAGCAACCTGTTCATCATCAAGGACGGGGCGATCCACACCACGCCGAAATCGGCCGCGATCCTCGGCGGCATCACCCGCGACCTGATTCTCGAGCTGGCGCGCGCGGAAGCCATCCCCGTGCGGGAGGAGGGCATGCCCGAGGCGCTGCTGCGTAGCGCGGACGAGGTGTGGGTCAGCAGCTCCACCCGCGAGATCGTGCCCATCACCCGCGTCGACGGTCAGACGGTGGGCGAGGGCAAGCCCGGGCCGGTCTGGCAGCGCATGCACGCGGCCTATCAGGCATTCAAACAGAAGGTAAGAGAGGGCAAGGCATGAGCTTCTGCGCATTCGACAATCCGCCGCCGCTGGAATTTCCCTGCGACTATCCGATCAAGATCATGGGCGAGGCCTGCGAAACCTTCGAGGCCGAGATGGTCGCCCTGATCCGCGAGCACGCGCCGAACCTCGGCGAAGGCGCGGTAAGTAGTCGACCGAGCAAGGGCGGCAAGTACGTGGCCATGACCATCAGGCTGCGCGCCGAGTCGCGCGAGCAGGTGGATGCCATCACCCTCGCCCTGCGCGCGCATCCCAAGGTGCTGATGAGCATCTGATGGCCCCTCGCCCCTGACCATGCCCGCCGCCCTGCATGTCCGCGATCTCGGCCTGACCCCCTACGCGGACAGCTTCGAGGCCATGCGTGCGTTCACCGCCGCACGCACGCGTGATACGGCGGACGAGCTGTGGTTGGTCGAGCACCCTCCGGTCTTTACCCAGGGGCTGAATGGCCAGCCCGGACACCTGCTCGCGCCGGGGGACATCCCGGTGGTGCAGACCGATCGCGGTGGGCAGGTCACCTACCATGGCCCCGGCCAGCTCGTGGCCTACCTGCTGTTCGACCTCGCGCGTGCCCGTCTCGGTGTGCGCGAGACGGTAGAACACCTGGAAGGGGCGGTGATCGAGCTGTTGGACGGGCTCGGCATCCATGCCTGCGCGCGCCGCGATGCCCCCGGCGTGTACGTGGATGGACGCAAGATCGCCTCGCTCGGCCTCAAGGTCCGCGCCGGGCGCTGCTATCATGGCCTCGCCCTGAATGTGGCGCTGGACCTCGCCCCGTTTTTGCGCATCAACCCCTGCGGCCATGCGGGCCTTGCGATGTGCCAGGTCAGCGACTTCGTGCCGGGGATCGCGATCGATGCGCTCAAGCGCCCGCTCGCCGAACGGCTGGCCGGCCGCCTGGGGTGTGAAGCAAACTTTCTGGAACATCCATGACCGAATCCGCCCGCCCGCCCGTCCGCCCGATCACCCGTGAGATGCGCGGGGAAGACAAGGTCGCCCGCATCCCCGTCAAGGTGGTGCCGCTCGAAGCGCCCCTGCCCAAACCGAAGTGGATCCGCTCCCAGGTCCACGGCAGTGCCGAGGTGCAGCGCCTGAAAGGCATCCTGCGCGAGGCCCGGCTGCACACCGTGTGCGAGGAGGCCAACTGCCCGAACCTGGGCGAGTGCTTTGGCGGGGGCACGGCCACCTTCATGATCATGGGCGGGATATGCACCCGCCGTTGCCCCTTCTGCGACGTGGCCCATGGCCGCCCTGACCCACTCGATCCGGATGAGCCCACGAATCTTGCGCGCACCATTGCCGCCATGGGGCTTAACTACGTGGTCATCACCTCGGTCGACCGCGACGATCTGCGCGATGGCGGGGCGGGGCATTTCGCGGCCTGCATCCGCGCCGCGCGCGAGCACAGCCCTGCGCTGACCGTCGAGGTGCTCACACCCGATTTCCGCGGCCGCGAGGCGGTGGCCCTGGACCTGCTCGCCCAGGCGCCGCCGGATGTCTTCAATCACAACCTCGAAACCGTGCCCCGCCTCTACCGCGAGGCGCGGCCGGGGGCGGATTATGCCGGCTCGTTGCGCCTGCTCGCCGCCGTCAAGGCGCGCATGCCGCAGGTGCCGACCAAGTCCGGTCTGATGCTGGGCCTGGGTGAGACCGACGAGGAGGTCGTCGAGGTCCTGCGTGACCTGCGCGCCCACGGCGTGGACATGCTCACGCTCGGCCAGTACCTGCAGCCGAGCGTCCACCACCTGCCGGTGAGGCGTTACGTCTCGCCGGAGGAGTTCGAGCGGCTCGCGGACATCGCCCGCGGCCTCGGCTTCCGCCACGTAGCCAGCGGGCCGCTGGTGCGCTCGTCCTACCATGCCGAGCATGGGGGATGGTCCATACTCAAACAAGGAGAGACACATGATTCAATGGATGCGCCGAACCCTGCGGCGCAGGGAATGTGAACTCGATGCCGCGCACGGCTGGCTCAAGGATGCCGGCCTGCCCTATGTGCGCGACGTCTTCCTGCCGGATGCCGAGGGTGGGGTGCTGATTCCCCATCTCATGCTTACCCCGGAGGGATTCTGCAGTTTGGAGCTGCAATGCATGAAGGGGACGCTGTACGGTTCCGAGCACAGCCTGCGCTGGTCGCGTTTCGAGCGTAGTCAGCGGCACGACTTCGACAACCCTTTGCTCCATGTCCGCGGCCGGGAGGCCCACCTGCGCCGACTGGCGCGGCTCGACCTGCTGGGCCTGCCGAGCCAGTCGTATCTCGTTGTCTTGGGCGATGTCGGCTTCCACAAGGCCTGGCCCGGGGGCGTGGTGAGTGCTGATGCCCTGCAGGCCATGTTGCGGGGCTGGCGGGGCCTGCCCATCCCTTCGCGTGCCCTGACCGCATGGCGGGTCTTCTTGTCCATGTTCGTGCACGAACCGGTCAACAGTTTCGGTCAGCGGGAGGTAGGAACCCTCTCCCTCCCCGAAGGCGTGGGTGGACATGTCTGAGTCCCCCGTCTTCTCCCCGTGGGAGGCGCTGGTCGCCCTGATGGCGCGCCTGCGCGACCCGGTCGCAGGCTGCCCCTGGGATCGGCGTCAGACCTTCGCCACCATTGCCCCCTACACCCTGGAGGAGGCCTACGAGGTGCTGGAGGCCATCGCCCGCGGGGACATGGATGAGTTGCGCGAGGAGCTGGGGGACTTGTTGTTCCAGGTGGTGTTTCACGCACGCATGGCAGAGGAGGCCGGTCATTTCGACGTCCAGGACGTGGCGCGTGGGCTGGTGGAGAAAATGGTGCGCCGCCACCCGCACGTGTTCGGCGAGGTCCGGCATGAGGACGAGGCCGGCCTGAAGGCCGCGTGGGAGGCGCAGAAAACCCTTGAGCGCGAGCGCAAGCGACCGCCGGACCAGCCCCCCAGTGCGCTCGACGGGGTCGCACTGGCCCTGCCGGCGCTCACCCGGGCGGTCAAGTTGCAGAAGCGGGCCGCGCGTGAGGGGTTCGACTGGCCGGATGCGGAGGCCGTGTGGCCCAAGATCGACGAAGAGCTGGCCGAGCTGCGCGCAGGGCTGGCGGCGGGGGATGTGGCGAACATCGAGGAGGAGGTGGGCGACGTCCTGTTTGCCATCACCAATCTCGCACGCAAGCTGGGTGTCGATCCCGAGGCGGCTCTGCGCGGCTGCAACGCCAAGTTCGAGCGCCGCTACCGTGGCATGGAGGCCGTGGCCGCCGCACGGGGCCTCCGTCTGGCCGACCTGACGCTGGACGAGCAGGAGGCCATCTACCGCGAGGTCAAGCGCGGCGAGGCCTGAAGGGCCTCAAGGGCAAGGCCCCAAGGCATCAGCGGATGATACCCAACACCCATTCCAGCACGATCTTGCTGCCAAAGTAGGCGAGCAGCAGCACGCCGAAGCCGCTGAGGGTCCAGCGCACCGCCGTGCGGCCGCGCCAGCCCATGAAGGCGCGGCCGAGCAGCAGGCCGCCGAACACCGCCCAGGAGATGAGGCTCAGCACCGTCTTGTGCACCAGGTGCTGGGCGAAAATGTCCTCCAGGAACATGAAGCCGGTGATCAGCGAGAGGGTCAGCAGAACGAAGCCTGCGCCGATCAGGCGGAAGAGCAGGATTTCCATGTCCTCCAGGGGCGGGAGGATGCGCGCGAAGGCCCGGGGGCGACGCTGGTGCAGGGCGCGATGCTGGCTCGCCAGCAGCCAGGCCTGCAGTGCGGCGAGGGTGAACAGGCTGTAGGCGAGGATGGAGAGCAGGATGTGCACCTCCAGCGCCGGCTGAGTGCCGACCAGGCTGCGCGGGGCGCTGGGCCAGCCGAGTTGGGCGGTGAGGGCGAGCATGGTCAGAGGCAGCACCGGCAGGGTCAGGTTCTCCAGTGGCTGGCGCAGGCTGGAGATCAGCACCAGCAGCAGGGTGACGAGGCCGGAGAGGGAGAGGGCCTTGAGCACGCCGAGGTCGATGCCCTCCAAGCAGCAGATGTCACTGGCCAGCGCGAAGGCATGCAGCAGCGCGCCGAGCAGCCCCAGGCCCAAGGCGAGCCCCTTGCCCGGCATCTCGCCCGCGCGCAGGCGAGGCAGGCGGCGCCACAGCAGCAGGGTGGCGGTGGCATAGGCGGCGAGGGCGGGAATTCCGAACCAGAGTGCGGCGGGCATGGGGCAATCCTTCGGGGGGCCGTTCAGTCTATGTCGTGCTGCCGTGTCCGGGCAACGGCAGGGTCTTGTCGGCATTGAGGATGCCCGCCGGATCGAACACCTGCTTGATGCCGCGCATCAGCTCGATGGCTGTGTTGCCCAGTTCGCGCCCGATGAAGTCGCGTTTTTCCAGCCCCACGCCATGCTCGCCCGAGAGGGTGCCGCCGAGGGCGAGCACCAGGGCGAAGACCTCGTCCAGGCAGGCATGGGCGCGGGCCAGCTCGCCTGGCGCGTCGGGGTCGAGCAACAGGTTGACGTGGATGTTACCGTTGCCGGCATGGCCGAAGTTGATGATCGGGATGGCGTGTGCGGTGGACAGTCGCTCCAGTCCCTCGATCAGTTCCGGGATGCGTGAGACCGGGACCACCACGTCCTCGTTGATCTTCTTCGGCGCGACCTTGCGCAGGGCGGGGGAGAGGGCCTTGCGGGTGGCCCAGAGCGATTCGACCTCGTGCGCCTCACGCGCCTCGCGCCACTCCAGGAGGCCGTCCACCTCCGCCGCCTGGCGGATGGCGGCGATGGCCGGTTCCAGGCAGGCGGCGGGACCGTCGACCTCGATCATCAGCATGGCGCGCGCCTGCCTTGGGAGGTCGGTGTCGGTGTGGCCGCGGATCATGTCCATCGCCGCGCCGTCGATGAATTCCAGCGCACAGGGGGTGACCGGCTGGGCCATCAGGCGGGCGACGGCGCGAGCGGCGCTGCCCATATCGGCATACAGGGCACGCGCGGTGCGGATGGCCTCCGGCAGCGGGGTGAGCCTGAGGGTGGCCTCGGTGATGACGGCGAGGGTGCCCTCGGAGCCGATCAAGAGGCGGGTGAGGTCATAGCCGACCACGCCTTTGGTGGTGCGGGTGCCGGTGCGTAGCTCCTCGCCCCGGCCGGTGACGGCGCGCAGGCCGAGCACGTTCTCGCGTACCGTGCCGTACTTCACCGCACGCGGTCCCGCCGAGTTGTAGGCGAGGTTGCCGCCCACGCTGCAGAACGGCGAGCTGGTGGGATCGGGCGCCCAGAAGAAGCCATGTTCACGCGCCGTCGCCTGCACCTCGCCATTGGTCACCCCGGGCTCCACCACCATCAGGCGGTCATCCGGATTCACCTCGAGGATACGGTTCATCCGCTCGAAGCTGAGCACCACGCCACCGTGGATGGGCACGGTGGCGCCCGTGGTGCCGGTGCCGCGCCCGCGGGCGATGAGCGGGATGCGGTGCGTGGAGCAGGTGCGCACCACCTCGCGCACCTGGTCGTGGCCGCTGGCGTAGATGACAGCATCCGGTGGGGCGTGGCGGCGGCTGTTGTCCATGCCGTAGGCCCACAGGGTGGCGGGCTCGGTGCTGACATGGTCGGCACCCGCCGCGGCGCGCAGGGCCTGAAGTTGCGCGGGGTCGAGCATCAGGCCAGCCCCAGCAGGCGGTGGTCGAGTGCATCGCACAGGGCGTGCACGGCGGCCAGGGCAGCTTCGTGCAGGCTCGCCGGGCAGGGCGTGTCGAGCCGGATGACCAGGTCGTTTTCCTGGAGGTGGCTGGCCACTCCCTCCGACACGGGGCCGCCGAGGAGGATCAGCCGCATGTCGTGCAGGCGCGCGGTATCGATCAGGGCCTCGAGGCCGTCCGTCCGGACGCCGTTGAAGGCGAGCAGGGCATCCCCCGGGGCTGCCAGGCTGCCGATCTGCTGCATGCAGCCTGCGCCCTCATCCGGCAGGGGGTGCAGCAGGACGACCGGCAGGCCGGGGCGGGGCTGGACCATGCCGCGCAGCAGAAGACTCGCGGCGCGCTCGGCCAGGGCCTGGGTTTCGGGCAGGGGGCAGAGGTAGACCCGGTGCCCCTGCAGGCAAGTGGCAAGCAGGCTTTCGGCAGCGATGGCCAGGGCCGGGGCGGCGGCCTCTAAGGCCGTGCGGACATGTTGCAGGCGCGTCTCGGCATGGTGGTAGAGCATGCGGGACAGTTCGGTTCCTTCGGCGTGGCTTGGGACGGGCATGGCTGGGGTGTCTTCACAAAACGGAGCGGCATGACGCAGGTCACGCGGAGGCTTCAAAGGCGTTGGCTGCCCATTCTAGCGTGGTTCGCTCATCATCGCGGGTGATCCCGACCACGTCGAAACGGCAGGGGCGGGCGGCGTGCTGGGGGTGTCGGGCCAGGAAGGTCTGGGCAGTCATCAGCAGGCGCCGTCGCTTGGCAGGCGTGATGCTTTCCAGGGCGCCGACCAGGCCACGCGCCGAACGGCTGCGTACCTCGACGAACACCAGGGTGGCGCCGTCGAGCATGACCAGGTCGATCTCTCCCCCGCGGGCATGGACGTTGCGCGCCAGCAGGCGCAGGCCGCGGCGTTCGAGGTGCTCGAGGGCGAGTTGTTCGCCGGCCTCGCCCGCGGCACGCCGCTCACTCAAGGCTGGATGACCTCCAGGGGGTTGGCAAGACCGCCGCGAAACAGGGCCCAGGCGGGGGTGCGCTGGACGCGGTTGTCCGCATTCAGGCGCAGGGTTCCGGTCTGGCCGCGCAAGCCCTCGGGGCGTTTCGCCGCCTCCAGCCGGGTGGCCAGCTGGTAGGCGTCGTAACCGAGGGCGAACAGGCGCGGCTGGCCTGAAAGCGCCGCCTGTTCGAAGCGGCTCGGGCCAGTCTGCCCGGGACGGCGGGCGTAGTTGAGGATGAGCGGCATGTCGCAGAACTGCAGCCCATCCTTGTCGCGGTCATTCGCCGGGCGCGGGGCGCCGTCGTAGACATGCGAGGTGGCGAGGATGGGGAGGTTGCCGCCGCCGTTGGCACGCAGCAGAGGCACCCAGCCCTGGGCGTCCTTGGCGCGGGCGATCAGGAACAGGGCATCGGCATCCTCGCGCATGCGCTGGCTGCCGTCGATGGGGTCGGGCGCGGGGCGCAGGAGCTGGCGGGCCTGCTGTTCCCACAGTGGCGAGCGCGGGGCATAGCGCTGGCTGTCCACCACTTGCCCGCCCCCTGCGGTGTAGCGGGTGGTGAAGGCGCGGACCATCCGCTCACCCAGAGCGTCGTTCGGGGCGAGGATGAGGGCGCGCAGCTGGCCCTGGGCCAGCATGCGCTCGGCCACGGCCTGCGCCTCGTCCTCCGGCGGCAGGCCGAACTGGATCAGGTTGGGGCTGGTCGCGGTCCCGCTCTCCAGCGTGTTCAGGGCGATCACCGGCACTTTAGGCTGGAAGCGCGTCAGCTGCTGGAGGGTCTCGCGGTCGAGCGGGCCGATCACGGCAGTGGCTCCTGCGGCAACGGCCTCCTCGACGCCGCGCCGGAAGCCTTCGGGGGTAGGGGCGTCGGGGTATTCGCGTACCTCGGGGGCCTTCTCACCGGCCTCCTCGCGGGCGAGCATGACCCCGGCCGTGATGGCGCGGGCCGCTTCGGCGAGGCGCGGCTCCTGCGAGAGGATGAGGGCGATGTGCGCCACGGTCTGCGGCACGCGTGCCACCGCCTCACGCTGCAGACGCTCGTACAGGGCGGGCAGCAGTGGATGGGAGGGATGGGCCTGGCGCCAGCGCTCCAGGGCATCTTTGCCTTCGCGTTGGGCATGCACCAGCTGGAGCCAGCCGCCAAGCTGCGGCTCCACGGTCTCGATCAGGGCCCTGTCGAAGGCGGGTTTGTCGAGGGCGCCCAGCAGGCGAAGGATGGCCTCCTGGTTGGCGAGACGGCGCTCGTCACTCAGCAGGCCGTCGAGCGCGATGCGCTGGCGGGCGGCCTCAAGCCCATGCTGGTCAGCCTCCAGGGCACGGGCCAGCCATTCGAGCCGGCGGGTGGCCTCGGCCCTGCCGAGTGGGGCGGGGATGTCCTGCAGGGTGCGGATGGCCTCGGCGGTGCGGCCCTGTTGCAGGGCTTCAAAGCCCAGGATGATCTGGGTGCGGCGCGGCTCGAAGGCCAACCATCCCTGGCGCTGGGCCAGGGGGTCGCGCAGATAGGCCAGGGCATTCTGCGGCTTGTCCGCATCGATCAAGGTCTCGATGGCGCGCAGCTGCATGCTGGCCTGCTCGGCTCCGTGCAGCACGGACGCTTTGCGCCACAGCGCGCTGGACAGTTGCAGCGGGTCCTGGCCGCGTTCAGCTTCGGCCAGTGCCCGGTCGAGCGCGGTGGTATCGGAGCGCGGAGGCTGCTGCGGGGCGCAGGCACTCAGAAGGCCGGCGAGGAGGGCGAGGATGACGGCGATGGAGTACCCGCGGATCAGTCCTGTCACGGCAGTTTCCCTTGGTAAACCCTGAATAAAGACCCTCCTTGGCTTTTTTCAGCTCGGTTCGTCGCAAACGGAATTCGCGACGGCCTCCGCAATTCAGTGACTGACGTCGTTGATTGCGCGGGGGCCTCCATGCCCCCGACAGTAAGGTCTGAAGGGTTCAGACCTTACCTAAGTCTGAGACGGCGGGCTAGAGTATAGCCCAGCCCGTTTTGCGCATTAGGACCAACGTATGTCTTTCGGCACCTTGTATGTCGTCGCCACGCCCATTGGCAATCTCACGGACTGGAGCCCACGGGCGCGGGAGGTGCTGGCCAGTGTCGACCTCATCGCCGCCGAGGACACCCGCCATAGCCGCAAGCTGCTGCAGCACTTCGGTATTGCCACGCCGCTCACTGCCATGCACGCGCACAACGAGCAGCAGCGGGTGGAGGATCTGCTCGGGCGCCTGCGCGGCGGGCAGTCTCTGGCCTTGATCTCGGACGCGGGCACACCGCTCTTGAGCGACCCGGGCTTCCCGCTGGTGCGCGCCGCGCTGCGGGCGGGGGTGCGTGTCTCACCCATCCCCGGTCCGAGCGCGGCCATGGCCGCCTTGTCGGTCTGCGGCCTACCGAGCGATCGGTTCACCTTCGAGGGGTTCCTGCCGGCCAAGGGTTCGGCACGCAAGGCGCGTCTGGCCGAGCTTTTGGATGAGACACGTACCCTGATCTTCTTCGAGGCCCCGCACCGCCTGCTCGATGCCCTGCGCGACATGGTCGCGGTCCTCGGCGCGGAGCGTGAGGCGACCCTGGCGCGCGAGCTCACCAAGACCTTCGAGACCGTACGCCTGGGCACCCTTGGGGCGCTGGCAGATTGGGTGGCGGGGGATGAGGACCAGCAGCGTGGCGAGTGTGTGATTCTGGTGCGGGGGGCATCGCCCCTCGTGGCAGAGGAGACGGCCGGGATCGGTCAGGAGGCCCTCCTGCGCAGCCTGCTGGCGCATGGCGTGCCGGTGAAGGGGGCAGCGGCGATTGCGGCCGACCTTCTAGGGGGAAGCAAAAAGACGTATTACCAGATCTGTCTGGAAATGCAGAAGCCGGCATGAAAAAGGCCCCGCTCACAGGCCGTGTCAAGAGCTTTTGACACGGCCTGGAAAGGCGAGCCATGGACGGCTCGCGCGTGAATCAATCACGATAAGTGATTGATTCACAGAGCTCGTCGCGGGCGTGTACTGCGACGAGGCGAGTTTCAAAAGGGCAGGACAGCCCTTTTGAAACAGTCTGGCTGAGCGGGGCCTTGAAATATTCAGCGATCAGAGGATCAGGAAATCCTCCAGGCGTGCCCCCTGTTCCAGACGTTCGCGCAGCCAGACAGGCTTCTGACCGCGGCCGGTCCAAGTCAGTTCGGGATGGGCGGGATCGCGGTATTTCGGGGCGATCTTCGAGGTGGTCGTGCGCGCAGGTTTGCGAGAAGACTTTTCCAGACCCACCAGTTCGGCGACGGAAATACCCAGTTGTTCGGCAGTCAGTTCGACCTGGCGGCGCAGCTCGCTGGCCTTTTTGGCTTTGGCCTGGCGAATGGTGGCCTCGGCACGCTTGATCAGGGTTTCCAGCTCTTCGATGCTGAACTGGCTAAGGTCGATGGAATCAATATTCATGGTATGGGTCCTTGGGTGGTGGAGGTCGGGATAACCATGCTTGATTCTAGTGAAATGGACGCGGTTATCAAGAGGGTTTCGCGGTAAGGAAAGCCGCGCGGTCGAAAAGCCACGCTCCGGTTTCATCGTGGGCCTCGATCATTTTCATGGTCGCGGCGATGATTCCATCCTCCGAACGCATCCTTTCCTTTTCCATCCACTCTGTGACTTCAGTTTCATGGATCCCCTGTAGTCGTGCACAGCCGAGGAAGGTGGTGATGGCCATGCGATGAATCTCGGCGTGGCGGGGCAGTGAGGAGGGCAGTTTCTCGATCACGGCGATGACCGCGGCGGCGACCTGGGCTGCTTCGGGCTTGGCTTTCTGGTCCTCTCGCATGAACAGCCAGGCTTGTGCGTTGATCAGGCCCTCCATGGGGCCCTCCTGCGCCAGCATCAGCCACAGCGCCTGCCAGACGGCGTTGCGTCGCGAACGTGCGCGTCCAAGCTGGAAGAGGGCGCGGGCGAGCTCCGGCCACAGCCTGGCCCGCACGAGCGCTTCGATGGCCTCCTGGCGCAGCGATTCCTCGGCCTCGGCATGCCCCTCGTCGCGGGCGATCTCGGCCAGCTCCAGCAGGGCGCGGGCCTCGTCCTCCGCACGCCCCGCCCGACGCGCGATTTCGATCACCGTCAGCCACTTGTCGGCCGACTGGGTGTTGTCGCCCAGCTCGCGTGCCAGGCGGGCGAGGGCGATTTCGCAACGCAGCCAACCGGCATGATCGCCCAGGGATTCCAGCAGGCTGGCGGCCTGCTCCAGTGCCTGCCAGGCGCGCAGTCCCTTGCCCTGTTGCCGGCAGAGGGTGGCGAGGTGTTCGAGCATGTCCGCGCGGAGGACGCGCAGCGCGTCCTCCTGCGGTTCGCCAAGCTGCTTCAGTGCCTGCTCGAGATGGCCAATGGCTTGGGCTGAATCGCCCATGGCATGTTCGGCGAGGGCCAGGGTGTGCAGCAGGGCGAAGTCCGGCCCGGCGGCCAGGGCCCGTTCCGCCACCTCGCGCGCCTCAGAAGGCCGCCCCGCGTCGAGCAGGGCATAGGCCAGGTGATCGGCGGTCTCGCAGGCGATGGAGTGCGCCTCTTCGGCGAGGGCATCTTCGAGCAACTGGCGCTGGCCTGCCTCGTCGAGACGGCCGGTACGCAGGGCCTGCAAACGGGAGTGGAGTGTGGGGGTGGGCATGGTACGGGAACCCTTGTCGCAGCGGGGTTGGATCGGGAGAAGAAAAGGCGCATGGTATCATCCAGTCACTTTTCCTTGTCGAACCGCCGCGTCCCGCACGACCGAGAAAATCAAGACATGCATGCATCCATGAATACCCATCCCTCCTTCGCCTTCAAGCGCCGCCAGTGGATCGAGGCGCTGCAGCTGCACGTCGACGAGTATGAGCACATCGCCACCGGCGCGCGCCATTTCCATCTGGCGGCCGAGGACAATAACAATGTGTTTCTGGTCGGCCTGCGCACTGTGCCGCAGGATTCGACCGGGGTGGCGCATATTCTCGAGCACACCGCCCTGTGCGGTAGCGAGCGCTTCCCGGTGCGCGATCCCTTCTTCATGATGACGCGCCGCTCGCTCAATACGTTCATGAATGCCTTTACCTCGAGCGACTGGACGGCCTATCCCTTTGCCAGCCAGAATCGCAAGGATTTCATGAACCTGCTGGATGTATACCTCGATGCGGTGTTTTTCGCCCGCCTGGATGCGCTGGATTTCGCCCAGGAAGGCCACCGGGTCGAATTCGCCAAGGTGGACGATCCCGAAAGCGAGCTGGTCTTCAAGGGCGTGGTTTACAACGAAATGAAGGGGGCGATGAGCAACCCCGTCAGCGTGCTGTGGCAGTCGCTCACCAAACATGTTTACCCGACCGTGACCTATCACCACAACAGCGGTGGTGATCCGGAAGCGATTCCTGATTTGACCTATGAGCAGCTGGTGGCGTTTTACAAGCGCCATTACCATCCTTCCAATGCCGTCTTCCTGACCTATGGCGATATCCCCGCGGCCGATCTGCAGGCGATGTTCCAGGACAAGGCGCTGAAGCACTTCACCCGCATCGACCCGAATACCGCCGTTCCGCCGGAGCAGCGCTATGCCGAGCCGAAGGCGGTGAGCGAGCCTTATGCGGTGGAGGGCGAGACGGCGGATAAGACTCACGTCGTGGTCGGCTGGCTTTTGGGCGAGAACGCCGACCTTGAGGGGCTGCTGGAGGCCCAGCTCTTGTCTGGCGTGCTGCTCGACAACAGCGCTTCCCCGCTGATGCAGGCGCTGGAGACCACCAAGCTCGGCAGCGCGCCCTCGCCGCTGTGCGGGTTGGAGGACTCCCCCCGCGAGATGCTGTTCGCCGCCGGGGTGGAGGGCTCCAATCCGGAACACGCCGGGGCCATCGAGCGGCTGATCCTCGATGTGCTGGAGAAGGTGGCGACCGAGGGTGTGCCGCAGGAAGCGGTCGAGGCCGTGCTGCACCAGCTTGAACTCTCGCAGCGCGAGATCACCGGTGACTCCTACCCCTATGGCCTGCAGCTGATCCTGCACGCCCTCCCGGCGGCCATCCACGAAGGGGACCCGGTCGCCCTGCTCGACCTCGAGCCGGTGCTGGCGACCTTGCGCGAACGCATCAAGGATCCGGAATACATCAAGGGCCTGACGCGCCGCCTGCTGCTCGACAATCCCCACCGGGTGCGCCTCGCCCTGGTGCCGGATACCGGGCTGGCCGCGCGGAAGGTCGAGGCCGAGAAGGCCCGACTGGCCGAACTCAAGGCCAGGATGAGCGAGGAGGACAAGCAGCGGGTGATCGAGCAGGCGCAGGCCCTGCTGGCGCGCCAGGCACGGCAGGACGATCCGGAGATCCTGCCCAAGGTCACCCGCGAGGACATTCCTGGGAGGCTCGACATCCCCGTGCCCGTGCGCGTCGATGCCGCCCCGCGCCGCACCACCTGGTTCGATTCCAGCACCAACGGGCTGGTCTACAGCCAGGTCGTCATGCCCATGCCGCAGCTCGATGACGACGAGCTGGCCCTCCTGCCTTACCTCACCAGCATGCTGAGCGAGGTTGGGGCGGGGGGGCATGACTATCTCGCCATGCAGCAGCGGATGGCGGCGGTCACCGGCGGTATCCATGCCTATGCCTCGGTGCGCGCCGAACTCGACGACGAGCAGCGCACCCGCGGCTATGTGGTGCTGTCCGGCAAGGCGCTGGCACGCAATGGCGCGGCCCTGCAGGGGCTGATGAGCGAGGTGCTGGAGAGCGCGCGTTTCGACGAACTGCCGCGTCTGCGTGAGCTGGTGGCCCAGACCCGCTTCGCCCGCGAGCAGGGCGTGACCTCCGCCGGCCACAGCCACGCGATGGCCATCGCCGCCTCGCGCCTGTCGCCTTCTGCCCGCCTCGCGCACCGCTGGAGCGGCTTGGCCGGGCTGCAGGAGCTCAAGGCGCTGGATGATGGGTTGGACGAGGCCGAGCGCCTGGAAGCCTTCGCCGGACGTCTGGCCGCGCTGCACCGCAAACTGGTCGAGGCGCCGCGCGAGTGGCTGATGGTGGCCGAGGGGCGCAGCTTCGAGTTGCTCGAGAAGGCGCAGGCGAGCCATTGGGGTGAGCGCCCGGCGGGCGCGTCCGTGCTCGCCCTGCCGGGGACGCGCGCGGCCACCCGCGAGGCTTGGCTGACCAACACCCAGGTGCATTTCTGCGCCAAGGCCTACGCGGCCGTGCCGATCGACCATGCCGATGCCGGCCCGCTGGCCCTGCTTGGGGCCTATCTGCGCAACGGCTTCCTGCACCGCGCCATCCGCGAGCAGGGCGGTGCCTACGGCGGCGGGGCGAGTTACGATCCGGAATCCGCGAGCTTCCGCTTCTATTCCTACCGCGATCCCCGTCTGTCCGACACGCTGGCCGATTTCGACCGTGCCGTCGACTGGTTGCACGGTGAGGGCCACACCGCCCAGGCGTTGGAGGAGGCCCTGCTGTCGGTCATCTCCAGCATCGACAAGCCGGGCTCGCCCGCAGGCGAGGCGAAGAAGGCCTTCCACAATGCCCTGCATGGCCTGACCCCGGAGCGCCGCATGGCCTACCGCAATCGCCTTCTGGACGTCACCCTGGATGACCTGCGCCGTGTTGCCGAACGCTACCTTGCTCCTGCGCAGGCTAGCATCGGTGTGCTGACCCACAGCGGGGCACGCGCCGAGGTCGAGGGTCTGGAGCTTGCCATCGAGCAGCTCTGAGGCCGGCATGAGGGGCAGTCAAGGGGGCGGCAGGGCGTGTCAGAACCAGTCTGATGAGCCCTCGAGAAGGACCATGCCCGCAGCGAGCGATGCGGGCATGGGTTTCTTCGTCTCGTTCAGGTCAGGCAGGCGTTGTTCCAAAGCCTGAGGGGGCTTGGGGGGGCTGTACGGCAGCCCGTTAGGCTTGCACAAATTATTTGCGACGCAGGATCACATTCCATGCGACATGCTCACATTACATGCGACAAACAACGTCTCATGGAATGCGAGCACGGTAGCCGTCAGGAAGCTGTGATCCGGCCATCTCGGATTCGTAGCTCAAGCGGCAGTGGTCGCGCTCCAGCGGCGCGAAGATTGCGTCGAGCAGCGGACGCAACACGCGCCCGGCTCTCTTGCCCTGGCGCTCCATGCGGTACGCTGCCGCCGAGATCGTCTCGTCCGGGCTGCCGTTGCCCAGCGTCAGCAGTACCCACAATAGCTGATCAATAGCGATCAGGATGTTGAGCAACCGCCGTTTCATGCCGCCTCGACCTCCTCAAGCGTTGTTGCGGCGTCCACAGCGGCTTTACGCATCCACGACGTAGCGTAAGCTGCCTGCGTCTGCGCGGCGATAGCGCCGGAAATAGCGAGCAGTTCAGCAATGCCTGTAACGGGCATGTCATTGTTGTGGCAGTCGCGCCATACAGGGGGCAGCGGCGCGCCAGCTTGCGCCAATGTCACAGCCGTAGCCAACAGCTCTTGGCTGCGTTTATCCGCATCCCACGCGCGCCCAAGAGCCGACACGGGCTGCTCGCACTGCGCGTCCCGATCGGCTTCGATCTGGCGCTTCTTGGC
The DNA here is from genome assembly GCF_039822285.1 of Thiofaba sp. EF100. NCBI lineage: Bacteria > Pseudomonadati > Pseudomonadota > Gammaproteobacteria > Chromatiales > Halothiobacillaceae > Thiofaba > Thiofaba sp. EF100. Next base: position 717,037 of record NZ_JBAJEY010000001.1, on the reverse strand, counting down.
GGCCTTGGCTTCAGCGAGCACAGCGTCAGGATGCGGTGGGAGCGTCTCGGTCATGGCCTTGGCGCACTGCGCCGGGTCGCATGCGGGCACCTCCTCCGGCTCGCCGGGCCGCTGTACGGCGATAAAAAGCCCATCCGAGCGGTACTCGGTCGGCACCGTCCAGACATGAACCGTGGCAGGAATAGACAAACGCGGCAGGTCAATTGCTGTCGTATCTGTGATCAGTTGATGGTTTTCGATTCGCATATCAAACTCCTTTAAGAACGAGGCGTTGCAGGATGGATTGCGTGGTTCGGCGCGCATTGGCCCAGCGCATGACGGCCAACATGGACATGACGGCGCTGCGGCATGCATCCATCGTCGTCATGCCAAGGCGCCACTTGGCCGAGAGCGCGCGAAACCGCGCTTTCCAGGTGCGAATGGCGCGGCGACGCGGCCGTATGTGGGTGGTGAAGATGCGGTAGCCGCAGAAATCCACGCCGCGCTTGATCGGCCAGTAGCCACTCTTGGGGTTCAAGCGCAGGCCAAGCGCTGCGAGTTCGTCGGCAATGGCATCGAGCAGCTGTGCAGCGGTCGCCTTGTCTTCGGTAATCAGCACGAAGTCATCCATGTACCGAACATACTCGCGCACGCCCCAATCGTCCTTGATGCGGTGATCGAGCGCGTCGAGCAAGATATTGGCAGCCAGTTGGCTGGTGAGGGCTCCGACTGGCAGCCAGGCACCATCAAAGCCGTAGCCGTCGAAGACGCGGCGCAGTAGCGCGAGCGTCCGTCGGCACTCGACTACGCGCTCGATCTGGCGCATCAGGATGTCGTGCTGGATACTGGCGAAATAGCTTTTGACGTCGCACTTGACCACGTAGGCACCGTCGCCCCAGCGACGCTTGGCGCGCCGCAGGAAGGCTTGCGCACGCATCACGGCGGCGTGGGTGCCACGGCCCTTGCGACAAGCGTAGCTGTCGCTGATGAACCGCCGCTCGAAAAGAGGCTCGATCACGCGCACGATGGCGTGGTGCACGATGCGATCCGTAAATGGTGGCGCAGTGATCTCGCGCCACTTTGGGTCGCGTACCCAGAACCGTCGCGGCTCTCCCGGCTGCCATGTGCCGCGCAGCAGATGCTCATGCAGGCTAACCAGGTTTGCCTCGAGGTCGAGTTCGAGGCGGCGCACCTCCTCCGATCCTCGCTTGCCTTTGCGAGCATCATGCCAAGCGGCAAGAATGTTTTCCCAGGCAGTGATGCGCTCGAATAAGGTGGGCGCGGCCAGCTTGCCGCCCGCCGCGCCCTGTTGATGTTCGCCCGGCACTGCCGAGCAGGAGAGCGACCCCGAAGGATGCAGCGCTGTCGGCGCAGCCGTGGCCGCGCCGCTTCTGGCCGCGATATCCATCGCCAGGCGGGCACCGATGTTGCTGTTCGCGTTCGACGGGTCGTTGTTCACGTTCAGGTAGAACAGCCCGGCGTTCGCGCCGTTGCTCCAGTTGCCGCCGTTCACAGGCCACTCCCCTTCGCCTTGGCCGACTCATGGCGCAGCCATGCGCCGACACGACGACCGAGTTCCGCTGCGTGCCGACTCCACACCTCCAGCCTATTGGCGTTGATGTAGCCCAGCCGGTACGCCTTGCGGATCAATGTCTTGAGCACGTGCACCTCGATGTCGAGATCGAACAGCGCGCCCGCCTTGCTGCGCCGCTTCCACGCAACAGCCGTCAGCCGGTGCAGCACGGTCATCTGCGCACGCACATCGGCGGCCAGACCGTGACGCTCGACTTTGGGCCAGTGCTGCGTGATCTGGTGCACGTACACGTCCATATCTTCCAGCAGTGTTAAAAGCTCTACATACGCCTGCGGCAGACGGTCTTCGTAAGCCTCTGACGCGACGCGCTTCGGCGCGTCGCTTGCGTCGTAACCCGTCATGCCGTGACCCATCACACCTTCGCCAGGCGGGCACCGATGACGCTGCCCGCGCCCGACGGGGCGGCGTACACGTGCAGGCAGAACAGCCCGGCGCTCGCGCCGTCGCCCCAGTCGCCGCCGTGATAAGCGATGTAGTCGCCAGAAGTGCTGTATTGCCAGGTATAGTCGCCCGCCGAGCCATTGGTCAGCGTGCCATCGCGGCTCGATGCCCAGAAGATGCCATTGGCCAGCATGCCCGCGTCGAAGTTGACGATATACCCGCCAGCGTTCGGCGCAGACAGACTAGGTATGGTCGTATAGCCCGTCGCGAAATCGGTGGTCGTGCTGTTGCCAGGCACGTTATACGTCCAGCGCTGAACCGTCGAGCCGTTGGTTTTGAGGCCATCGGTCATCTGCCAGACGTTGCCCCACAGGCCGACGATGCCGCGCCAGGTGGCCTGCGCCACGTCGCTGGCGTCCACATTGGCCGCCGAAGACTGGTTGACGCGCCCCTGACCGATGAGGGACTGCATGTCTGCGCCGCCCATCTCGATACTGGCGAGCATCTGAATGGCGGAGAGGTCATAGACCGACCACAGACGGAAGCCAGACACGCCGCCGGTGTTGCGGGCATAAGCACGCGCGCGCGCGGTTGGGAAGTCCATCGACACCATCGGCAGCACGCCTGCGATGGACTGCGCCTTGCTCGACCCGTCGTAGCTGGCCTGGTATTTTCCAACCCAGATTTGATCGACTTCGGTCGATGCGCCGGTCTTGAACGCAGGATGAACAGCAAACCCGCTGACCGGCTGGTCGGAGATTTGCCAGTAGGTCTTGCCCGCGTTCGGGCCGCTGGGCACCGTGCCTGCGCGGAAGTAGAACTTGGGGATTTTGACCATCTGCTGGCCGTCGATGGTTTGCGTGACGATGCCCGCGTAGGTCGGATGATTGTTGAACCAGGCCGCGCCGGGGTTGCTGATGGCGTTGAAGTTTTCGTCGATGCGCGTCCAGGTGCCCGCGCCGCCTCCGGGCGTCGCCAGCATCAGGCCGATGATGGAGGCGAACTGCTGCTTGGTCGTGAAGCCGACATCTGCGCTCCACTCCGACCAGCCCAGTGTCTCACCCTTGTGCCGCACGCGCGCGACGTACTGCGTCTGCCCGGCCTGAAGCACGCCAGCGGGCACCTGGTAGCTGGTCTTGGCCGTGGTGGTCTCGCCCGAGTCGTGCACTGGAGAGGCCCATGTGCCCGATGCCAGCCGGATCTGCCACCGGCTCGATGCGTGGGTGTCCGATCCACCCGTCGCGCCGAAGGCGCTGCTGTAGAGCGTCGGCGTCTGGGGGATGTCGGTTGCGCCGTTGGACGGGCTGGTGACCAGAGGCGTGTTGACGTAAGCGAAGCTCGTCTTGGTGGTGAGACTCGACGCTGCGCCGAAGGCGGACAGCAGCCCAGCCGAATCCTTGACGCGCGCGCGCACGTAGTAGGTGGTGTTGGTTGAAAGCAGCCCGGCTGGCAGGGTGTAGCTCATAGCGCTCACCCAGCCGCTGGCGTGCAGCACCGTGGCGAACGTGTTGCTGGTCGAGACCTGGAACTCGGCCTGCGCGAAGGCATTGCCGGCTGGCGACGAGAAGGCGGCGATGGCCAGGGTCGGCGTCTCGCCAACATTGGTCGCGCCATTGGCAGGGCTCGAAATCGACGGCGCAGCCGGGGCAAGCCCTGGATTCATGAGGCCGGAGAGACCCGTGACCGCGCCAAGGCCGACGATGTGCAGGATGTCGCACGGCTCGTCTTCCACGACGATGCGCAGGAAGCCTTCACCCTTCATCGGCAGCGTGTATTCGTAGTCGGCGAAGCCATCCGGGATCGGCGTATCCGGCGCGCCGACGCGCTTGTAAATCCAGGGCCGCTCCGTCCAGGCAGTGGTGTAGGCGTCCCGGAAGTAGAGCCGCACCGTCGCTGCGTTGTGGCTGCGGCGGATGACTACCGCGCGCGTCTCGTTGTCTTCGCCAAGGTTCAGCACCTTGCTGATCCAGCGGTCGCCAGGCTGCGCGCTGATGCCGCCGCCATCGCGAGCGGGCGCGGTCTGGCCGACGATGCGCGCGGTGGCGCCGTAATTGCGCGTGAGGTTGCTGGTGAGCCGCAGGCGCGTGGGCGAGAGGATGGCGGCGATGCGCACCGTCTCGATGCTGGCGCCGTCCTTGAGCAGATAGTCCCATCCGACGCGAAAGCCGCTGGCGTCGGCCACGTCGATCGAATCATCGCCCATGACGCCGTTGGTTACCGCCACCTCGCCGATGTTGCGCAGCCGATATCCATCGGCGAAGAGCTCGAAGGCGATCTTGCGATTGCGGTAGAGCCAGTCGAGGCTCACCGCCTGCTGCACGGAGGCCGGGCTGGCCAGTCCAGTGACCGTGCCGGAGAGGATGCCCAGACTCGTCATGATGTCGGAGATGGCCGCGCCGAGATTCGGACGGCCTGCGCGCGCGCCGGAGACCTCGCCCTCGAGCGCGGTCGCGCGCCCGTCGAGGTTGGCGAAATTGGCGTCGATCTCGGCGTAGCGCGTGTTCCACAGGCTGGGCACAGCCTCCGGTTCGTTGTTCGGGATGGGGGTGATGGTCGGATTGGGCAGGGTCATGTCGGGCTCCTTGTTCAGAATCGCAGGGTCAGCGTGATTTCGATGCGCTCGTCAGATTCCTTGACCTTCGGCGCGAAGGTTTTCATGGCGATGAGCTGGCCGGAGGCATCCACCAGGGCGGCCTCGGAGATGGTCTCGCCGTTGAGCTCGGCCTCGGTGATGACGCCTTTGACGCGCACCTCGGTTGGGCTGGGGCGGTCGATGCTGGCCGCGGTCTTGCGCAGCCGCTCATCGAACAATGTGGTGCGGCTGGCGGCGACTGGCCTGGCCGTGCCGTCATGGTTGTGACCGCCGCGGCCAAAGGCCATGTGCGTCACCACCGGGCAGGCGGATTCGCCTGCGACAGCAGCGGCCAGCCGGGCGCGGAAGGTGTCGAGGGTGATGGCTTCAGACATGGACGATCCTCATCTCGAAATCGGGTTGCACGGGGCCGCTTAACCGCCAGCGGCCAGAGACGGTCAGGCCGTTGCTGGCTGCAGCGAATCGGGCATGCGAGAGCGCGCGGCCATCGAGCGTAAAGCGCCCGACATGGCAGGCCGCGCCGATGCGCCAGCGACCATCGAGGCGACGCGCGCGCACGGCGGGAAGGCGCGCGCGCGACCAGGCCGGCGCCACGGCCTCTTTGTGGAGCACCGCGCCCGATGCGCAGCGCCGGGCGCGGATGCGCTCGGTCGGCGTGGTCGACGCCCCCAGCCGAAAGCCGAAAGCCCGCCCGTCGAGCACGGCGGCGCGCCCGATGCGCCAGGCCGCGCCTGGGCAGCCGTGCAGCGTCGCGCCCGGCCAGCGGTATGGCTGGCAGATGCGCTTGTCCAGCAGCAGATGATGGTCGGCGGCCAGCGGCTGGCGATAGTCCTGCGCCAGCCAGTAAAAGAGCACCGGATGGCGCGAAACCGGCGCCCACTCGCGGATGGCATCGCGCACGGCGGCCATGTCGTAGCCGCGCGCGATGTCGAGGTTGATGCGCACGAGGAAGGTGGCCCAGTGCTCGATGTAGGGCAGCCCGGTGGCGATCTCCACCGCCTTGAGCGGATGGCCGCTGCCGTCCAGTCGCCACGATCCATCGAGCAACAGCGGGTTCAGCGCGGCATAGGCGCGACGCACGTCGCGCGGCTCGATCAGTTCGGCATCGACGCCGATCTGCGCCAGCGCGCGGCGGATGCTCCACGGCGTGCCCTTCTTGCGGTGCAGCGCGATGGCATCGCGGATCAGGCGGCGGCGCTCATCGTCCGTGGCGGCGAACAGGCCGCCCTCGATGCCGCCGATGTGGAACTGGCGCACCAGCTCGGGCAGGGTGTGCGCCGGCACGGTATCGACGAGATAGGTCAACAACCCATCGAGCGGCAGCTGCTCGATGCGCCGTGTCAGGTCGGCCAAGGGGCCGAAGCGCGGATCGAGCGCGATCAGGTCGGGGGCGATCGGGTCAGCCATCGACGGCTCCGGTCACGGTCACGGCAATCGTGGTCGCATGCGTCCAGGCGGTGGGCGCGGCGAGGATGTCCGCATTCGGCGCGACGAGCTGCACGGCGTGCACGCCATCGACATGCAGCGCGGCGATGATCGCCGAGCGGGTGACGTCCGCCCCAAGACGGCGGCGGATCGTCTCGCAGCGAGCGGTGACGCTCTCCAGCGCGGACTGGCGCACGGTTTCGGCGTCATACGCTTGCAGCACGGTGATGCGCGCATCGACGGCGAATGGCGTGTCCTGCGGATCGGCGACTTCCACCGTGTCGCAGATCGGGCGCGCGTCTTCCGCCGAGCAGGCAGAGAGCACCAGCGCGCGGATTTCTGCCGACGGCAGGCCGGAATCGGTGAGCGGATAGAGCCGCACCACGCCCGGCTCGGGGCTTTCCACCGCGACATCGACGATGGTGGCATGCGCGCCCATCGCGTGGTGCCGGTAGGCCAGGCGCGGCCCGGCCACCGAGAAAGCCTCCGGCGCTTCGAGGATGCGCGCGCGCAGCCGCGCATCGTCCTCACCCGGCAGGCGGGTGACGCCCACCAGCTCGCCCAGGTAGTCGAGCATCGGCGCGCGGGCGAAGCGCACCAGGTTCTGCCGTGCCGTGTCGTTGATCGCGGCGCGCAGGAGCGTTTCGCGGTAGGCGATGATGTCGATCAGCAGCCGCTCGACCTGCGCCGGGTAGAGCGTCTTGCCGGTGGCCGTCTCGTAGGCGGCGACCATCTCGGCGGTGATGGCCTGCGGGTCGTTGGGGATGACATCAAAGATATTCACGGACGCACCTCGGCTGAGACCTCGACGCCATCGGCGGCGATGAAGTGCACGGCCACCACCAGCTGCGCCGGATTGTCCTCGGCAGGCGCGACGCGCACGCGCTTGACGGCCAGGCGCGGCTCCCACTTGCGGATGGCCGCCACCGTCTCGCGCACGATGTGCGGGCGCGCGCGGTCGATCGGCCAGTCGAGATAGTCCGGCACGCGCGAGCCGAAGTCCGGGCGCAGCGGATCAGACCCGACGCGGGTCGAGAGGATGGTGCGGATCGCCTGCCTGAGATCATCGTAAGCCACGGCGAAGCCATCGCCGCCGTAGGCCGGCTGCCAGTGCAAGCTGGTGGGGTGCGCGCTCATGCCGGGCAGTGTCGCGCGCGCGCGATCGGCGCGACAGGACGAACCGGTTCAGGGACGCACGGCATCAGTGCGTGTGGTGATTGCTGTTGCCACCGGCATCCATGATGCTGCCGGACGCCTGGATGCTGCCATCGACCGTGACGTTGCCGGAAATCACCGTCGAGGTGCCGCCGCCGGCGCCCTGCACCGCGATGGACTGCGCCACGGTAAGCTTGCCGGTGCAGGTCACATGCGGCGCGTCCAGCGTGACGGATGGCGCATGCACCGTCACCTGGCCGCCTGCCGTCACCTCCACCGGCCCGGTGGCGACGACGGTGAGCTTGCCGCTGGCGCGGTCGTACTCGGCCATGCCGCCATCGGCGAAGCGCGCATGATGCTTGTCCACTGTACTCACCGGCGGCGTATCGCGCTGGCTGAAGATCGCCCCCAGCACCACGCCAACCTCGCCGCGCGCATCGAGCAGCAGGGCCACGTGCTCGCCCACGTCGGGCAGATGCCAGTGCTGGTCGCGGTGCGTCTTGGCGACGAGCACCGGCAGCCACCAGGTCTCCAGATCGTCCATGTCTGGCACGCGGCAGCGCACCAGCCCCAGCGCCTCGTCCAGCGCGGCCACGAAGCCGAACTTGAGGGTTACGGCGGACTCCAGGAAGGTTTCAGGCAGCATCATTGATCCTCTTGAGTTGCAGCCGGGTGGTGTAGCCCGCGCCGCGGTCGATGGCGTGCTCGGCCACCACGATCACATAGCGCCCGGACACGCGGCCCAGGTCGATCACGTCCACGGCCAACCCAGCGGCCAGCATCGGATCGCCGGGCAGGTCGATGTCGAGGCTGGTCTTGTCGAGCGCGTGGCGTTCCATCTCGGCACGGGCGCGGGCTTCGGCGTCCTGCGCGTTCGCGGCGCGGCTCACCTTGACGCGGGTGTCGCTGCTCACCTTGTCCACCGGCACGGCTTGGCCTCGCGCATCGACCTCGTAGATCACCAGCGCGCCGGTCTGCTCGTCATGGCGGCGCACGGTGGTCTTGGCGGGCACGTCCGTGATCTGGTCGCGGTAGGCGAAGCGCGTCATGTCGGATGGCTTGAGCACCCGCATCGGCGGCTGGTCGTCGGCCAGTCGCGCGACCGCCAGCGTCTTGTTGTTGTCGGCGAGCTTCACCGTATAGCCGTACTCGCGGGCGAGACGCACCGCGAACTGCCAAGGCGTCTCTCCGTATTGCGTCGCGCGCTCGATGGCCGGGTCAGGATCGATCCTGCCCTTGAGCTTGGCGCCCAGGCGCTTGGCCACGTCGGCGAGGATGCCCTTGAGCGTGGTGTGCTCGTACTTGTGACCGATGCGGCTGCGCACCGCGCGCGAAACCCCCGCTGACTGGGCGCGGATACGGATAGTCATGGGCGGGCTTTCCACCTCGATCTCGTCCACGTCGAACGATCCGGCGGGCACCAGGTCTCGATGAGACCAGCCGAAGCGCGTGACGATTTCCATCCCCTTGTCCGGATACCAGTCGGAGAGCCACCGGGTCGCATCGGCCTTGACCTCGCCCAGCTCGATGTCGAGCGTGTCGGCCTCGCCCGTCATGCGGTCGGTGAAGCACCAGCGGGTGAGATAGGGCGCGAGGTCGGCGGTGATATCGCGCCCGTTATAGGTGATCTCCACCACCGGCGCGATGGCGCGGACTCTGGCCTCAGGCATCGCCACGCCTCCACGGCGGCAGCGCCTGTGTGACACTGGCGCGCGAAATCAGCGGCACCCGCAGGCGCAGACCAGATGGCAGCACCGGCGCATTCGGCGCATGCGGATTGGCGGCGATGAGCTGCGGCACCTGGCGCACGTCGCGGTAATAGCGCCATGAGATCAAGTCCCAGCGCTCGCCCTCGATGGTGGTGTGGATCAGATGTGCCATAGCTGCGGCTCCTTCAGGATCGCGGCCTGCCCGATGCGGGAGAGCGCGTCGCGCGCTCCATCGAGCGTCGTGGCGGCGGCATTGACGTTCCACAGCGCGACGGAGATGCCAGACAGCCCGGCATCGAGCGCGCCGTAGGCGCCGTCGAGCATGGCGCGTGCTGACTGCATCGCGCCAGCCACCTGCCCGGCGTCGGCGGCGATGGCGGCGAACTGCTGCAAGCCCTGCATGGCATCGACAGGCAGGCTCGATGCCGCCTGCGCCACACCGGCAGAGACGCCCGGCAGCGCCAGCAGCGCCGCCGATGGATCGGCGCTGGCGATGCGCGCGAGTGTGGCCACACTGGTCGCTGCCTGCGTCACCCGCCCGATGGCCGACACCGCGCCGCAGACGGCATCTGTGATGTCGGAAAGAATCGAGCCGCCGCCGTCGCCGGGCCAGCGCATGGCCATGTCGCCCACGTCCCAGTCCGCCGAGCCCTCGGCGGCGATGGGGATGCGGTATCCTTCGCGGATAACGCCCGGCGGCAAGGGTTCTGCCGGATCGCCGATGTATTCCTTGAGGCTGATGCGGCATTCGAAACTGATCACCGCGCCGTAGCCGTCGGTCTGGCGGGTGGTCACTTCCAGCCGCTCGATCACGAACACGCCGCGGTACTCGCCGGTGCCGAGCACGAAGGCGAGCGGCCGGGCCTCATCCATCGCCGCCTTGAGCCGCGCCACCTCGTCAGCCGGGTTGCACCATGATGCGTGCAAGAGCGCGTCGATGGTCACCTCGTCCGGCTGGTAGCCGGTGTGCTGGATCAGGCTCTTGCGCCCGATCAGACCTTGAGTGGCGTAGTCGGCGGCAAAGCGCATCTCCAGGCCATCGAGCCAGGCGATGATCTCCAGCTCGATGTCGTCGAGCACGGCGTAGAGGCTCATGCGCTCCTCCGCTTGATCTCGTGCTCATAGCGGCGCATGAGCTTTTCAAACTCGGCAAAGCTCATCTGCACCACCTGCTGCACCTGCTCGCGCGCCGCCTCGGGGCTGGCCGCGCCGGTCACTGTGATCTGCGGCGCGAAGGTGATCTGCATGGCCCCCGCGCTGCCAGCGCCGGATTTCGTCGCATGCAATGCGGGCACGGAAGGCAGCGCCACCAGCGCGGCGGCGGACATGGCCCCCGCTGCGCGCTTGACGCCATCGATCCCGGCGCCGATGCCGCCCGCGAAGCCTTGCGCGACGAAGCCGCCCAGCCCCTCGAAGACGCGCGAGGGCGAGCGAATGCCGAGCCGGTTTTTAAGGCCAGACACCACGGATGCGCCCAGGCCCTTGATTGCCTCGCCCGCAGCGGCAAGGCGGCTTTGGATGCCTCCGATCAGGCCGTTGACGATCTCTGCGCCGATTTTCAGCATCTCGCCTGGCAGCGCCAGCAGCTTGCCAGGCAGCGACAGGAACATCTTGATGGCGGAGGCGATGGCATTCCCCACGCGCACGCCGAAGGCTTGCGCTGCGCCCCCCGTGTCCTCGATTGGCTTGAGCAGCGCACCGATGAGGTCGCCGACCCACGACAGCGCGCGCCCCACCGGCGCGAGCATGGGCGCAATGGGCGCGAAGGCCGCGCGTGCAGTGCTGGCGATGGGCGCAAGCCCGTCCGTCAAGCCCTGCCACACGCCTTTGAAAAACCCAGAGATCGGACCCCAGAACTTGTAGACCAGCAGCGAGGCGGCAGAGAGGGCAAGACCGATGGGGTTGAGCAGCACCGCGCGCCCCAGCCACATGACCGCCTGACCGGCGATGCGCAGCGCGCCAGTGAGCGTGCCGCCGATGCTGGCGGCACCCGCGAGCGCCTGTGTGCCCAGGCTGCGCAGATGCCAGCCGATGGCCTTGAGTGGCGCGCCGGAGTTGGCGATCTCGCGCAGCTTGAGCAACAGGCCACCAGATGCGGCAGCTCCAGCCATCAGGTCGCCCACGGCCATGATGCGTCCAGCGGACAGCATCGACATGGCCAGCCGTGCAGACGCCAGCGCGCTGCGCAACTGCGTTGCGCGCAGGATGCCGCCTTGCAGCACGTAGCCCAGCCCGTGGAAGGCAAAGCGCGCGGCGAGGCTGCCTGCCTTGAAGAGCAGCAGCGCGCCAGCCGCCTTGCCGAGCACCTCGACCAACCCCTTGTTCTGCCGCGCCCACTCGGTCACCGACTCGACGACCGGACGCACGCTGCCGATCACGCCATTGACGGCGGGCAGCAGAACTGATCCGATCTCGATACCCAGCTCCGAAATGTTGTTTTTGAGCAGCTGCCAGTTGTTGGCCGTGGTCGCCGCCCGTGCGGCGAACTCCTTACCCATCGACCCTTCGGCGCGACGCGCGGCGTCGATCTGCGCCACGTAGACATCGAGCGATCCGGCCAGCGCGGCGATGTCATCGGCGTACTCCAGGCCGAACAGGTCTACCAGCACGCCCATGCGCTGCTCCTTGGGCAGCTTTTCCAGCGACTTGAGCAGGCCCAGGATCGCGCCCTGCGCATCCTGCTGGATGGCTTTCTTCATCACCTCGGCCGATGTGCCGATGGCCGCCAGCCCGGCCTGGAACTGCTTGCCTTGCTTGTCGGCGGTCATCAGCTTGGTGAGCATGGCATTGATGCCGGTGGCCGCCACCTCCGGCGGCTTGCCCATCGCGATCAGCGCGCCGGAAAGTGACGCCGCCTGCTCGGCAGACAGTCCGAATGTCTTGGCTACGCCGCCGACGCGTGATAGTGCGTTAACGATCTCTCTGGCCTTGGCCGGGGACTCATTGGACATCTGGTTGATGGCGTCGCCCAGCCGCCCGATTTCCTTGATCGGGATGCCATAGACGTTGGCCACCTTGGCCATTGCATCGCCAGCCTCGTCGGCGGCCATGTCGAAGGCCACCGACATCTTGGCGACGGTCTTGGTGAAGTCAGGGATGTCGCCAAGCTTGACGCCCAGCTGCCCGGCAGAAGCGGCCAGCGCCGCCAGCCCATCGGCGGACAGCGGAATCTCTCGCGTCATCCGCTTGAGGGTATCGCCAAGCTGCGCGATCTCGGCATCCGTGCCATCGACCACCTTGCGCACATCGGCCATCGCGCTCTCGAAGCCGACTGCCGCCTTGACCGGCGCGCCGAGCGTCGCACCCAATCCGATCACGCCAAGCGCATCGCCCTTGAGCTTGGCCATCGCCTGCGCGTGCGATTCCATCCTGGCCTGAGCATCGGCCATGCGACCGGCGGCGCGCGATGCGGCATCGATGGCCGCGCCCAGTCGCTGGTATTCGTCGGACAGGTCCGCCACCACGCGGCCTTTCGCGCCGATGGCCTGCATCGTCTGCCCAAGGCGGTCGTGCATGAGCTGCGCGCGGTCGGTCTGCGCGCGCAGCTTGTCCATGCTGCCGCCGATCTGCGAGATGGCGCCATAGACGGCGCCCGCGCCGACGGTCTTGAGCAGGATGCCAAGCTCTATCGTGCTGCCCGCCATGCTATAGTGACTCCATGATCGCTGTCGCCATCCTCATCCCCGCCGCGCTGGCCTGGCTCACCGGCGCAAGTCTTGCCGCCGGGCTCGTCATCGGCCTGGCGCTCTCGCCGCTGGCAGCGCTGCTGCTGGGCTGGATCACTGGCCTTGCTCGGCCTTGATCTGCCGCTCGGCTTCCGTCAGCCAGCGCAGGTAGTCGTCCATCTCCAGCGCGTCGATCTCCGACGGCTGGAAGCGAAACCAGCGCGCGAGCAGCGCATCCGCCGCCCACAGATCGTCGTCACGCATCCACCATGCCGCGAAAGGCATCGGTGAGCGCCTTGCTGTCGGTGGCGTCCAGCGCGTCGAGGTCTTCGATGGTCAACCCCGTGAGCGCGGCGAGCAGAAAATCCTCCTGGTCGATCGGGTCGGACGACGCCTTCTGCGCGCGCTTGATGTCGCCGCGCGTCGGGCGGCGCAGGGCGATATTCTCCAGCGTCTTTCCGGTCGCCAGCTTGACGGGGTATTTCAGGGTGATGACCACGGCTTAGCCCCCGATGTTGGCGTTATACTGCGCCAGCAAGTCCACCCCGCCGGCCTTGTAGATGTTTTCCAGCACGTCGATCTCGGTGACGTCCCGACCGTCCACGGTGAGCTTCATGTAATAGGCGGTGAAGTCGGTCTCCAGCTCCACGTTCTCGTGCTGCTTGAAGTTGCCGCCGGGCAGGCTCTTGAACACCACCGAGAGCAGGGCCACCACGGGCGCCTCGCGGTTGACCGAGCCGCCGACGATGATCGGCATCGAGCCGCGCACCTGCAGCTGCGCGGACTTGAAGGGGTTGGCGGCTTTCTTCAGCACGTCGGCGTAGAAACTCGCCCACTTGATCTTGCCTTCGAGCTTCTCGAACCCGGCGAACGCCTCGATGGTGCCGACCATGCCGAGCGCCTTGTGCTCGACCATCTTGGCCTTGATGCTGGGCAGCTGCACCTCCTCGGCGCGGCCCAGCAGCGACTGCCCGTCCAGATAGACGTTGGCGTTGGCGATGCGATGGATTTCGATTTTTGCCATGACTCACTCCTTACTGGCCGCCCAGGTTCTTGAGCAGGTTGATGTCGATGAAGCTCTCGAAGCTGATGCGCTCGGCAGGCGTGGGCGGCATGAAGCTGATGTCGAAGGTCAGATGCCCCAGCGCCAGTTCCGTCGGCGGGTTCTTCGCCGGGTCGTAAATACATCCGCCATCGATGAGCGCTCCGCGCCCGATGAGCGTGCGGATGAAGGCATTGACGCTGCCCTTGATGTCGTCGATCAGCGCGTCGTTGATCGGCCGGTCGATGAATTGCAGCATCGAGTACTCCACCGACTCGTGCAGCACATCCGCCGTGCGGCGCACGTTGATGAAGTTCTTCGGGTGCGTCACGCTCGGCCAGGCCGCCGAGCGGTTGCCCCAGGCGCGAATGCCGGAGCCGAAGCTGTTGAAGTAGGTGACGATGCCCGCCTCGTTCAGAAGGTTCGCCTCGGACTGTGGGTCGTTGATGCGCGCGGTGATCGCGCGCTCGGCGCCGACGACGCCCTTGAACTCCTGGTTCGATGGGCTCCACCAGTAGCCGCGCTCGGTATCGGTCGCGCACATGAGACCAGCCAGGCGCGGACTCATCGGCTCCAGGCGCTCGGCGTTCGTGCGCGGGTCGTATACCTTGAGGTGCGGGTAGCACAGGATCGCCCGCTCGGAACTGGTGTTGAAGTTGATGCTGCCCGACGAACCGCGCCCTTCGATGGCCTGCTGCACGGCGATGCCGGCAGGCGCGTCGATGATCGCCATCGCCCGGAGTTTTCCGGCGAGCGCGATCATCTCGGTGGTGACCGAGGTGAGGGTGGCATAGCCCGGCGCGATCAGCAGCTTGGCGTTGAAGCCGAACAGGTTGTAGGTGTCCTCCAGCGCCTTCATGCCGGTGCGCTTGCCCGCGCCATCGACCGTGCCGATGATGTGGCTGGCGGCGATCGGCGTCTTGCCGGATTCGCCGGTGACGGTGTGGAGGGCCGGGTCGAAGACGTTGACCACGACGACCGTGCCAGCGCCGTGATCGAAGATGGCATCCAGCGCCTGCGGGATGCTGTGGCCCGCCGTATTGGCCGCCGTGATGTCGCCGAAGGCGGCGGCATCCTTGATGCTGGTGACGATGGTCGGGGTATTGATGGGGCCGGTCGGCGCGGTGCCGATCAGGCCGACCACGGCGGTCTTGACCGCGCGGATCGGGCGCGGCCCCTTGTCGATCTCGATGGTCTCGACGCCGTGCAGAAAATTCGCTGGCATGGCTTACTCCTTATTAGATTGATCCTTGATCTTCTTGGGCGCGGGCTCGGCGGCCAGCCGACCCAGTGCGGCGAACGTCGCCACCACCGGGTTATCCTCCGGCAGATCGACGGCGCAGCCAGGCGCAAGCACCACATCTCGCCCATCGGGCAGGGTCATGGCCGTCAGCGGCCCGGTGTATCGATAGAGCATGGTCAAACCTCCTCAAAAGTGACGCGGGTCAGTAGCGGACCGCCGTCGTAGTCCAGATCAGGGGCGAGCGGGATCAGCGTCTGCCAGCGGGTGGATAGCGCCCAGTGATCGTCCGCTGGCTGCTCCAGCCGCGCCACCTTGAGCGCCAGCGGCGAGCATCCCGGTGCAGGCTTGAAGGACAGCAGCGCCCGGCGCGCGGCCTCGAACATGTCCCACACGCCCGCGCCGTCGCGCAGAGAGCGCGCGAGCAGCACGACTTCGACGGAGAGCGTCGCGCCCTGCGCGGCTGCGCCCACATCCTCGATGCCGCCTGCGGCGAGGTCGGAGGCCAGCACCAGCGCCGCGCCCCTGGCGTGGGTGAAGCGGTAGCCGCGCGCGGGCAGCGCCTCCACCGGCAAGGGAGCGAGCGCCGTCTTGAGCCGCTCGACGATGGCCGATTCGATCGCCAGGATCATCAGTACCCCACCATCTGGTCATGGCCGAACACCGACGCCGGGCCGCTCTTGGCGGCAGCCAGACTCAGCGCAGGCTGACTGGCGGGCGGCAGATCGGCCGGCAGCCCCAGGCTCACCGCCCCCTTGCCGATCGCCTCCAGCAGCCGCCGGGCATCCTCATAGCGACGACGGGCATCCTCGATGTCGCCCATCGAGCGCAGGGACAGCAGCCGGTAGATGGCGATGTCGCAGGCGATGCGCGCGAGCAGCGCCGGGACGGTCGGCAGCGGCAGGCGGTAGCGGGCGGCCAGATACCCGTCGATCTCGGCTTCGGCATCGGAGAGCGCCTGGGCGATCATCGGGTCATCCCCGATCCCGTCGCCGTCGCGGTCGGTGAGATGCACCAGCCGATCCGCGCCGTAGCGCGTGGCAAGCTCTGCCGCCGTCGCGTAGGCCATGCCTTACTCCTGCCCCACCTCGGCCACGGCCAGCGCCGGGTCGGCCTTGAGCTGCTCGGCCTGCGCGGGCGTGACTTCGACCACCTGCGGCTCGCGGGTGAAGGGGCCCAGCCCTGCGCGGTAGCGCGTCATCTGGCCGTGGCTGGCGGCGGTGCGCACCGAAAGGCGCACCGTGCCGGGCTGGGTGTCAGCGGGTTTTTTCGCCATCACGCGCACCTATCAGGCCACCCACGGCGAGACGATCAGATCGACCACGCCGAAGTTGGGGTTCGAAGCGCCGTTGGCCAGCCGCTCGTTCTTGACGATCTCGATCGCGGCGGCGCGAAGCTCAGGCGGCACCACCAGCACCGTGGGCCGGATGCCCAGCGGGCGGCCGCCGTCGGCCTTGAGGTTCATCATCGCCGCCATCGCCGCGTTGAAGCTCACCGCATCGAGCGTGGCCTTGGACTTATAGGCCATCTGCCAGAAGCCGAAGCCCGCGTTGCAGCGGTAGCGGATGCCGTAGCGGTACTCGTCGCGCACGAACACGCCTTCGTCGGTGGTGGCGGTCATCGCTTCCAGCTCGGGCGTGGTGCGCTCCTGGAAGATCAGGGGTTTGAGCGCCCGGCTGGTGTCGAGCAGATACCAGGCAGGGCCGATGCCAGCTTGCAGGTTGGAAACAGTGGTCGCCGTGCCGGTGCCGTCCACGTTGGGGTAGACCGGGTGGTCGGTGTCGAAGAAGTTCTGGCCGTCGTAGCACAGGGTCGATTCGCCCGCGGCGAGCAGCCCGAAGACAAGTTCGTCGCCGTGCGCTTTCGCCGCGCGGCCCATCTCGGCGAACAGCGGGGTGTAGATGCCCACGTTGTCGTCCTCGATGTCGGTGCGCTTCACACCCACCGTGCCCTCGTAGAGCTTGTTGGTGATGGTGTAGCCCTGCGCGGCCATGTCCTTGACCACGCGGTCGCCCACCCACTCGCGCAGCTTCGGGAACTGGTTGAGCCAGCCGTAGGTGTTGCTGGCGTTGCTGGAGGGCACGCGGGTGGCGACTTTTTCCCAGTCGGTCGGGGTCTGGGCGAGCGCGTCCTGGAAGGCTTTGGAAAAGCCCGTGCGCAGCGAGGTGATCAGTGCGGGGGTGATGATGGCCATGTCTTACTCCTTGATGAGTGTTTTCTTGTGGGCGGCGAAGTCCGCCTCACGCATGCCCAGAAGCTGGCAGGCGATGCGGTCTTCCTCGGTGAGCGTGTCCGCATTCGATGCGACGCGCTGCGCGGCGCGGTCGGTTTCGGGCGGCAGGATGGCCGGGGCTTTTTCCGCCCAGGAGGCGAAGCCCTCCGGGTCTTTGCTGGCATAGGAGATAGCCCAGTCCTTCATGGCCGGGGCGAGCTTGCCGGCGCGCATGGCGGCGGTCACGGCGGCCTCGGCCTTCTCGGCGGCAATCTGCGCCTGCATGGCGGCGAGCTGCTCGGCCACCGCGCGGTGCTGGCTCATCGGCACCCACTCGGCGGGGTCGATCTGGCGGCTTTGCGCGGCGGCTTCTGCGGTATTGAGCCGGTCGATGATCTTCTGCAGCTCGGCCACCACGTCCTCGGGCGTGCTGGCGGTGGGCAGGTTGAGCATCAGGATGAGGCGTTCGATCAGGTCTTCCACGGCATGGGTCTCCTTTCGGCTGGCGGCGGCTTTGAGATAGAGGTTGGGGTTGTGCGTGAGCCCCGCGCCTTCGAGCAACACGACGCGGCCTGAGCGGTCGTGCCGGAAGACCGGGGAGAGGTAGCGGTACTCTTTATTGGCGAGATGCTGCGCGGCAGCAGGCGTCCACTCCACCCGCGCCCAGATGCCGTCCTCGCGCGCCTGCAGCTCCTTGATCCACCCGGCGGCGGGCACCGGCCCAGCCTTCTCCTCGGCAGAGAGGCTTTGGTGCTCGTAGTCCACCGGCAAATCCGCCCCGTACGCGGCGAAGGCTTTGATCACGGCCTCGGCATCCAGCCGGAACGGCCCGCGCCCGTCGCGCCCGGAAAAGACCCCCGCCGGGATGAGGTGCACCCACTCCGGCGGGGCGAAGGCCGCGTCGGAAGCGGCTACGGCAGGCGAGAGGAGATCGATGGAAAAGGCATCGCACGCCAGGCGATGCGCATCGGCGTGCACGGAAGAAGATATGGCGGGATGGCTATGCGTCATGGCCGCCATGATGGCGGCATGCGGGCGGCGGTCATAGTAAGAACCTGTTCAGCCCTGCTGCTGATGCAGACCGACACGAGGCTGATTGCAGTATCCCCCTTTTATCCCCGAGATAAAGGCCCGCCCAATCTGCGCTACCAGCATGGGTGATACTGGGGTAGCGGGTATCGTAAAAAACCGCTCTAAACGCCTAAAAACGGCTTGGCGTCGATTTTGCCCCAGAGGATCTGGTTTGACGGTCTGTTTTACAGCGGTCGCCCCTCGATCCAGCGGGAGAGGATGTCGAGGATGGCGGCGCGGTCGTCCTCGCCCAGCGTGCGCGCCTGCGGGTCGGCCATGAGCAGCCCACGGCGCGGCATCTTGCGCGTGCCGTATTCATGAAACGCGCCATAGGGCTTGCCGAATCCCACCACGGCCTCGTCACGGCTGGCGCGGCTGGTGAGCGAATCGAGCAGGTCGCCGCTGTGGTAGAGGATGCGCCCGCGCCCCTTCTTGCGCGCCAGCGTCTTGCCAGACAGCGGCGCCCACGCGCGGCCTTGCGGGTCGCGCTGGGCGTCGAAGCGGTCGGAGATGCGCGTCTCTAGCTCCGTGGCGATCGCGCGCATGGCCGGGGTGGTGTCCTCCACCCGGCGGGCGAGGCGATCGAGCGCGTCGCGCAGCTCGCGGTCGTCGATGGTGATCGAGATCATGCTATCCTCAAAGTGCGACGACGCGGTGCGCCCTGACAGGTAACGGGACCGCGCCAGCGGAGAATGTGCGGGTTCGATTCCCGCCCCGCGTCGCCGCCTCTCATTCCAGCGATCCCCACAGCACGCGAACCTCACCGGCGGCCACGCGCCGCCTGACAGTGGCCATGTCCTGGAGGTAGGCCGACTTGACGGCATTGGTCACGCCGCGCCGGTTTTTCTTGTCCACGAAATCCACCTCCACCGCCAACTGCGGCGCGCGGCCATCCGCGCCCGGCAAAAGCCACAGTGGCTTGCCGCTCTTGAGATCGAGCAGCAGCGCCGCGGCCTTGCGCCACAGCGCGGGCAGCGCGCGCCAGGCGTCTTGCGCGATGGCGTTGCCCGCATCCTCGTGCCGATCTGCCTTGGGGCCGCGCACCAGGCCGGGCCGCACCATCACCTCGGCGGTCTGCGGCGCGATGCCAGCAGCAGCCAGATGCGCCAGATCGCGCGCGCTGATCATGCCCAGCCAGCCGAGCCGGTTGCGCTCGCGCCCAGCCAGCGCGTCGTCGATCCACCCGCCCCAGTCGCGCTCGACGAGCGCGGCCAGGTCGTCCCCCAGCCGCGCGCCGATGGCGGCGGCATAGCCTGCCACCTTGTCGCGCGCGGCATCGATCAACCCGCGCCAGCGGGATGCCGCCTCGCCCACGTTGTAGCCAAAGCCCGGATCGATGGCCCAGGGTACGCGGCGGACTTCGCCGGTCTTGGGATTCGTCCATTCCACCTCCGGCTCGTCGGGCGGCGTGGTCTTGAGGCTGCCGCCGCGCGCCTCGACCTCGGAGGCGCGCATGGAGACGGCCCGGCAGCGGCAGCGCCAGCCGTTGGGCGGGTAGTGCGTCCGCCACCAGGGATGATCGACCGGCAGCGTCACGCCATCCCAGGCGCGGTGCGACTGGCGCACGCGCTCATCATGCATGGTGACGTAGCGCAGGTACGGATGGCTTTCCTTGGCCGCCTGAATGCGCTCCCAGCGCCCCGCCGCGTGCGCCATGCGGCTGTTGACGTCATAGATGAGCTTGAGCCGCGCCGGGTTAAAGCGCGTGGTGCGCGCCTTGCCATCGGGGCCGACGACCTGCTTTTCGCCCCACCAGTTGGCCTCTTGCAGCAGCGCGCGCGCATCACTCATCCAGTCGCGCCGCGACAGGTCACCCGCTACCGAGCGGCTGAGCATCTCGTGCAGCCCTTGCAGCAGGTCGGCGCGGGCGAGACGGCTCACGGTGAAGGCGCGGGCGTGCTCGTCGTGCCAGAGCTCATGCCAGTCGTAGCTGATGCGCACCGCGTCGCGCGCGGCCATGTAGCGCGCCGCCTCCTCGGGCGGCAGGGCAAAGGCGCGGGCGAACTCCTGCGGGCTGGCCGCCGCCTGCAGCGGCGCATCGCCAGGATCAGCGGCGAGTCTGACGGGCATGCTCACCCTCCCAGTCGTCGCGGCACTCCACCGAGCACCAGCGCAGATGCCCGGCCACCGGCTCGCCGCACCACAGGCACTCACCCGTGGGCTGCGGGCCGGATGCGCGGCGCACGGCGAGCAGGCGTTCCATCTCGCGCTCCAGCCGGTCGGCAGTGATGTCGGCCTCGTCCATCACGCGCTCTCCCTGCCGTGCACGCCCGCCAGCCGCGCGGCGAACTGCGCGCGCGCCAGCCGCTCGGCCAGCGCGTCGATGGGCAGGTCGGGCAGGTGCGCGGCGAGGATGTCGAGGATTTCGGCGGCCGTCGCGCCGCGCGCGGCGGCCTCGTCGAGCAGCGTCTGCACCGCGTCCGCCGCTGGCGCGAGCTGCGCATCCCAGTCGCCTGTCGCTTCTTCCACCAGCGCGTCGAGGGCGTCCGATGCGCCCTGCGCGTGCGCCGAGCGCCCGTAGGGGCGCCCCTTGTGGGCGCCCAGGGCAGGCACAAGGCCTGCCCCCAGCACCGGCTCGCCGTCCTTGGCCTCGGGGATGCCGAACTTCTCGCGCACCCACCACTGCGGAATCGGCATGCCGACTTGCGTGAGCTTGACCACGTGGTCGGCCAGCGCCGTCAAGTCTTCCGGGTCTTCGACGATCAGCCGCAGGATGGGCAGCGGCGCGTATTCGCCCAGGTTCAGCCGCACGATGGGGGCGATGAGGTCGCGCGTGAGCGTGGCGGCCAGCGCGCGCGCGTCGGCTTCGAGCAGCTCGCGGCGCACTTCCTGATGGACTTTCGCTTGCGCGAGGCTGCCAGACGCGCCGGAATCGGTCGTCATGGTCTGCCCCAGCACCGCCTTGCTCACCTGCCGGTCGAGGTAGTCGATCAGCTGGTGATACAGGTCGGCAGACGCGCTCTTGCTGCCAGACTCGATGAGGTCGAGCACCATCTCCTGCGGGATCACCGCCGCGGCGTCCGAGCCGAGCGAGAAGGCGGCCTGCTTGAGCACGGCCACATCCTCAGGCGATGCCCCCTGGTGGTACTTGCCCACCCGGATCGGCTGGCCAAAAAGCTCACAGAACCGCGCCCAGTCGCGCATCGCGAAGCTCTTGAAGACCCACGCCCACAGGGCCGATCGCGCCACCCCGCCCAGGAGCGGAATGCCAGCGGCCACCGGCGGGGCGTGCACAATCATGCGGTAGGACGGGATTTCCGCGCCATCCATCGTGCCGTCCACCAGCCGCAGCAGCTGCCCGGTGTCGCGGTCGAAGGTGAACCAGTGCGCCTCGCGCGGCAGAATCTGGCGCGGGTACCACACGTCCCCGGACGTCTCCCACACGATCTCGGCCACGGCGTAGCCCTTGGCCACCGCGTCCATCAGATGCGTGATCAGCACCGAGAGGTCGCTTTCGCGCACGGCATCTTGCACCAGATCGGCGGCCTTTTTCGCCGCGGGCGAGTCGTCCCAGGGCTGGATGTCGATCGGCAGCCCGGCCACGGCCAGCGTGCGGGTTTGCAGCACCGCGCGATAGTGCATGTCTTTCTCGCGGATGTCATCCGCCGCGAGCAAAAAGTCGTGCGCATCGCCCTGTGCTGCCCGGCGCAGCACATCGGCCACCATCGCCGGGGTCATCGACGCCAGCGGGCGCCACTGCCACACGCTGCGCAGGCCCGTCTGCGACGGACGGGCGATCTCGGTCGTAAGGTCTTGCTTTTTCGGGGTCACCATCCTGCCCACTCCCGGGCGCGGCCGCGCCCTTCACCATCCCAGCGCGGCGCAAAGCTGCGGCGCGCGACGCTCTCGTACCCATACACCGGCACGCCTTCGCCTGCGGCCGCGCAGGAAAGCGCCAGCGCCCAGAAGCGGTCGGCGTGGCCTGATGCGTCACGGTCGGCGAGCAGCTTGGGCACGCCGCCTGCGCCAGGCTCCATGCGCACGGCTCTGAGGTCGTCGATCAGCGCCTCTTTCGGCTCGGCAAGCGCGGCCTGCGGCAGCAGCAGCCGCCGCGCCTGGAGGCGGTCTTTCAGCGCCACGGCCATCTCCAGCTTGGTTGCGGCATTGAACAGCACGCCAGAGACGCGATATTGCCCATGCCGCCGCTGCGCCTCCTGCACCGGCATTTCGCCCATGCCGGTCTGGTCGATGGCGCAGCGCGCCACCCGGTAGGTGCGAAACACCGCATCCAGCCGGGCGAGCTGCGCGGCGAAGCTCTCTCCGCGCATCACCTGCATCTCACGCAAGGCGAGCACGCCCGCGCCCACGTCTTCGAGCACGGCGATCACCGACAGGTCGCCCCGCGCGGCGATGTCCATGCCCACGTACACCGGCCGCCCGTCGTAAGGCGGCAGCGGCGCGGCCTCCAGCGCGGCCAGGATTTCCTCGAAGGTCAACCACTCGCGCCCGGCGCGATCCAGAAACGCGCACTCGAACTCCTGCGCCCAGGTGTCCGGGTCGCGCGCGGCGCGGCGCAGCTCGGCGATGTCGCGCGGCAGGCCGTCGGCCACCGCGTCGTGAATGGTGACCACGTGCCGAGACCACAATCCATCATCGGCGGTCATGATCTCGTGGAACATGTCGCCCACGCCGTTGGGGGTGGAGATCACCCGAATCTTGAGGCTTGGCTTGGACACCACCGGCACCAGCGCCCGCCACAGCGCGCGGTTGTCCTTGTGGTGGGCGAACTCGTCCAGGATCAGGTTGTCGCTCATGCCCCGCGCCGTCTCGGGCCGCGCGGCGATCGCGCGCACGTAGGAGCCGCCGGGAAAGCGCACCATCGCCGCCTGCTCATCCGCCCCCAGGCTCTCGTCCGTCAGCTCTTCGTAAGCCGCCCCGATGGCGCGGGCGTGCAGCTTGACGCCGTTGTTCATCGCGTCCAGCGCCCGGTCGCGCGAAATCGACAGGATCGTCCAGCGGGCGATGCGCCCATCGACCTCGGCATCCAGGCAGTCCAGCACCGCCTCCAGCGTGGTGGTGAAGGTCTTGCCGGTCTGGCGGCTCCACATCGCCGCCTTCCACCGGCTGCTGTCTGCAAGGTAGCGGCGCTGGTAGGGGTAGAGGATGGGGGCGGTACTCATTTCTTCCACTCGACCGGCCCACCTAACAGGCACCACGCGACCGCCGCCTGGATTGGTACTTGGCCGTTTCCGAGGGCGGCCAAAGAACGTCGGTATAACCCAGGGGCCAGCCCATCAACCACTCGACCCACTGCGGGTTCAACATCCCACCAATCGCGGAAGGATGTCGCTTTGCAATATCGCCCACGAGACTGTTCCGGTCTCGCTGACAGGCAAGTATCTTGTGGCGAGAGTCGTTGACCGTTGGCGTTGTCCACCTGGCAAACCCAAGCAAGGATGTTCCACCAGTCTGTTTTTGCGTCTTTTTCCACGCCACCTGCGCGCCGGTCGTCACGGTTGGCGTCGGCACGCCTTGCAAGGCACCACCACCTATCGCGCTGATGCGGGGCACCAACATCGGATGCGCGAAGAGTGCACCATTTCGCGTCGTACCCCATCGCGGCCAAGTCCCCGACGACAACTTCAATGCCTTTGCTAAGGATGGCTGCGACGTTTTCCAGGAAGATGTATTCCGGTCGTAGCGCATCACCGATGCGAATGACCTCTCTGTACAGCCCGCTGCGAGTGCCATAACCAACGCCGGCTCTTTTGCCAGCCGAGCTAATGTCCTGACAAGGGAAGCCCGCATGGATGCAGTCCACTCTGCCGGCGTATTCGGATGGGTCGAACATGCGGACATCGCACTCGTGCACTGACAAGCCAGGGAACCATCCTGACTCGACTCTTGCACGGAGCAGCTCGCAGCAATAGGCGTCCCACTCCACGGCCGCGATGGGCTCGTGTCCAAGAATGAGATCGGCGAGCATCCCGCCGCCACCTCCGGCGAACAAGTGCAGTGATTGCATTTATCATCCATACAGTTAAAGCACGGCGCGTCCACCGGCCAGCACCCGGCGCTCACCCGCCATACAGCCCCTCACGGATCGTCTTGAGCGTCTCGGCATCGAGCGTCTTGCCCGCATTGCGTGCGACGCGCTCCACCTCGTCGATCTTCGCTCGCACCTCATCCGCCCACTTCTTCTGCCCGATGCTGGCGCGGCTGGCTTCGGCAATGGCCCGCGCGGCCTGCGAGAGCACCTTGACCTGCTCGGCGGGGTCGGCTTCTTCCGCCGCCTCGGTCACCCGGCTCAGGGCGTCGAACAGCGCGCTCTGCACCATGCGCAGCACGGCGGCGGAATGCTCGTCGGCCTCGTCTGGAGAGGCTTGCGCGATCACCCGCGCGGCCTCGGCGCTGGCCTTGATGCGCAGCATCACCGCCTGCACCCGCTGGTCGTAGCGGTGCAGGCTGCTCTTGCTGATCTCGTAGCCCTGATCGCGCAGCCACGCGGCCAGCGCCTCATACCCGCCATGCGCGCGGTCGGCCAGCAGGCGCTCTAGCTTGGCCTTGAGCGCGGGCGGCAGGGCGTCGATCTTGCTGCGGCGGGCCATGCTCACCACCTCGGCGGGCGGGCGATGCCGTCCGGGCAGGCGGCGCGATAATCCACCACATCCTCGCCGGCGGCGGTCAGCTCGGCCCACCAGATCGGGCCGTCGCGCCCGACGCTGACCAGCCCGCGCTTTTCCAGCGCCGCCATCTCGGCGCGCACCTGGTCGGCGGTGACCCGCAGCGGGATGTCGTGCGCGGTCATGAGCAGCACGTGCTCATTGACGCCGTAGGGCCGACCATGCCAGAGCGCCGAGAGGATGATCCAGCGCAGCGTCTCGCGCTCGGCGCGCGCGATGTCGATGGCCGCGTCAATTCGCTTTTCCACGCAATTCCCCCTTGATGTCGATCAAGACCTCGGTGAGCCGGTCGATCTTGGCGTTGATGGACGTGTATTCGCGGATCGCGTCGTCGCGCCGCTGGTAGTAGAGCGGAAGCTCCGCCATCAGCCGCTCGAAACGGCTCTCCAGATCGTCGATGCGCTTCAGGCGCGATTCGATCTCCTCTAGCATCCGCCCGGCGAACCACTTGAGCAGCGCGAACACGCCGCCCATGATGGCGCCGCCAACGGCCAGCATCGCCGGCCAGTTGAAGGCGCCGATGATCACATCACCTTCCATGCGTCACCTCGTCCCACGCTCTGATGGCGTCGATGCGGGCGCGGCATGTGTCGTAGGCGCTGATGGCGCCGGCGATCCAGCCGCCGAGGTCGGCCTCATGGACGGGCTCGCCGGAATCGGCGGCAGCGCTGGCAGCGGCGCGGTCAGGCTCGCTGGCACGCGCGGGCAGGCTGTCAGCGGCGGCGAGGCGCTCGTTGAGCAGCCCGCGAGCAGCGCCAGACAGGCCGCAAGACTGGGCAGTGGGTAGCGCATACAGAGACTCCTTGAGGCGTTTTTCGGTGGCGGCGAGACGGTTTTTCGTCGCATGCAATGCGGTCACGGCCTGCCGCTCGGCATCCTGCGCAGCGGAGAGCCGGGCGGATGCTTCTTCGGCAGCGCGGCGCATCGATTCTTCGCTGGCGAGACGGCACTGTGCGGTGGCGGCTTCGGCGCGGGCGATGCTGGCGTCGTCCAGGCGGCCCTTGATGGCGTAGCCGCCTGCCGCGCCGATGGCGGCGGCGATGGCGGCGGCGATGGCGGCGGCAAGCAGCGTTGGCGGTGGCAGCGGGATCATGGCGCATCTCCCATGCACATCCGGTATTCGGCCTCGCGCCGTTTGACCAGGCCGGGCAGCACGCGCCCGCCGGCCTGGTTCCACATCTTGATCGCCTCACACGCCCCGGCGTAGTCCGGCGTCGTCTGGCGCAGCCGCTTGACGATGGTGGAGCGGCAGAAGGCGGCCGGGCCGATGTTGTAGGCAAGCGACACGTAAGCGTCGAATTCGTGTTGATGGAGCGGCGTATCGCCGATGCAGGCGGCGATCTGCCGCCCGATGCGGTCGGCGTCTTGAGCGAGCCGCAGCACCGCGCGCTCAGGACTGATGGTGTCGCCCTTTTGCACCGGGCTGCCGTCCTCGCGCTGGGTGGTGCCAAAGCCAATCGTCTGCACGCCAACGCCATCGTCGTAGGCGCGGGATCGATACCCCTCGTGCACGGCCATGCCCGCCGCGGCGACGGCGGAGACGACTATCATGGCTGGTAGGACGCGCCGCTTCATGCAGCGATGATCGGATTTCCTGCGCCGCGCCGCCAGCCTGATCGGGTTCAGGGGAGCTAGAACAGCGTGCCTTGCGCCGCTTCCGGCGCGTCCACGCGGCCCAGGATTTCGTAAACCCAGCGCTCGGTCATCCGCCATCGCCGGGCGATGGACTGCACGCTCTCGCCCGCGTCGTAGGCGGCGCGGATGGCCGCGTCGCGCGCGGCGCGCGCCGCGCCGTCGCACTTGGGCACATAGAGCGTGGTGCCGCCATAGCGCCAGGCAAGCGCCTGCTGTGCGCGCTCGGGCAAGTCCATCAGCGGCCCCCTGAGCGGCGGCCGCTTGGGGATGGGGATGGCGAGCCCGCCGCAGGTGGAGACGAGGGTGGAGAGCGCTTCGCGCCCGATCAGGCGCTCGAGCTCGGCGGTGTCAGCCAGCGCCATGCGCCTCTCCGACGTCGGCGCGGCGGTACTCAAAGCGATCTTTGCCCACCCGACGGCAGTCCACCGGGATGCCGTTGGCGCGCAGCTCGGCCACGCAGGAGTTGACGGCGCACACGCCCGCGCCGACGATGATGTCGAGCGTGGAGTACCAGCGTCCATCGGCGAGCAGTTCGGCCACGCGCTGCAGGCGCGGCGAGTTATCCATTTTTGCGGCGTGAATCGAGGCCATGCGGCCCTCCGGATTTCCGGCGCGCCCGGCCATGCACGCCTTCCGCCCTCTGGATGCAGTTATGGCATGGCGCGCGGCCATGCCATAACTGCATCATCATATAATTTTTTGACGCACCTGTTGCAGCATGTTCCGGATGCGCTCGCGCTGCTCTGGCGTTGGGTCAGGCGGCGAAAGGCGCGGCGGCTCGGGCCGCGATGGCATGTGCGTCCAGATGTCAGCCGGTGCTGGCCAGCGCACGGCATGCGCCGCGAGCGCGCGAAACGCCCGGCGGATGCGCGACGCGTCCAGCGCTTCGCTCCACCGCCCGCCGCGCAGCATCAGCGCATCGGCCCAGGCCAGCGCCACGGCTTCCACCGCGTCGGCCGGTGGACAGCCCTCCAGCCGCAACACCAGCAGCCGCTGGATGCCTTCGGCCACTTCGGCCACCAGCCATCCGGGGGCGGCCTCATCCCGCATCTCCCGCCTCCCCGCGCGCGCGGCGCTTGAGCGCCTCGAGCCGCAGCACGCCATCAACCGTGGCCGACGGCGCCCGGGCCGCGCCGCCGCGCTGCGGCTGCGGCTGCACTTGACCGACGGCGATGGCGCCGCTTGCCTGCGGCGGCGTGCCCTCGAGCACGCGCTTGAGGTAGTTGTGCCCGGTCAGGGGCCGCACGTCGCCCGCGTCGCGCTTGAGCCGCAGCTGCTCCACCGTCTGAGAGAGCGCCGCGGCCAGCCGCTGCGCGTCGGCCTCCAGCGCCAGCACCTCGCGCGCGATGCGCACCGCGCGATCCCAGGAGAGCGCCCGGCTGGCCGATCGCCACAGCCCCAGATACGCCACCAGCGGCCTGCCGAGCGTCGCATCCAATCCTGACAATATGGCCATCATCTCGCGCGCCGCGTCGTCTTCGGCCCAGGCTTCGAGCGCGGCCTCCGCATGGCACACCGGGCAGCGCAGCCGCATCAGGCCACCTCCTGACCGGCGTGGCGCTGGCGATGCGCCAGCCAGCGGCGCAGGCCGTTGATGACGGCAGTGGCCTGCCCGCGGGTGATGAAGCGCACGTCATCCGCGCCACAGGTGCGGCGGATGAAGCCGCGCAGCGCGCCATCATCCAGCCCGGCCCAGCCCATGGCGAGCGCCAGCCGCTCGATCTCGCCCAGCTGCGGCTCGGTGGGCCGCCCCCAGCCGCCGCCCCTGGGCGGCGGCGCGGGGATGCCGATCTCCGCGCCCCGGCGCTTGAGCTCCCAGCACCAGGCGATGAGCTGGCTGTCGCTGTAGTCGCGCAGGCTCTCCTTGCCGCAAAACGCCCTCTGCGCGGCGCGGCGCGTGTCCTCGTCCATGCCAAGCTGCTGCGCGGCCTTGTGCGCCAGCCCCAGCAGCACTCGGCGGCGGGTTTTGCTGTACATCGTCTGTCTCCCGTGGGATGACCCCGTGCATGCCCACGCCGCGCGGCATGGGCATGGGCTGGGTCACTCGGTCTCGTCCGCGCGCAGCGCCAGCGCGTCGGCCAGCGCCTGCTGGGCCAGTCTGTAAGAGGTCGTCTCACGCGCGCCGGAAGGCCACGCGCTCATCATCTGCGCCAGCGCCGCGATAAGCCTCTGGACGATGAGAGCATCTTCACAGTCAGCGATGCCGCGCTCGATCCGTGTCACCAGCGTCATTTCTCCGCCCTCCAGGTCACGGAGGCCGACTTGCCCACCGTCAGGCACTCGCGGATCGACGGCGCCAGCGGCTCGTCGCCGTCAGAGGCCATCTCCGCCAGCCGCGCCTCGGGCTTGTAGGCGATCTCAGTCTTCACCAAATCGGTAAACCGGAACCCAAGCACCGCCTTCAGCCGCTCGGCATCGCGGATCTTCACCGCCTCGCGCTCGGCGATGCTCGCGCGGCATACCCCATGCACGATCAGGCTCGCGCCCGCGCCGTGCGCATCGATCAGCTCGGCGTTGATCGCCTTGAGCTCAGCTTCGAGCTCTTCAATTTTTTTCTTGATCTCCCATCCATGCACCACGCGCCGGATGCTCGCCGCATCGAGCTGCGTCACCTCGCCGCCGTCGCGCTCGATCTTCTCGCCCGCAGGCAAGCGCACAGCCTTCTCAACCGCATTTACATTCGCTTTTGCCATGTCAATCTCTCCTGTTGCAGCCGCCCGGCCAGGCGGCCATGCCCTCAACCAATCAACTCCCAATCAACTCCGCAATCCTGCACCCTGCGCAGTCCTCGCGCGGGCAGGCGCGGCAGATCGCCGTCGCCTCCGAGCTTCTCGCCGCCCGCTCGACCACCAACACCAGCAGCCGGTAGCGCTCCGTCAGCTCCCCTTCCGGGTAGCTCCCGGCGCGGATGCGCCCCACCGCCGCGTCTGACACGCCCAGGATGCGCGCGGCTTCCGCGCGACTCACTAGATACGCAGCCATCAAGCCTCCACCGCGTACCGGTTGGCCATCCACTTGCCCGCCAGTTCCAGCACCGCCGGCGTGAGGCTCTGGATGCCGTTGCTCGCCATGATGCGCTGGCACTCGCCAGCCAGCTCCACCGCCTCGCGGTAGTTGCCGCGTCGGCACAGCGTCCAGAACTGCGTCACCACGTCCTTGTCGCCCACGTCGCCGAAGATCGGGCGGATCACGTGCGCATAGGTCTCGGCGCGGTCGAGATGGCGCGTGCCCACGCGCTTGGCGCCAATACGGCTGCCCAGCTGCAAGAGCAGCGGGCGGGTGCGAGCGTCACTGAACTTTTGGGAATAAAGCTCCGTTCCGATTAGGATCACCGCGATGGCGCACTCATCGGCCAGATACCGCAGCGTCTCCAGTACCCGCCAGCTGCACTTGTTGGCCTCGTCCACCACCAGCAGCAGCCGCTCGGCGTCATCACCGCGGCGCAGGAGCTTGTCCGCCGCGCCCGCGCCCTCGATGCCCGCCAGCAGCGCCACCTCGCGCAGCAGCTGATGCCGCGTCATGCCGTCCCAGGCGGCGATCCTGAGCGCCCCGTGCTTGTCCACGATGGCTCGCCCGGCCATCGTCTTGCCCGTGCCCGCCGCGCCGGTGATTTCCCCGATCGGGTTATCCTCGGTGAGCACCAGCGCCGCTAGCGCCAGCGCTTCCCGCACGACTTTTGTGTCGCGAATTTCTCGATTTTTTGCCATAATGCGATCTGCTCCTTGTCGTCAGTCGTCAAACCAGCCGCCCGGCTCCACCCAGGCGGCGCCTCTCAAAGCCCCATCGCCCGCGCCAGGCGCGTCTCTTCGTCGTCCTCGACGCCCAGGCGATTGAGCTTGTCCGCCGTCAGGCGCACTGCCATGCGCCGGTTGATCTCCTCGATCTGCCGCGCCCGCGCGGACTTGATGCCTTCGTGCAGCTGCAGCACCTCGGCAGAGGGCTGCACCCACTGCGCCGCCGCTTCCACCTCGGCGAGCGTCGCATCCAATCCGAGCAGCTCGGCGCGCGTGCCCGCAAGCTGAGCCTCGTCCAGTGGCCCGCCCGCCTGCTCGATGCGCTCGGCCAGCAGCACCTTGAGCGCCTGCCGCCGCCGCCCGGCCTCCTTCGCGCCCGCTTGGTCGGTGATGTCGTACACCCGCTCGGGCTCCACCCAGCCCAGGATGCGATGCGCCCTGGTATCCAAGATGTAGGCCCCTTCTTCCCCCAGGATGCGCGGCACCGCCACCGTCACCCGCCCTTCGAGCGCCATCAGGCAGTCGCCGCTGTAGGTCACGCCATCCACCGAGACCGTGCCCCGGTTGACGCGCCTCACTTCATAGTCGGCAAACGCCAGCGCCAGCGTGATCCGGTCGACCTTCCAGGGCCGCCAGCCCGCCTCCATCGCTTGCGTGAGCTTCTGCTGCGGCGAGAGTCCGCCCATGTGCTCGGCCCCGGCCTGCGGCGTGACGTGATAGTCCGAGAGCGTCCGGTTCAGCCAATCCTTCACCTCCCCGAACGCTGCGGGCTGCGCGCCCTTGCCCAGCGTCGCCACCTTCTTGGTGATGCGGTTGCCGCCAACATAGCCAAACCACCAGCCCAGCCAGTCGGTCAGGTTCCCGAACAGCCCCTCGATGCGCTTCCCGCGCGGGCGGAAGGGGATGGAGCGCACCACCTGCCGCTCCGCCGCCGTCGTCGCCGCCTCCTCGAAGGCGAACTGCTGGCCGGTCAGCTCAGACAGCCGCTTGCAGGCCACCAGCATCTCGTCCCACTGATATTCGCTGCCGTTGTCGAGATACAGCCTGCGCGGCGCGCCAAACGGCGCCCTCTCGCACATGCGCGCGTAGCTCGCCGCCACGTGCTCGCGCCGGATGCCCTGGCCCTTGTCCAGCAGCACCGCATCCAGCCACAACCAGTTGGTGGCCACGTCGTGCCAGCTGATCAGCCGCGCGTAGGCCGTGCTGCCGTCCTCGCGCAGCACCGGGATGTCCAGCGGCGTGATGTCCCCGCACACCAGCTCGCCCGGCATCAGCCCCGCCGCCGTGCGCTTGACCGGCGTCAGATGCCGGTCGTAGATCGCCTTGCCATCGCGCAGGCTCTTGCCTGCCACCCGGAAATGCTGCCCCTCCGCGCCCACGTACCGTCGCGGGCATGGCACCGACAAGAGCCCTGCGCACACCGCGCGCGGCGCGCCCAGCTCCATCAAGTCGCGCGCCACCTTCGCCGTCGCCTTGAGCCAGCACTGCCGGTCAGATGGCGCCCCACCCACCCAGGCCATGCGCACCGCATCGCGCATGCGCGCCGCCAGCCCCGGCAAATCCTCCCCCGGCAGGGCGGCAAGCGCCTCCTGCGCCCACGCCAGCCACGGCCCGGAAATCAACACACGCGCCTGCCCCCGGTCTCGACGCTGCCCCAGCCGCGCGAGCGCCGCGACACCGCCATCGCGGGCGATCTCGGCCAGCCGGTACACCTGCGCCACGCTCCTGTTGAGCGACTGCGCGATCTCGGTAGCCATCGCCAGCCGCCCGCGGTTCCGCTCCGGCAGGTCGATCAATGGCTTGAGCAGCGCAAACAGCACGCGCGCCCGCTCCACGCGGGAAAAATCGTCATCACGCACGCCAGCACCAACGATCTGGCCGATCAGGAGCGCGTCCGCGTCGGAATCAGCCTGTTTTGGCAAGGATTGGCATGTTTTGGCAAGGATTGGCATGTTTTGCCCACCCACACCGGCGAGCCCACCCGCGCCGGTGGCCGCCGGGCTGGAGTCAGCGGGGAGAGGGCACCGCCCCGCCGGGATGAGCTCACCGCTGGGGGCGGGCAGTGCGGCAGACG
This sequence comes from Thiofaba sp. EF100, assembly GCF_039822285.1. Taxonomy (NCBI): domain Bacteria; kingdom Pseudomonadati; phylum Pseudomonadota; class Gammaproteobacteria; order Chromatiales; family Halothiobacillaceae; genus Thiofaba; species Thiofaba sp. EF100. The sequence goes on along the minus strand of NZ_JBAJEY010000001.1, from coordinate 684,905 downwards.
TCACGACGCCCCCCGGCACGGCACACCGAGGCTGGCGCAATGCGCCTGCATCCGATCGAGCGCCTCGCGTTTGGTCTTGTGCCACTGCGTGGCCCGAAACCAGCCCTGGCCGTCCCAGAGCATCACCATCCAGCGCCGCCCGCAGCGCGTGAGCGTCGCCACCATCAGCTCGGTGTCCGGGTGCGTGATCATGTCCATCGAGTCCTCCTGTTGATGGATCCCGCGCCATCCGCGCGTAGTAATCCCGCTGCGCCTGCACCGGCAGGCTCTCCAGCAAGATCTCGATGCCTTTGCCGCGCAACCTGTTGCGAATCGTGGCTAAATTTTTTTCGGCCCATGTGCGCACGCGACGATCCGTCGTCGGCATGCCAGCCAGCCGCATTTCGGCAATCTGCTGCGGGGTGAGCCAGACCGTAGCGCCGTGATAGACTTTCATCATGGCCGTCCATCTCCTTCAGCAGCTGAACGATCTTCATGCGCGCGCACGCGAGCTTGAAACGGCATGGCTGCGCCAGCTTCTGACGCTTGCAGCAGGCGCTCTAGCCGTGCTCGTAGGGCTTGCCCCTCCCGCAACGGGCATTGGCAAGTGGTTTCTGGCTGCGGCATGGCTGAGTCTTGGAGCAGCAATATGCTCTGGTGCTCTTGCCATAGGGCAGCAAGCTGTGCTGGAGAAAGCGCGCGCCAATGCGTTTCAGGAAGAATTAATGCGGTCACTGGACGAGGGGAGATCGCCGCGGCCAGTCGTCTCCACGCTGCCTCCGCTCTATCGCATAGCACGCTCCACCATGCTGGTCTCATTGCTCGCCTCCGTCGCGTTCCTGGTCGTCTACGCCGTCTTGCGCACGCTGTCCTGACCTTCTAGCGTCTGGCGCAGCATCTTCATCACCTCGCGCGCGATGCCGCCGTGCGGCTCACGGTCGGCGCGGTGTCCCCAGTCATAGATCACCCGCCGCGCCGTCACCGGCTTGATGCCGTGCTTGATGGCCCACTCCGCCACCGACCGGTACCCAGCCAGCGCCAGCTTGCCGCGCACCGTGGTGGCGTCGCCCAAAGGTTCGCGCTCTCGTTTCATGGTGCTATCCTCGTAACCGTTTGCGAGAGTATAGCGCGAGAGGTTGCGATGTCAACAACACGTTGCGAATTTTTCCTACGTCCCATTCGTGTCCGATTCGTGTCCGATTCGTGTCCGATTCGCGCGTCCGATGTCCGATTCGTGCGTCCGATTCGTCAGTGAGGACAGAATGGAATCGGACACGCTCGCTAAGCGCCTGCGCGAATGCATCGGAGACGAGACGGTCTCCTCGTTTGCGCGCAAGGTCGGACTGCCAGAGGCAACCATCCGCTCTTATTTAGACGGGAAAAAGCCCGTCTACGATAAGCTCGCCCGCATCGCCGACGCCGCTGGCGTATCGCTGGAGTGGCTAGCCACCGGGCGCGGCCAGAAAGAGCGTAAACCCGCGCCAGAACAAGACTTTTCCGCCGTCCCCTACGCCCGCCGCCTCGAAAAAATCGGCCTCCTGCTGGCCGACATGCCAGACCAGGAGGCCGCCGCCTTCCTCGATGATGTTTTCGCGCGCGCTCGCTCGGCGGCAGAAGCGGCCGAGCTGCGCCGGGCGCTAGCCGACCTCCGCGCCGAGGTCGAGCGCCTCAAAAACCGCGCCTGACCGCCCCATCAACCCGCGTTTTTCGTCGCACGCAATGCGTGCATGCACCACAATCTGTGGATAACACGCATAACCTATTGATTTCCCGCCATTTCCCGCTACTTCCCGCCCCTTCCCGCGACCTTTCGTCTCATCAACCTTGTCGCATCCAATCTTTTCATCCCTACCGTCGCGGACATGCGCCGCGACGAGGCGAGTTGAAAAAGGGCACGATGCCCTTTTTCAACATCCTGTCAGAGCGTTTCCGAGGCGAATTCCGCCAGGCGCGAGCGTTCGCCGCGCAGGAGGGTGATGTGGCCGCCGTGTGGCCAGCCCTTGAAGCGGTCGACCACGTAGGTGAGGCCGGAGGTGGTTTCGGTCAGGTAGGGGGTGTCGATCTGGGCGATGTTGCCCAGGCAGACGACCTTGGTGCCCGGGCCGGCGCGGGTGATGAGGGTTTTCATCTGTTTCGAGGTCAGGTTCTGCGCCTCGTCGATGATGAGGAACTTGTTCTGGAAGGTGCGCCCGCGCATGAAATTGAGCGAGCGGATCTTGATCCGCGCGCGAACCAGGTCCTGGGTGGCCTGACGCTCCCAGCTGCCGCCGCCCTCGGTGCGGGTGAGGACCTCGAGGTTGTCCATCAGGGCCCCCATCCACGGGGTCATTTTTTCCTCCTCGGTGCCGGGCAAGAAGCCGATGTCCTCGCCGACCGGGACCGTCACCCGGGTCATGATGATCTCGGAGAACAGGTTCTTCTCCAGCGTCTGCGCCAGCGCGGCGGCCAGGGTGAGCAGGGTCTTGCCCGTGCCCGCCTGCCCGAGCAGGGTGACGAAGTCGATCTCCGGGTTCATCAAGAGGTTGAGGGCAAAGCTCTGCTCGCGGTTGCGCGCGTTGATGCCCCATACCGTGTTCTTTGGCAGGGTGTAGTTGATGGCGGTCTCGACAATGGCGGCGCCATCCGGCTCGAAGCCGCGCACGATCCCCTCGAACGGCGCATTACCCTCCAGATAAAGGAACTGGTTCACCTGCCATTCGCCGGTCAGCGGGCCGTGGATGCGGTAGAAGCTGCGGCCCTCCTCCTGCCAGGCGTGCAGGTCCTTGCTGTGCGTGCCCCAGAAGTCCTCCGGCAGGGCGGCGACGCCGGTGTAGAGCAGGTCAGCATCGTCCAGCACCTGGTCGTTTTCGTAGTCCTCTGCGCGGATGCCGAGCGCAGTCGCCTTGATGCGCAGGTTGATGTCCTTGGATACCAGCACCACCTGGCGCTCGGGCATCTGCTGCATGAGGGCGAGGGTGACGGCGAGGATGGCGTTGTCCGCCTTGGCGCCGGCGAGCATCTGCGGCAGCGGCGCGTCGAGCGTGCGGGTCTGGAAGTACAGCCGCCCGGTGCAGCCGCGCAGATGGGCGTCCTGGAAAGGGGGGGTGATGGGCAGTCCGGCCTCGATCTCGGCGACATCGGCATCGGCCATCAGGTCGGCGAAAAAGCGGCTGGCCTGACGGACATTGCGCGCGATCTCGGAGGTGCCCTTCTTGATGCCATCCAGCTCTTCCAGCACGACCATGGGCAGGTAGATGTCATGCTCGTGGAAGCGGAACAGGGCGGTGGGGTCGTGGATCAGGACGTTGGTGTCGAGGACGAACAGGCAGGGACGGGGGCGTTCGTGATGGATCATGATCCGTGGTTTCCGTGGGGGTTCAACGTGCGGCCTGGAGGGCGGCCAGCACGGCTTCGGCGTGTCCGGCTACCTTCACTCCGCGCCACTCCAGGCGCACGACGCCCTGCGGGTCGATGAGGAAAGTGCTCCGGTCGATGCCCAGGTACTCCTTGCCATACAGCTTTTTCGGCTTGATGACATCGAAGGCCCGGCACAAGGCCTCGTTCTGGTCGCTGATAAGATCGAAGGGCAGGCCGTGCTTGGCACGAAAGCCCGCGTGGCTCTTGAGACCATCGCGCGAGACGCCGATGATGCGGGCCCCAAGTGCGGCAAACGCGGGGCTCAGGCGGGCGAAGTCCTGGCCCTCTGTGGTGCAGCCAGGGGTGTTGTCCTTGGGGTAGAAGTAGAGCACCAGCCACTGGCCGAGCAGATCGTGGGGGAGGTGCAGGGGGCCTGCCGTGCTTTCGACATCAAGGCGGGGCAGGGTGCGTTCGGTCATGCGGTCCTCCTTGGCGGGGGCTCAGCGTACGGGGTCGAGGGTGGCGTCCAGGTTGTATTCGTCACACAGGTCGAAAAAGGCGTCCTTGAACAGGGCAAGGCGGCGGTCGGCGGGGATGTCGACCTGCATGCGCAGGGAGAGCATGGCGGTGCGCTGGCCCGATGCCTGGTAGGGGATGGTCGAGAGGTCGCGGATGTTGACCCCTTGTGCGGCGAAGAACTGGGCCAGGACGTGGGTGATGTCCGGGTCGTTGATGCCGACGATGTCCACCACGTAGGGCAGCTGCGCGCCCTGCGCGGCGGGTGGCTCGGTGCGTGTCATCGTAAGCTCCATCTCGTACTGCGAGGCGAGCTGGCGCAGGGCGGTTTCGAGGCGGGAAAGGCGGTCCCAGCTGCCGCCGACCAGCATGGTGGCGGCAAAGCGGTCACCGAGGGTGAACATGCGGGAGTCGAGGAGCACACATTTGTGCTGGGCGATGGGGCGGGTGATCCGCTCGACCAGTCCGATGGCGTCCTTGGCGAGCAGATTGACGGCCAGATGGGTCTGCATGGTGTCCGTGGCGATGGCTTTTCGATCGAGTGTACACGCCCGCCTGGACGCGCGAAACATCGCCTGGGAAAGGCGTTCCGGCGCCTTGCAAGGCGCGCCTTGCGGCGGGTAGTATGGATCTATTTTCCTGACGTGGGTGATGCAATGTTTCACGGGAGTATGGTGGCCCTGGTGACTCCAATGCGGGCGGACGGGGCGCTGGACTTCGGGGCCCTGCGCCGATTGGTCGACTGGCACGTGGTGGAAGGCACCGATGCCATCGTTGCGGTCGGCACCACCGGGGAGTCGGCGACGCTGGATGTCGCCGAGCACATCGAGGTCGTGCGCCGCACGGTCGAGTACGCCGCGGGCAGGGTGCCGGTCATCGCCGGCACCGGCGCTAACAGCACGCGCGAGGCCATTGAGCTTTCGAAGGCCGCGGTGGAAGTCGGCGCGGATGGCTGCCTGCTGGTCACGCCCTATTACAACAAGCCGACCCAGGAAGGCCTGTACCGCCACTACATGACGATTGCCGAGGCGGTGCCCGCGCCGCTGGTCCTCTACAACGTGCCGGGCCGCACGGCCTGCGACATGCTGCCGGCCACGGTGGAGCGGCTGGCTGATGTGCCGAACATCGTCGGCATCAAGGAGGCCTCCGGCTCGCTGGAGCGTACCCGCGAACTGATTGAGCGGCTGGCCGGGCGCGTGGATGTCTTCAGTGGTGACGACGACCTGGCGCGCGAGGTCATCCTGCAGGGCGGCAGGGGCGTGATCTCGGTGACCGCCAACGTCGCCCCCCGCGCCATGCACCTGATGTGTGAGGCCGCGCTGGCTGGGGATGCCGCCCGTGCCGCAGAGCTCGATACGCCGCTGCGCGGCCTGCACAAGGCCCTGTTCCTGGAGTCCAACCCCATTCCGGTCAAGTTCGCCCTGCATGCCATGGGGCTGATCGAGGATGGGATTCGCCTGCCGCTGACCTGGCTGTCTGCGGCGCACCATGAACCGCTGCGTCAGGCCATGCGTGCCGCTGGCGTGTTGAACTAAGGAAACGCTGAAAAATTCAGCGTTTCCCGTTTGGGGCAGGACGCCCCAACGCGAACAACGACGCAAGTCTTTGATTCGCGCAGGCCGTCGCGGACATGCGCCGCGACGAGACGAGCTGAAAAAATCCATGGATGGATTTTTTCAGCATTTCCCTAAGAGAGGTTGATATGCAATTGAAGGCGCTTGCGCGGATCGCCATGCCGGCCGCCGGCCTCGTATTCCTGGCGGGGTGTTCATCCATCCCGGGGTTGGGCAAGGATGAGGCCCGCGAGGCGCGCCGCACCGGCAGCCTGCCCAGTCTCGAGGTGCCTCCTGCCTTCACTGCTCCCGATCCCGCCCTGGTCACCAGCGTGCCGCGTGCCGCCACCGCCTCCGGTGAGGCGGCGAAGAGTAGCGGTGCAGGTGGTGGCGTCCTGCTCAAGTCGGCCACCGTCAGCGTGGAGGGCTCGCCCGACACGCGCTGGCTGAAGGTCGAGGCTGCGCCGGAGGCGGTGTGGCCGCGCCTGGCCAGTTTCCTGGAGGAAGAGGGTTACAGCGTCAGCCGCCAGGATCCCAAGCTTGGCATCCTCGAATCCGACTGGACCGGCGGCAGCGCTGGCAATCCGGAGGTGGGCGGTTTGCAGGGCCTGCTCAAGGGGATCACCCGGCTGTTCTTCGTGCCGGACCACATGAACCGCGTGCGCCTGCGCATGGAGCGCGGCGAGACCGATGCCGAGACCCGCGTCTTCCTCACCAGCCAGCGTATGGAGCGGGTCGAGGATGCCTCGCTGGTGCCGGGCGGCTCATCCGATACCTTCAAGTGGCAGATGGGGCAGGCCAGCGCCGACTTCGAGGCGGAGATGCTCAAGCGCCTGGTGGTCTACCTGTCCGGCGATGATGCACAGGCTCGCGCGCAGCTTGCCGCTTCCTTGCAGCCGCGCGCGCGCATGGTGTTCGATGCCAACAAGGATGCGCGCTACCTCATCGTGCAGCAGGCCTATCCGGTGGTCCTCAACCGTACTACGGTCAGCCTCGAGCGGCTCGGCTTCGACGTGGTCAAGAAGGATGCTGACAATGGCGTGCTGCAGGTTCGCCATGCCCGTCCGCGCACCCTGTATGAGGGGGTGATCCTGCGCGGCGCCGAGCTCAAGCAGGGCAGCGGCGAGAGTCCCGTCGCCCTGACTCTCAGGCTCAAGCCTCAGAAGGATGGCACCACCCGCATCGACCTGGAGGACGTGGTGGGCGACAAGGACCTGCCGAAGTTCACCGCGGTGCTCGGGGAGCGTCTGACGCAGTCGCTGCGCTGAAGATCCTCGCGCCTTGCGAGGGCTGAACAAAGAAAAACCCGGCGTGGTGTCCCACGCCGGGTTTTTTCATATCCCCCTTGCCGCGTCAACGGCTCAGGCGGGCATACGCCGAATGGTTGTGGATGGATTCGAAGTTCTCCACCTCGACCGAGAAGCCGTGGATGCGTGGTTCCTCGCCCAGGGCGTGAGCGACGTCGCGGATCATGTCCTCGACGAACTTCGGGTTCTCGTAGGCGCGCTCGGTGATGTACTTCTCGTCGGCGCGCTTGAGCAGGCCGAACAGCTCGCACGAGGCCTGGGCCTCGAGCAGTTGGATCAGCTCGGTCAGGCCCAGGGTGGGCTCGCACTCCACCTCGGCGCGGATGTGGGAGCGCTGGTTGTGCGCGCCGTACTGCGAGATCTCCTTCGAGCAGGGGCAGAGGCTGGTGACCGGCACCTCCACGCCCATGGTGACGTGCGTGGTGCAGCGATCGCCCGTGGCGGTGAGGCGCGCGCCATAGTCCATCAGACTGGAGACCCCGGACTTGGGCGCGACCTTGCGCACGAAGTAGGGGAAGTTCATCTCGATGGTGCCGAAGTCAGCATCCAGCAGCTCGAGCATCTCGCGGTGCAGCGCGGCAAGGGCGGCGGTCGAGATGACCCGCGGTGCATCGCCCAGCAGGGCGACAAAGCGCGACATGTGGGTGCCCTTGCGGTCGTGCGGCAGGTTGACGGTGAAGGTGCAGGTGGCGATGGTGGACTGGGTGGTGCCGTCCGCCTCCTGGATCACCACCGGATGGCGCAGGCCCTTGATCCCGACCGCGTCGATGGCGATGCGGCGGGTGTCGACCAGGCCCTGGATATCCGGAATCGTTTCGCTCGTCACGGCGCTCATGCTTCGATCTCGCGATAGGTCACGCAGGCGCGGTCGGTCTCCCACAGGGTGACGGCGGACACCCGCGCGTGTTCGCCATTCAGGCGCTTGCCCACCTCCTGGTAGAACCAGGCGGCGATGTTCTCGGCGGTGGGATTGATGGTATCGAACGGCGGGATGTCGTTCAGGTAGAAGTGGTCCAGCATCTCCGCCACCTCGCGTGCGGCACGCTTCATGGTCTTGAAATCCACCACCATGCCGACCGCGTCCAGGCGGGTGCCGGTGACCTCCACCTCGACCTTCCAGTTATGCCCGTGCATGCGGGCGCAGTTGCCGGCGTAGCCGTGCAACTGGTGCGCGGCAGCGAATTCGGTATGGACCTTGAGGGTGTATTGAGCGGCCATGGCGGATCAAGAAGGGCAAAGCGGGGATGGTACGGGCGAGCCTGACGTTAGGCAAGGAAAGCCCTGATCTGTCTCAGGATACCGTCGGCATCCAGGCCGTAATGGCGGTACAGTTCGGCCTGAGTGCCCTGCACGGTAACGACGTCCGGCAGGCCAAGGCGCAGCACGGGGAGGGTGATGGCCTCGTCGGCCAGGGACTCCAGCACGGCGCTGCCCGCCCCGCCCATCAGGGCGTGGTCCTCGAGGGTGACGAGGTGGGTATGTTGGGTTGCGGCCTCGCGCAGGGCGTCGACATCGAGCGGCTTGACGAAGCGCATGTCGAGCACGCTGGCGTCGATGGTTTCGGCGGCCTTGAGCGCCTCGTGCAGCAGGGGGCCGAAGGCGAGGATGGCGACCTTCCTGCCGCGGCGGCGCCAGACGGCCTGGCCGAGGGGCAGGGGCTCGGCCTGCTGTGGCACGCTCACGCCGCAGCCTGCGCCGCGCGGGTAGCGCACCGCGCTTGGCCCCTCGAGGGTGAGGCCCAGTTCCAGCATGCGGTGGCATTCTGCCTCATCCGAAGGGGTCATGATGACCATGTTCGGCACGCAGCGCAGGAACGCAATGTCGTACAGCCCGGCATGGGTCGCCCCGTCCGCGCCGACGAGGCCCGCACGGTCGATGGCGAACAGCACCGGCAGGTTCTGCAGGGCGATGTCGTGCACCGCCTGGTCGTAGCCGCGCTGCAGGAAGGTGGAGTAGATGGCGAGCACCGGCCGCAGGCCCGCCGCGGCCAAGCCCCCGGCGAAGGTCACGGCATGCTGCTCGGCGATGCCGACATCGAAGTACCGCTCGGGGAAACGCAGGGAGAAGTCGGTGAGTCCGGAGCCTTCGCACATGGCGGGGGTGATGCCCACCACGCGTGCATCCCGCTCGGCCGCGCCGCACAGCCAGTCGCCGAACACCTGGGTGAAGGTCACCGCCGGCTTGCCGGGGGCGGGCTCGAGCTTGTAGGGGTTGAACCGGCCCACCCCGTGGAAGCGCACCGGGTCGGCCTCGGCCGGGGCGTAGCCGCGCCCCTTCTGGGTGACCACGTGCAGAAGGCGCGGGCCGCTCTGGGTGCTGAGGTTGGCGAGCACCTCGAGCAGGGTGGGAAGATCGTGGCCGTCCACCGGGCCGACGTAGCGGAAGCCCAGTTCCTCGAACAGGGCGCTGTGGGTGAGCATGCCCTTGACCTGCTCGCGCGCGCGGCGGACCAGTTCGCCACCGGGTAGGAGCTCCAACAAGTGCTTGCCGCCCTCGCGCACGCGGTTGTAGGTGCGGCTGGTGATGAGCCTTGCGAGGTGCCTGTTGAGCGCGCCCACGTTGGGCGAGATGGACATGGCGTTGTCGTTGAGCACCACCAAAAGGTTGGCCTTGCCGGCACCGGCATGGTTGAGGGCCTCGAAGGCCTGACCTGCGGTCAGCGCGCCATCGCCGATCACCGCCACCGCCTGATGCGGCAGCCCCTGGAGCTTGAAGGCCTTGGCAAAGCCCAGGGCGGCGCTGATCGAGGTGCTGGAGTGGCCGGCGCCGAAGGGATCGTAGGGGCTTTCCTCGCGCTTGGTGAAGCCCGAAAGGCCGCCGAACTGGCGCAGGCTCGCCATCGCCTCGCGTCGGCCGGTGAGGATCTTGTGCGCGTAGGCCTGGTGGCCTACATCCCACACCAGCACATCGCGCGGCAGGTCGAGCACCCGGTGCAGGGCGAGGGTCAGCTCGATGGTGCCAAGGTTGGCGGCCAGATGCCCGCCGGTGGCGGAGACGCTGTCGATGATGAAGCGGCGCAGCTCCCCGGCCAGTTGGTTGAGCTGATCGGTGGAGAAGCCCTTCAGATCGGCCGGCGAGTGGATGGTCTCAAGCAGGCTCATGCCGGGCGCTCGACGATGTAGCGGGCGAGCAGGCGCAGAGGCTCCGCACGTGGCAGGCCATCGAGGGCGGCGAGCGCCTCGTCGCGCAGCTCCCCGGCCAGCGCCTGGGCGGCATCGAGGCCGAGCAGGCTGACGTAGGTGGGTTTGTCCCTCGCCGCATCCTTGCCCTGTGTCTTGCCCAGGGTCTGGCTGTCGGCGGTCACGTCAAGAATATCGTCGCGCACCTGGAAGGCCAGGCCGATGGCGCGGGCGTAGCGGCCAAGCGCGTCCAGCATGGCCTCGTTCGCCTGCCCGGCCAGGGCGCCGAGGATGACGCTGGCCTCGATCAGTGCCCCGGTCTTCATGCGGTGCATGCGCTCCAGGGCGGCAAGCTCTGGCTGCTGGCCGATGGCCGCAAGATCGATGGCCTGTCCGCCGACCATGCCCCGGTGGCCTGCAGCGCGGGCGAGGGTGGCGATCATGGCGAGCCGGGTTTCGGCGGGGAGCCCCGGCGCCTCGGCCAGAAGCTCGAAGGCGCGGGTCTGCAGGGCATCGCCGACCAGGATGGCGGTCGCCTCGTCAAAGGCGCGGTGGCAGGTCGGCCGCCCACGGCGCAGGTCGTCGTCGTCCATCGCTGGCAGGTCGTCGTGCACCAGCGAATAGGCGTGGATCAGCTCCAGCGCGCAGGCGGGGGCATCGAGGACCGCCGCATCGGCACCGGTCAGCTCGCCCGCGGCGTAGACCAGGAAGGGGCGCACGCGCTTGCCGGGGCCGAGCACGGCATAGCGCATGGCCTCGACCAGTCGCGCCAGTGGGGAGGGGGTCGGCTCGGCGGGGAGGGCGCGCTCCAGGGCGGCCTCGACCCGGCTTGCTGCGGCCTTGAGCGCCAACAGCAGGGTGTCAGCGGGCATCGTCGTCGGGCAGGAAGGGTTCGGGCTGGTCGGTGCGGTTGCTGAGCATGTCGACCCTGGCCTTCGCACTGGCCAGCATGGTCTGACACTGGCGGGTCAACTGCACGCCGCGCTCAAAGTCGCGCATGGCCTCGATCAGCGGCTGCTCGCCCTGCTCCATGCGCTGCACCAGGGCCTCCAGCTCCTTGAGCGAGGCCTCGAAGGCGGCGATGTCGGGGGTGTCTGTTGTCTTGCTCGGTCTGGCGGCCATGCGGGGTGCCCGGTCGATGGGCTGGTGATTTTACCACGCGGGCGCGGTTCGCCGCAGGCTCACCAGATCAGTGAGAAATCGAAATGGATCGCGCAAGGACCGAGGTCGAAATCGACGGTTTCGTTGCCGACGTCCGCCAGCTTCGCGTAGCGGCCATCGAGGAGGTGAAAGACCTTCGCCGTGCGATCCTCGGGCGCGACCAGGACGTAGTACTTCACCCCCTCGCGCTGGTAGATCTCGTACTTGGCGTTCTGGTCCTTGAGCGCGGTGGATTTGGCGAGCACCTCAAAGATCAGCACGGGGGCGCGGGTGAGGTAGGCCCCTTCGGCCGGATGGCAGATGACCAGGTTGTCTGGCTGGAGGATGGTGTCCTCGGTGATGCGCCAGTCCACCGGCAACAGGGCCCGGCAGGCTGGGCATTCGCGCAATTGCTCCTTGAGCACCCAGGCAATGTTGTTGCTGACCTCCTGATGGGTGAGGGAGGGGGCGGGCGACATGGCATAGGGGATACCGTCGATCAGCTCCCAGCGTCCTTCCCACTGCACGTAGTCGTCGTAGGTGTAATGCGGCAGGTCAAAACGGTGTGCATGGCTCATGGTGGTCTTCCTGCATGGAGCGGCCGATGAACCGATTGTACGCCAAGCCCGGGATGGGGCTTACAGAAGCCCCAGCGCCTCGGTCAGGCGGGTCACCCCATGCAGTTCCATGTCCTTGGGTGGATGGCCCTGCAGATTGGCCTTGGGGACAATAGCGCGCTTGAAGCCGTGCTTGGCCGCCTCCCGCAGCCGCTCCAGGCCATGCGGCACCGGGCGCAGCTCCCCCGCGAGCCCCACCTCGCCGAAGATCACGGTGTCGGCCGGCAGGGGGCGGTTGCGCAGGCTGGAGAGGGCGGCGCAGAGCAGCGGCAGGTCGGCGGCGGTCTCGCTGATCTTCACCCCGCCCACCACGTTGATGAATACGTCCTGGTCGAACATGGCGACCCCGGCGTGGCGGTGCATCACCGCCAGCAGCATGGCCAGGCGGTTCTGCTCCAGCCCCAGGGTGACGCGCCGCGGCTGGCCGAAGGGGCTCTCCGCCACCAGGGCCTGCACCTCGACCAGCAGCGGGCGGCTGCCCTCGCGGGTGACCATGATCACGCTGCCGGGGACCGGTTCCTCGTGGCGGGAGAGGAAGATGGCAGACGGGTTGCTCACCGGCTTGAGCCCGTGCTCGGTCATGGCGAACACGCCGAGTTCGTTGGCTGCGCCGAAGCGGTTCTTGACCGCGCGGATGACCCGGTATCGGCTGCCGGCCTCGCCTTCGAAGTAGAGCACGGTATCGACGATGTGTTCGAGCAGGCGCGGTCCGGCGATCGCCCCTTCTTTGGTGACGTGGCCGATGAGAAAGACGCAGATGCCGCGCTGCTTGGCGAGGCGGGTGAGCAGGGCGGCCGCCTCGCGCACCTGCGAGACCGAGCCGGGGGCGGCGGTGAGGTTCTCGGAGAACAGGGTCTGGATCGAGTCCACCACCATCACCTTGGGCAGCAGGGCCTCCGCCTGCTGGATGATGCGCTCGACCGAGGTCTCGGCCAGCAGCTGCAGGTCGAAGGCGGCGAGGCCGAGCCGCTGGGCGCGCAGGGCGACCTGGTCGAGCGACTCCTCGCCGGTGACGTACAGACCGGGCAGGGTGGGCTGGAGGGCGACCAGGGTTTGCAACAGCAGGGTGGACTTGCCGATGCCGGGGTCGCCGCCGAGCAGGATCACCGAGCCGGGCACCAGGCCGCCGCCGAGCACGCGATCGAGTTCGTCCAGCCCGGTGGCCTGGCGTGGGGTCTTTTCCAGCTTCACCTCGCCCAGGCGGCGGGCCCCCTCGGCCCCGGCGTACTGGCCCCCACGGCGCAAGGCGGCGACCGGCAGGGCCTGCTCGGTCAGGCTGTTCCACGCCCCGCACTCGCCGCACTGGCCGGCCCATTTGGGGCTGGTGGCGCCGCATTCAGAGCAGACGTACTGGGTTTTGGGCTTCTGGGCCACGTTAAGGCTCAAGCTCGGTGGCGTGCTCGAGCGACGGCCACAGCCGGGCCTGCTCGACCACCTTGCGCGCGATGCGGGTGACTTCTACCGTGCAGCCGGCCATCTCCAGGCGCATACCTGCCTCGGGCAGGCTTTGCAGGTGCTCGAGGATCAGACCGCTGAGGGTGTTGGCGGTGTCGGTGGGCAGGTCGGTGCCGAGGCGTTTGTTGATCTCGCGCAGCGGGGTGGCGCCGTCGATCAGGAAACTGCCATCCTCCTGCGGCTGGATCTCCGGGCTCTCCGCCGCCGGCTGCGAGGTGAACTCGCCGACGATTTCCTCGAGGATGTCCTCCAGGGTGATCAGGCCGAGGATGTCCCCGTACTCGTCCACCACCAGGCCCATGCGTTTCTTCTCGCGCTGGAAGTTGAGCAGTTGGGTGTGCAGCGAGGAGCCTTCAGGCACGTAGTAGGGTTCCTCGACCGAGCGCATGAAGGTCTTGAGGGTGAGTTCGCCTTTCTGGGCAATCGGCAAAAGGTGGCGCAGGTTGACGGTGCCGACGATATGGTCGAGCGTTCCGCGGTAGACCGGCAGGCGGCTGAAGGGGGTGGAGCCGATGGTGCGCAGGATCTCGTCCCAGTCGGCCTCGAGGTCGATGCCGCCCATCTCCTGGCGCGGGACCATGATGTCCTCGACCTTGGCCTCCTCCAGGTCGAGGATGCCGATCAGCATGGTCTGGTAGCGTTCGGACACCAGTCCGCCGGTCTCACCGAGCAGGGTGCGCAGCTCGTCGCGGGAAAGATTGTGTCCGCCGGCGGCGGTGACATGCACGCCGAACAGGCGCAAAAGTCCATTCGACAGCAGGCTGACGGCCCACACCAGGGGGCCGGCGACCTTCTGCAGCCCGGTGTAGACATAGGCTGCGGGCCAGGCGATGCGTTCGGGATGCAGGGCGCCCAGGGTCTTGGGTGCAACCTCGCCGAAGATGAGCAGGGCGAGGGTGAGGGCGCCCGCCGCAATGGCGATCCCGGCCTCGCCAAACAGGCGCATGAAGATCACGGTGGCCAGGGTGGAGGCCATCACGTTGACGAAATTGTTGCCGAGCAGGATCAGGCCGATCAGCTTGTCCGGGCGTTCAAGCAGGCGCTGGGCCAGCCGCGCGCCGCGATGGCCTTCCTGCGCCAGGTGCCTCAGCCGGTAGCGGTTGAGGGTCATGAGCGCCGTCTCGGAGCCCGAGAAGAAGGCGGACAGGAGAATCAAGGTGATGAGTGTGCCGATCAGCACACTGAGGGATAGTTCGTCCAAGAAGGATGTGGTGGTTGTGGAACCAAGTCTGGATGATAAGGGAGATGCTGAAAAAATCCATCCGTGGACTTATTCAGCGTGACTTGTTGTGGCAGATCCCCCTCCGCGGATTAGAAGCGGAGGGTCAGCCCTTCTCCGGAAGCGGGTTCGATGTACACCGGCGGTCCGGCGCGGGTTTGCAGCTCGATCGAGTTCAGCGTTCCCAGGTCACAGAGGTGCGCAAGCTGGGTGGCGTTCCTGCCGATGGCGATGCCCAGGCCCGACAGGACCTCGGGGCATCCGCAGGCGGTCCCAGCCCCGTCGGTGGCCAGGCATTTTCCCATGCCGTCGATGACGAGGCTGGCTGCGGGATGGCGGTCGTTCACAATGATTCTCCCTTCAATTGTGGGTGCATCATTGTTGTAGACCATGATGACGGGGGTGTGAAGTGCGCAGGGGGCGGTAGGGCCCAAGAACCCTGATTCCGCTATTGGGGCTTATCCCACTCTCCGGATGCACTCCAGGTAAGCCCGCTCGTCGGGGCCTTGCGGGCCCGCCTCGTTGAGGGCCTGCAGCAGGCAGGCGATGATGCGGTGCTCGGCCTCGTGGGCATCCCGCAGCTTCGCCGCCAGCCGCTCAAAGGCGGCCCGGATGCCTGCCGGCCGGTCGGTGCTCACCTGCTCGCGCAGGCCGAGGTGCATGCCCATGTGCAGGAAGGGATTGCTCATCCCCTGTTCGGGCGACTCCTCCCACGCCAGGGTCTTTTCCTCATCCTCGAGCAGGGCATGGTATTCGGGGTGCAGGGCGACGACGTCGGCGATCATCAGGTCGAGCGCCTCCATCGGCAGGCCCAGGCGGCGTTTGCGCCAGGCCTCGACATACATCAGGCGCAGCTTGTTGCGGTCAGGACTGAACAACATCGGGGAGTCTCGAAGGGTCAGGGCAGGGGGCGGTCTTGGCCTTGTAGTCGCACAGATCGCACACCGGGCAGATGCCGCATTGGGGCTTACGCGCGGTGCAAATGTAGCGGCCGTGCAGGATCAGCCAGTGGTGGGCGTCCTGTATGAACTCCTTCGGAATGACCTTGACCAGCCGGTCTTCCACCGCGCGCACGGTCTTGCCGGGGGCGAGGCCCGTGCGGTTGGCGACGCGGAAGATGTGCGTGTCCACCGCCATGGTCGGCTGGCCGAAGGCGGTGTTAAGAATGACGTTGGCGGTCTTGCGCCCCACGCCGGGTAAGGCCTCGAGGGCCTCGCGGCTGGCCGGCACTTCGCCGCCGTGCCGCTCCAGCAGCAGTCGGCACAGGCCGATCACGTTCTTGGCCTTGGTCTGATACAGGCCGATGGTTTTGATGTACTCGCGCAGCCCCTCCTCACCGAGCGCGAGGATGGCCTCGGGGGTGTTGGCGACGGGGAACAGACGGTCGGTGGCGAGGTTCACGCCCTTGTCGGTAGCCTGCGCGGACAGCACCACGGCGACGAGCAGCTCGAAGGGGGTCGAGTACTTCAGTTCGGTGGTCGGGTGGGGGTTGAGCGCACGCAGGCGCTCGAAGAATTGGCGGCGGGTGTGGGCGTTCATTCGAAAAATTATAGCCCGGCCTTTATTCGCAAAAGGCACTCAAGCCTTGTGGGGTGCCTGCCGATTAACTGTTAGCATACGTCCAAGCTTCGTGGCCGGACTCCGGTCACAGATCAGAGTTCAGGGGACCAGTCAGGCATGTTCACAATCATCGGATGGGTGGTCGTCGCCGGTGTGATTCTCGGCGGCTTCCTCATGGCGGGCGGACATTTGGCGGTCCTTGTCCAGCCCGTCGAGGTGCTCATCATCTTCGGCGCTGCGATCGGGGCCCTGGTCGCCGGCAATACCGTCAAGGATCTGAAGGCCTTTGGTGGCGGGCTTGGCGCGGCCTTCAAGGGCTCCAAGTATGACAAGGACATGTACATGCAGACCCTCGGCCTGCTGTTCAATCTGTTCGCCCGGGCGCGCAAGGACGGTCTGATGTCGATCGAGGGCGATATCGAGGAGCCGCACACCAGCGAGATCTTCAACAAGGCGCCCAAGGTGGCGGCGGATCACCACGCCACCGACTTCATCGCCGACTACATGCGTCTGATGATCAGCTCGAGCCTGGACGTGCACCAGATCGACAACCTGATGGACATCGAGATCGAAACCCACCACCACGAAGCGGAAGTGCCAGGCAATATGATGGCCAAGCTGGCGGACGGTCTGCCGGCCTTCGGTATCGTGGCGGCGGTGCTTGGTGTGGTGCATACCATGGAATCGGTGGGCATCCCGCCCGCCGAACTCGGCAAGCTGATCGCCGCGGCGCTGGTGGGGACCTTCCTCGGGATTCTCGCCTCCTATGGCTTCGCGGCCCCGCTGGCGAACGTGATGGGCAAGCAGGCCGAGGCCTCGACCCAGTATTTCAACTGCCTGAAGACCACCCTGATCGCCTTTATGAACGGCTATCCGCCGCAGGTGGCGGTGGAGTTCGGGCGCAAGACCCTGCCCTCGCACGTGCGGCCGAGCTTCCGCGAGCTGGAAGAGTTCGTGAAGAACAACAAGTAAGCGAATCTCGCGGTTACCGTCGCCATGCAGACCGAACACCAGCGCCCGATCATCATCAAGAAGGTCAAGAAGGGCGGCCATGGCCACCATGGCGGGGCGTGGAAGATCGCCTACGCCGACTTCGTGACCGCGATGATGGCCTTCTTCCTCTTGATGTGGCTGCTTGGCTCCACCAGCAAGGAGGATCTGCAGGGCATCGCCCAGTATTTCCAGAACCCGCTGATGGTGTCGCTCTCGGGCGGTTCCTCGACCGGGGATCGCACCAGCATCATCCCGGGCGGAGGCCAGGACCTTACCCGTGTGGACGGGCAGGTGAAGAAGGCGGAGGTGGTCGATCCGGAAGAGGCCAAGAAGCGCCTGCGTGAGCAGGAGGCCAAGCGCATGCAGGAGACCAAGGAAAAGCTCGAGAAGATGATCGAGCAGGACAATGTGCTCAAGGAATTCAAGAACCAGCTCAAGATCGATATCACACCCGAGGGCCTGCGAATCCAGATCGTCGACCAGGACAAGCGGCCGATGTTCGATCTCGCCTCCGCGCGCATGGCGCCCTATGCCGAGGCCATCCTGCGCAAGGTGGCGCCGATCGTGAACGAGCTGCCGAACAAGATCACCGTGCTCGGACATACCGATTCGCGCCCCTTCGGCAGCGGCCGTGGGGACTACTCCAACTGGGAGCTGTCCGCCGATCGTGCCAACGCCGCGCGGCGTATGCTCAATGCCAGTGGCATTGCCGAGGGCAAGGTCATGCGCGTCTCCGGTCTGGCCGACTCCGTGCCCTTCAATCCGGGCGATCCCGCTGATCCCATCAACCGTCGCATCTCCATCATCCTGCTGAAGAAGGAGGTGGAGGAACAATACGTCGCCAATACGGGAGCCGTGGTGCCCCCGGCGGACGCCGGTGCCGCCTCGCCATCCCAGGATCACTGAACACCATGAGCCTGACCTACGATCTCGCCCGCCGGGCGCTGTTCCTGTTGCCTCCGGAGACGGCCCATGAGGTGGCGCTGGAGGGGATGCGCCTTCTCCTGCGCGGGCCGTTGGCTTCCTGGATGCGCTCGCGCGTGCCCAACAGCCCGCGCGAGGTGATGGGACTGACCTTCCCCAACCCGGTCGGGCTGGCCGCGGGGCTGGACAAGAACGCCCGTTACATCGATGCCCTCGGCAGCCTGGGCTTTGGCTTCGTCGAGGTCGGTACGGTCACCCCACGGCCCCAGCCCGGCAACCCCAAGCCGCGCCTGTTCCGCCTGCCGAAGGCGCAGGCCATCATCAACCGCATGGGGTTCAACAACCTCGGTGTCGAGCAGTTCATCGCCAACGTCGAAGAGAGCCGCTTCGCCCGCGAGGGCGGCATCCTGGGCCTGAACATCGGCAAGAACTTCGACACTCCGGTCGAGAAGGCGGCGGACGACTACCTGTTCTGCCTGCGGCGCGTCTATCCGCATGCCTCCTACGTGGCGGTCAACATCTCCTCGCCGAACACGGCCGGCCTGCGCACCCTGCAGCACGGCGATGCCTTCGACGATCTGCTGGCCCGGCTCAAGGCCGAGCAGGCCCGCCTGGCCGACCAGGACGGCCGCTACGTCCCGCTTGCGGTCAAGGTGGCGCCCGACCTGACGCCTGAGGAGGTCACCACCATCGCTGACGCCCTGCGCCGGCACCGCATCGACGGCCTGATCGCGACCAACACCACTCTCAGTCGCGAGGGCGTCGAGGGCCTGCCGCACGCCGACGAGAAAGGTGGATTGTCCGGCGCGCCCGTGTTTGCGCGTTCCACCGCCATCGTGCGCCAGTTCAGCCAGGCCCTTGCCGGGGAGCTGCCGATCATCGCTGCCGGCGGCATCCTGAGCGGCGCGGATGCCCAGGCCAAGATCGATGCGGGCGCGAGCTTGGTGCAGATCTACACCGGCTTCATCTACCGCGGGCCGGAGCTGGTGCGCGAGATTGCCGCCACCCTGGCGGCCTCGGCGCCGGCTCGCAGCGATGGCGTCGCGCTGTAGGAGGCCCGCCCCCGGGCCGATGACCGCCCCGCTTTTCCCCGCCCCGGGTTTATCGCAGCCCCGCTCCAACCTACAATACGCGCCTTCCCTTGCAGCCCCCGGAGCCTTCCCATGTCCGCCCAACTGATTGACGGCAAACGCGTTTCCGAGGAGGTCCTGGCCTCCGTGCGTGCCGGTGTCGAGCAACTTTTGGCCCAGGGCCGCCGCGTGCCGGGGCTGGCGGTGATCCAGGTGGGCGATGATCCGGCCTCCAAGGTGTATGTCGGCAACAAGCGCCGGGCCTGTGAGCGCACCGGGATTCGCTCCGTGGCCCACGACCTGCCCGCCGCGACGAGCCAGGAGGCGCTGCTCGCCCTGATTGATGCGCTCAACGCGGACCCCCTCATCGATGGCATCCTCGTTCAGCTCCCCCTGCCCAAGCACATCGATGCCGAGGCGGTGATCGAGCGCATCCACCCGGACAAGGACGTGGATGGTTTCCACCCGTACAACGTCGGCCGCCTGGCGCAGCGCATTCCGCGCCTGCGCCCCTGCACCCCCTACGGGGTGATGCGCCTGCTGCAGTCGGCGGGGGTGAATCCAAAAGGCATGGAGGCGGTTATCGTCGGCGCGTCCAACATCGTCGGCCGGCCGATGGCGCTGGAGCTGCTCCTCGCCGGCGCGACCGTCACCGTGACCCACCGCTTCACCCGCGACCTGGCCGCCCATGTCGGCCGCGCCGAGCTGCTGGTGGTGGCCGCCGGCAAACCGGGGCTGGTGAAGGGCGAGTGGATCAGGCCCGGCGCGGTGGTGATCGACGTCGGCATCAACCGCCTGGCGGACGGCCGCCTGGTGGGGGACGTCGAGTTTGACGCCGCGGCCGAACGGGCCGCTCACATCACCCCCGTGCCGGGCGGTGTGGGCCCGATGACCGTGGCCATGCTGATGCAGAACACGCTGGAAGCGCGCCTGCTGCGGGACTGATCCCGCGCATGGAAAGTCCGCCGGGCAGGGGCTACGCTCGTAAGCCCGGCTGAAAGGCGTCTCATGCTGGCAGACTTCGCCATCGTTCTCGGCGGTACCCTCGTCATTCTCCTGCTGGCGGAGGTGGTCATCCGCCAGTCGGTCCTCATCCGCCACCACTATGGCCTGTCGGGCAGTTTTCTCGGTTTGACCCTGCTGTCGATCGGAACGAGCCTGTTCGAGATCATGAACCACGTGATCGGCAGCATTCACATCCTGCGCGATCCGGGGTCGATGGTGACCCTTTCCGCCCTGCTGCTGGGCAGCAATGTCGGCTCGGACATCTTCCAGCAGAACGTCGTGCTGGCCCTGGTCGGCCTGTTTGCGACGGTGGTGGTCGTGCGCCGCAATCTGCCGATCGAGATGGGTGGACTGATTGCCGCTTCCCTCCTGCTGTGGCTGGTCTGTCTTGGCGGGATGATCAGCCGCATGGAGGGGGCGCTGCTGGTCGCTGCCTATCTGGCTTATCTCGCCTACCTGCATCGGCACGGTGAGCACGAGCCCTCTTCCCGGCAGCGCCATCCCCGCTCATCCCGTCGTCTCGTGACGGCGTTCGGAGTCATCCTGGCGGGCTTTGCCGGCATGGCCTGGCTGGCGGACCCGGTGCTGGTGGCGGCGGGGCATCTCGTGGAACGGCTGCCCGTGAGCGCCTCGCTGTTTGGGGTGGTCGTGCTCGGCATCTGTGCCGCCCTGCCCGAGCTTGCGACGGCGATGGTGTCCGCCCTCAAGGGCGAGCGGGGGATTGCGGCGGCGGTCCTCATCGGCAGCAACATCACCAACCCCCTGCTCGGGGTGGGGCTTGGGGCCATGATCTCGGGCTATGTGGTGCCGGGGGTCACGGTTGCCTACGACCTCCCGGTCAAGATCGCGACCGGCGTGTTGCTCTACTTCCTGCTCGCGCAGGGGTATCTGCGCCGCGCGGGAGCCGTGCTCCTGCTGGTCATTTACGCAGTCTACCTGGCGCTGCGCAGCCTCCTGTTCCCGTATGACCTTTATGCTTGAGGCCGATGCCTCCAGCATGGATCACAGGCGCTTGACCTCATCCACATGGCGGATGGCCTTGAGCTTGTCCAGCAGTCGGGCGATGCTCTCCACATCGGGCAGCTCCAGCGCGAGCCTGAGCCGGTTCTGGCCGGTGCGTCGGTCCAGCTGGCTTTCGCTGCTGACCAGGCGGGCCTTGAACTGGGCGAGGACGTTGCCGACGTCGCGCAAAAGTTCCGGACGATCCTCCCCCAGCACCTCGACATTCGCCCGCACCGGTACGCCGGCCAGGCGGGGCCAGGCGACCTCCATGATCCTCTCCGGGTGCTCCTCGCGCAGGTGGGCGAGGTTGCGGCAGTCCGCGCGGTGCAGGCGCAGACCCTGTCCGCGGGTGATGAAGCCGACCACCGCATCGCCGGGGGCGGGATTGCAGCAGCGGGCCGGTTCGGCCTGCAGGCCTTCGAGGGTGATGCGGCGCGCGGGCACATCCGGGGCGAGCGGACGGGGCAGGGCGGGGGTGTCTTCGACCGGAGGCGTCCCCAGCACGGCACGGGCAGCGTCGAGAAAGGCGGCGCGGGAGAGCTTGCCCTCCCCCAGGGCCTCCCAGGCCGCCTCTTCGCTCTTGAGGTGGAGGCGCTGCAACAGCTGCTCCCTCTGCTCACGCGAGAGCCCCAGGCGGCGCACCGTCTTGTCCCAGTGCTGCCGTCCTTCTTCACGTGCGGATTCGCGCTCGCGGCTGACGAACCAGGCCCGCACCTTGGCGCGGGCGCTCTTGGAGACGAGGTAGCCGGCCTTGGGGTCGGCCCATTCGCGGCTCGGGCTGCCCTGCGGGGCGCGCAGCAGCTCCACCCGGTCGGCATTGGCGAGCGGGGTGTTGAGCGGCACCAGCCGGCCGTTGACCTTGGCCCCCCGGCAGGCATGCCCAAGCTCGGTGTGGATGGCGTAGGCGAGATCCAGCGGCGTGGCGCCGCGCGGCAGCTCCATCACGTGCCCCTTGGGGGTGAAGACGTAGACGGTGCTGGCGGCCAGCGCGGTGCCTTCGCCTTCCTCCAGGGCCAGCCTTAAGCGCTCCATCTCCTCCTGGAAGGGATCGGTCGCGCCCTTGCCGCCTTCCTTGTAGCGCCAGTGCGCGGCCACCCCGAGTTCGGCCTGCTCGTGCATGGCGCGGGTGCGGATCTGCACCTCCAGGGTCTTGCCGTCCAGCGCATGCACGGCGGTGTGCAGGGACTGGTAGCCGTTCGGCTTGGGGTGGGCGATGTAGTCGTCGTATTCGCCCGGGATCGGGTCCCACAGGGTGTGCACCACGCCGAGCGCGGCATAGCAGTCGGCGATGTCCTCCACCTGCACGCGCAGGGCGCGCACGTCGAACAGCTGCTCGAAGGACAGCCGCTTGCGCTGCATCTTGCCGAAGATGCTGTAGATGTGTTTCGGGCGGCCGTAGACGCGGGCCTCGATGCCCTCGGCCGCCAGCGCCCGCTGGAGCTGCTCGCGCACGCGGACGATGTAGTCCTCCCGTTCCGCCCGGCGCTCGTCGAGGAAACGGGCGATGCGCTTGTAGGTCTCAGGCTCCAGGTGGCGGAAGGCCAGATCTTCCAGTTCCCACTTGAGCTGGCCGAGCCCCAGACGGTGGGCGAGAGGGGCGTACAGATCCAGAGTCTCGCGCGCGATTCGGCGGCGCTGTTCGAGGTCCTCAAGGAAGGGCAGGGCGCGCAGGCGCTCCAGCCGGTAGGCCAGCTTGATCAGCAGGCTACGGGCATCACTCACCATGGCCAGCAGCAGGCGGCGCAAGTTCTCGGCCTGGCCCTTGCTCTCGGTGGCGGCCCGGGGCTCGCTGAACGTGTTCAGGCGGTGCACGTCCGCCACCAGGCGCGCCACGTGCGTGCCAAAGCGGCGGCCGAGGCCCTCCTCGTCGAACGCCGGGCGCAGGCGCGGGTCGGCCAGGCAGGCGGCGAGCAGGGTGTCCGTGTCGGCCTTCATCTCGACCAGCAGCAGGGCGGCCCGGGGGCCGCGCGGCCGGGTGACATCGCCATCCCAGGCGGCACTCGCATCTTCGCAGGCCTCACGCAGCAAGGGGCTGTCGCCGGCCTGGTCACACAGGTCGGTGCAGAGTTTTTCCGGCGCTTCGTCGAGTGGGTGCTGCATGGCCCATAGGATGTCACAATGCCGGTCCTATGAGTGAGACTTCCCCCCCTCCTTCCGGGCAGCGCTGGGGCGGTGGCGCGGTGCGCGCCCTGCTCGCCCACCTGCCTGCCGTGCTGCTGACGCTGCTGCTCTGGCGCTTCCTGCCCATGCTGGTCGAGCCGCCGTATCCGGTCTGGGCCTTCTGGGCGGCCGAGGGCGTCCTCGCGGCCCTGTTCGCCATGCTCTTGCGCTGCGCGCCGTGGTGGTGGGGTATCAATGCCCTCTTTCCACCGCTTCTGGTGCTGGCCCTGGGGCTGAATGTCGCCCCGGTGTGGATGGGGGCGCTGTTTCTGGCCTTGCTTTTGGTGTTCTGGAATGCGCACGGCGAGCGGGTGCCCCTTTACCTGAGCAACTCGACGACCCACGCCGCCCTGCAGGCGATTCTTGCGCGGGAGGCGGGCGAGGCGCGGCGGGTGGCCGACCTGGGCTCGGGCCTTGGGGGGGCGCTGCGCGCCATGGCGGAGGCGCCGCGCGTGGCCGAGGCCGTGGGTTTCGAGACGGCCCCGCTGCCCTGGCTGATCAGCCGTTTGCGCCTTGGCCGCCATCCGCGCATCCGGCTCCGGCGCGCCAGCTTCTGGTCGGAACGCCTGAGCGATTTCGACGTGGTCTATGCCTTTCTCTCGCCCGCCCCCATGCCCAGGCTGTGGGCCAAGCTGGTGCGTGAGGCGCGTCGGCCCATGCTGCTGATCTCCAACAGTTTCGCCGTGCCGGGGGTCGAGCCCGATGCAGTCATCGAGCTGGACGATGCCCGGGGCACCGAACTTTTCCTCTACCGGTTGCCACTCCCATGAGCCTTCCTTATGCCTTCGGCGAACCGCCCGTGACCGGCCGCCTGCGTGCCAGCCCTGAGGACTTCGTCGTCGACGAGGTGCTCGGCCTCGTACCCGAGGGGCGGGGTGAGCACCTGTGGCTTGCCGTGCGCAAGCGCGGGGAGAACACCGCCTGGGTGGCGAAGCAGCTGGCCCGCATCGCCGGCTGTGCCGAGCGCGAGGTGGGCTACTCGGGCCTCAAGGACCGTCACGCCGTCACCACCCAGTGGTTCAGCCTGCCCGCACCGCGCCAGCCGGTGGATTGGTCGCGGCTTGCGGTACGCACGGCCGCGGAAATCCTCGTCATCACCCGCCATCCGCGCAAGCTGCGCACGGGGACGCATCGGGCCAACCGCTTTCTCTTGACCGTGCGTGAGCTGGAGGGCGATCTGGAGGGGCTCGAGGCCAGGCTGACGCGCATTGCCCGTGAAGGTGTGCCCAACTTTTTCGGCGAGCAGCGCTTCGGCCATGAGGGGGGCAACCTCACGGCGGTGCGGGCCTGGTTCGCCGGTGGCAAGCCGCCGCATCGTGGTCAGCAGGGGATGTTGCTCTCCACGGCGCGAAGCACCCTGTTCAACGCCGTGCTGGGGCGCCGCATCGAGGCCGGCAACTGGCTCACGGTCTTGCCGGGCGAGCCCCTGCTGCTGGACGGCAGACACAGCTTCTTCATCGCCGGGGAGGTGGACGAGGCGATCACCCGCCGCCTGCGCGAGGGCGATGTGCACCCCAGCGGCCCCCTGTGGGGCAAGGGTGGCACGCAGGCACAGGCGGCCTGTGCTGCGCTCGAACAGGCCGTGGTGGCCGCCGAGCCGTTGTTGGCCGAGGGGCTTGAGCGGGAGGGGCTGGAACCGGCCCGTCGCCCGCTGCGGGTCATCCCGCGCCAGATGCACTGGCGCCAGGATGCCGCGGCCAAGGTCCTGACCGTGGGCTTTGTCCTGCCCGCTGGCAGCTACGCCACGGCAGTCATGCGGGAGATCGTCCGCTCCGATTGAAGGGCGCCCGATCCAGGCATTGCGGAATCAAAGGTTGTGTACTTTGCTCGGGTACACGACCCGCGCCACGTACGCGCTGGGGCGTGACTTCTGTCTCCGCTTCATCTCCTTCCCCGATGCTGGAGACGCTTCATCCACCCTCACCTTGGGGGACTCCATCATGAGCAAGTTCGGATATGGTGCGGCGGCCATCGTGCTGGCCGTCCTGTCGCTGCAGGCGGGGGCGGACAGTAGCCCCGGCAAGGACAAGGCGAGCTACGGCAAGGCCGCAAGCATCGAGCAGGGGCGTTACCTGACCCGGATCGCCGGCTGCAACGACTGCCACACCGCAGGCTACATGGCCTCCGCGGGCAATGTGCCCGAGGCCCAGTGGCTGCTCGGTGACAGCCTGGGCTGGCAGGGCGACTGGGGGACGACCTACGCGGTCAACCTGCGTCTGTATGTGAAGGACATGAGTGAGGAGCAGTGGGTGTCCATGGCACGCACGAAGCAGTCCCGTCCGCCTATGCCGTGGTTCAGCCTGCGCGAGATGAAGGACGCGGACCTGCGGGCGATCTACCGCTTCCTGCGCTTCCTCGGCCCCGCTGGGGAGCCTGCGCCGGCCTATCTGCCCCCCGGGCAACAGGCGACCGGTCCGGTGGCCCGCTTTCCATCTCCGCCGCCGCGGTAGACGCAAAAGAAAAGGCGCCCGGGCGGGCGCCTTGTCGATCGCGAGGCGGATGGGCCTTACTTGGCCAGACGCTCGATGCCGATCGCCTTGAGCACGTACTTCTCGTAGATCGGCTCGGAAGTACCGGACTTCATCTTGCGGATGAAGTACTTCTCGAACGCGATCTTGGCCAGGTGCACCCATTTGCCTTTGGCGAACCAGTTGACGTTGCGCGGCGGGATCTGCGGCAGGGCGATGAAGGCGGCGCCACGGTCGCCCATGTCAGCGAGGCAGATGGCCTGCCAGGTGCCCTTGTGGGTGGGCTGTTCACCCTTCAGTTCCTGCTCGATGTTGTGCACGATCGCGGTCACCATGGACTCGATCATGTAGCCGGTCTTGGGCGCGCCCACCGGGACGGGGGTGGCCTCGACCGGCGGGATGGCGACACACACGCCGGCGGAGTAGATGTTCTTGTACTTCGGGTTGCGCTGATGCTGGTCGATCAGCACGAAGCCCCCGGGGTTGACGGTGCCTTCGCCCAGCGCGGCTACGGCGTCCACGCCGCGGAACGGCGGCAGCATCATCGAGTGGTTGAAGGGCAGCTCGTGGGTCTTGACCACGTTACCCTGCATGTCGAGTTCCTCGACGTGCATCTTGCCGGCCTCGACCTTGGTGGTGCGGGCGTTGCAGATCCACTTGATGTCATGCATCCGCAGCTCGGACTCAAGCATGCCCTTGGAGTCGCCCACGCCGCCCAGCCCCAGGTGGCCGATATACGGCTCGGCGGTGACGAAGGTGATGGGCACCTTGTTGCGCAGCTTCTTCTTGCGCAGGGCAGCATCGAGGATGAACACGTACTCGTAGGCCGGACCGTAGCAGCTCGCCCCCTGGAAGGCACCGATGATGACCGGGCCGGGGTTTTCGCACAGCTTCTGGAAGTCCTGATAGGCCAGCTCGGCGTGGTCCACAGTGCAGACGGAGTGGGTGTGCCCACCGTGCGGGCCGGCGCCCTCGATGGCGGCGAAGTTGAGCTTCGGGCCGGTGGTGATGATCAGGTAGTCGTACTTGACCGTGTTGCCGTTGTCGAGGTGCAGGGTGTTCTGGTCGGCGTCGATCTTGTTCACGCTGCTCGCGATGAAGTCGATACCCTTGCGCTTGAGGTACGGCTCGATCGGGAAGGTGATCTCGTCGCGGGTGCGCCAGCCTACGGCGACCCAGGGGTTGGAGGGCACGAACTGGAAGTAGTCCACCGCATTGATGACGGTGATCTGGTGTTCCTTGCCCAGCAGTTCGCGTGCCTCATAGGCTGCCGGCATGCCGCCGATGCCCGCGCCAAGGATGACGATGTGCGCCATGGATCGAAGCCTCCTGATTGTGTGCCCTTGGTCGCGCCAGGGCTGAAATGCTTGTCTTTTGTCCCTGCTTATGCAAGGTGCAGCGATCCTAGCATGGCGCTGATCGGGAGGCTCATTCTGTCATCTTATGTCTTATAAGCGTATCTATAAGTCATAAATATCCTACCTTTAAGCTCAGGAAATGGCTCGACATGCCCTCGTTCAGGCAGGAACGCGCCCCTTGAGCATCTGTTCGTACAGCGGTTTGATCGCGTACAGGTCCAGCGCCCACCAGGCCCAACTCGGGTCGGCCTGGTCGACCAGCGGAAAGGTCTGGATCAGCTTGAGGTCATAGCCGAACTCGACCAGCGCGGCCTTGCCCACTTCCGTGACCAGCGGACAGGAGGTGTAGCCGTCGTACTTGCGCTCCATCGGCTTGCCTTCGATCAGGCTGACCAGGTTCTCGGCCGCGATCGGGGCCTGGAACTTGACGCTCGCGGCAGTCTTGCCGATCGGCGTGCCGTTCACATCGCCCACGCCGAACACGTTCGGGAAGCGCAGGTGTTGCAGGGTGTGTTTGTCCACCTCCAGCCAGCCGCCGGCGGCGAAGGGACCCTCCTTCCAGGCCAGCGCGCTGTGCTTGACTACGTCCGGCGCGGTCATCGGCGGGACGATGTGCAGGAAGTCGTAGCGCATGGTCTTGTCACCGTCCGGTGTGCTGAACACCGCCTCCTTGCGGTTGGCATCGACAGCCTTCAGGCGGTGCTGATAGTTCATGGCAAAGCCGCGCTCGCGGAACAGGCGATCCGCCAGGTCGTTGATCGGCTTGACGCTGAATAGCTTGTCGATGGAGGAGTTGAAGGTCAGATTGAGGGCCTCGCGGCGCTTGGCGTTGCGTGCGTGCGACTCGGTCAGAAAGCCCATCTTCAGCGGCGCGCCCGCGCACTTGAGCGGGGTGTGTGGCAGGGTAAACAGGCCATCGCCGCCCTTCTGGATGAAGGCCTGCATCTCGGTCCACATGGCCGCCGCCTGATCGGGGCTTGCGTATACGCTGACCAGGCCGTCGCGGCCGAGCATGTCGCGGGTGAGGCCCTCAATGGCGGCATAGTCGAGCTTGAGGCCGGTGGCGACGATCAGGTAGTCGTATTCCAGGGTCTCACCGCCCAGGGTCAGGACCTTGTTCGCCTCCGGCTCGAAGCTTGCGACGCTGTCCTTCACCCAGCGCACGCCCTTGGGGATGTAGTCGGCGTTCGGGGTGGCCGTGGTCCAGGCGGCGTCGTGCACGCCGGCGGCGACGAAGACCCAGCCGGGCTGGTACCAGTGGATTTCGCGCGGCTCGACGATGGTGATCTGGGCTCCATCCAGCCATTTGTTGAGTTTGGCCGCGGCGGTGATCCCGCCCGCCCCGCCGCCGACGATGACGATGCGGGCACGGGTCTTCACCGCGGCCCGTGCATCGCGCGGATGAGCCATGGCTGTGGTGCCGACGGCCGTGGTGGCGCCGACCAGGCCGAGGGATTTGAGAAAGTCGCGACGTTCGATGTTCATCCGCTGCCCCATGATTGATTCAGTTGATTAATGGGCGCATAAATTACCAGTGAATCCATGGGGGACCAAACCGACCAACCCTTCAGGGCGCTGGGTTAACAGGCTGTTGAAAAACGCTTTCAACAGCCTGTTAAGGCAAGCCATGGACGGCTTGCACGAAGATCAGTCACGATAAGTGATTGATCTTCGGAGTCCGTCGCGGACATGTGCCGCGACGAGACGAATTGAAAAAGGGCACGATGCCCTTTTTCAACATCATCCTGTTAAGGACGCGAGTGCTGATCGAGTAGGGCAAGGAACTCGGCGCGCGGGATCGGGACAGCGCCGAGGCTTTCCAGATGGGCGGTGGAGAACTGGCAGTCGATGATGGCCGGGATGAAGCCGAGGAGGCCCTGGCAGAGGGCGACCAGAGCGACCTTGGAGGCATCTGACACCCGGCTGAACATGGATTCGCCGAAGAACACCCGGCCCAGACGCACCCCGTACAGGCCGCCGACCAGCCGTCCGTCCTGCCAGCATTCGATGCTGTGGGCGTAGCCCATCGTGTGCAGGGCAAGGTAGGCCTGTTGCATCTCCTGGCTGATCCAGGTGCCGTCCTGCCCCGGGCGCGGGGCGGCGCAGCCTTGCAGCACACCGGAGAAAGCACTGTCCACGCGCAGCTCGAAAGGCAGGCGCTTGAGGGTCTTGCGCAGGCTGCGGTGGATCTTGAGGCGCTCCGGGAACAGCACGGTGCGCGGATCGGGCGACCACCAGAGGATCGGCTCGCCCGGTGAGAACCAGGGAAAGATGCCGTGCCGGTAGCCTTCCAGCAGGCGGGCGGGGGACAGGTCGCCGCCGATCGCGAGCAGGCCGTTGGGCTCGCTCAGGGCATGCCGGGGATCGGGGAAGCGGATGTCGCTGGGGTCAAGGCCGTAGAGCGGCATGACCTCATCCGGGATCAGCGCGGCAGGCTGATCTGGGAGTCCTTGGCGCGCTTGCGGAACAGCACGGCGATGTGGCCGATGCTTTGCACCAGTTCCGCACCGGTACGCTCGCAGATCACCTCGATCACGTCCTTCTTGTCCTCGCGCTCCATGCCGGGCACGCGCACCTTGATCAGCTCGTGGTGCTCGAGCGCGAGTTCGATCTCGGCCAATACCGCCTCGGTCAGGCCATGCTGCCCGAGCAGGACGACCGGCTTCAGGTGATGGGCAAGGGCGCGCAGATGACGCACCTGGTTGGGCTTCAGAGGCATGGAGTCGGTTCCGTGCAAAACGCGCAGTCTATCACGCCCCTGCCCGCGCCTGGCCCTCCTGGCCGCTGACGCGCGAGGAGAGGGCATACTGGGCTGCGCCGAACAGAGCCATCTGCAGGCCGAACACCAAGGCGGCCAGCATCAGGTGCAGCGGCTGCAGGAAGGCCGGGAAGCCCAGCAGGGCGAGCGAGAGGCCGATCAAGAGCTCGATCAGCACCACGCCCATCATCGCCACCGCCAGCCGCTGGATCAGCGGGTTGTCGTTCCGGCGCAGCACGCGCCACCCCAGCCACAGGTTGTAACCGACCACGGCCATCGCCCCAAGGATGTGCACGGTCAGTGGGGCGCCGACCTGGGCCACCCAAGTGGCCCGCTCCGCGTAGTCGTACTGGAGGGAGAGGATGTCGATGCGCTCGCGCACCTGCACGCCGAGGGCGATCTGCACGATGGTCAGGACCATGCCGGCGATCAGCCAGGCGCGGGTGGACAGCGCCCCATTGAGGCTCATGCGCAGGGTGTCGCGCAGTGAATGGTTGATCGCAAGCACAAGGCTCGCCACCACCAGCAGCGAGGCGACCATGTGGGTGGTGATCATGGCCGGATGCAGGTTGCTGGAGACCACCACCTTGCCCAGCCAGCCGTTGAACCCCACCAGGATGAAGGCTGCCAGGGCATACCAGAACACCGGTGGCTCGTCCTTGCGGATGCGCCAGGCGGCCCACAGCGTCCAGATCGACAAAAAGCCGATGGTCACGCCGACCAGGCGGTTGAAAAACTCGGTCCAGGTCTTCGCTGCGTTGAACTCCACGTCCGCGTAGCCGCGGTCGCGGTAGATCTCCTGGTAGTTCTCCGGTAGTTGCGATACGTCGGTCGGAGGGATGAGCTGGCCAAAACAGGTCGGCCAGTCCGGGCAGCCCATCCCGGCTCCGGTGGCGCGCACCATGCTGCCGACCGCGATCAGGATGTAGACGACGGCGATGGTGATCAAGGCAATACGGCGGAAGTGGCGCTGGCGGTCATTCATGGTTTGTCTTTGCGGCAGGTGAGCCCCGGCGGGCGGAACGGCTGGCAAGGCCGCCGAGGATGAGGAAAGGGACGGCGAGGCTGGCGATCACCCACAGGATGCGCCCGGGCATGCCCAACAACTCGCCGGTGTGCAGGTCATACAGCAGTTCACCGGCGCGCGCCCCATCGGCTTGCGGCACGAGGCCCCCGTCGGCCGACCAGGTGAACCAGCGTACACCGAGTGTCCCGGCGTGGTGGGGCTCCTCGCAGGCGATGCGCAACCCTTCCTGGGGCAGGGGGACGATCCAGCGGGGAGCGCACTTGGGCTGGGTGACCTGCAAAGCGGTCAGCGCCGGGGTGGGGGCGGGCAGATCGAAACGATGTGCCGGCGTGTGCAGCGTCAAATGCTGCATGTTGCCGTAGCCCGGTTGCCAGGCGAGGAAGAGCAGGCCTGAAGCGGCGATGAGTGCCAGCACCGGGGCGCTGGTCATGCCCAGCAGGGGGTGGGTGCGGCCCGCGATGCCGCGGACCTGCGTGCGCCCGCGCAGCAGCAGGCCGCTGAGGATGGTGAGCAGCAACCCCACGGCGGCCAGGCGGGTGATCCAGCGTCCGCTCTCGCCCAGCAGCAGGGTGGTGTGGAGGTGCCAAGCCAGGCCGTACAGCCCGGCATCGGTGGGCCGGCTGCCGCGTGGCTCGCCCGTGCGCGGATGGACATGGACCTCGTGGCGCCCCCCGGCATCGTCCTCCATCAGGACGAAGGCGGTATCCACCGGCGTGAGTGGAAGCCCCAGGCCGATGATGCGCATACCCGGATGAGCCTGACGGGCCGTTTCCAGCCACTGCGTCGGCGGACGAAGGGGAGCTGTAGAGAATGGGGCAGCGAGCAAATCGACGTTGAAGATGCGATCACTCTCTCGGGCGAAACCCAGCACGGCTCCACTCAGGCTGACCAACAGCAAAGGGAGGGCGAACAGCAGGGCCAGCCAGCTATGCAGAGAACGCATCTTCAGAGCGTCAGCGCAGGTAATGGTCGGCGAGCAGGGCGCTGAACAGCAGCATCAGGTAGAGGATGGAGTAGCCGAAGGTCGGCATCGCCAACCTGTTCTCCGGGTCGCGATACAGGCGCCAGGCATACATCAGGTAAACCCCGCCCAAGATGGCGGCGGCGAAGAAATAGGGCAGGCCGCTCATGCCGACGGTGGTGGGCAGCAGGCTCACGGAAACCAGCACCATGGTGTAGAGCAGGATCTGGTACTTGGTGTGCTGGATGCCCTTGACCACCGGCAGCATGGGGATGCCCGCCCGGCGATATTCCTCCACCCGGCGGATGGCCAACGGCCAGAAATGCGGGGGGGTCCACAGGAAGATGATCAAAAACAGGATCAGTCCCTCGAGTGTGACCTCGCCGGTCATGGCCGTCCAACCCAACAGGGGGGGAGCTGCGCCGGCCGCGCCGCCCCAGACGATGTTCTGCGGCGTGCTGTGCTTTAGGTAGACGGTGTAGATCACCGCGTAACCGATCAGGGCCAGGAAGGTCAGCACGGCGGTCAGCACATTGACTTGCCACACCAAGATACCCATCGACAAGACCGCCCAAGCCAGTGCAACGGCCAGTACCTCACGGTTATTTACCCGTGCGGTCGGCAGTGGACGGTTATGGGTGCGATCCATCACTGCATCGAAGCGCTCATCCAAAAGATGGTTGATGGCCGCGCCTGCGGCGGACGCCAGGGCGATACCGAGTAGGGCAAAAAACACACGCTCCCCATCCAAGGCCCCCGGCGGGCTGGCCAGCAACATGCCGACGAAGGCCGTGAAGACGATCAGGCCCACCACCTTGGGTTTGGCCAGTTCATAGATCGAGCGGATCTTCTGCGGCAGGGGCAGGGCGGCGGCCTGGGTCATGAGGGATCTCCTGCGGATGCGTGTAAGCGCCGAAATTTTTTATGATTTTTATACACGCATAAGTTTTGGTGCAAGTGGAAGTGCGTGTCTTACGCTTAACTCTAGCTCGCAAGCCGCGAAACGTCGCCTGCTCTCGAGAGTGGTTGAGTAAAATGCTTTGTTGTATTGGTCGATAGATCAAACTTATAGTGTGTGAAATGCCACACCTCGGTCGCGGGCGTGTAGTGCATGCGGAAACTTCCACCCTTAGGGTCATTGTTGAGGAGAGTCATCGATATGACCAAGCGCGTCCTGATGATGGGGGTCGCTCTGACGGGCATGGTGGCGGCAAGTGTCGCCTTGGCCGAGCCGACGGGCGAGATGCTGGCGCAGACCTGTGCGGGCTGTCATGGCACGCGCGGGGAGCTGAGCCAGCCATCGGCGTTCATGCCGCTGGCTGGGATGGCGGAAGCCACGTTTGTGAAGGCGATGAAGGACTTTCAGAGCGGGGCGCGACCGAGCACGCTGATGGGTCCGATTGCCAAGGGCTTTACGGAGAGCGAGTTTCAGGCCATGGCGAGCTACTACGCCAAGCAGAAGAAGTGATGGGGGTAGCGATGAGTATGAACAATCTGGCGCGTCGTGAGTTTCTGAAGTGGCTGGGTGCCTCGGCGGTCGCGGGGGCGGCGGTGGGTGGCAAGAGCGCCTTTGCTGGGGCCCAGCCGCATGTGGTGGTGATTGGCGGTGGCGTGGGTGGTGCCACCTTTGCCAAATACCTCAAGCTCTATGAGCCGAACATCAAGGTCACTGTGGTTGAGAAGAACCGCCAATACCTGCGGCCCTACGGCTCCTCGGAAGTGATCTCCGGGCACATCAGCATGCAGGACATCACCGTCAGCTACGAACCTTTGCAGAAGAAGTACGGCATTGAGTTCGTGTTTGACACGGTCACTGACATTGACTTCAACGGTCGTGTTGTCAAGACGGCGGGCGGCACCAGCCTCAACTACGATCGCCTGGTGGTTTCCCCTGGGATCAGCTTCAACTTTGCGGCCATTGAGGGTCTGAGTGAAGAGGTCTCTGACACGGTCATGCCGCATGCCTGGATCCCTGGCAAGCAGACCGAACTGTTGGCCAAACAGCTCAAGGAACTGCCCAAAGGGGGCACGGTTCTGCTCTGTCCGCCGCCCAATCCCTACCGCTGCCCACCGGGGCCGTATGAGCGTGCGGGGCTGATTGCGCAATACCTCAAGGAGCACAACCCCACGGCCAAGGTCATCATCCTTGACCCGAAGAACGGCTTCACCACCGACCTGACCATGCTCCAGGCGTGGAACCGCTTGTATGGCTTCAACATCCCCGAAGCGTTCAAGGGCTACAGCGTCAAGGGCCTGACTGCGGTCGGGTTTAGCGAAGAAGAGGCCAAGCGCCAGCTTGAGGGCTTCAAGCCCATCAAGCACGACAAGCCTGGGATGATCGAATGGATCATGGGTGACATGGGCGGCCGGGTGGTCAAGGTGGATGCGGCGACCAAGACGGTCTACACCGAGAGTGGCGAATACAAGGGCGACATGATCAACCTCATTCCGCCGCTGAAGGCGGGCAAGCTGGCGCTGGACATGGGCCTTGCGGACAGCACGGGATGGTGTCCGGTGGATCGCGTCACCTTTGAGAGCACGCTACACAAGAACGTGCACGTGATTGGGGATGCCTGCATTGCCGATGAGATGCCCAAATCGGGCTACTCGGCGAACAGCCAGGCCAAGGTCTGCGCGCTGCAGGTCAAGGCGCTGCTGGCGGGTCAGGAGCCGGCGGAGCCGGTGTGGCAGAACACCTGCTACGCCCTGGCGGGGAACCAGACCTACGGCCAGTTTGTGGCGGACGTGTTCCGGATCAAGGACGGCAAGATTGCGCGGATGGCGAACCCGCGCTACCTGCCGCTGGACGCGACCCCGGTGCAGAACAGCCTGGCGGCGCTCTACACCCACGCCTGGATGAAAACCTTCACCGACGATTGCTTTGCGTAATCGGGAACCGCGACACAGGAGATAAGCATCATGACTCCGGAAGAAGAGAAGAAGATTCTCGAAAGCTCCCCGGTGGGTACTTGGACGCTGCTGGCCATCTATGGCGTGTTGTTCACGCTCGGCTGGCTGTGGATGTGGTTCCGTTTCATCGGCCATGGTCCGGTGAACTGAGGGAGGGCAAGAGATGGCAACGATTCATATCGATCCGCTTGAGAAACGCTGGATCTGGGTGGTGGGCGGCATCGTCGGCCTCACCATCGGTATCCAGGTGTTCTACGCCGCCACCGCGGCCATCCATCCCCCGAGCAACGTCGAGGTCATCGACTCCGCCAAGCTGCATCTTGGCGGCGAGTTCGCCGAGGACAAGCTGGGTGTGAAGAAAGAGGCCGATGGCTCCTACACCGTGACCATGGTGGCGGCTCGCTACGGTTTCTACCCGCAGTCCATCGAGGTGCCGGCCAATACCCCAGTGAAACTTCGCATCGCCAGCCTGGATGTGCTGCATGGCCTGCATGTGCCGTACAGCAACATGAACGTGATGGTGGTGCCGGGCTATGTCTCCGAGGTGCATACCCAGTTCACCAACGCCGGGGACTTCCCGATGATCTGTAACGAGTACTGCGGCCTGGGCCACGACTACATGTACGCCAAGGTGCATGTGACCGGCGGCAAGTCCTGATCAAGGAGTACTGAACGATGAGCATTACTGCTGAACAAGCCGCGAGCCTGGCGGCCGCCTCCCGTGGCGGTGCCTCGGCTGTCGTGGCGCATGGCAACAAACTGGGCCTGTGGGGCATGTGGGTGGCGTTCCTCGCCCTGCTGCTCGGCCTGCCGATGGGGCTGTACCAGGCCGCTGAACGAAGCGGCTTCTTCCCCGGCATCGAGAACACGGCGGTCTACTTCGCCTCCACCTCGACCCATGGTGTGCTGCTGGCCTTTGTGCTGACCACCTTCTTTGCCATGGGCTTCGGCTGGCACACCATGGCCCATACCCTGGGCAAAAAGCCGTTCTTCGGCTGGCTCGGTTTCTGGACTTCGGTGATCGGTACGGCGATGGCCGCGGCCGTGTTGCTCACCGGCCAAGCCTCCGTGCTCTACACCTTCTATCCGCCCGAAATGGCGCACCCGCTGTTCTATATCGGCGCGGTGCTGCTGGTGGTCGGCTCCTGGATGTGGGTGGCCGACATGATCATCGGCTTCACCCAGTGGAGGAAGGAAAATCCGGGCAAACCGGTCCCGCTGGTCATGTTCGGGACCACCATCAACGCCATGATGTGGGGCTGGACCAGCCTGGGCGTCGCCTCTGAGGCCCTGTTCCAGTTGGTGCCGGTGTCCCTTGGCCTGATGCCGACCCTGGATCCGGGCCTGGCGCGCACCCTGTTCTCCTGGACCCTGCACGCGATCGTGTACTTCTGGCTGATCCCGGCCTACATCGTGATGTACACCATCCTGCCGAAGGAAGCGGGTGGCAAGCTGTTCTCCGACGAGATGGCGCGCGTGGCCTTTGTCATGCTGTTCATCTTCTCCGTGCCCATCGGCTTCCACCACCTGTACATGGACCCGCAGCAGGCCGCGGGCTGGAAGCTGCTGCACATGTTCGGGACCTTCATGGTGGCCGTGCCGACCTTCATCACCGGCTTCACCGTGCTGGCCTCGCTTGAGGTTGCCGGTCGCCTGCGCGGTGGCAAGGGGCTGTTCGGCTGGATCGGGGCCCTGGACTGGGGTAACCCCATCGTCGTCGCCGGCATGCTTGCCCTGGTCATGCTGACCGCCGGTGGCTGGGGTGGCGTGATCAACGCCTCCTATTCCATGGACGCCATGGTGCACAACACCCAGTGGGTCACCGGTCACTTCCACCTGATCTTCGGTGGCACCACGGTGATCATGTATCTCGCGGGCGCCTATTGGCTGTGGCCGCGCATCACCGGCAAAGAGCTGTATTCCCGCAAGCTGGCCGTCGCGCAGATCTGGATGTATGCCGTGGGCATGATCACCCTGACCGCGCCGTGGCACATGCTGGGGATCTACTTCCAGCCGCGCCGTGTGTCCTACACCGATCAATACGCTGCCTTCCCGGAGTGGGCCCAGACCTGGGGGCCGTATGAGGCCGTGATGATCGTGGGTGCCACCATCATCGTGCTGTCCGGCATCCTGTTCGTGTACAACCTGTTCATGACCCACTTCAACAAGACCCCGGCGGCGAACACCAAGGTCGAGTATGCGGTGGCCATCCATGAGCCGATGCGTGTGCCGAACATTCTCAACAGCCTGAGCTTCTGGAACTGGGCGATGCTGGCCTACATGATCGTCAGCTACGGTTACCCCATCCTGCAGTTCGCCTTCATCGGCACGCCGGGCGTGGTTCCCTGGGGGTACTGATTCATGAAGATCAAGACCATGAAAAACAAGATCGTAATGAGCCTGGCGGCCGTGGGGGCCGCCCTGATGGTGTCCCAAGGCGTGGCCGCCGAGCATGGCGCCGGCGCTGCGGCCAAGGGGCCCTCCACCAATGTAGCCTGGACCCCTGAACAACTCCGCTTGGTGGCTTCCGGCGACAAAAACCGTGGCGGGCAGCTCAACCGCGACATGTTCTGCGCCTCCTGTCACGGCGATCAGGGGGTCGCGCCGACGGGCAACTGGCCTTCGCTGGCGGGGCAGCGTGCCGAGTACACCTTCAAGATGCTGAAGGACTACAAGGACGGCAAGCGTCACGGCAGTGCCACCGCTGAAATCATGGTGCAGGTGGCGCAGCAGCTGAGCGATCAGGACATGGCCGACCTGGCCCAGTTCTACGCCAGCTTCAAGCTGCCGTCGCTGCCGGTCGGTGTGAGCTTCGATGCGGCCAAGGCCGATCAGGCCAAGGCCGTCGTCACCCGTGGCGATGGCAAGCGACTGGTGGCCCCCTGCCAGGCCTGCCACGGCCCGAACGGTGAGGGTGCAGTGACCGATACCCCGGCCCTGGCCGGGATGCCGCCGGAGTACTTCATCAAGACCATGCACGAGTACAAGTCCGGCGCCCGTGCGAACGATGTCTACTCGCGTATGCGCTTGATCGCCAAGACCCTGTCGGATGAGGAGATCAATCAGATGGCGCACTATTACGCAGGCATGACGGCCAAGTAAATCGTCATCCGCTAGAAGACGTTGGGAGGCCCCGTGAACGAAGTTTGCGGGGCCTTTTTCTTTCTCATAAAGTGTCTTTATGGAAAAACAGGCTTGCTTCCATTGTGGTCTCGACGTGCCGCAAGGGGTTGATCTTCACTACCCCGTGTTGGGCAAGGACCGTGCGTTTTGCTGTGCAGGCTGTCATGCCGCGTGCAAGACCATCGTGGAGGCCGGCTTCGAGGACTTCTACCGCTACCGCGAGCAGCAGGGCGAGGTCAATGCGCAGGTTTTGCCGGAGGTGCTCAAGAACCTCACCCTCTATGACCGCCCCGAGATCCAGCAGGGCTTCGTGCGCAGTGAGGGCGCCGTTCGTGAGGCGGCGCTGATCCTGGAGAACATCCGCTGTGCGGCCTGTCTGTGGCTGAACGAGCAGCATCTACGCGCCCAGCCGGGGGTGCTGGATGTACACCTGGACTATGCCAGCCATCAGGCGAGGGTGAAGTGGGACCCCGCCGTCACCAAGCTGAGCGACATCCTGCAAGCGATTGCCGCGATCGGCTACGTGGCCCATCCCTACGACCCCGCGCATCGCGAACGCCTGCTGGAGGAGGAGCGGCGCCGCAGCGTGGAGCGCCTGCTGTTCGCCGGCCTGTTGGGCATGCAGGTGATGATGTTCGCCATTGCCACCTACTGGATGGGTGGTTATGACGAAACCGGCAAGCTAGCCTTGTGGGAAGTGATCGGACGTTGGACCTCCCTGCTGATCACCCTGATCATGCTGGTCTACTCCGGGGCCGATTTCTTTATCGGTGCGTGGCGCGATTTACGCCACAAGCGGCTGGGGATGGATGTGCCGGTCGTGCTGGGCCTGGTGACGGCCTGGGGTGGCAGCCTGTGGGCGACCATCGTCGGGGATGAGGACGTCTATTTCGACTCCATCGGCATGTTCATCTTCTTCGTCCTCCTGGCCCGGGTAGTGGAGCTCAAGGGGCGCATGGCGGCCGCCGATGCCTTGGATCGGCTGATGAAGGTGATCCCCCGCACCGCCTGCCGCATCGAGGAGGGTGGGCCGGTGGAGGTGCCGGTGGTGGACCTCAAGCCCGGTGACATCGTGCGGCTGCTGCCCGGGGAGAGTGTTCCGGTCGATGGGCGCCTGCTTACAGGCGCCAGCAGCTTCGATGAATCCCATCTGACCGGCGAATCCGTGCCCGTGCTGAGAAAAGAAGGGGAGTGGGTGGCGGCGGGGAGCTGCAATGTCGATCAGCCGGTCATGTTACGGGTCGAGCGGGTGAGCAGCGACTCGACCATGAACGAGCTGGCCCGGCTGATGGATCGGGGGCTGTCCGACAAACCGCGCCTCGCGGAGCTGGCAGAACGGATCTCGGTGCCTTTCGTGGCCGGGGTGCTCATTCTCTCCGCACTGACGGCCCTTGCCTGGTGGTGGTATGACCCCGCTCAAGCCCTGCCCAACACCATCGCGGTGCTGATCATCACCTGTCCCTGTGCGCTGGCCATGGCCACCCCCGTGGCCCTTGCCATTGCCGCGGGGCGTTTTGCCGGGCTCGGCATCCTACCCATGCGCATGTCCGCCATCGAGGGCCTGGCGACGGCCGATACCCTGGTGTTGGACAAGACCGGCACCCTGACCCAGGGACGGCCGCGGGTGACCGAGGTGTGTATGTTGCAGGGCATGGATGAGCACGTTGCCCGTGCCCTGGCCGCCCGCATGGAACAGGGTTCGGAGCATCCCATCGCCTATGCCCTGCGCGAGGGAATTGAGCCGCTCGCGCAGGAGCTCACGGTGCGTAACACTCCGGGGCAGGGGTTGGAAGCCCAATACGGAGGGGCTATCTGGCGTCTTGGGGCGCCCGAATATGCCTTGGGCGAGGGGGGGCTGGCGGCGGACAGGCTCGCCTGGCTCGATGCCCAGATCCTTGCCGGGGGCATGGCCGTGATCCTCAGTCGCAATGGTGAAGGGCGGGCCATCTTCATCATGCACGACGCCGTGCGGACGGGGGCCGTCGAGTTCATCCAGGCAGCGCGCGGGCTTGGTCTTGGGCGGGTGATCATCCTCAGCGGCGATCAGCCGGGCGCGGTGCGCCATCTCGCAGAACGGCTCGGCATCGAGGAACATCATGGCGGACTGCGTCCTGAGGACAAACTGGCCTGGATCCAAAAGGCCCAGGCCGAAGGGGCCCGGGTGCTGATGGTGGGAGATGGCATCAACGACGCCCCCACGCTGGCGGCGGCCCAGGTCTCGGTATCCTTCGGCGCGGCCACCACCCTCGCCCAGCTGCACAGCGACTTCGTCCTGCTGGGCACCGACCTGCGGGCACTCGCGCAGGGCATCCTTCTTGCGCGCATAACACGGCGCAATACCCGCCAGAACCTCGCCTGGGCCGCGGGCTACAATGTCGTGGCCGTGCCCTTCGCGGCCTTGGGCTTCGTCACGCCATGGATCGCAGCCATCGGCATGTCCCTCAGCTCGTTGCTGGTGGTGGGCAATGCCCTGCGCCTGAAGCGCATGGGATTGCCAGGGACAGGGGATTGACTATAGATTGTGTTTATAAACTCAGGTGGGAATGTTTATGAACAAACGCATGTCAGGCCAGGCTCCGGTCGCCATCGCCGTGTTTCTGTTTCTGATCGTGGCACTGGCCGTCTCGGTCTACCTCAAATGGCAGCGCGCCAATGTCGATCTGACCACCGTGGTGGATCAGTCCGTGCTGCGCATCGTGCCCCAGCCCATTCCGGTGCCGGACGCCAAGCTCACCCAGATGAGCGGTCAGCCCTTTGGCAAGAAGGATCTGATCGGCAAATGGACTTTCCTCTACTTTGGCTACACCCTCTGTCCGGATGTCTGTCCGACCGAGCTCTCCGCCCTGGCCGAGGTGGCCGATCTGTTGCGCAGCAAGGGTGTGCAGGCCCGCTGGCAGGAGGTCTTCGTCTCGGTGGACCCCGAGCGCGATACCCCCGAACAGCTGGGCAAGTTCGTGAGCTATTTCGACCCGAAGATCATCGCGGCGACGGGGGAGCAGACCGAGCTTAGGATCATGGCCCAACCGATCGGCGTGGGCTGGGAGAAGGCGGCCCTGCCGACCGTCGATGGCAAGCCCTCGGGCTCCTACCTGATCAACCACACGACCTCGATTTTGCTCATCAACCCCGATGGGGCTATGGTCGGCGTATTTCCGACCCCGCATAACCCCGAAGCCATGGTCAAGGCCTTCTTGACCGTCATCCACGAATGAGGTGATGCCATGCGTTCCCTGCTGATTGCCGCGGCCTTGTTCCTGCCGCTGAGTGCCTACGCCGAGGTCAAGGTCGTCGAGCCCTGGATTCCTGAGGCCCCGCCCAATGCCCAGGCCTTGGGGGCCTTCATGGTGCTTGAGAATGATGAGGACCGCGAGGTCAAGGTCGTCAGTGCCTGGGCGCCGGGGTTCGATACCATCGAGCTGCACAAGTCGGTGGAGGAGAACGGGATGCACAAGATGATCAAGCAGGACGCGCTGGTCATCCCGCCCATGGGCAGCCTGGAACTGAGGCCCGGGAGTTACCACGTCATGCTGATCGGGGTGCACAAGCCGCCGAAGGCGGGGGATGTCATTCCCCTGCGCCTGGATTTCGAGGGGCTGCCGAGCCAGACCATCCAGGTTCCGGTGAAGAAGCGGGCGGAGATGATGAAGCGCATGGCGCCCATGCAAGGTCACTGAGCCCTTGGCGGGGTTGATTCCGCGCCGGCAGCCCCTATCCTTCACGCTCCGTATGAACGAGGCCTGAGCCATGGGGCGTACCGTCAGCAGCCAGCGTTGGCTGCACGAGCACTTCACCGACCCTTACGTGCAGCGCGCGAAGCAGGAGGGCTGGCGCTCGCGCGCGGTCTACAAGCTGATCGAGATGCAGGAGCGGGACCGCATCCTGCGTCCCGGCCAGGTCGTGGTCGATCTTGGCGCGGCGCCGGGCGGCTGGTCGCAGTACGCCGCGGGCGTGATTGGCGACCAAGGCCGCCTGTTCGCCCTCGACATCCTGCCCATGGACAGCTTCGCCGGGGTGGACTTCATCCAGGGCGACTTCACCGAACAGGCCGTGTTCGAACAGCTGCTCGAACGCCTCGATGGGCGCACCGTGGATGTGGTCCTCTCCGACATGGCGCCCAATATGAGCGGCCAGGATTCGGTCGACCAGCCGCGCGCGATGTACCTTGCCGAACTTGCGGCCGACTTCGCCGCCCGTGTGCTGGGGCCGCAGGGCGTCTACCTCGTCAAGCTGTTCCAGGGCGCGGGGTTCGACGCCTACCTGCGCGAGCTGCGCAACCAGTTCGCCAGCGTGACCATGCGCAAACCCGATGCTTCCCGCTCACGTTCCAGGGAGGTTTACGCCCTGGCACGGAACCCGCGCGTGGTATAGTCCTTCAAACCCTTACGTCCTTTCGATTGATCGAGGCCATCCCTTGAACGACCTGGTCAAAAACCTCCTGCTGTGGCTCGTCATCGCCGCCGTGCTGATGACCGTCTTCAACAGTTTTCAGAATCGCGGGCCCATCAGCCAGCCGCTGTCCTATTCGCAGTTCATCGGCGACGTGAAGTCGGGCCGGGTTGAGCGCGTGATCATCGACGAAAACGTGATCCGCGGCAGGACCACCGATGGTGGTGAGTTCATCACCTACAGCCCGGAGACGGACAACAAGGCGATGATCGGCGACCTGCTCAACGCAGGTGTCAGCATCACGGCCATTCCGCCCGAGCGTCCCAGCTTGCTGATGACCATTTTCGTCCAGTGGTTCCCGTTCTTCCTGCTGATCG
Source organism: Thiofaba sp. EF100 (assembly GCF_039822285.1). Lineage (NCBI taxonomy): Bacteria > Pseudomonadati > Pseudomonadota > Gammaproteobacteria > Chromatiales > Halothiobacillaceae > Thiofaba > Thiofaba sp. EF100. The sequence goes on along the minus strand of NZ_JBAJEY010000001.1, from coordinate 642,582 downwards.
GCCTGTGGGTGTTTTTCATGCGCCAGATGCAGGGTGGTGGAGGTCGCGGCGCGATGAGCTTCGGCAAGAGCCGCGCGCGGCTGATGGGCGAGGACCAGATCAAGGTGACCTTCGCCGATGTGGCCGGCTGCGACGAGGCCAAGCAGGACGTGGCCGAGCTGGTCGATTTTCTGCGTGACCCGGGCAAGTTCCAGCGCCTGGGCGGCAAGATCCCGCGCGGCGTGTTGATGGTTGGCCCGCCGGGCACCGGCAAGACCCTGCTCGCCAAGGCCATCGCGGGCGAGGCCAAGGTACCGTTCTTCAGCATCTCCGGTTCCGACTTCGTCGAGATGTTCGTTGGCGTGGGCGCGGCGCGGGTGCGCGACATGTTCGAGCAGGCGAAGAAAAATGCCCCGTGCATCATCTTCATCGACGAGATCGACGCGGTCGGCCGCCAGCGCGGCGCGGGCCTTGGCGGCGGCCACGACGAGCGCGAGCAGACCCTCAACCAGATGCTGGTCGAGATGGACGGCTTCGAGGGCCATGAGGGCATCATCGTCATCGCCGCGACCAACCGTCCGGACGTGCTCGACCCGGCGCTGCTGCGTCCGGGGCGCTTCGACCGTCAGGTGGTGGTCGGCCTGCCGGACGTGCGTGGTCGCGAGCAGATCCTCAAGGTGCACCTGCGCAAGGTGCCGGCCGCCCCGGATGTCGATCCGATGACCATCGCGCGCGGCACTCCGGGTTTCTCCGGCGCCGATCTCGCCAACCTGGTCAACGAGGCGGCGCTGCACGCGGCGCGCTCCAGCAAGCATGACGTGACCATGGTCGACCTCGAGTGGGCCAAGGACAAGCTGATCATGGGGTCCGAGCGCCGCTCCATCCTCATGAGCGACGCGGAGAAGAAGCTCACGGCCTACCACGAGGCGGGTCATGCCATCGTCGGCCGCCTGGTGCCCGAACACGACCCGGTGTACAAGGTCAGCATCATTCCGCGCGGCCGTGCGCTGGGGGTGACCATGTTCCTGCCCGAGCAGGATCGCTACAGCTACAGCAAGCGCAAGCTGGAGAGCCAGATCTCCAGCCTGTTCGGCGGACGTATCGCCGAGGAGCTGATCTTCGGGCCGGAAGCGATCACCACGGGCGCCTCGAACGACATCGAGCGTGCCACCGACATCGCGCGCAACATGGTCACCAAGTGGGGCATGTCCGAGCGGCTCGGTACCCTGGCTTATTCCGAGGAGGAGGGGGAGGTCTTCCTCGGGCGCAGCGTGACCCAGCACAAGAACATCTCGGACGAGACGGCGCATATCATCGACGAGGAGATCCGCGCGGTCATCGATCGCAACTTCGAGCGCGCGAAGACCATCCTGGTCGAGAACATGGACATCCTGCATGCCATGTCCGACGCCCTGCTCAAGTACGAGACCATCGACAGCGACCAGATCGACCGCCTGATGGCGCGCCAGGATCCGGGCGAGCCGAAGGGCTGGACGGAGCATGATCGCAGCAACCCACCGCAGGATGGCGGCACTGCCGCCGCGGTTGCGGACGAGGGCGGGGTGAAGCCGCACGATGGCTCGATTGGTGGCCCGGCCGAACAGCACTGATCTCGAAGGCCGGACCCCGCTCCGCGGGGTATGGGCCTGAGAGGAGGGATTCGCATGGCGGCCTTCGACCTGCACGCCTGGACGCGCGAGCGACCGCGCGTCATGGGCATCCTCAACGTGACCCCTGACTCCTTCTCGGACGGGGGTCGTTTTTTTTCGGCCGATGCAGCGCTCGCCCAGGCCGAGACGATGATCGCGGACGGGGTCGATATGCTCGATCTGGGCGCCGAGTCGACCCGCCCGGGCGCGACCCCGGTCAGTGCGCAACAAGAGCTGGATCGCCTCGGCCCGGTGCTCGAGGGGTTGCAGGGCTGCCCGGTGCCGCTCTCGCTCGATTCCAGCAAACCTGAGGTGATGCGCGAGGCGATCCGTCTCGGGGTCGCTCTGGTCAACGACGTGCGCGCCTTGCGCCTGCCGGGCGCGCTGGAGGTCGTGTGCGAGGGTGGGGTGGCCGTCTGTCTCATGCATATGCGCGGCGATCCGCGTGCTATGCAGGATTTGGCCTGTTATGACAATGTAGTGGAGGAGGTGGAAGCCTTCCTGCTGGACCGCGCGCAGGCGTGCATGGCTGCCGGAGTGCCTGCCCATGCCATCGCCCTCGACCCCGGATTTGGTTTCGCCAAGGACTTCGGCCACAATCGCGCACTTTTCCATGCCCTGCCACGCCTTGCGGCGCGCGGCTTTCCGTTGCTGGTCGGGATGTCGCGCAAGCGCATGATCGGCCAGTTGACCGGTGCGACGTTGCCTGCGGACCGGGATGCCGGCTCGCTCGCGGCCCACGTCATGGCCTTGGACCGCGGAGCCCGCATCGTGCGCGTGCATGCCGTGCGTCCTGCGGTGGATGCGGTGCGCGTGTGGCAAGGGCTCACGCAAGGTGGGGAGTTCTGAATGAAGTATTTCGGCACGGACGGGATTCGGGGGCGGGTCGGGCAGTGGCCCATGACCCCGGATTTCGCCCTCAAGCTGGGCTGGGCTGCGGGCAAGGCGCTCGCCGACAGTGGGGCGCGCAAGGTCGTGCTTGGCAAGGACACGCGCATCTCCGGCTACATGCTGGAGTCGGCGCTCGAGGCCGGGTTGATCGCGGCCGGTGTGGAGGTGCGCCTTCTCGGTCCCATGCCTACCCCGGCCATCGCCTATCTGACCCGCACCCTGCGAGCCTCCGCCGGGATCGTCATCTCCGCCTCGCACAATCCCTTCGAGGACAACGGGGTCAAGTTCTTCAGCGCCCAGGGTACCAAGCTGCCGGATGAAATGGAGTTGGCCATTGAGGCCCTGCTGGATGCCCCGCTTGAGGTCGAGCCCTCCGAGCGGCTCGGCAAGGCGCGTCGGATCGACGACGCCGCGGGACGCTACATCGAATTCTGCAAGGCCACCCTGCCGCTCGGCACGAGCCTCTCGGGCCTGCGCGTCGTGCTCGACTGCGCGCATGGCGCCACCTATCACATTGCGCCCAAGGTTTTTGCCGAACTCGGGGCGGAGGTTGTCGCGCTCGGCGTGGCCCCTGATGGGTTCAACATCAACGCAGGGTGTGGCTCAACCCATCCCGAGGCGCTGAGGCAGGCGGTGCTGGAGCATGGCGCGCACATGGGCATCGCCTTTGACGGCGACGGCGACCGGGTGGTGATGGTCGACGAGACCGGCGCGGTGCTCGATGGCGACGAGATCCTGTATGCCATCGTACGTGAGCGCGTCGAGCAGGAGGGGTACCGCGGCGGGGTGGTCGGCACCCTGATGAGCAACCTCGGTCTGGAGCTCGCGGTGCAGGCGCTCGGCCTGCCCTTCGTGCGCGCCAAGGTGGGCGACCGGCATGTGTACGAGGCCCTGGTGAAGCGTGGCTGGATGTACGGCGGGGAAAGCTCCGGCCACATCCTCTGCCTGGATCGTGCCAATACGGGGGACGGCATTGTCTCCGCGCTGCAGGTGGTGGCCTCCATGCGCCGGCGTGCGGAGCCGCTCAGCAGTCTGCGCCGGGCCGTGGTCAAGTATCCACAGTTGATGGTCAATGTCCCGCTGGTCCGGAAGGTTGATCTGGAGGCGCTGGGCGAGGTCTGGCGCCGGGTGGCCGAGATCGAGAATGATTTCGATGGGAGGGGGCGCGTGGTCCTGCGGGCCTCTGGAACCGAGCCGCTGGTGCGGGTGATGGTCGAGAGTGACGATGATGCGCGCACCCGACAGGCGGCCGAGGAACTGGCGGAGCTGGTGCGGCGCGCGGTTGCCGAGCTCTGAGGCGATGCCCCGGCGGGCCTTGCAGGCGGCGGTGACGGCATATCAGCCACGCGTGGTGCCTTCTCCGCCCCCGCGGCGTGTCTTGGCAGACCGCGGAAAGACTTTTTCAATGACCTGTTAAACGGTTTGATTTCGGCCCCCGTTCTGAGTAATCTTGGCGGCCGTTTTTGATAACCCTTCGATACCCATGCGCAGACCGATCGTTGTAGGAAACTGGAAGATGAATGGCCGGCGTGCGAGCGTTGACCACCTCATCGCTGGTTTGCGCGCGGTGGGTGGCGTGGATGTGGCGGTCTGCCCGCCGGCCATCTTCATCCGGCAGGTCGTCGAGGGGCTGGGAGGCAAAGGCATCGGTGTCGGTGCCCAGGATGTCTCTCTGTATGAGCAGGATGGCGCCTACACCGGTGAGGTGTCGGCCTCCATGCTGAGCGATGCCGGTTGTTCCTATGTCATCGTCGGTCACTCCGAGCGCCGCGCCCTGTGTGGCGAGACGGATGAAGATGTGGCCCGTAAGTTCGCCAATGCCCTGCGCGCTGGCCTGTGTCCCATCCTGTGTGTGGGGGAGACGCTGGAGGAGCGCGAGCAGGGGGTGACCGAGTCGGTGGTTGCGCGTCAGCTGGATGCGGTGCTCGGGGTTTCCGGTGTCGCGGCCTTCGAGCGGGCGCTGATCGCCTATGAGCCGGTCTGGGCGATCGGCACCGGGCGTACCGCCACGCCTGAACAGGCGCAGCAGGTTCATGCCTTTATCCGGGCCCGCCTGGCGGCGCATGACGCGGGCGTGGCCTCGCGCGCGCGCATCCAGTATGGTGGCAGCATGAAGCCGGAAAACGCGGCCGAACTCATGGCCATGCCGGACATCGACGGCGGCCTGATCGGTGGGGCCTCGCTCAAGGCGGAAGATTTCATGGCCATTTGTGCAGCAGCTGGGGGTGCGGCATGACCGCTCTGCTGGTCGGTTTTCATGTGCTCGTCGGCATTGTGCTGATCGGGCTGGTCCTGATGCAGCAAGGCAAAGGGGCGGACGCAGGTGCGGCCTTCGGTAGCGGCGCTTCGTCGACTGTTTTTGGTGCGCGTGGCGCGGCCACCTTCCTGAGCCGCACCACGGCCTGGCTGGTTGCGATTTTTTTCGTGACAAGCCTGCTTCTTGCGTATATTGTTACGTCCGCTCCGCAGCGGAGCAGCGTCGTATCCTCGGAAGTCCCCGTCAGCACGGAGGTTGTTCCGCAGGAAAGCAAGCCGACGGATGTGCCGTCGGCCAAATGATCATCGCGGATGTGGTGGAATTGGTAGACACGCTATCTTGAGGGGGTAGTGTCGAAAGACGTGTGGGTTCGAGTCCCACCATCCGCACCATTTCAGGGTTCCGGTTCGCCGGGATTCATCGGTCGCCAGAACCGAGCATTACAATAACCACGATCAGGGCGCAAGGCTGGAATGCGGCACCTCGGTGCCCGGGTTTCTCCTGCGCCCAATTGTCCGGAGGAGTGAGGCGCGTGCTGGAGAACTACCTTCCTGTCCTGGTGTTCTTCGTGGTCGGCTTGGCGTTCAGTGTCGCCATGCTTGCCGCGGGCTTCGTATTTGCCCCCCGTCGTCCCGAGAAGGAGAAGGACTCGCCCTACGAGTGTGGCTTTGCCGCCTTCGAGGATGCGCGCATGAAGTTCGACGTGCGCTACTACCTCGTCGCCATCCTTTTCATCATCTTCGACCTCGAGATCGCATTTCTCTTTCCCTGGGCCGTCGCCCTGGATGAGATCGGCACCTTCGGCCTGCTGGCCATGGGCCTGTTCCTGCTCATCCTGGTGATCGGGTTTGTCTACGAGTGGAAGAAGGGGGCTCTGGAATGGGAATAGAAGGTGTTCTCGACAAGGGCTTTGTCACGACTTCTGCTGACAAGCTCATCAATTGGGCGCGTACCGGCTCGCTGTGGCCGATGACCTTTGGTCTGGCCTGCTGTGCGGTGGAGATGATGCACGCCGGCGCATCGCGCTATGACCTCGATCGCTTCGGGGTGGTATTCCGCCCAAGCCCGCGCCAGTCGGACGTGATGATCGTTGCCGGCACCCTGGTCAACAAGATGGCCCCGGCCCTGCGCAAGGTCTACGACCAGATGGCGGAGCCGCGCTGGGTCATCTCCATGGGGTCCTGTGCCAACGGCGGTGGCTACTATCACTATTCCTATGCCGTGGTGCGCGGCTGCGACCGCATCGTGCCGGTGGACATCTACGTGCCTGGCTGCCCGCCCACGGCGGAGGCGTTGCTCTACGGCATCATCCAGCTTCAGAACAAGATCCGGCGCACCAGCACCATCGCGCGCCAGCCCATCGAGGCATAAGCCATGGCTAAATCCCTTGAGCAACTGCGCGGTGAACTGGAGTCCCGCTTCGCGGGGCGCTTCAGCGCGCTGGTCCAGAAGCATGATGAGCTGACCCTCGAGCTTCCGGCGGAGGAGCTGCTGTACGTCTGTGAGGCGCTGTGTTCGGAGGCCGACTTTGCCTTCGAGCAGCTGGTCGATCTGTGCGGCGTCGACTACAGCGACTACGGCAAGAGCGAGTGGATGGCCGATGACACGGTCAGCAAGGGCGGCTTCAGCCGCGGTGTGCAGGAGGCCACTGCGGGGCGGCTGAAGTTCGGTGACGATCTGCCGCTGGCGGCCCCCGAGCGTCCGCGTTTTGCCGTGGTTTACCATCTGCTCTCCTATCGCCACAACGCACGCCTGCGCCTGCGCGTGTACTGCGCGGATGCCGAGATGCCGGTCCTGCCCTCGGTGTGCGACATCTGGTCCGCCGCCAACTGGTTCGAGCGCGAGGCCTTTGATCTGTTCGGCATCTTGTTCGATGGTCACCCCGACCTGCGCCGCATCCTCACCGACTACGGTTTCGTCGGTTACCCGTTCCGCAAGGACTTCCCGCTCATCGGACACGTCGAGATGCGCTACGACGAGGCCAAGGGCCGCGTGGTGTACGAACCGGTCAGTATTGAACCGCGCGTGCTGGTGCCGCGGGTGATCCGCGACGATCACCGCTACATCCTCTCCAAGCAGAAGAAGGGCTGAGTCGTGCCCGAGATTCAAAACTACACGCTGAACTTCGGCCCGCAGCACCCCTCGGCCCACGGTGTGCTGCGCCTGGTCCTCGAACTGGATGGCGAGACGGTGGTGCGCGCCGATCCCCACATCGGCCTTCTGCACCGGGCCACCGAGAAGCTGGCCGAGAGCAAGCCCTACAACCAGAGCATCGGCTACATGGATCGTCTCGACTACGTGTCCATGATGTGCAACGAGCACGCCTATGTGATGGCGATGGAGAAGCTGGCCGGCATCCAGGTGCCGGAGCGTGCGCTCTACATCCGCACGATGTTCGATGAGATCACCCGCATCCTGAACCACCTGCTGTGGCTCGGGGCGCATGCCCTCGACATCGGTGCCATGTCGGTGTTCCTGTACTGCTTCCGCGAGCGTGAGGACCTGATGGACTGCTACGAGGCAGTCTCGGGCGCCCGTCTGCACGCGACCTACTACCGTCCGGGCGGTGTCGCCCGCGACCTGCCGGACGCCATGCCGCAGTACAGCCCGTCCAAGTGGCACTCGGCCCGCGATGTGGCGCGCATGAACGAGGCCCGCCAGGGTTCGATGCTCGACTTCCTTGAGGACTTCACCCAGCGCTTCCCGGCCCTGGTGGACGAATACGAAACCCTGCTGACCGACAACCGCATCTGGAAGCAGCGCACCGTCGGCATCGGCGTGGTGTCCCCCGAGCGTGCGCTGGCCATGGGCTTCACCGGGCCGATGATCCGCGGCTCCGGCATCGAGTGGGACCTGCGCAAGAAGCAGCCCTACGCGGCCTACGACAAGGTCGACTTCGACATCCCGGTCGGTGTCAATGGTGACTGCTACGACCGCTATCTGGTGCGGGTCGAGGAGATGCGCCAGTCCAACCGCATCATCAAGCAGTGCATCGACTGGCTGCGCAAGAACCCGGGCCCGGTGTTGACCGAGGACCACAAGTTCGCCCCGCCGCGCCGCGAGGAGATGAAGGCCGACATGGAGGCCCTCATCCACCATTTCAAGCTGTTTACCGAGGGCTTCTGCCTGCCGGAAGGGGAGGTGTACTCGGCCGTGGAGCACCCGAAGGGGGAGTTTGGCATCTACCTTGTGTCCGACGGCGCCAACAAGCCGTACCGCCTGAAGATCCGTGCGCCGGGCTTCGCCCACCTCTCCGGTCTGGATGAGATGTCGCGCGGGCACATGATCGCCGACGTGGTGGCCATCATCGGCACGCAGGACATCGTCTTTGGTGAGGTTGACCGTTGATGAACGCGCAAGAACGTGAACGCAAGATCGCCGTGCTGAGCGAGGAAACCCGTGCCGAGATCGAGCACTGGCTCGCCAAGTATCCGGCGGATCGTCGCCAGTCGGCCCTGCTCGCCGCCCTGCGCGCCGTGCAGCACCAGAATCACGGCTATCTGACCACCGAGCTGATGGACGCCGTGGCGGCCTATCTTGGCATCCCGGAGATCGCCGCCTACGAGGTGGCGACCTTCTACTCGATGTTCGAGACCAAGCCGGTCGGGCGCCACAGCATCTCCGTCTGCACCAACATCTCCTGCTGGCTGATGGGCTCCGACCGCATCGTCGAGCACATCGAGAACAGGCTCGGCATCAAGACCGGCGAGAGCACCCCGGACGGCAAGTTCTTCCTCAAGTGCGAGGAGGAGTGCCTGGCCGCCTGTGATGGCGGGCCGATGATGCAGGTCGACCACGTGTACTATGAGCGCCTGACCCCGGAGAAGGTGGACGCGATCCTCGACGCCGTGGCGCAACAAGACGATGGGCACTAAACCATGACCGTTCAGGTTTGTTTCGCAACCCGCCAGTTCGACGAGCCGTGGACCCTTGAGAGCTACCTCAAGACCGGCGGCTACCAGGCCTGGCGCAAGATCCTGGCCGAGAAGACTGACCCTGCGGTCATCATCGAGGAGCTCAAGGCCTCCAATCTGCGTGGCCGTGGCGGCGCGGGTTTCCCCACCGGGCTGAAGTGGAGCTTCATGCCGCGCAATGCTCCGGGGCAGAAATACATCGTCTGCAACTCGGACGAGTCCGAGCCGGGTACGGCCAAGGATCGCCAGATCCTACTCAACAACCCGCATGCCCTGGTCGAGGGCATGGCGATCGCCGGCTACACCATCGGTGCCACCGTCGGCTACAACTACATGCGCGGCGAATTTGGCGACCTGCCGTTCCAGCGCTTCGAGCAGGCGCTGAAGGAGGCCTATGCGGCCGGCCTGCTGGGCAAGAATATCCTTGGTTCCGGCGTCGACATGGACCTCTACGGTTCGCTCGGCGCCGGCGCCTACATCTGTGGCGAGGAGACCGCGCTGCTCGAATCGCTGGAGGGCAAGAAGGGCCAGCCGCGCTTCAAACCGCCGTTCCCTGCCAACTTCGGTCTGTACGGCCGTCCGACCACGATCAACAACACCGAAACCCTGTCCTCCGTGCCGGCGATCATGCGCAACGGCGGCAAGTGGTTCGCGGATCTTGGCGTGCCGAACAGCGGCGGCACCAAGATGTTCTCCGTCTCCGGCCACGTGAACAATCCCGGGGTGTTCGAGATCCCGATGGGCACCCCGTTTGCCAAGCTGCTTGAGATGGCCGGTGGGGTGCGTCATGGGCGCAAGCTCAAGGCCGTCATTCCCGGTGGCTCGTCCGTGCCCGTCGTTCCGGGGGAGGTCATGATGCAGGTCAACATGGACTACGACTCCATCGCCAAGGCCGGGACCTTCCTCGGCTCCGGCGGCATGATCGTGATGGACGACTCCACCTGCATGGTCAAGGCCTTGCGCCGCATCTCGCGCTTCTACTATTCCGAGTCCTGCGGTCAGTGCACGCCCTGCCGCGAGGGTACGGGCTGGCTGTACCGCATGCTCAACCGCATCGTCGAGGGCAAGGGCACGCTGGAGGACCTCAAGCGCCTGGACGACGTGGCGAGCAAGATCGAGGGGCGCACCATCTGTGCCCTGGGCGATGCGGCGGCCATGCCGGTGCGCAGCTTCCTCAAGCACTTCCGTCACGAATTCGAGTACTACATCGAGCACGGCCATAGCATGGTCGATGCCATGGGCCGCTGAAGGCCGCAAGGATCCTGAGAATGAGCGACGATCTGATCACCATCGAGGTCGATGGCCAGAAGCTGCATGGGCGCCAGGGTGACATGCTGATCGAGGTCACCGACGCGGCCGGCATCCACATCCCGCGTTTCTGCTACCACCGCAAGCTGTCTGTGGCGGCCAACTGCCGCATGTGCCTGGTTGAGGTTGAGCGCGCGCCCAAGCCCCTGCCGGCCTGCGCCACGCCCATCTCCGAAGGCATGCGCGTATTCACCAAGTCGCCCAAGGCCATCGCCGCCCAGCGTGCGACCATGGAGTTCCTGCTCATCAACCACCCGCTGGACTGCCCGATCTGCGACCAGGGCGGGGAGTGCGAGCTGCAGGACGTCGCCATGGGCTATGGCGACGGCGTCGGTCAGTACTCCGAGACCAAGCGCGTGGTGAAGGACAAGGACATCGGTCCGCTGATCGCCACCGACATGACCCGCTGCATCCACTGCACCCGCTGCGTGCGTTTCGGCGAGGAGATTGCCGGCCTGCGCGAGCTGGGGGCGACCGGTCGCAGCGAGCACATGGAGATCGGCACCTACATCGCCAAGGCGGTGACTTCGGAGATCTCCGGCAACGTCATCGACCTGTGTCCGGTCGGCGCCCTGACCGCCAAGCCGTCGCGCTACACCTTCCGCCCCTGGGAGCTGGCCCAGCATGCGGCCATTGCCCCGCACGATGGCCTGGGTTCCAACATCTACGTCCACACCCGCGACGGCAACGTCATGCGCGTGGTCCCGCGCGAGAATGAGGCGGTCAACGAGGTCTGGCTGTCCGACCGCGACCGCTTCAGCTACATGGGCCTTACGGCGGGCGATCGCCTGACCAGCCCGATGGTGCGTGTCGAGGCCGGCTGGCGCGAGGCCAGCTGGGAAGAGGCGCTGGAGATCGCGGCTCGCGGCCTCAAGGCCGCGGGCAGCGCACTGCGCACCCTCGTGGCCCCACACAGCACGCTCGAAGAGATCTACCTTGCGCAGAAGCTGACCCGTGGGCTCGGCTCGGCCAACATCGACCACCGCCTGCGCCAGCGCGACTTCCGCGACCAGGACGCCCTGCCTGCCATGCCCTGGCTCGGCCATGATGTCGCCGAGCTCGACCACCAGCAGGCCGTGCTGGTAATCGGCAGCCACATCCGTCACGAGCAACCCCTGCTGGCCCAGCGTCTGCGCAAGGCCGCCCTCGCCGGCGCCAAGGTCTCCTTCGTCAACCCGGCCGTGCTGCCGCAGACCTTCGAGGTGTTCGAGCAGCTCGCCTCCGGCAACGCCGGCATGGTTGACGATCTTGCTGCCATTCTCGCCGCGCTCGGGCCGGAAGGGCTGGGCGGCGCGCTGGCGACGCTCGTGGCCCAGGCCCGGGTCGAGGCGCGCCACGAGGCTGTGGCCGCCTCCCTCAAGCAGGCCAAGCGTGCCGGCATCTACCTTGGTGCGCTCGCCCAGGCCCACCCGGACCTCGCCGTGCTGCGCCAGCTCGCCCGTGCGATCTCGGCTGCCACGGGGGCCACGCTGGGCGAATTCGCCGCCAGTGGCAACAGCGCGGGCGCCTGGCTGGCCGGGGCCGTGCCCCACCGCCTGCCGGGCGGGAAGGCCGCAGGCGTGGCCGGTCTGCACGCGGCGGCCATGCTCGCCGGCGCCGGCAAGGCCCACCTGCTGGTCGGCGTCGAGCCCGAGCATGACAGCCTGGCGGGAGAGGCCGCGCTCAAGGCTCTGGCCCAGGCCGAGTGCAATGTCGTGCTCTCGCCGTTCATGACCGCCGCCATGCAGTCTTACGCCCATGTGATCCTGCCGATCGCGGCCTTTGCCGAGACCTCCGGCACCTACGTCAACACCGAAGGGCGCTGGCAGGGGATGCGCGGCGTGGCTCGCCCGCAGGGTGAGGCCCGTCCGGGGTGGAAGGTGCTGCGCGTGCTCGGCAACCTGGCGAACCTCGAAGGGTTCGACTACCTATCCTCGGAAGAGGTGCGTGACGAACTGCGCGCCCTCTGTCAGGACGTGGCGCTTGACCAAGGCCTCGCGCCCGTCGACGTGGCCCCCTCTGCCCAGGCGGCGAGCGAGGAGGGCATGCAGCGCATCGGCGGCGTCGCCCTGTATGCCTCGGATGCCCTGGTACGTCGCTCGCCGGCCCTGCAGGCAACCTTTGAGGGGGGCAACGTGGTCGTGCGTCTGCATCCCGACGAGATCGCGCGGCTTGGGCTGACGGATGCGGCCGTGATTGCCGCGGGCGACGCGCATATCACCCTGGCCGTGCAGGCCGATGAAGGCATTCCCGCGGGATGTGCATGGATCCCCTACGGCGCGGCGCAGACCGCCGCCCTTGGCGATGCGCTCCACGTTCAGGTTCGCAAGGTGTAAACGATGGCCGAGTTCCTCTCCCCACTGTTGAACCTCTTTCCCGAGGGCATGCAGCAGGTCGTCCTGATCCTGATCCAGACCCTGCTCATCATCCTGCCCCTGACCGGCGCGGTCGCCTACCTGACCCTGGCCGAGCGCAAGGTGATCGGCTACATGCAGGTGCGCATCGGCCCGAACCGGGTCGGCCCGCGCGGCGCCCTGCAGCCGCTGGCCGACATGTTCAAGCTGGTGTTCAAGGAGATCATCGTTCCGAGCCAGGCGAACAAGTTCATCTTTTTCGCCTCGCCGATCATCATCCTGATTGCCGCGCTGGTGGCCTGGGCCGTGGTGCCCTTCGATGACGGCTGGGTGGTCGCCGATGTCAACGCCGGTCTGCTCTACGTCCTCGCGGTCGGCGCTGCGGGCGTCTATGGTGTCATCCTCGCCGGCTGGGCCTCCAACTCCAAGTACGCCCTGCTCGGTGGCATGCGTTCGGCCGCGCACAAGATCGCCTACGAACTCGCCATGGGTTTCGCCCTGGTCGGCGTGCTGATGGCGAGCAAGAGCCTCAACCTGCAGGAGATCGTGCGCGCCCAGGACGGCAGCATCCTGAACTGGTACTGGCTGCCGCTCTTGCCCATGTTCCTGGTCTACTTCATCTCCGGCGTGGCCGAGACCAACCGCGCCCCGTTCGACATCGCCGAGGGCGAATCCGAGATCGTCGCGGGTTTCCACGTCGAATATTCCGGCATGGCCTTCGCCATCTTCATGCTGGCCGAATACGCCAACATGATCCTGATCTCGGCCCTCACCGCGGTCATGTTCCTCGGCGGCTGGCTGTCGCCGTTCCAAGGGAGCTTCCTCGAGGCGGCCTTCGCCTGGGTGCCGGGCATCTTCTGGATGTTCGCCAAGGTGGCCATCCTGCTGTTCCTCTTCCTGTGGTTCCGTGCCACCTTCCCGCGCTACCGCTATGACCAGATCATGCGCCTGGGCTGGAAGGTCTTCATCCCGCTGACGATCCTGTGGATCGTGGTCGAGGGTGTGGCCGTGTACTTCAAGCTTGGCCCCTGGTTTGCGTAACGGAGCCTTGCCCATGAACGCCATCAAACAATTCATCAAGACCTGGTTCCTGTGGGAGCTGCTGCTGGGGATGAAGCTGACCGGGCGCTACCTGTTCGCCCGCAAGTTCACCGTGCAGTACCCGGAGGAAAAGACCCCGATGTCGCCGCGCTTCCGCGGCCTGCATGCGCAGCGCCGCTACGCCAGCGGCGAGGAGCGCTGCATCGCCTGCAAGCTGTGCGAGGCGGTCTGCCCGGCGCTGGCCATCACCATCGAGTCGGAGCAGCGTGAGGATGGCACCCGCCGCACCACGCGCTACGACATCGACCTGTTCAAGTGCATCTACTGCGGCTTCTGTGAGGAGGCCTGCCCGGTGGACGCGATCGTCGAGACCCGCGTGTTCGAGTACCACTTCGAGGCGCGCGGCGAGCACATCATGACCAAGGACAAGCTCCTGGCCATGGGTGACAAGTACGAGGCGCAGATCGCGGCTGATCGTCTGGCCGATGCGCGTTACCGCTGACCGGGTGGTCATGACAGGCCCGCAATGACAGGTTTCTACCCATGAGCTTCATCAAGCTGCTGTTCTTCATCTTCACCTCGGTGTCGGTGCTCTCCGCGTTCCGCATGGTGACCACGCGCAACCCCGTGCATGCCGCGCTGTACCTGATCCTGACCTTCTTCAGCACCGCGCTGGTGTGGCTGTTGCTGGAGGCCGAGTTTCTCGGCATCGTGCTGATCCTGGTCTACGTCGGGGCGGTGATGGTCATGTTCCTGTTCGTGGTGATGATGCTGGACATCAACACCGCGGTCATGCGCGAGGGCTTCGTCCGCTTCCTGCCCATCGGTGCTGCCGTGGCCGTGGTGATGATCGTCGAGATGTCGCTGGTGCTGGGGCCGAAGCTGTTCGGCCTGGACATCTATCCCGCGCCTGCGCCGAAACCGGCGGACTACAGCAATACGGCCGAACTCGGCGGCGTGCTGTACACCGTCTACGTCTATCCGTTCGAGATCGCGGCGGTGATCCTGCTGGTGGCGATGGTCGCCGCCATCATGCTCACCCTGCGTCGCCGTCCTGGTGTCAAGTACCAGGATGCCGCCGCGCAGGCCAAGGTGCGCCGCGAGGATCGTATCCGCATGGTCAAAATGCCTGCCGAGAGCCGTGTCCAGGCCACGAATGAAGGAGAAGGCGCATGATCGCCCTGTCTGATGTGCTGATCTTCGGCGCCGTCCTGTTCGGACTGTCGCTCGCCGGGATCTTCCTCAACCGCAAGAACGTGCTGATCCTGCTGATGAGCATCGAACTGATGCTGCTCGCGGTGAACATCAACTTCGTCGGCTTCTCCCACTTTCTGGGGGATACCGCCGGACAGGCCTTCGTGTTCTTCATCCTGACCGTGGCCGCTGCCGAGGCTGCGATCGGCCTCGCCATCTTGGTCGTGCTGTTCCGTAACCGCCGCAGCATCAACGTGTCCGACCTCGACAGCGTGAAGGGCTAACACGCATGGAAACCCTGTACCTCTGGATCGTCCTCTCCCCGCTGATCGGCTCGATCATCGCCGGCCTGTTCGGCCGCCAGATCGGCCGCGCGGGTGCGCATAGTGTCACCATCCTCGGTGTGGCCGTGGCCTTCGTGCTCGCCCTGGTCGCGTTCAAGTTCCACGTGCTCGACGGCGGGGCGGCCTTCAACGGCGCGGTCTACACCTGGCTGGCCAGCGACCTGTTCACCTTTGAGGTGGGTTTCTTGGTCGACAACCTGACCGCCGTGATGATGGTCATCGTCACCGGTGTGAGTCTGATGGTGCACATCTACACCATCGGCTACATGCATGACGATCCGGGCTATCAGCGCTTCTTCAGCTACATCTCGCTCTTCACCTTCTCCATGCTGATGCTGGTGATGAGCAACAACTTCATGCAGCTGTTCTTCGGCTGGGAGGCGGTGGGCCTGGTGTCCTACCTCTTGATCGGCTTCTGGTACAAGCGCGAGAGTGCGATCTTCGCCAACCTGAAGGCCTTCCTGGTCAACCGGGTGGGCGACTTTGGCTTCCTGCTCGGCATCGCCGCGGTCCTGGTCTACACCGGCACCCTGGACTACGCCAAGGTGTTCGAGCAGGCGAGCACGCTTGCCGCGATCCAGATCCAGGTGATCCCCGGCGTCGACTGGTCGCTGATCTCGGTGATCTGCATCCTGCTGTTCATCGGCGCGATGGGTAAGTCCGCGCAGATCCCGCTGCACGTCTGGCTGCCGGACTCCATGGAGGGCCCGACCCCGATCTCCGCACTCATCCACGCCGCGACCATGGTGACCGCGGGCATCTTCATGGTGGCGCGCATGTCGCCCATGTACGAGCTGTCCGAGGCTGCGCTCGCCTTCATCATGGTCATCGGTGCCATCACCGCCTTCTCCATGGGCCTGCTCGGCATCGTCGCCAACGACATCAAGCAGGTGGTGGCCTATTCCACCCTGTCCCAGCTTGGCTACATGACCGCCGCGCTCGGTGCCTCGGCTTACTCGGCGGCGATCTTCCACCTGATGACCCACGCCTTCTTCAAGGCCCTGCTGTTCCTGGCCGCAGGCTCGGTCATCATCGCCATGCACCACGAGCAGGACATCCGCAAGATGGGCGGCCTGCGCAAGTACATGCCGATCACCTTCTGGACCTTCCTGATCGGCGCCTTGGCTCTGATCGGCTTCCCCGGTTTCTCCGGCTTCTTCTCCAAGGATGCGATCATCGAGTCGATCCACCACTCGACCCTGCCGGGGGCGGGGCTGGCCTACTGGCTGGTGCTGTTCGGGGTGTTCGTCACTGCCTTCTACACCTTCCGCATGTTCTTCCTGGTGTTCTTCGGCAAGGAGCGCATGGATGAGCATACCCGCGAGCATCTGCACGAGTCGCCGTGGGTGGTCACCCTGCCGCTGATCGTGCTCGCCGTCCCGGCGGTGATGATCGGTTGGGTGGCGATCGAGCCGATGCTGTTTGGTGAGCTGTTCAAGGGCATCATCCATGTCAACGAGGCGCATGACGTGCTCGGCGTGATGGGTGCTTCCTTCCATGGTGCGGCTGCCTTCGTCCTGCACGGTCTGATGACGCCGGCCCTGTGGCTCGCGGCCGCGGGCGTCGCCCTGGCCTGGCTGATCACCCTCAAGAACCGCAACATTGCCGCTCAGGCCGAGCAGCGTTTTGCCTGGCTCAACCGCCTGCTCAAGCGCGGCTACGGCTTCGATGATTTCAACAACACGGTGTTCGCCGCCGGCAGCCGTGCCCTGGGCCGCGGTCTGTGGCAATGGTCCGACAGCAAGCTGATCGACGGCCTGCTGGTCAATGGCACAGCCAACGGCATCGGCCGTCTGGCGGCCGTAGCACGGCTGATGCAGACGGGGCTCATGTATCATTACGCCTTCGTGATGATCCTGGCCCTGCTGGTGATGCTGACCTGGGCGCTGTTCTTCTGATCCGCCCGGAACCACGCAACCACTCCTCACAACGTTAAGAACCTAGGACGCTTGGATGTTTGCTGATTGGCCCCTGCTTAGCCTGCTTGTCTGGCTCCCCATCATCACCGGCGTGCTGGTGCTGATGGTTGGCGATCGCTCACCGCAGGCCGTTCGCCGCATCAGCCTGCTGGGCAGTCTGCTGGTCTTCTTCCTCAGCCTGCCGCTCGCCTTCGGTTTTGACGCCTCGACCGCATCCATGCAGTTCGTCGAGCGCCTCCCGTGGATCCCGACCTTCCACATCGATTATTTCCTCGGGGTGGACGGCATCTCCATGCCGCTGATCCTGCTGACCACCTTCACCACCGTGCTGGTGGTGCTGGCCGGCTGGGAGGTCATCCAGGAGAAGGTGGCCCAGTACATGGCCGCCTTCCTGATCATGGAAGGCATGATGGTCGGCACCTTCGCCGCCCTCGACGCCATCCTGTTCTACTTCTTCTTCGAGGGTATGCTGATCCCGATGTATCTCGTGATCGGCATGTGGGGCGGTCCGCGCCGCGTGTACGCCACGCTGAAGTTCTTCCTCTACACCTTCCTCGGCTCGGTGTTCATGCTGGTCGCCCTGATCTACATGTACTTCAAGTCGGGCAGCTTCAGCGTGCTGGACATGCACGCCCTGCCGCTCAATGCCACTGAGCAGACCCTGATCTTCCTCGCCTTCCTGATCGCCTTCGCGGTCAAGATCCCGATGTGGCCGGTGCACACCTGGCTGCCGGATGCGCACGTCGAGGCCCCGACCGGTGGCTCGGTGATCCTGGCGGCGATCATGCTGAAGATCGGCGGCTATGGCTTCATGCGCTTCTCCCTGCCCATCACCCCGGATGCGAGCGCCGCGCTCGACTGGCTGATCATCTTCATGTCGCTGGTGGCCATCGTGTACATCGGTTTCGTCGCCCTGGTGCAGAGCGACATGAAAAAGCTGGTGGCCTATTCCTCCATCTCGCACATGGGCTTCGTCACCCTGGGGATGTTCATCGTCTTCATGATCATGCAGAACCCGGTGGGCGAGGGCGGGGCTTCGCTCGCGCTCGAGGGGGCCATGGTGCAGATGGTCTCGCACGGCTTCATCTCCGCCGCCATGTTCCTCGCCATCGGCGTGCTGTATGACCGCATGCACACCCGCGAGATTTCGGCCTACGGCGGGGTGGTCAACAGCATGCCCTGGTTTGCGACCTTCGTCGTGCTGTTCGCCATGGCCAACGTTGGCCTGCCTGGAACCTCCG
Organism: Thiofaba sp. EF100; assembly: GCF_039822285.1. Taxonomy (NCBI): domain Bacteria; kingdom Pseudomonadati; phylum Pseudomonadota; class Gammaproteobacteria; order Chromatiales; family Halothiobacillaceae; genus Thiofaba; species Thiofaba sp. EF100. The sequence goes on along the minus strand of NZ_JBAJEY010000001.1, from coordinate 624,512 downwards.
GCTTCGTCGGCGAGTTCATGGTGATCCTCGCAAGCTTCAAGGCCAACTTCTGGATTGCCCTGATCGCGGCCCTGACCCTGATCATCGGCGCCGCCTACACCCTGTGGATGGTGAAGCGCGTGATCTTCGGTGAGGTGCGCCATGCCGAGGTGGCCCGCATGCCCGACGTGAATGCCCGCGAATTCTTGATCATGGCGAGCCTGGCCTTCTTCGTGATCCTGCTCGGTGTGTGGCCTGATCCGCTGGCCCATGTCATGCACGCCAGCATCGACAACCTCGTCCACCACATTGCCCAATCCAAGCTTTGAGCTTTGGTACCGACATGACCCTTGATGCGCTCAACCTGATGCCCGTACTGCCGGAGATCCTCCTCCTGGCTCTGGCCTGTGCGATCCTCCTGATCGACGTCTTCCTGCGCGATGGCCGCCGCGACGTCACCTACTGGCTCAGCCAGGCCGCCCTGGCCGCGACCTTCGTGGCCGTCTGGTTCGGCGCCAGTGCGGATCAGCGCCTGAGCTTCGAGGGGAGCGTCATCAACGATGCCATGTCGGATGTGATGAAGCTGTTCATCCTGCTGATCACCTCCATGGCCTTCGCCCTCTCGCGCGACTACCTCAAGGAGCGCGACATCCAGAAGGGCGAGTACTACATCCTCGGCCTCTTTGGCGTGCTGGGCATGATGGTCATGGTCAGCGCCTACAGCCTGCTGCTGGTGTTCCTCGGTCTTGAGCTGATGTCGCTCGCCATGTATGCCATGGTGGTGGTTCACCGCGACGACATCCGCGCCTCCGAGGCGGCGATGAAGTATTTCGTCCTTGGCGCGCTGGCCTCCGGTCTGCTGCTGTATGGCATGTCCATGCTCTACGGTGTGACCGGTTCGCTGGATCTTCCGGCCATCCGCCAGGCGGTCATGGGGGGCACCGCCTCCGACACCGCGTTGGTGTTCGCCATCGTGTTCATGGTCGCGGGCCTGGTGTTCAAGGTCGGTGCCGCGCCGTTCCACATGTGGTTGCCGGATGTCTATGACGGCGCCCCCACTGGCGTGACCCTCTATATGAGTGCCGCGCCGAAGATCGCAGCACTCGCCCTGCTGCTGCGCCTGCTCGGCGATGCCCTGGGCGCCATGCTGGACGACTGGCAGACCCTGCTCATCGTGTTCGCCGTGGCCTCGCTGTTCGTGGGCAACGTGATCGCCATCGCGCAGACCAGCTTCAAGCGCATGCTGGCCTATTCGACCGTGTCCCACGTCGGCTTCATCCTGCTGGGTGTGCTCGCGGGCACCACGGCCGGTGCCTCGGCCGCGCTGTTCTACACCCTCGCTTATGCGCTGATGACCCTCGGTGGCTTCGGCCTGATCACCTACCTCGCCTCCAAGGGCCTGGAGGCGGATCAGCTCGACGATCTCAAGGGCCTCAACGACCGCAGCCCGTGGATAGCCTTCATCCTGCTGGTGCTGATGTTCTCCATGGCCGGCATCCCGTTCACCCTCGGCTTCTGGGCCAAGCTCGCGGTGCTGCAGGCCGTGGTCGACATCGACATGGTGTGGCTGGCGGTGTATGCGGTGGTGATGTCCGTGATCGGCGCCTTCTACTACCTGCGTGCGGTGAAGATGGCCTACTTCGACAAGGCCATCGTGCAGGGCATGCCGACCCGTTCCTGGGATGCGCGGCTGGTCATGAACGTGAACGGCCTGGCCATCGTGGCCCTGGGGTTGTATCCGACCAGCCTGATTGCGCTCTGTGCGAGCGTTTTCAACGCGCTCTGAGGCGGGATACATGACCTCCCAGAGTGCCGTCTTCACCCTCCTCGTGGCCGCCCTGGTGCTGTCCAACCTGCCTTGGATCAACGAGCGCCTGTTTGCCGTCATCGGCCTGCGCGGTGAGGTCAAGCCGTTCTGGGTGCGTCTGCTGGAGTGGGGGGTGGGGTTCGGGCTTGTGGCCCTGCTGGCCTGGCGGCTGGAGCTCGGTTGCCAGCTAAGCCTTGGGGCCTTCCTTGGCCTGTCCGAGTGCCCGGGCGAGCTGCATCCCAAGCAGTGGGAGTTCTACACCGTCGCGATCGTCCTGTATGCGGTGTTCGCCCTGCCAGGCTTCATCTATCTGGCTGAGCGGAGGCGCCACCGCCGACCGCGGCAGGCCTGATCCCCGCGCCCCCATCCTTCACGGCGCTCCGCCGCATTCCTTATTCTCACGCTTCGTCCACCAGCCTGATCCCGCCCCGCAGCAGGCCATCCGCGGCCGCGAGGAAGCGCTTGCGGCGGAAGATCAGGCTCAGGCGACTCCCCCCGCATTGATGCCAGAGCACGGCCGAGCGGATCCCCGCCAGCAGGGCGGCGCGGATGCGCTGGGCGACCTCCGGCCGGTTCAGTTGCTGGGGGTTGCCGTTGACGATGACCTTCGGGCTTAAGGTGCTGATGGTCCGCTGGTAGAGTCCTGCCAGGCCCTCGATGACCTCCGGGGCGTCCGGTCCGAGCTCGCGCTGCTTGGCGTCGAGCGCCTGCAAGCCCTGCCCCAGTTGCTGCAGCATGTCCGGCAGGCGCAGCAGCTGGCCGGCCAGTTGGATCAGGGTGAGGACGTGGCGGGTGACCTCGATGTCCTGGTTGCCGGCTTGCCCGGCCAGTTGTTTGCGCAGGTGGCGCAGGCCTTCGCCGACCTGCCTGACCCCGCCGTACACGGCGGGGACGTCGCTTGCGTCGATGCGGAACAGGCTCGCGAGGCTGGCCGCCTGCGCGTGGGACGGCGCTTGGCCATGGTGCGCCAATTCGCGCACCAACAGGCAGGCCTGGACGATGCCGGCGAGGGCGAGCGTCTGGTCTTCGATCGTATGGGCCATCAGTCGTTGTCCTCCAGATTGATCCCTGCCTCGATCACCGCGCCGCCAAGGCATTCCTCTCCGGCATAGAACACCACGGACTGGCCGGGGGTGATGGCGCGCTGGGGCGTGTCGAAAACGACCCGCACACCATCGCCGTGGGGATAAACCATGCATTCCTGGTCCGCCTGCCGGTAACGCACCTTGGCTTGGCAGCGCAGTGGCAGGGTCGGAGGGGCGCCTGCAATCCAGTGCACCTGGCTCGCGAGCAGGGCGGGGCGGTAGAGCGAGGGGTGGTCGGTGCCCTGGGTGACGATCAGGCGATTGGAGGCCAGGTCCTTGTCGACCACGAACCAGGGCTCCTCGGAAAAGCCGCGCAAGCCCCCGATGCCGAGTCCCTGGCGCTGGCCGAGGGTGTAATACATCAGGCCATGGTGGCGGGCGATGACCTGGCCCTCGAGGGTGACGATGTCGCCGGGCTGGGCGGGCAGGTAGCGCTGCAGGAACTCGGTGAAGCGGCGTTCGCCAATGAAGCAGATGCCGGTGCTGTCCTTTTTCTTCGCGGTGGCAAAGCCGGCCTGCTCGGCCAGCCTGCGCACCTCGGGCTTCGGCAGGTGGCCGATGGGGAACATGGCATGACGCAACTGCTCCTGGCCGAGGGCGTGCAGGAAGTAGCTCTGGTCCTTGTTCGCATCCAGGCCCTTGAGCAGGTGGGCCCGGGAAGCATCATGGGCGACGCGCGCATAATGGCCGGTCGCGATGGCTTGGGCGCCGAGGTTGTTCAGCGCATGGTCGAGGAAGGCGCGGAACTTGATTTCGCGGTTGCACAGGATGTCCGGATTCGGCGTGCGTCCGGCGCGGTATTCCGCCAGGAAATAGGCGAACACCCGGTCCCAGTATTCCTTGGCGAAATTGACGAAATGGAACGGGATATCGAGCCGGTCGCACACCGCCATGGCGTCGATCATGTCCTGCCTGGCCGGGCAGTAGTCCTCGGTGTCGTCGCCCTCCCAGTTCTTCATGAACAGGCCCTCGACGTCGAAGCCCTGTTCCTTGAGGAGCAGGGCGGCGACCGAGGAGTCCACCCCGCCGGACATGCCGACGATGACCTTCATACCGCGGCTCATGACGGGAAGTAGCGGATCAGATCGAGGGGGTAACGGCGGTCGGCGAGGTCATCCTCGATGCAGGCCATCACCAGCGGGCTGCGGTGCTGGGCCGCGCGGGCGCGTGCCTCGTCCGGGGTGAGCCAGACGGGGCCGAGGATACCCGTATCCAGCACGGCGTCGTCGATGACGCGCTCGATCTCGCCACCGAAGGCCGCGCGCAGGTAGGTGGCGCCGCTCTCAGGGGCACGCCATTGGTACAGGCCGACCAGATGGGTGGGGCGGAACACCAGGCCCGCCTCCTCGATCGTCTCGCGCACGACCGCCTCGATGAGGCTCTCGCCCTCCTCGAGATGGCCTGCGGGCTGGTTCAGGCGGATTTCGCCGCCGATGCGCTCCTCGACCAGGAGGAAGCGTCCATCCTGTTCCAGCACGGCGGCCACGGTGGCATGGGGTTTCCAGATCATGCGCGCAAGGGTAGCAAATCGGGGACGGGCTGTCCGCCGTGGATCGGGTATAATCAGACTGTTTCAAAAGGGCTGTCCTGCCCTTTTGAAACTCGCCCCGTTGCGGTACATGCCCGCGACGGGCTCCGAGAATCAATCACTTATCGTGATTGATTCTCGCGCGAGCCCTCCATGGCTCGCATTTCCAGGCTGCGTCAAAGGCTTTTGACACAGCCTGGAATTCGACGCTTCAACTTTTCAACGCTAGGGTCGCCGATGTCCAAGATCAAGCTCCCCGCCTTTGGCGCCAAGATCACCACCAATCCAGACCATTCCCTTAACGTGCCGAACCAGCCGATCATCCCGTTCATCGAGGGCGACGGCATCGGCGTGGACATCACCCCGGTGATGATCAAGGTGGTGGATGCGGCGGTGGAGAAGGCCTACGGTGGTGAGAAGAAGATCGCCTGGATGGAGGTCTACGCTGGTGAAAAGGCCAATGCGGTCTACGGCGAGGGTACCTGGCTGCCGGCCGAGACCATGGAGGCAGTCAAGGACTACGTGGTCTCCATCAAGGGCCCGCTGACCACCCCGGTCGGCGGCGGCATCCGCTCGCTGAACGTGACCCTGCGCCAGGATCTGGACCTGTACGTCTGCCTGCGTCCCGTACGCTATTTCAAGGGCACTCCGAGCCCGGTGAAGGAGCCGGAGAAGACCGACATGGTCATCTTCCGGGAGAACTCCGAAGACATCTACGCCGGTATTGAATGGGCCGCCGGGACGCCGGAGGTCAGGAAGGTCATCGACTTCCTGCAGCAGGAGATGGGCGTCACCAAGATCCGCTTCCCTGAAACCTCCGGCATCGGCATCAAGCCGGTCTCAGCTGAGGGCAGCAAGCGCCTGGTGCGCAAGGCGATCCAGTACGCCATCGACAACAACCGCGACTCGGTGACCCTGGTGCACAAGGGCAACATCATGAAATTCACCGAGGGCAGCTTCAAGCTCTGGGGTTATGAAGTGGCCCGTGACGAGTTCGGTGCCCAGCCGCTGGGCAAGGGCGGATGGATGGTGGTCAAGAACCCCAATACGGGCAAGGATATCGTCATCAAGGACTCCATCGCCGACGCCTTCCTGCAGCAGATCCTGCTGCGTCCGGAAGATTACAGCGTCGTTGCCACCCTCAACCTCAACGGCGACTACATCTCCGACGCGCTGGCGGCCCAAGTCGGTGGCATTGGCATTGCTCCGGGCGCGAACCTCTCCGACACCGTCGCCATGTTCGAGGCCACCCACGGCACTGCGCCGGATATCGCCGGTAAGAACATCGCCAACCCGTCGTCGATCATCCTCTCGGCCGAAATGATGCTGCGCCACATGGGCTGGAACGAGGCCGCCGACGCCATCATCCGCGGCATGGAGGGCGCCATCCAGGGCGAGCGCGTCACCCACGACTTCGCCCGCCTGATGAAGGGGGTGACCGAGGTCACCAGCTCGGCGTTCGGCGACGAGATCATCCGCCACATGTGATTCGCCGGCCTTCGCCCGCATCGATCCGGACCCCGCCGCGCGCGGGGTTTTTCATGCGCCAGCGCCTGGGACCTGCTAAGTGTTGTGGGGCAAGGGTACTGACAGGCGATACCGACCATGCGCATCCTCATCATCCTCGGTCACCCCGACTCGGAAACCTATTGCGGCGCGCTCGAGCAGGCCTATGCCCGCGGCGCCGACATGTCCGGGGCGGAGGTGAGGCGGCTCAACCTGGGCGAACTGGACTTCGATCCCCTCCTGCATCACGGCTACAAGGAGATCCAGCCGCTTGAGCCCGATCTCGTCTATGCCCAGGAGGCGATCCGCTGGGCGGAGCACCTGGTGATCATCTACCCCACCTGGTGGGGCGACATGCCTGCCGTGATGAAGGGGTTCTTCGACCGCATCCTGCTGCCCGGTTTTGCCTTCAAGATGATCTCCGCTTGGCGCTGGAGGAAGCTGCTGAAGGGGCGGTCGGCCCGACTGATCGTGACCATGGACACCCCGCCGCTCCTGCACGGGCTGCTCTACGGCTCACCGGGGATCCGGCTGGTCAAGGACGCCATCCTCGGTTTCTGCGGCGTCTCTCCGGTGCGGGTGAGTACCTTCGGTCCGGTGCGTCACAGCACGGAGGAGCGGCGCGCCCGCTGGCTGGCCGAGGTCGAGGCACTCGGCCGTCGCCAGCGCTGAGCCGGCCCTGCGCGGACGGGGGAACTTGAAGGGATATTTCCCTTCCAATTCATGCTATTGTCCGCACCCTTCCCTGTCCGCCCGCCTTCCGCGAGGCTCTTCCCATGCTCCCTGCCAAGAACATCTTTTCCTACCGTAAATACTGGGCAAGCCGCTTTGGTACCGCGCCGTTCCTGCCCATGTCGCGCGCGGAGATGGACAAGCTCGGCTGGGACTCCTGCGACATCATCATCGTGGTGGGGGATGCCTACGTCGATCACCCGAGCTTTGGCATGGCGGTGGTCGGCCGCATGTTGGAGGCGCAGGGCTTTCGCGTCGGCATCATCGCCCAGCCGGACTGGACCTCGGTGGACGCCTTCCGCCAGCTCGGCAAGCCCAACCTGTTCTTTGGCGTGAGTGCGGGCAATATGGATTCGATGGTGAACCACTACACCTCGGATCGCCGCCTGCGCCACAACGACGCCTACACCCCCAACGACGAGCACGGCAAGCGTCCCGACCGCGCCGTGACCGTGTACGCCCAGCGTTGCCGGGAGGCCTACAAGGACGTGCCGGTCGTCATTGGCGGAATCGAGGCCTCCCTGCGCCGCATCGCCCACTACGACTACTGGTCGGACAAGGTGCGCCGCTCCGTGCTGCCGGACTCCAAGGCCGACCTCTTGGTGTACGGCAATGCCGAGCGCGCCATCGTCGAGATCGCCCACCGCGCGGCCAAGGGCGAGCACCCGCGCACCATGCGGGACATCCGCGGCACCGCCTTCATGACCGATGGCACCATCCCCGAGGGCTGGGTGATGCTGGACTCGACCACCGTGGACGAGCCGGGTCCCGTGGCCCCGCATCCCGATCCCTATGCCATGACCTCGCCGGCGACCTGCGCGAGCAAGGATGAGCCCTCACCCCCGGCCCCTCTCCCGCAGGGAGAGGGGGGCAAGGCTGCAGAGGTTAAGGTGGTGCATCTGCGCCGAGAGATCCCGCGCAATCACCCGCGCGAGCGCACGGTGATCCGCCTGCCGGCCTATGAGCAGGTCAAGGACGATCCCATCCTGTACGCCCACGCCTCGCGCGTGCTGCACCTTGAGACCAACCCCGGCAATGCGCGCGCCCTCGTGCAGCGGCATGGGGATCGGGATGTGTGGATCAACCCGCCGCCCATTCCCCTGACCACCGCCGAGATGGATGGCGTGTTCGGCCTGCCCTATGCCCGCGCCCCGCACCCGGCCTACGGCGACGCCCGGATCCCGGCCTGGGAGATGATCCGCTTCTCGGTCAACATCATGCGCGGCTGCTTCGGCGGCTGCACCTTCTGCTCCATCACCGAGCACGAGGGGCGCATCATCCAGAGTCGCTCGGAGGCATCCATCCTGCGCGAGGTCGAGGAGATCCGCGACAAGGTCAAGGGCTTCACCGGCGTCATCTCCGACCTCGGCGGGCCGACCGCCAACATGTACCGGCTGGCCTGCAAGGACGAGAAGATCGAGGAGAACTGCCGCAGGCTGTCCTGCGTCTTTCCGGACATCTGCAAGAACCTGAACACCGACCATGGCCCGCTGATCCAGCTCTACCGCAAGGCGCGCTCCTTACCGGGGATCAAGAAGGTGCTGATCGCCTCCGGCCTGCGCTATGACCTGGCCGTGCAGTCGCCGGCCTATGTCAAGGAGCTGGTGACCCACCATGTCGGCGGCTACCTGAAAATCGCGCCCGAACACACCGAGTCCGGTCCGCTCTCCAAGATGATGAAGCCGGGGATCGGCACCTATGACCGCTTCAAGGCGATGTTCGAGAAGTTCTCCCGTGAGGCGGGCAAGGAGCAGTACCTGATCCCGTACTTCATCGCCGCGCATCCGGGCACCACGGACGAGGACATGATGCACCTGGCCCTGTGGCTGAAGGCGAACGGCTTCCGCGCCGACCAGGTGCAGGCCTTCCTGCCGAGTCCCATGGCGCTCGCGACCGCGATGTACCACTCCGGCCGCAACCCGCTGCGCACCGTGCGCCGCACCGGCACCGAGGAGGTGTACTCGCCCAAGGGCCTCAAGCAGCGCCGCCTGCACAAGGCCTTCCTGCGCTACCACGACGCCGAGAACTGGCCGCTGCTGCGCGAGGCGCTCAAGCGCATGGGCCGGGCCGATCTGATCGGCAATGGCAAGCGCCATCTCGTACCGAGCTGGCAGCCGGCCGGCACCGGTCTGACCGGCGGCGAGGGGGCGCGTACCGGAAGAAAACATGGCCAGCAGAAGTTCCTGACCAAGCACACCGGCCTGCCGCCCCAGCCTTCGGTGCGGGACGGCAAGCCTGCCGCCCCGGCCCGGCGCGCGAAGCCGGAGGCCGCGCGTGCTCGGCCCACAGGCAACAAACCGGGACCGGCCAAGCGCGGCAAGGGGCGTTAAAGGCGATGTAGGAGGCCCGCCCCGGGCCGATGCCCGGGACCCATTTTTCGAGGGGGCATCATCTTTTTTGATGGGGCAGGGTGTGCGCAGGCGGGCTAGGATCAAGAGGCCAACCCCTTGTCCCAGGGCAATCGCATGAACCTGTTTCATCGTTCAAAACGCCCGCGTAGGAGCGGCGCCCCCGCCGCGACAGGCGTGCCGTGCGTGGGCGATCGGCCCGAGGGCGGGCCTCCTACCCCCAACAGGGCGACGATGGCCCCGTTGGCACGCTGGATTTTCGTCTTGTGCGAACGCTCCAGGCCTTCATGCGATTGCCCTGCCCCTTGTCTCGGAGGATGTTAGCCATGCGCCATGCCCTGATCCCGATGCTCCCCGCAGCCTTCGTTGCCACCGCCCTGTTCGCGGAGCCCGTCCTGGCGGACATCAGCCGCGGGCAGAAACTGCACGAGGAGAAATGCGCCGGCTGCCACAAGGCCCCGCACAACGCCGCGTTCTACACCAGCCGGGTGGGCAAGAAATACCCGACCAAGGACAGTCTCAAGACCATGGTCCAGTCCTGCGTGACCTATTTCGACGTCCCCTGGTTCGAGGAGGAGGTGCAGGCGGTGACGGATTACCTCAACCACACCTACTACAAGTACAGGTAAGACTTGGCCGCGGCTCTCCCGGACGCCCAACTCCTGTCCCTGCTCGAGGCGCGGGTGGGGCGGCTGCACGCCCGCCTGCGGCTTGGCATCGAGGCCGAGCACGAGGCCCAGGTCTTCGGCCAGGGCCGCACCTTCTTCCATATCGAGAACTGGTACTCCGTCCACGGCCTGATGCGGGGTGTCTTGCGCCTGACCGGGCTGCATGGGCGGGGGCGGCGCAATGCGCGCGACATCCGTCTGACCCGCAGGGAGGTACGCCTTGAGCGCCTGCCCCGGGCCTTCGATGGCTTCCGCCTGTTGCACCTCTCCGACCTGCACCTGGACATGCACGCCGACATGCCGCAGGTCATTGCCGAGGCCGCACGCGGGGTGGAGTGCGACGCCTGCGTCATCACCGGTGACTTCCGCGCGCGCACCTTCGGTCCCAGCGAGCCGGCCCTGGAAGGGCTGGACCGGTTGCGTGCCGTGCTGCCCGAGCGGGTGTTCGCCGTGCTCGGCAACCACGACAGTCTGCGCATGCTGCCTGGTCTGGAGGCGCTTGGTATCCGGGTGCTGATGAATGAATCCGCCGTGTTGGAGCAGGCGGGGGCGCGGCTGCACGTGGTGGGGGTGGACGACCCCCACTACTACGCCCTGGACAACCTGGAGAAGGCGACCACCGACGTGCCGCCGCAGGCATGCGCCATCCTTCTTTCCCACTCTGCCGAGATCTGGCGCCAGGCCGCGCACGCGGGCTTCGACCTCATGCTGTGCGGCCATACCCACGGCGGGCAGATTGCCCTGCCGGGGGGCATGCCGATCCTGTGCAATGCCCACGCGCCGCGCCGGCTGTGCAAAGGGGCCTGGAGCCATGCGGGCATGCAGGGTTACACCTCGCGCGGGACCGGGGTGTCGGTGCTGGACGTGCGGCTCAACTGCCCGGCGGAGATGACCCTGCATGTCCTGCGTTCGGGGCTGGGGCGTGACTCAGTACGGCCGGTTACGGATGTGCAGGCGGTAGAGCAGGCGGGAGAGGGCGATATCCGCCAGGACGAACAGTCCGGCCGTCAGGGTGATGTCGATCCAGCCGAGTCCGAGGGCAGGCTTGAGCAGCAGCAGGGGCAGGAGGGCCTCCGGTAGCTGGTCCAGCAGGGGGGCGCGGCTGCTGGGGGCGAGGGCGAGGCGGCGCTTGACGAAGCTGCTGCCAAGGTCGCCCAGCATCGAGAAGAGGGCGAGCAGCATCCCGGTGATCGCGCCCAGCCCGAGCAGGGGGGCCAGGGCAGCCGCGGCGAGCAGGGCCGCGATGAGGCCGCGCCAGGTTTTGTGCGGGCCGAACAGCGGGCGGCCGTCGAGAAAGAGCCGTCCACCATCCAGCGGGGGATCGAGCATCCGGCCGAACAGCCAAGCCACGATGATGGGGGCGCCATTGGCGGCCATCAGCACCAGCAGCAGCTTGAGATCGAGGATCGGGCTCATGCCGTGGATGTGGAGCTGCGTTCTCCGAACCGGCGCAGGATGTCCACCGCTTCCTCGTCCTCCACCTGGCGGAAGTCGGCGAAGAACTGGCCCACCGCCCAGAACTCCGCCGGGCTGTGCAGGCAGACCAGCTCGTCGACCAGGGGACGGAGCCGGTTGAGGGTGTCTGGCGGCGCGACCCCGATGGCGAGGATCAGCTTCTCGGGCTTCTTCGCACGAATGGCCTGGAGCGCGGCCATGACGGTGGCGCCGGTGGCCACCCCGTCATCCACCACGATCACCACGCGGCCTGCCGGGTCGAGCGGGGGGCGCACCGGGGTGTACTGAGCGCGTCGCTTGCGTAAGACGGCGAGCTGGGCGCGGGCCTCGGCTTCGATATCCTCCTGGCTCGCCCCGGTCATCGCCGCGTGATCTGCAACATGGATGTGGCCGGACTCATCCACTGCGCCGATGGCGAACTCCGGGTTGCCAGGGGCGCCGAGCTTGTGCACCAGCACGACGTCCAGGTCGCCCTCCAGCGCCTCGGCGATGATCGCACCCATCGGCACCGCACCGCGCGGGATGGCCAGCACCAGGGGGTGCCGGCCCTTCCATGGCTTGAGGCGGCCGGCCAGCTGGCGGGCCGCATCCTCGCGGTCCCGGAACATCATGCCTTACTCCAGCAGGAAGGAGATCTTGGCGTTGATGCGGTACTTGACGATGCGGTTGTCCTCGATCTTGGCTTCGAAGTTCTCGATATAAATCGACTTGATCCCGTGCAGGGTCTTGGCGGCGCGGTTGATGGCCTGCTGGGCGGCGTCTTCCCAGCTCTTCTCGGATTCGGCCAGGACCTCGATGACTTTGACGACATTGCTCATGGCGATTTCCTCCGGTGGTGTCTTCAGGTCACGGCGACCTGCCATCGACTATAGACCAGCCTTCGGCGCTTGGTGGGACCTCGTTTCTTCCTGCACCTCTGACTCGGAGTGAGGCCGGGCTTGGTCCTGGCCGCAGGCAAAGCGGAAGACCCCGCGCCCCGCCTTCTTGGCGGCGTACATCGCGCGATCCGCGGCCGCGATCAGCTCTTCCGGTCCTTGCGCATGCTCGGGCCAAAGGGCGATGCCGATGCTGGTGCCGATAGTCACGCGCTGTCCATCCAGTGGGAAAGGCTGGCCCATGGCCTGGATCAGCTTGCGAGCCACGGCCCCGGCCTCCATGTCCGTATGCGCGCCGGGCAGGAGGATGGTGAACTCATCCCCGCCCAGGCGGGCCACCGTGTCGGATTCGCGGCACAGGCCCTGCAGGCGCCGGCCCACCTCCTGCAGCAGGCGGTCGCCGGCCAGGTGGCCGAAGTTATCGTTGATCGGCTTGAAGCCGTCGAGGTCGAGGAACAGCAGGGTCACCCCCTGACCGTTGCGCCGCGCCATGGCGATGGCGCGCGTCAGGCGCTCCATCAGCAGGCGGCGGTTGGGCAGGCCCGTGAGCACGTCGTGATGGGCGAGATGGGCGATGCGCTCCTGGTTGATCTTCTTGGCGGTGATGTCCTCGTGGATGGAGATGTAGTGCGAGATGTTGCCCTGCGGGTCGCGGATCGGCGTGATGGTCTGCTGCACCACGTACAGCTCGCCGTCCTTGCGCCGGTTGATGGTTTCGCAGCTCCAGGCCCCTCCCGCAGAGATGGTCTCCCACAGCTGCTGGTAATACTCCACCGGCTGGCGGCCTGATTGCAGCAGACGGGGATTGTGGCCCAGCACCTCGCCCATCTCGTATCCGGTCAGGTTGAGGAAGGCCTGGTTGGCCCAGACGATCGTGCCTTCCCGGTCGGTGATGAAGGTGGGGTTGCCGGCGGCCACCAGGGCATCGTTCAAGAGGCGCATGCGCTGCTGGTCCATGGCCATCTCGAGGGTCAGGCTGAGGTGGTCGCTGAGGCGTTCGAGCCGGGTCCGGATCAGCGGGTCCTCGAACTGGTCGGGGCGCTCGGCATAGAGGCTGTACACCCCTTCGACCTTGCCACGCACGATCAGGGGAATGGCGAAGCCCGCGCGGATGCCGAAGCCCTCCACGACGGAGGCCCAGCGTTCCCAGGCAGGGTCGTCGGTGCTGGCGGACTGAGGGCGGCCGCTGCGCAGGGCAGCAAGGGCCGGTCCGAGCGTCACCTCGGGCAGGCCGCCGACATGATTGGCCTGCAGCAGCTTGACCAGACAGGGCTCTGCCGTACCCGCCGCGGCGACCGCGACCAGCGTGTCCTCGGCGACATGACGCTTGCCGACCCAGGCAAGCGGGAGCTGCAGGACATGTACGATCCGCCGGCAGAGGAACTGCATCAGCGTATCCCAGGATTCGCCGCGCAGGACGTGCTGGTCCAGCTCGTGGGTCAGGCTCTCCAGCCCTTCGAGGAGGGGGCGGAATCCGCTCCTCGAGTCGTGCGGCGTCGCGTCTGGAACCTTGCGCTGACGGATGTCGCGCACCACGCTGAGGACCACCTCGCGCCCGTCGAAGGGAATGACCTGGCTGTGGACCTCCACCGCGATCCGCTCCCCGGAGCGGGTCAGGTGGACTGTCTCGAACAGCCGCCGGCCTTCCTCGCGCAATGTGGCGAGATGCCCGCCGAGGAGGGCCTTCGAGGCGGGGTCGCCGAGGTCCGCGAGGCCCATGCGCAGCAGTTCGTCCCGGCTGTAGCCGAGGTGGCGGCAGGCGGTGTCGTTGACCTCCAGGACGTTTCCCTCGAGGTCATGGAGAAGCACGGCATCCGTCAGGTGATTGAAGAGGATGGCGAGGCGGGAGTCATCCCCTTTGGCCGCTGGAGTGGAGGATAAGACCATGAATGTTCCCTGCGCCCCGAACGGGGGGCTTATTCCTTACATAGCACATGGCCTTGATCCTCGCGCCCGATTCTCAGTCCTTGGGCTCGCTGAGGACGTGAGCGCCGTGCGTGACCGCCGCACCGGCGGCCATCGCCACCGCCACCATCACCGCCTCGCCAATCTCCTCCTCGGTGGCACCGTGGCGGCGCGCCAGGCGGGCATGCACCTCGAGGCAGTAGGGGCACTGGGTGATCTGGGCGGCGACGATGGCCATCAGCTCCTTGTACTTGCGCGGAATGGCGCCGTCCTTGAAGGCGACGTCGTCCAGCGCCTTGAAGGCAGCGAAGGACTCGGGGGCGAGGTGGTCGAGTTGCGCCAGGCGGCGCAGGTGCTTCATGTCGTACATGCGTTCCTCCTTAAAAAACAGAACGCTACGATGAGGCGCAGCCCAAGGGAAGAGGTCGGCTCGGTTAAACTTCAAAACATGGTCTTGATGAGGCAGGGCGAAGGGGGACGGATGCGGATACAGGCCGTGTTGCTCGACATCGGTGGGGTACTGCTGGACGGGGAGGCGCCCCTGCCAGGGGCGGCGGAGGCGCTGGACCAGCTACGTGCGGCCGGCCTGCCGTTCATGCTGCTGACCAACACCACCCGCACCGCACGTGCCGCACTGCTGGAGCGGCTTGCTGCGGCGGGATTGGTGGTGGAGCCGGAGGCTCTGCTGACGCCGGCCATTCTTGCGCGGGAGTGGCTGGTGCATGAGGGCCGCCGTCCCCTGCTGCTGATCCATCCCGGTCTGCGTGCCGATTTCTCCGGCGTGGATGAAAGCGCGCCCGATGCCGTGGTGGTGGGCGATGCCGGGGAGGGCTTCACCTATGCCGCCCTGAACGCGGCCTTCAGACTTCTGATGGAGGGGGCTCCGCTGGTTTCGCTCTCCGGCAGCCGGTACTTCCGCGAGGGGGGCGAGTTGTTCCTCGACGCAGGCCCGTTCGTGCGCCTGCTGGAGGAGGCTGCGGGTTGCCGCGCCTTGTCCTTGGGCAAGCCCGGCGTGGCTTTTTTCCGCCACGCCGTGGCGCGGCTGGGCGTGCCGGCCGAGGCGGTGGTGATGATCGGGGATGACGTGCAGAGTGACGTGCTCGGTGCACGGGCTGCAGGCCTTCAGGCCATGCTCGTGCGCACGGGGAAATACCGGCCTGGCGATGAGCGTGCCTGCCCTCCGGGGGTGGCGGTGGCGGCGGATGTGCTCGAGGCGGTGGTTCAGGTCACGGCTTTGCATCAAGGCTGAACAGCGACCTGAAGGGTTTGGCCCCCGGTTGATTCAGTTCAGGGCCGGCAGGATCTCGCCCAAGGCGCGTGGGCGGCCGACCACCCAGCCTTGGGCGTAGTCCACCCCGATCTCGCGCAGGGTGGTGAGGATCTCCTGGCGTTCGACATACTCGGCGATGGTGGGGATGCCCATGACCTTGCCGACCCGGGCAATGGCCTCGACCATCACCCGGTCGGTGGCGTCGTGGTCGACATGGCGGATGAAGCTGCCGTCGATCTTGAGCATGTCCACGGGCAGGTTCTTCAGGTAGGCGAAGGAGGACAAGCCGCTGCCGAAATCGTCCAGGGCGAAGCGGAAGCCCCGATCGCGGAACTCGCGCATGAAGTCCTGTGCCCGGCTGAGATTGCTGATGGCGGCCGTCTCCGTGATCTCGAAGCACAGGCGCTGGGGCGCGACGCCGCATTCGCGTACCTTCTCGTGCAGGAAGTCGCTGAACCCATCGTCGGCCAGGGTCTGGCCGGAGAGGTTGATGGCGACCGAGACATGCTGCGGTCCGCGGTGCAGGGAGGCCAGCGTTTCCTCCACCACCCAGCGGTCGATGCGCGACATCAGGTGGTAGCGTTCCGCGGCGGCAATGAAGTCCACCGGCCCGATGACTTCGCTGCCCGCCTCGCGCAGGCGGAGCAGGATCTCGTAGTGCTCCTGCTCGGTGGCAAGGGCGATGGGCCGGATGGGTTGGGCCACCAGGCAGAACAGACGGTTGGACAGGGCGTGCTCGAGCCGGGTGATCCAGGCCAGGGTGGCCTTGCGGCGGGAGAGGTCGGCATCCCCGGGGCGATAGACCTGCACCTGGTTGCGCCCTTTCTCCTTGGCGGCGTAACAGGCCGTGTCAGCGTCGCTCAGGGCCTCCTGGGCGCTCGCCGTCTGCGAGTCGATGCCGACGATGCCCGCGCTGACACTGACCGGGTGCGGTCTGCCGCCCCAGTAGAAGCGGATCTTGGCCATGGCATCGGTGATATTGCGGGCCAGGGTCTCGGCGCGCTCCAGCGGGCAGTCGGCGAGCAGCAGGGCGAACTCGTCCCCCCCGAGGCGCGCCACCATGTCAGAGGCCCGCGTCTGGGTGCTGATGAGCAGGGCGATCTGCCGCAGCAGCTCATCCCCGGCGGCGTGCCCTTCGGAGTCATTCAGCACCTTGAAGTGGTCGAGGTCGAACACCACCAGGGCATGCCGCCCGCCGTCCATGCGGGCGTTGTAGAAGAGCTGGTCCAGGCGGCGTTCGAAGGCTCGCCGGTTGGCCAGATTGGTCAGCATGTCGTGGGTGGCTTCCCACTCCAGGGTGCGCTTGGCCTCCACCTCGGCGGAGATGTCCCGCAGCACGATCACCATCCCCTGTTGGGCCATGTCGGCGGCGTGGATGGGGGAGAGGGAGAGCTCCAGAATGCTGCCGGCATGGGGGCCGTGATTCAGCACCACACGCCGCCCCCTCGCCAGTTCCGCAGGTGGGGCATCGCTGTCCAGGCCAAGAAGGCGGGTCAGATCGATCGGCTCCCCATCGAACTCATCCCGCACCCTGATCCAGTCCGCCACGTGCTGCCCGAGGACGTGCTGCCGCGTCACCCCCAGCAGCCGTTCGGCGGCGGGATTGATGAGCTGGATCGTCCCCTGTGGGGCGAGGCTGATGACGCCATCCGAGAGCGCCAGCAGCGCTGCCTGGGCACGCTCGCGTTCCAGCTTAAGCTCCGACTGGATGGCCTGGATGGTGTGCAGGCGGTCATGGGCCAGGCAGGCCTGGGCCAGCTGCTCCGCAATGGGGATGAGCGACTGCCGCAGCGGATGGGAGAGGGGATGGTCGGGGCGCAGCAGGACCAGTGCGCCAAAGCGGGGCAGGCTGTAGAGGTGCAGATGGAGTGGGTCACCCTCCTCATCCTGCACAAGCAGGGTCAGCTCTTTGGGTGGGACGCTTGCCTCGTGCTCCGCGGTCCATGAGAGCAACCGTTGACGCGCATGCTCCAGCAGCCGCAAGGAAGTGCCATGGTGGGGGATGTGCTGCAGCAGCACCATCGTGTCGGGATGATCAGGGCGGCATTTGAACACGCCCCCCGCCACACAGCCCAGTTGCCGCAGCATGATCGAGAGGCTGTCCCTCAGCATGGGTTCGAGCTCAAGCCCGCGTCCCACCCGCATGGCAATGTCGAAGGCGATCTGACGCTCGAGCGGGGTCATGTCGGTTCTCCGAGCAGGGCCACGGTCGTGGTCTTGTTGTGGAATTCGAGGTAGTTGCTGCCATGGCCTGCGATCTCACCGAGGGTGAGCGCGCCGATCAGGGGACGCTGGCCTGAGTTCAGCGCGGCCAGCTCGTTGGCGTAGCGGTTGCCGAGGAAGAGGGCGCGCGAGATGCAGTCGAACACGAGGTCGATGCGGGGCTGCATCCCCTGCGGCAGGCGTTGCTCGGCGTCATGACGGGCCTTGAGCGCGGCGTCGATCAGCGCATCCGGCTTGCCGTGCAGGATGTGCACCAGGCTGCCGGTCGGGACCTCGCCCACGCAGCGCAGGCCATGGTCCTGTTCGATCCGGACCGGATCGCGGACCACGAACTCGGCATCCAGACGGGCCATGCCGAACGGGTAGGCCTTGGCCAGATCGAAGAAATGCTCCGGGTCGAGGTCGTGCCCGGAATGGGGCTCGACGACGCCACGGTAGACATCCAGCGCCGCCTGCCAGTCGAGGCAGAGGATCACATTGCCGTCAGCCTCGGTGACCTCGAACGGCCCGGCAATGGCCTGCCAGCCATGGCCGGTGCCCACCGCGGCGGGCAGGTCGAGCAGGGCGATCAATCCACCCTCCGCCTGCAGCCCCCAGGGGGTGATCAGCGACGGAGGAGCTTCATCCTCGAGCAGCCCCGTCCCGCCGCCGATGACCGGGATGCTCATCCCAAGGTGATCAAACAGGGCGTCGATCAGATCGTCGATGCGGCGTGCCCAGCCATCGACCAGGACGATCGCGAGTCTCGCCTTCTGGCCGTCCGCCTGGGCCTGGAGCAAGGCGTGGAGGTCGATCTCCGGATCGTTGAGCGAGGGGATGGCCATGAAGCTTGGGGCGCAGGGCAGCGCAAGGCAGATCGCCCCCTGCTGCAAACACTCATCATGCGTGATGACACCGGGGAAGCAGCCGCCGAAGGCGGGGATGGGCAGGGAGGCAAGCAGGTCGTTCCAGGGTTCGGGCTTGGCCTCGCCCGCGGCCAGGATCAGCAGGCTGCCCACGCCCTCCTGCTGCGCCAGGTGGTGCGCACAGGCAGCGATGTGCGCGAAGTCCCCGGTCCGTTCGATTGCAAGGTGCATGGTGTTCCATCCTTGAACCATGAATTTTGTGTGTTTATGAGAGGTTTTACCTCATCCGTCAAGGGGTGGGCAGGGCAATCGCATGAACCTGTCTCATCGCCCTGAACGCCGATGTAGGAGCGGCGCCTCCGCCGCGACAGGCGTATCGTGCGCAAGCGTCGGCCCGAGGGCGGGCCTCCTACACCCCGACAGAGCGAAGATGCCCCTTTGCATGCTGGATTTTCGCTTTATGCGAACGTTCCAGATCTTCTTGCGATTATTCTGAAGGGATGGGGGAGCGCCTTGTCCATGCCTCATGCGCCTGCCGCAGCCGGTGATAGGCCTCAAGCAAGCGCGCATGGCGCTGCATCCCGCCACCCTCGCCGGTGAGGGCGGGCAGATCCGGCAGGCGCTCCTGGCCTGCCACCAGCTGCTCGGCCCGCGTGAACACCTCATCTCCATGCAGGCGCAGCAGCACCGGGCGGAAGTCGGCCACATCCAACCCCTTCTGGGCCTTGAAGCGCAAAAGATCGGTGACCGCGCGCACAAGCCGGGCCCGCCCCTCCGGCAGGTGGCCGAAGTCCAGCGCCCAGGCGAGGTTGTCCGCCGCATCCCGGGCTTTGCCCAAGGCCAGCCGCAGCCAACCCTTCAGCTCCCCCACCCGCAGGCTGGCCCAGGCACTCTCCCGGTCAGCCAGAAGCCCCAGCAGCTCGGTCAGCGGCTGTTCGTCGGCGAAACCCAGCTGCTCCAGCTTGCGCAACAGCCCGCGCAGCCCGGCCTCATCCAGCATGGGCAGACAACGCAGGGCATCGCGCAGGGGCAGGGCGGCGTTGCTGTTGTTCTCCCACAGATCCGCGGCCGGATAGACCTCGGAGAAACCCGGCACGACAATGCGGCAGGCGTACACCCCAAGGTGGGGCAGGTCGAGGATGTAGGCATCGCGCCCCTCCTCGTGCAACAGGCCCAGCAGGTGGTGGAACTCCTCCTCGGTCGAACCGCCATAGTCCCAGGCGCAGAACTCCACGTCCGGCGTGCGGTGGAAGAAGTCCCAGGCGATCAGGCCGCTGTGGTCGATGAAATGGGTCTCCATATTGGCCGGGTCGGCCACCTCGTCCAGATCGAAAGAGGGTGGGTGAAAATCGGCCAGCTGATCCAGGTCACGCCCCTGCAACAGCTCGGTCAGGGTGCGCTCCAGCGCCACCTCAAAACGCGGATGCGCGCCCCAGGAGGCATACACCCCGCCGTTTCTGGGGTTGAGCAGGGTGACATTGAGCACCGGGTAGCGGCCGCCGAGCGAGGCGTCCTTGACCAGGATGGGGAAACCGCTCTGCTCCAGCGCCTCGATTGCGCGCAGCACCTGCGGGTAACGGGCCAACACCTCCGGCGGCACGTCCGGCAGGCACAGCCCATCCGTGATCACCCGGTGGCGCACGTGGCGCTCGAAGATCTCGGCCAGGCACTGGGTGCGCGCCTCAAACACCGTATTCCCCGCCGCCATGCCATTGCTGGCAAACAGATTGGCGAGCACATTCACCGGCACAAACACCGTCTTGCCATCCCGCTGGCGCACAAAGGGCAGGGCGCAGATCCCCCGCCCGGCAAAGCCCGCATTGCAGTCGAGCAGATGCTGGGCCGCAAGCTCCCCATCGGGGTTCCAGGCCGTGAGCATCGCCTCATCCATCAGCCCCTTCGGGATGGCCTTGCCTTTGACCGGGAACCACCGCTCCCTGGGGTGATGCACCCAGTCCGCTTGGGCCAGCGCATCGCCCAGGTCGTAGTCGGAGAAGAAATACTGCGTCGCCAGCCGCTCGAAGTACTCCCCCAGGGCCGAGGCCAACGCCGCCTTCCGGCTCGCCCCCTTGCCATTGGTGAACAGGAAGGGTGCGTTGCGGTCGCGGATGTGCACCGACCAGACATGCGGCACAGGATTGAGCCAGCGCGCCTCCTCGATCGCAAAGCCAAGCTCGGCGAGGCGCGTGAGCATGCGCTCAATGGACACCTCAAGGGCCGCGTCCTTGCCGGTGATGAAGGTTTGTTCGGTCATGGTGTAGGGCCTTCTGATGAGATCGTGTGATTGAAACCGAATATTTGTGGAAATGCTACATGGATAGGGAGCAGAGTTTTTTGCGTCCAAGTCTGTGTCGGTGCGATGCAAATGAATGACTCTAACGGAGCGGCTGCGGTGTTTATGGTCTAGTATGCTCGTCATGCCGTCGATGATGTCATAGATCGTCTGGTCAGGAAGGATGTGGGTTCGTTGCGCCGAAGCAGTTTGGTTGGTGCTTTCGGCATAATTTTGGCATGCTTGTAAAAGTGGATGTTCATGGCTATTTTTATCCAGGTTATCAACGAGCAGCTTCAACGCCCCAAAGCCAGGAGGGGGGGTTATTATCTTGAGGTCATCCGGGATGTGGCAAACAAGGGGGTAGTAAATATGGGGTTTTTTCGTGGCCTATCCGAAAAGATTGCCGTTATCAGGCAGCGCTACAGGGATAAGAAAGATTTTCTGTCTTGCATTATCAAGGCGGCGGAGGATGGAAGGCTAAGCGACGATGAAATGTATGATATGCAGGCATGGTATAAAGAGCTTGGACTTACGCAAGACGACTTGAAGAGCGTTCGTGTTCAGGCATATAACGCCGCACTTAGAGCAGCGAAAGCAGATGGTGTCGTCACCGCGGAAGAGGAAGCTGAGCTTGCCAAGCTACAGAAGTTTTTAATGATACCGGAGTCTGAGATTGCAAAGTCGAAAAAGGAGTTAATTCGTCTTCGTCTCATCACAGAAATTAAAAATGGAAATCCCCCTATTTTTAGTGTACCCAACGTAGTTCTTCAAAAAGAAGAGCTTGCGTACTGGATGGAGCCAGCCAGTATTCTTGAGGAGCGTGTCGTGAGTCGCCATTATGAGGGTGGCTCCCAAGGTTTCAGTTTCCGTATTGCGAAGGGCGTCTCCTATCGAGTGGGTAGTCACCGCGGGCGTATCGTTACTGACAAGGCGGTCCTTCCTGTGAGTGTTGGTGACCTAATTATTACGAATAAGCGGGTTTTATTTCGTGGAGATGTCAAGTCCTTCATGATTCGCCTGGATAAAATGCTTGAAGTTGATTTTTACAGTGATGGCATTCGCCTGACCGATGACAAAGGAAAGCCTCGTGTTGTGAAGTTTGATAATGAGGGTGGTGTTGATGTTGTGGGTGCTATATTAAGCTATGCTATCAACCACTTTACAAGCTAAGCCAAGTACGATCTTGCGAGCAGTGTTTTTTTTTCTGAGGTGGCTTGTCCCATGGTTTTCTTGTACCCTCGGAATCAGGGGGGTAGACGTTTGACTTTTTGCTCGGGCTAAGGAGCTGCAATGCCCATTGCCGAAATCCCCGTTGACCAGCGCGTCATCGATATCGACTCCCGCCGCTTCGCCTCGCTGGAAAAGGCGCTGGTCGAGCTGATCACCAATAGCGATGACAGTTACCTCCGCCTGGGGCAAGCGGGCGGGGTGATTCTGGTGCAGTACGAGCGCCACCTGGCCGGTGCGGTGTTGAAGGTGACCGATCAGGCGGAGGGGATGAGCCATGCCCAGGCGCGGCGCATCCTCAGCTACGGCGGGGCGCACAGTGTGTTGGCCAACGGCGGTGGCAGTGGGCGGGGCTATTTTGGCCGGGGCTTGAAGCAGGCCGTGTTCGGGCTGGGTTACGGCTGGATCGAGACCATCCGTGACGGGCGGTATGCCCGCATCGAGCTGTTTCGTGGTGAGAACGGTGGTTATCTGTTCGATGACGGTGCGGGGGATCGGGCGGTGGAGGCGGCCGACCGGGAGCGCCTCGGCATTCCCGCCAACGGTACGCGGGTGACCATCGTGGTCGACAACCCGCAGGTGAGCATTGCCCAGTTCCAGTCCCTGCGGCATGCGCTGGCCGACAACATCTACCTGCGCGAGGTGCTCGCCCGCCGGGAGGTGATGTTGCAGGAGATGCATGACGGCCGGGCGGACGGCCCGCCACTCCCGGTACGCTACGAGGAACCGCCGGCCACGGTGCTGCTGGGGCCGGAGCTTCCCGCGCATTTCGATGTTGAGGGGCAACGTTACCCCTTCACCCTGACCCTCAAGCGCGCCCTGGGGGCTGAGCTGACGTTGCGCGGGGATGAGCGGACCAACGGTCTTTTGGTGGTCTCGGGCGAGGCGGTGCTGGACTGCCAGTTGTTCGAGTTCGAGAACAAGGTGGGCACGGAGTACCTGTTCGGTACGGTGCGCTGCCCGGCGCTGCTGGAAAGGCTCGCCCAGGGCGAGGCCATCATCAGTGACGAGCGGGAAGGGCTGAACCTGCGCAATCCCTTCGTGGCGGCGTTTGCCCAGGCAGTGAGTGCCCTGATCGCCCCCGCGGTGCAGGCCGAGCTGGACCGGCTGCGGCACCTGGATCACGCCACTACCTCCGGCCGTACCAGCCAGATGATCGAGCATCTGCTGCTGCACATGAGTGAGGTGGCCATTCACGACCTGGGTATCACCCTGGGCCCGGACGAAGGGCCTGGGCAGGCCGCGGGGGCGGCCGAGGCCGTGGAGGCCCTGCGCTTTTCTACGCCGTTCTATTACCGCCCACCCGGGCATCCCTTCCATGTGACGCTGATCGTTGATCCGGCAAGGCTTGGGCCGGATGCCGTGCTGAACATCAGCTATGCCCTGCCCGACTCAGTGCGCATCGAACCGGCCGTGACGGAGCGGCCGGTAAGCGAGCTTGCGGGGGCGCACACCCTGACCTGGACGGTGGAGGGGGCGCAGGCCGGGGCGCGGGGGACGATCACGGTTACCGCCGGGCCGTATCTTGCCCTGTGCGAGATCGTGCTGGCTGAGCAGGCCCCAAGGCAGCATCACCCGCGGGGCAGGGCAGTGCATGGGGCCCACAGGCGGCCACAACACGATCATGGGGTTATCCTGTTTGCAGGCTATGAGTTGCGGGCGCTGGACAACGAGGTGGACCGGGCGATCTACAGTTCGGTGGAACGCAAGGTCATCATCAACACGCGCGCGCCCACGGTGCAGTTGTACCTCGACGGGCGCGGGCGCTTCCGCGATGCCGCGCGGCTGCTGTTGGCGGAGCTGTTTCTGGATGTGATCGCCGATGAATTGGCGCGGCGTGTGGTGGCGCGAGGCGGCCAGCCGTGGAGTGAGGCGGCGCACCAGGCTGCCAAGCGGGAGATCATCCACCGCTATGGTGGGGATGTGCATCGGGCCTTCTTGGGAGGGTGAGAGGCGGGGCGGGGGCCATCGAATCCTCACAGTGAGGGATCATCGAGGCGGTAATCTCCCCTCTCCCTTGAGGGGAGAGGGGCGGGGGAGAGGGTGGAGACGATGGTCCTGCCCTCAATCCCCCTCTCCCCAACCCTCCCCCCCCTGAGGGGGGAGGGGGCATTAGCCACCCACCATCAGCCCGCATCCCACCCGACGGCCTTCACCGGCGAGGATATTGTAGATCCGGCAGGCGGCCGGGGTGCTGACGTATTCGAGGCCGATGCCATGGCGGGCGAAGAAGCGCATGACGGCGGGGCTCGGTACCTGCTGGCGTGGGCCGGTGCCAATGATGATCAGCTCGGGTTCGTCTTCCAGCAGCGGGGCGAGCAGGGCCTCGTCCAGGTTTGCGGCCGCCAGCGCGGTCCAGTCGAGCCGTTTCTCCGGGGTGAGGATCAGGCTGCGTTCGATGCGCTCGCCGTTGATGGTGACGTGGGCCTCCCCGTAGTTCTGGATGATGAAGCGCTGGTCGGTGAAGTTGAGGTGCAGTTTCACGCTGATCTCTCCAAGGATGGCCCGGGCAGGCCGCATTGACAGCCCTTGAGGGTAAACCTAATGTTGCCTGTTTTCCTGCCCTGCACCAACATCTCGAGCGCGCCATGACCACCCCACTGCTCAATCCGATCCGCAAGTCCTCCAAGCTCGCGAATGTCTGCTACGACATTCGCGGCCCGGTCATGGAGCGCGCCAAGCAGATGGAGGAGGAGGGGCACCGGATCATCAAGCTGAACATCGGCAATCCGGCCACGTTCGGCTTCGAGGTGCCCGAGGAGATCATGCAGGACGTGATCCTCAACCTTGGCGGGGCCTCGGGCTATTCCGACTCGCGCGGGCTGTTCGCTGCGCGCAAGGCGGTGATGCACTACACCCAGACCAAGGGCATCCGCGGGGTGCAGATCGATGACATCTACATCGGTAACGGGGTGTCCGAGCTGATCGTGATGGCCATGCAGGCCTTGCTGGACGATGGCGACGAGGTGCTGGTGCCTTCGCCGGACTATCCGCTGTGGACGGCAGCGGTGGCACTGGCCGGGGGCGCGCCGCGCCATTATGTGTGCGACGAGCAGGCGGGCTGGCTGCCGGACCTTGATGACATCCGCGCCAAGATCACCCCGCGCACCCGCGCCATCGTGCTCATCAACCCGAACAACCCCACCGGCGCGGTCTACCCGGTCGAGCTGTTGCAGGGGATCGTGGAGATTGCCCGCCAGCATCAGCTGATCGTCTATGCCGATGAGATCTACGACAAGGTGCTCTACGACGAGGTGGAGCACACCTCCATCGCCTCGCTGGCCGATGATGTGCTGTTCATCACCTTCAACGGCCTGTCGAAGAACTACCGCGCCGCGGGCTACCGGGCGGGCTGGCTGGTGGTCTCGGGCGACAAGCGCCACGCGCGGGACTACATCGAGGGTCTGACCATGCTCGCCTCGATGCGCCTGTGCTCCAACGTCCCGGCGCAGTTTGCCATCCAGACCGCGCTGGGGGGCTACCAGAGCATCAACGACCTGGTCGCGCCCGGTGGCCGCCTGCGGCGTCAGCGTGACCTTGCGCACGAGATGCTGGAGGCGATCCCTGGGGTGAGCTGCGTCAAGCCGCAGGGGGCGATGTACCTGTTCCCGCGCCTCGACCCCAAGATGTACCCGATCCAGGACGACCGCCAGTTCATCCTCGAGCTGCTGGAGCAGGAGCGGGTGCTGGTGGTGCAGGGGAGCGGTTTCAACTGGGCCGATACCGACCACTTCCGCGTCGTCTTCCTGCCGAACATGGATGACCTGGGCGAGGCGCTGGGTCGCATCACCCGCTTCCTCGACCAGTATCGCCGGCGTTACACCCACGTGCTGGGCTGAGGCCGGGTTCTTGGGGCAATCTGGGTTAAAATCCTGCGCATCGCTTTTCACAGAGAACAACCATGAAGCCAGTGAAGGTCGGCCTGCTTGGGCTGGGCACGGTGGGAGGCGGCACGGTCAATGTGCTGCGCCGCAACCAGGATGAGATCTCGCGCCGCGCCGGGCGGGGCATCGAGGTGGTCGCCGCCTCGGCCCGCCGGATCGACGCGCCGCGCATCTGCGACACCACCGGCATCCGCCTGACCACCGATCCCTTCGCCGTGGTCAATGACCCGGAGGTGGAGGTCGTCTGCGAGCTGATGGGGGGTGTAGAGCCTGCCCGCGAGCTGGTGCTGCGTGCCATTGAGCTTGGCAAGCACGTGGTCACCGCCAACAAGATGCTGATCGCCCTGCATGGCAATGAGATCTTCCGTGCCGCCCAGGATCGGGGGGTGATGGTGGCGTTCGAGGCCGCGGTCGCCGGCGGCATCCCGGTCATCAAGGCCATCCGCGAAGGTCTGGCGGGCAACCGCATCGAATGGCTCGCCGGCATCATCAACGGCACCGGCAACTTCATCCTCACCGAGATGCGCGACAAGGGCCGCGAGTTCGACGACGTGCTCGCCGAGGCCCAGCGCCTGGGCTATGCCGAGGCCGATCCGACCTTCGATGTGGAAGGCATCGACGCCGCGCACAAGCTGACCATCCTTGCCTCCATCGCCTTTGGCATCCCGCTCCAGTTCGACAAGGCGGTGACCGAGGGCATCACCCGCATCACCCGTGAGGATGTCAGCTACGCCGAGGCACTTGGCTACCGCATCAAGCACCTTGGCATTGCCCGCCGCACCGCGCAGGGGGTCGAGCTGCGCGTGCACCCGACCCTCATCCCTGAGCGCCGCCTGATCGCCAACGTCGATGGGGTGAAGAACGCTGTGCTGGTGATGAGCGACGCGGTGGGCCCGACGCTGTACTACGGCGCGGGCGCGGGCGCCGACCCCACCGCCTCGGCGGTGGTAGCGGACCTCGTGGACGTGGTGCGCACCATGACCGCCGACCCCGAGAACCGCGTGCCGCACCTGGCCTTCCAGCCCGACGCCCTGCGTGATCTGCCGATCCTGCCGATGAGCGAGGTCGAAACCGCCTACTACCTGCGCCTGACTGCGGAGGACAAACCCGGCGTGCTGGCGGATGTGACCCGCATCCTCGCCGACCAGGACATCAGCATCGAGGCCATCCTGCAGAAAGAGGCCCCGGAGGACGAAACGGACATCCCGGTCATCATCCTCACCCACCGGGTGAAGGAAGGCCGCATGAACGAGGCTATTGCCCGCATCGAGGCGTTGCCCGCCATCAAGCGGCCGGTGGCGCGGATCCGGGTCGAGAGCCTCGGTTGAGGTCGCGCATTTTTCCCCTCTCCCTTGAGGGGAGAGGGGTAGAGGAGAGGGTGATGCTTCGTTGAAAATCCATCCCCCTCTCCCTGACCCTCCCCCCAGGGGGGGAGGGGATACCACATCCTATCCGTCCCCCTTTGAGTCACCACCATGCCATTCCGCAACCGCTACACCGGCCTGATCGACCGCTACCGTGACCGCCTGCCGGTGTCCGATGACACCCGCATCATCTCCCTCGGCGAGGGCAACACCCCCCTCATCCGCCTGCACAACATCCCCAAGCTGTTGGGCAAGCAGGTGGACATCTACGTCAAGTACGAGGGTCTGAACCCCACCGGTTCGTTCAAGGACCGCGGCATGACCATGGCGGTCACCAAGGCGGTGGAGGAGGGCTCCAAGGCCATCATCTGCGCCTCCACCGGCAACACCTCCGCGGCGGCCGCGGCCTATGCTGCGCGTGCGGGCATCACCGCCTTCGTGCTGATCCCGGACGGCAAGATCGCCATGGGCAAGCTCGCTCAGGCGATGATGTACGGTGCCATCACCCTGCAGATCAAGGGCAACTTCGATGACGGCATGCGCCTGGTCAAGGAAGTGGCGGGTGAGGCCCCGGTGACCATCGTCAACTCGGTCAACCCCTACCGCCTGCAGGGCCAGAAAACGGCGGCCTTCGAGATCATCGAGGAGCTGGGGCGCGCCCCGGACTACCACTGCCTGCCGGTGGGCAATGCGGGCAACATCACCGCGCATTGGATCGGCTATTGCGAGTACTCCTCCGCCTCCGGTGAGCACGTCACCGAGGCCTGTGCCTACTGCAACGGCAAGTGCGCCTACGCGGGTGGCGCCATCGTCGGCAACCGGCCGAAGATGGTCGGCTACCAGGCCGCCGGCTCCGCGCCCTTCCTGCGCGGCCACATGGTCGATCATCCGGAGACCATCGCCACTGCCATCCGCATCGGCCATCCGCAGTCCTGGGACCGCGCCTGGAACGTGATGGAGGAGTCTGGCGGCTGGTTCGCGGAGGTCACCGACGCGGAGATCCTCGCCGCGCAGAAGATGCTGACCCAGTACGAGGGTGTGTTCTGTGAGCCCGCCTCGGCCGCCTCGCTGGCGGGCGCCATCAAGGACATCCAGAGCGGCAAGATCCCGGAGGGCTCAAGCCTCGTGCTGACCCTGACCGGCAACGGCCTGAAGGATCCGGACACGGCGATTGCCCAGTGCCAGGGCAAGGCCACGCTGCTGACCATCGACGCGACCCTGGACCAGGTCAAGCGCGCGATCCTTGACAACATGCGTTGACGAAAAAGGGGCAGGGATGCCCCTGAGCAGAGCCTGAACGCTTGAGGCCCGCATCTGCGGGCCTCAAGCGTTTGGGAGCGCGTTTTCTGTTCAGCGCATATTGCGCTTCATCTCGCTGATCAGGTCGATCTCGAGGTGCTCAAGGGCACGCAGGCGGCTGTCCGCGGCATTGCCAAGCCACTGGATGATCTCGGCCCGCTTCTTGGCGAAGTAGTCGAGGATGAAGCGCTCGGACATCAGCATGTACTCGATGGCCTTCTTCGGATCGACCTGGATGAAGGGGTTGCGAGCGACCTGCTTGGCGGCGGCCTCCTGCTGTTCACAGAAGGCATTGAGCAGGAAGAACAGGTTGAGGCGGGATTGGCGCAGGTTCTGCTGGGTGGCGGCGGAGTTCACATACAGGCTGGCGTCGACCATGGCATCCAGCCAGCGGGTCAGCTGGCTCTCGGCCATGACCCATTCCTCGCTCATGATGCGCTGGTGCAGGTCGCTGATGCGGTGCTTGAGGTTCTCCTCATGCTTCTTCGCACCCCAGGGCAGCAGGCGGGAGAAGAGGGAGGTGGGACGCTTGAGCTGTTCCTCCAGCGCGTTCAGCTCTTCCAGCAGATCCTTTTTCTTGAGGTCGGAGTCGTTGATCTGGCGGCGCTTGTCGTTCATGTCAGCGGCCGCCACCTCGAGCTGGAGGGCGTGATACTCGCCGAGGGTGGCGTCGATCTTGCCGGAGAAGTGCTTGAGGCGCTCGAGGGCCTCACGCAGCCGGGCTTCGAAACGGCCCGGGTTGTTGGCCAGGCATTCGCTGATCACGAGCTCGGCCTTGGCCATGCGCGCGCGCTCGGCATGGACATCGGTGACGATCTCCCGCAGGCCATGCATGGTCTGCGACATGGCGTAGTTGGTCATCTTGCCGGCGCGCCACTTCTCCAAGGCAGGGGTGGTGTCGGCGATCTTCTGCCGCAGGCGGGCAATGGCGATGTCCGCCTCGTAGCCGCGCGCCTTGTCCAGCGCCTGGGCGGCCTGGTTGCCGAACTGCTGTTCCAGCGCCTGCTGCTCGCGCAGTTCGTGCACGTTCAGATCGAAGGCGAGCTTTTCCAGCACTCCGCGCAGGGGCTGGGGGGAGTTGCGGATCAGTTCGGCGGGGATGGTTTCGGGAAGGGTCTCGAGCGGCAGGCTTGCCACCTTGTCCACCGGCATGCTGCGCACCATGGAGACGAACTGGTCGACGGTCAGGCGCTGGCTCATCCTTCCTTCCTTTGCTGGGTTTTCAGATTACCCTGCAAAAGTAGGACGAATGGAAGGACAATTCAAGTGACGCTTGAAAGGGCGGTGTGCGGCCCCGGCGGGGCCGCATGGTAGGAGCGGGTCAGGCCTGGAAGCGGCGGAAGACGAGGCTGGCGTTGGTGCCGCCGAAGCCGAAGCTGTTGGAGAGAATGGTATCCAGCTTGGCGTTGTCGATGCGCTCCTGAGCGATGTTTACACCGTGCGCTCCCGGATCAAGGGTCTCGATGTTAGCCGAGGCGGCGATGAAGCCATGCTCCATCATCAAGAGCGAGTAGATGGCCTCGTGCACGCCGGCGGCACCCAGGGCATGACCCGAGAGGGACTTGGTGGAGGTGACCACCGGCATGTAGTCGGTGAACACCGCCTTCATGGCCTCCAGCTCGCGGATGTCGCCGACCGGGGTGCTGGTGCCGTGGGTGTTGATGTAGTCGATCGGCGTGTCGACGGTGGCGAGGGCCTGCTGCATGCAGCGGATGGCGCCCTCGCCGGAGGGCTGCACCATGTCGTAGCCATCCGAGGTGGCGCCGTAGCCGACCAGCTCGCCGTAGATCTTCGCGCCGCGGGCCAGGGCGTGCTCCAGCTCTTCCAGCACCACCATGCCGCCGCCGCCAGAGATGACGAAGCCGTCGCGGAACTCGTCATACGGACGGGAGGCGGTGTGCGGGGTGTCGTTGTACTTGGAGGAGGTCGCGCCCATGGCGTCGAACATGGCCGACTGCACCCAGTGCAGCTCCTCGCCACCGCCGGCGAACACCACGTCCTGCTTGCCGAGCTGGATCAGCTCCATGGCGTTGCCGATGCAGTGTGCCGAGGTGGCACAGGCCGAGCTGATGGTGTAGTTCACGCCCTTGATGCCGAACGGGGTGGCAAGGCAGGCGGAGGTGGTCGAGCTCATGGTGCGGGTGACCATGTACGGGCCCACGCGCTTGATGCCGCGGCTCCTGGCGATCTCGGCGGTCTCGACGATGTTGGCGGTGGAGGAACCGCCGGAGCCGACGATCAGGCCGGTGCGGACATTGGAGATCTGGTCATCGCTCAGGCCCGAATCCGCGGCGGCCTCGGCCATGGCGAGGTAGCTGTAGGCCGCAGCCTGGCCCATGAAGCGGAAGAGCTTGCGGTCGATCAGCTCCTCGGGGTTCAGCTTGAGCGTGCCGGCAACCTGCGAGCGGAAGCCGAGGTCAGCGTACTCCTGCATGAACTCGATGCCCGAGCGGCCTTCGCGCAGGCTCTGGAGGACTTCTTGCTTGTTGTTGCCCAGGCTGGAAACGATGCCCATTCCGGTGACGACGACGCGGCGCATAAGTCTAACCCTCAGAATCCGCTAGTGGAGGTAAACAGCCCGACACGCAGGTCGGTGGCGTGGTAGATCTCGCGCCCATCGACCAGCATGACGGCATCGGCGATGCCCATCACCAGCTTGCGGTTGATGGTGCGCTTCATGTTCACCTTATAGGTGATCAGCTTGGCCTCCGGCAGGACCTGGCCGGTGAACTTCACCTCGCCCACGCCGAGGGCGCGGCCATGACCCTTGCCGCCGATCCAGCCGAGGTAGAAACCGACCAGCTGCCACATGGCATCGAGCCCCAGGCAGCCGGGCATCACGGGATCCCCATCGAAATGGCACTGGAAGAACCAGAGGTCCGGCTTGACGTCCAGCTCGGCGATGAGCTCACCCTTGCCGAAGGCTCCGCCGTCTTCGTTGATCTGCATGATGCGGTCGAACATCAGCATTGGCGGCAGGGGGAGTTGAGCGTTGCCGGGGCCGAACATCTCACCGCGGCCGCACTGGATCAGCTCATCGTAGGAGTAGGAGGATTTCTTCATGTCCCTCTCGCAGGGGTGCGTGCATAAAAATGTGAATGGTATGACAAAACCCGCCCGAAGGGCAGGGAAGATGGACTATTCGGCTTCGCCGAAGCGTCCGCTGACCAGTGCGCCAAGGGCTTCGAGGGCCTGCTCGGCGTCCGGGCCTTCGGCCTGGATGACGATTTCGGTGCCCTGTGGGGCGGCCAGCATCATCAGGCCCATGATGCTCTTGCCATTGGCCGTGAGCTCGCCGCGCCGCACGCTGATGTGGCTGGTGAAGGTCGCAGCCAGGCTGGCGAAGCGGGCGGCAGCGCGGGCATGCATCCCGCGCTTGTTGACGATCCCGACGGTGCAGTTTCTGACCATCAGGCCATGCCACGCGCGTCGAAGATCCCCTCGCGCCCGCCGCTCAGGGCCTTCTGCACCAGCTCTTCGAGCGGCAGATCGGCGTAGTTCAGTGCGCGGATCAGCATCGGCAGGTTGATGCCGGAGATCACCCGCACCGCATGCTCGTTGTCGCCCAAGCGGTGGGCGATGTTGCTCGGGGTCGAGCCATACATGTCCGTCAGCACCAGCGCACCGGCGCCCTGGTCGATTTCCGCCAGCAGGCGCCGGGCTCGCGCCAGCAGGTCGACGGGGTCATCGTCTTGCAGGACATCCAGGCTGCGCACCTGCGGCGGGCGTCGGTTCAGCATGTCGGTGGCGGTCTCGAGCAGCTGCTGGCCGAGATGGTTGTGGGCGATGATCAGCACGCCAGCGCGTTTTCTTTGCTCGGTCCCTTCCGATGTCCCTGTCGGAAGCCCGTTCGGGGTCGGCCTTTGGCTCATGGGTCAACTCAATTCGCGGTGCCGGATGGCGAGGGAAGGATAGTGTTTGCGCAGGCGTTCGGCCAGACGTTCCACCATGAACACCGAACGGTGCTGGCCGCCGGTGCAGCCGAGCGAGACGCACAGGAACTGCCGCTGCTCGCGCTCGAACATGGGCAGCCAGGCCAGCAGGGTCTGCTCGAGCTGATCGAGCATGGCATGGACTTCGGGCAGATCACCGAGGAAGGCGGCCACCTCGGCATCGCGCCCGGTCAATGGGCGCAGGCGAGGGTCCCAGTGGGGGTTGGGCAGGCAGCGCATGTCGAAGATGAAGTCGCTATCGGTGGGGGCGCCGTGCTTGAAGCCGAAGGATTGCAGCAGGAGTGAAAGCCCGCGCTGCTCCTGCTCCAGCAGGCGGGCGCGCAGCAGGGCGCGCAACTGGTGGATGTTGCTGCGTGAGGTGTCGATGATCAGGTCGGCCGCCTCGCGCAGCGGGGCGAGCAGTTCCGCTTCCGCCAGTAAGGCTTCGTCCAGCGGCAGGCCTTCGCGCCCCAGCGGGTGCAGGCGCCGGGTTTCGCTGAAGCGGCGCAGCAACACCTTGTGCTCGGCGTGCAGGAACAGCAGTTGGATCTTCAGTTCCGGGTGCCCTTCGCGCAGCCGCGCCAACTGCTGGTGCAGGTGGCGCAGTTCGCTGACCCCGCCGCGGACGTCGATGCCGATGGCGGCGCGCTCCTGGGGGGCCATCGCCTGCTCCGGATCCAGACTGAGGGGTTGCAGCAGGGCAGTGTCGACGAAGGCCGGCAGCAGGGCGAGGGGGAGGTTGTCGACACAGTAGTAGCCGGCATCCTCGAGGGTGTGCAGGGCGATGGTCTTGCCCGAGCCGGAGAGGCCGCTGACGATGACCAGCTTCACAAAGGTTCCTTGCCGAGGTGTTTTCCGAGGCGGCGGGAGAGTTCGTGCGCGGCATTATAGCCGATGCCGTCCCCGGTGCCGCATGCCTGTAGACGGGCCGCCGTCTCCACCAGCAGGGCGAGGTTGCGACCACCGCGTACCGTCAGAGGAAGCTCGGGGAGGGTGGCATCGCCCAGGCGGTAGTCGCGCCAGGCCCCTGCGAGGCGATCTTCAGGGCGGGATGGCGCGTCCTCCAGCCGGATGATGAGGTCGAGCGGATGCTCAGCGCAGACGGCCTGTTCGCCAAACAGGCGCCGGACGTTGAGGATGCCGAGCCCGCGCACCTCGAGGAAGTCCTGCAGGGGAAAGGGGCAGCGGCCCAGCCAGCGGCCATCGGCTGCGGGGAGGAAGATGGGGGCGTCATCCGCGACCAGGGCGTGGCCGCGGCTGATCAGGTCGAGGGCGAGTTCGCTCTTGCCGATGCCCGCTGAGCCTAAGATCAGCACGCCGAGGGAGGTGGCGGATGCCCCTGATGCGTCGGGTTCTCGATGGCCATACCCCGAAAGGGCTTCCGGCATGGATGCCGGGGGAAACAACGAGGAAGGCCCAACGCATCGGGGCGTGTCCCCAGGGGGCGGCACCCGCAGGGCGAGAAAGACGCCATGCAGGCTGAGGATGCCTGCGGCTGAGGCCGACTCCGGGGCAGGGTCAGGGGGGTCCGTGCTCATGTTCTTGCTGCGTGCCACTGCCGGAAGCGTCCTCCACGCTGGCTACTTTGCGGGTCAGCAGGCTGAAGGCAATCTCGCTGTTCTGCGCCTGGCGGATGGCGGTGCAGAATTCGGGGTCACTGAAGCGGCGGGCGAGCTGGCCGAGGATGGCCAGGTGGGCCTCTTCCCCGCCTTCGGGGACGAGGATGGCGAAGATCAGGCTCACCGGGACGCCATCCGGGCTATCGAAGTCGATCCCGTTCTCAAGGCGCATGAAGGCGCCCACCGGGGCCTTGAGGGCGGGCAGTTTGCCGTGCGGGATGGCGATGCCGCGGCCGACGCCGGTGCTGCCGAGCCGTTCGCGGGCCAGCAGGGTATCGAAGATGGCCCACGCTTCGAGCCCTTCCTGGGCGCCGGCGACGATCTGGCTGACGAGCTCAAGCGCGCGCTTCTTGCTCGAGCATTCCTGGTCGAGCTTGACCCGCTCGGGGGTGAGGATGTCGGCAATGGTCAGGGTCTTCATCAGCAGAGACGCTTGCGCTCGTTGGAGGGGGGGATGCCGAGGGACTCGCGGTATTTGGCGACGGTCCGACGGGCGACGTTGATGCCTTCGGCCTCCAGCAGCTGGGTGAGACGACTGTCGCTCAGCGGCTTGTTGGCCGGTTCCTCCGCCACCAGCTGCTTGATCCGGGCGCGGATGGCGGTGGAGGAGGCCTCTCCGCCATCCGCGGTGCCCACGTGGCTGGAGAAGAAGTGCTTGAACTCCACCACGCCGCGCGGGGTGTGCATGTACTTGTTGGTGGTGACGCGGGAGATGGTCGACTCGTGCAGTCCCAACTCCTCGGCGATCTCGCGCAGCACCAGGGGGCGCATGGCGGCCTCGCCGTGCTCGAAGAAATCCTGCTGGCGGCGCACGATGGCCTCGGCCACCGCGAGCAGCGTTTCATTGCGGCTCTGCACGCTCTTGATGAACCAGCGCGCCTCCTGCAGGGCGTTGCGCATGTAGTTCATGTCCTCACCGCGGCGGCCGCGCTGGATGAGGCCGGCGTACAGGTTGTTGATGCGAAGTTTGGGGGTGACCTCGGGGTTGAGTTCGACCCGCCACTGCCCTTGGATGCGGCGCACGATCACGTCCGGGATCACGTATTCGACGTCCTGACTGCGCAGTTCGGCGCCGGGGCGTGGGTTGAGTCCCTGCAAGACCTGCAGGGCCGCCTTGAGGGCCTCGGCGTCGATCTTCAGCAGGCGCTGCAGGCGGACGTAGTCGCGGCTAGCCAAAAGGTCGAGGTGTTCGAGCAGGCGCGCGGCATCGCTGTGGGCCGGGGTGGGGGCCTCGACCTGTCGCAGCTGGATCGCGAGGCATTCGCCGAGGTCGCGCGCCGCGACGCCGGGCGGGTCGAACTGCTGGACGAGGTGGAGCATGGCCTGCGCCTCGTCCAGCTCGACATCCGGCAGGTCCCGACGCAGGCCCTCGACGATGCTCTCCAGGGGCTGCTCGAGGAAGCCGTCCTCGTCCACGGATTCGATGATGGCGGTGGCAATCTGTTGGTCGCGCGGTGAGAGGGGGGTGAGCAGCATCTGCGAGAGCAGGTGGTCGTGCAGGCTTTCCTGCCCGCTGCTGGTGTAGCTGAGGAAGTCGCGCTCCTCGTCCTCCGCGCTGCCCTTGCTGTAGCTGGTGCTGCCGTCGGCTTCGAAGATGTCATCCCAGCGGCTGTCGAGGGGCAGCTCCTCGGGCATTTCCTGGCGCGGGGCCTCGAGGTCGAGGGTGGTGTCTGCCTCGTCCAGGCGGGTGGTGGGCAGGGCCTCATGGGCTTCGATGGCAGCCGGCTCGGTCTCCTCGCCGCTCTCGTCTTCGATCTCCAGCATGGGGTTGGCCTCGATGGCCTGCTGGATCTCGGTCTGCAGTTCGAGGCTGGAGAGCTGGAGTAGCCGGATGGACTGCTGCAGCTGGGGGGTCATCGCAAGCGATAGCCCCTGTCTGAGCTCGAGTCCGGCCTTCATGCCTGCATCAATGGGATGGTCATCATGGCGTCATTCTAGCGCGAAGCGTTGGCGGGGTATGCAGTCTGAGCGTCATGCTCACAGGCTGAACTGTTCGCCAAGGTAGACCTCGCGCACGCGCGGGTCGGCGAGGATGGCCTCCGGCGTGCCCTCGGCCAGCACCCCCCCGGCATGCATGATGGTGGCGTGGCTGCAGATGCGCAGGGTCTCGCGCACGTTGTGATCGGTGATCAGCACGCCGATGCCGCGTTCGGCGAGGTGGCGGATCAGGCGCTGGATGTCCAGCACGCTGATCGGGTCCACCCCGGCGAAGGGCTCGTCGAGCAGCAGGAAACGCGGCTCGGCGGCCAGGGCACGGGCGATCTCGACCCGCCGCCGTTCGCCGCCGGACAGGCTCAGGCCGAGGCTGTGGCGCACGTGGCTGATGTGCAGCTCTTCGAGCAGTTGGTTGCAGATCGTCTGCCGATCCGAGGCGCGGCGTAGATCCGCTCGCAGTTCGAGCACGGCGAGGAGGTTGTCCTCCACGGAGAGCTTGCGGAAGACGGAGGGCTCTTGCGGCAGGTAGCCGACGCCGAGGCGGGCGCGGGTGTGCATTGGCAGGGAGGAAATATCCTGGTCGTCGAGCAGGATCTTCCCGCCATCCGGCTTCACCAGGCCGGTGATCATGTAGAAGCTGGTGGTCTTGCCCGCGCCGTTCGGTCCCAGCAGGCCGACGATCTCGCCGGTGCGTACCTCGAGCGTCATGGCGTGCACCACGGTGCGCGCGCCGTAGCGCTTGTTCAGCCCCTCGGCGCGGAGGGTGTGGCCGGGAGTGCTCACGGTTTCTTGCCCTCGCCGGCACTGCGCGGCTGCAGGGTCATGCGCACGCGGTCGCTGCCGCCGGCACCGGCGTCCACCACTTCGTTCTTGAGGTGGTAGACGATGCGCTCGCTGGCGAGGGTGTCGCCGGCCCGCTCGATCCGCGCCTGGCCGCTCAGGGTGATGATCTCGTCGAGGGCCTGGTAATCCATCCTCCGGGCTTCGCCGCGGATGGGCTGGCCCGCATCGTCGCGGTCCTGGTAGATCACGGGACGCCCTTCGAGGATGGCGCGGTCGAACTGGCCGTCGCGCAGGTGGATGGTGGCCTTGTCAGCCGTCAGCGTGAGCTGGCCCTGGGTGATGATGACACGCCCCTCGTAGGTGGCCTCGCCGCCCTTGTAGTCGGTGTGCTTGCGGTCGGCCTCGATCGAAAGCGGCAGCTTGCGGTCGGCGGAGGCCGCGTGGGCCTGGGGCGTGAGCCACAGCGGGGCGAGGAGCAGGGTGGCGAGGAGGATCTTAACGACGGGGCGGTTCATGGCGATCATGCACGCGGCCTTCCTGCAGGAGCAGTTGTTGAGTGAAATCGGCGGAAAAGGCCGCTGCCTGGCTTTGCCAGTGCAAACCTTCCGCCGTCATGGGTTGTTGACTTGCGGCGGTGCGCGCGACGAGGTCGAGGGCCACGTCGCGCGCTTGCAGCCGCAGGGCATCGGCGGGTGGGACCTGCTCGCGGTCGAAGGTCACGGCTCCCTCGAGCCACGCGTGCCTGCGGTCGTCGTCGAGGCGGGCCTGCTCGGCGCGGAGATGCCACATCCCCTGCTCGCCCTCCCCGGGGTGGACGAGCAGTTCGGCCTCGCTCAGCAGGTAGGCACCGCTCTCCGCCCGGTGTTCCAGGTGGGTGCCGAGGGCCTCGTAGGCGATGCGCCCCTCACGGTCGAACAGCCAGGCGTGTGGCTGGGTGAAGCTGTGGTCAGCGCCATGCAGGCGCGGTGTGGCTGTGGGCAAGGGGCGCTGCAGGGCGCCGTTGGCCAGGACGGCCAGTAAGGCGGCCCCGCCAAGCAGGCTCCAGAACAGTGCCTCTTGCCGGAATCTCATGCCAGGTAGCGCGCCAGCAGGGCATCCAGCCTGCCCTGGGCCTCGAGGATCAGATCGCACAGGTCACGTACTGCGCCCTGGCCGCCGCCATGCTCGGCAATCCAGTGGCAGTGACGTTTCACGATGCCGGGGGCGTCCTGCACGGTGGTGGCGAGGCCGACCCGGCTTAAGACCGGCAGGTCGATCACATCGTCGCCCATGTAGGCGACCTGTTCGTGCGCAAGGTCCAGGCGCTCGATCAGGGCAAGATAGGTGGCGCGTTTGTCGTGCTGGCCCTGGAAGACGTGCGGGATGCCAAGGTTGTGCATCCGGTGCGCGACCGCGGGCGAGCTTCGCGCGGTGATGACGCCGACCTCGATCCCCGCCTCCATCAACAGCTTGAGGCCGTGTCCGTCGCGGGAGTGGAAGGCCTTGATCTCCTCGCCGTCGGCATTGAAGATCAGGCGACCGTCGGTGAGCACCCCGTCCACGTCGAACAGGGCCAGGCGAATCTTGCGGGCGCGGGCGAGGATGTCCTGCATCAGGCCACCCCGGCGCGCAACAGGTCGTGCATGTTGAGCGCACCCACCGGCCGGCGGTCCTCGTCGACCACGATCAGGGCGTTGATCTTGTGCCGCTCCATCAGGCCGAGGGCCTCGGCTGCCAATATCCCCGCCGGGCAGGTCTTGCCGCCCGGGGTGTAGAGCTCATCGATGCGTGCGCCGCGCAGGTCGATGTCGGCATGATCCAGGGCGCGGCGCAGGTCGCCATCGGTGAACACCCCGGCAAGCCGCCCATCCGCACCCACCACGGCGGTGATGCCGAGCCCCTTGTGGGTGATCTCGACCAGCGCATCGCGCAAGGGGGCACCCAGGGAGACCTTGGGCAGACGCTCGCCGCTGTGCATGATGTCGCGCACGTGCAAAAGCAGGCGGCGGCCCAGGGCGCCCCCCGGATGGGAGAGGGCGAAGTCCTCCGCGGTGAAGCCGCGCGTCTCCAGCAGGGCCACCGCCAGGGCATCGCCCATGGCGAGGGCGGCGGTGGTGCTGGCGGTGGGGGCGAGGCCGAGCGGACAGGCCTCCTTGTCGACTCCGACATCGATGTGCACCTCGGCCTCGCGCGCCAGGGTGGACTGCGGGCGGCCGGTCAGGGCGATCAGCGGCACCCCCAGGCGCTTGATGATCGGCAGGATGGCGAGGATCTCCGGGGTCTCGCCGGAGTTGGACAGGGCCAGCACCACGTCCTGGCGGGTGATCATGCCCAGATCGCCATGGCTGGCCTCGCCTGGGTGGACGAAGAACGCGGGGGAGCCGGTGCTGGCCAGGGTGGCGGCGATCTTGCCGCCGATGTGCCCCGACTTGCCCATGCCGGTGACGACCACCCGACCTTGGCAGGCGAGCATCAGCTCGCAGGCGCGCACGAAGGCCTGATCCAGCCGCGCGGTCAGGCGGACGAGGGCGGCGGCCTCGGTGTCGAGCACGGCGCGGGCCAGGCCGAGCAGGCGGTCGGGATGCATGGGGTGGGTGTCTTGGGTTGAGGGAGTCAGGAACAAAAGTATACCGAAGCCGAGGGCATGACCTGAAGGCAGGTATTGATACAATGCTCCCCATGGAAGAAGTGGACGTACCAACATTCGAACCCGAAGCTGCCCGCGCCAGCGAGCTCGGCTGGGATGCGGCGCGTGCGCGGCAGCGCGAGGCTGCCGCGCGCCTTGGGCTCGAGGTCAGCTTTCGCGACCGGGTCGAGGGGTTCGAGGGGCCGCTGCTTGCCCTCGTACCGTCCGGTTACTTCTTCATGGGGGCGCCCCCCGAGGAGTACGCCCGCCAGGCGTGGGAAGGGCCGCAGCACAAGGTCACCGTGCTGCACGACTTCGCCCTCATGCGCCATGCCGTGACGATCGGGGAGTACGCGCGTTTCTACCAGGAAACCGGCCACCCTCGTCCGCGCCGCTACAGCTGGACCGATCCAGATCTGCCGGCCTTCAATGTCAGCTTCCAGGATGCCCAGGCCTATGCCGAGTGGCTGTCGCAGCGGACCGGCCAGCGCTATCGCCTGCCGACCGAGGCCGAATGGGAGTACGCCGCGCGGGCGGACACCACCACGGCGTTTGCCTTCGGCGACAAGATCCACCGCAGCGAGGTCAACTGCGCCGGCGGGCTGCATTGCACCCGTGGGTTCTACCTCTGTGGCCCCAGACGTCCGGTGCCGGTCGGCAGCCTGCCGGCGAACGCCTGGGGTCTGCATGAGATGCACGGCAATATGCAGGAGTTCGTGCTTGATCACTGGCGCGAGGCCTACAGCGGTGTGCCGCGCCTGGCGCACGAGGCCTGGACCGGTAGCACCACCCGTCTGCGCGTGGTGCGCGGCGGCTCGTGGTTCGATGCGCCCGGCATGTGCCGCAGCGCCGCGCGCTGGTTCCGTGAGCTGGGCGAGTTCGATCTCAACCTCGGCTTCCGTCTGCTGCGCGAACTGGAACCCTCGGCATGATCCGGCTTGGGGGTTTTGACTGGCGCCATGCCGCCTGGCAGGGCGGGTTCTATCCCGAAGATCTGCCGGAAGACTGGCGGCTGACCTTCTACGCCAACGAATTCGATGCCCTCGGCCTTGCGGCGGAGGCGTGGCTTGCGCCCTCCCTGGAGGAGCTTGCCGGCTGGGTGAAGGATACACGTGAGGGCTTTCGCCTCTATCCCGAACTGCCCGCCCGGCGGGTGCCGGACCTCGAGGCGCGCCTGAAGGCCCTGGGCCCGCGCCTGGGCGCCACCCTGGCCGGGGAGGGGTGCCCGCCCGAGATCATCGCGCTCGCCGGGCGTTTCGCCCCGGTATGGGCGCAAGCCGCGATGGAGGGCCTGCCGCCGGTGGCCCACGACTTCGTCGAGGCGTTGGAGCCTGGCCGTGCCCCGCTGGTCGTGCTCGAGTCCTCGCGCGTCGACCTGCGCGCCGCGCGCAGGGTCATGGAGGTGCTGGGGCCGCGCGATGGCGTTATTTTGCTGCGCGATGCCGGCACGGCGCTCGAATCGCTGCAGGGGCTGCGCACCCTGCGCGACCTCTTGGGATGGCAGTGAGCATGGGCAGCGATAATCTGATCGAGGTCCGCAACCTCACCTTCCGGCGTGGCTCCAAGGTGATCTTCGATGACCTGAGCCTGACGATCCCGCGTGGCAGCGTGGCGGCCATCATGGGGCCGAGCGGCACCGGCAAGACCACCCTGCTCAAGCTGATCGGCGGCCAGCTGCGCCCGGATGCCGGCGAGGTCTGGGTGGACGGGGTCAACGTGCACAAGCTGCGCCACGCCGAGCTGTTCGAGCTGCGCAAGCGCATGGGCATGCTCTTCCAGCATGGTGCACTCTTGACCGATCTGTCGGTGTTCGAGAACGTCGCTTTCCCGCTGCGCGAGCACACCCGTCTGCCGGAGTCGATGATCCGCGATCTGGTGCTGATGAAGCTCAATGCGGTGGGGCTGCGTGGTGCGCGTGATCTGATGCCCGCCGAGCTGTCCGGCGGCATGGCGCGCCGGGTGGCCCTGGCGCGGGCGATTGCCATGGACCCCTGTCTTGTGATGTACGACGAGCCCTTCACCGGCCAGGACCCGATCACCCTCGGTGTGCTGGTGCGGCTGATCCGCAGTTTGAATGACGCCCTCGGCCTGACCAGTATCCTCGTCTCGCACGACGTGGCCGAGGCCACCTCGATCGCCGACCAGGTCTACGTGCTGGCGGACGGCAAGGTGGTGGCCTCGGGCAGCCCGGCGCAGGTGCATGCGAGCGAATCCCCCTGGGTACGCCAGTTCATGCAGGGGTTGCCGGACGGCCCGGTGCCGTTCCAGTACCCGGCCCCGCCACTGGAGGAAGATTTCCTGGTTCGGGGGAGGGTCGCATGAT
This sequence comes from Thiofaba sp. EF100, assembly GCF_039822285.1. Classification (NCBI taxonomy): domain Bacteria; kingdom Pseudomonadati; phylum Pseudomonadota; class Gammaproteobacteria; order Chromatiales; family Halothiobacillaceae; genus Thiofaba; species Thiofaba sp. EF100. The sequence continues at coordinate 583,040 of NZ_JBAJEY010000001.1, read as the reverse complement.
CCGTGGATTCGCCCTGCTGGGCCGGCGCGCACAGGATGCCCTGGCGCGGCTCGGTCGCCTGCATCTGTTTTTGCTTGCCCTGCTGCCGGCCCTGCCGGCGGGGCTGCTGCGCCCGCGCCTGGTGGTCGACCAGCTGTTCGCCATCGGCGTGCTGTCCATGCAGATCATCCTGGTCTCCGGCTTGTTCGTCGGCCTGGTGCTGGGGCTGCAGGGCTACAACATCCTCACCACCTTCGGCTCGGCGGAGTCGCTCGGCGTGGTGGTGGCGCTAAGCCTCGTGCGCGAGCTCGGGCCGGTCATCACCGCCCTGCTGTTCGCGGGCCGCGCCGGCTCGGCCATCACCGCCGAGATCGGCCTGATGAAATCCACCGAGCAGCTCGCCGGGATGGAAATGATGGCGGTCGACCCGCTCAAGCGTGTGGTCGCGCCGCGTTTTCTGGCTGGTTTCCTGGCCATGCCCCTGCTCGCCGCGCTGTTCTCGGCCATCGGCGTGTTGGGTGGGTATTTCATCGGCGTCGGCCTGCTCGGGGTGGATGCCGGGGCCTACTGGTCGCAGATCGAGTCGCGTGTCGATTTTCACGAGGACATCGTCAACGGCGTGATCAAGAGCCTGGTGTTCGGCATCGTGGCGATCTGGATCGCGGTGTTCGAAGGCTTCGACTGCGTGCCGACACCCGACGGTGTCAGCCGCGCCACTACCCGCACCGTGGTCAATACCTCGCTCGCGGTGCTGGGGCTCGATTTCATCATGACCGCGTTGATGTTCAACGTGTGAGGGACAGCATGAAGTACGACACAACCATGCGTGACGTTTGGGTAGGGCTGTTCGTGGCCCTGGGACTGGCCGCGCTGGTCATGCTGGCGCTGCGGGTCAGCAACCTCGCCAGCCTGTCTAATGATGCGGGCTACCGGGTGGTCGCCCAGTTCGACAACATCGGCGGGCTCAAGGTACGCGCGCCGATCAAGCTGGCCGGCGTGGTGGTCGGGCGGGTCGAGTCCATCAGCATCGATCCTGCGACCTTCCGCGCCGAGGTTGGGCTGCGCATCGAGAACCGCTACGGCATCCTGCCGAAGGATACCTCGGCCGCCATCTACACCTCAGGACTGCTGGGCGAGCAGTACATCGGCCTCTTACCTGGGGCGGAGGAGGCCGTGCTCAAGGATGGCGACCGCATTACGATCACCCAGTCCTCCATCGTGCTGGAGAACCTGATCGGCCAGTTCCTGTACAACAAGGCTGCCGAAGGAGAGAAGAAATGAGAGGGATGCGTGCGATCTTGTTGGCTCTTATAAGCCTGCCGAGTCTGGCGCTTGCTGAGCCGTTGACCCTAGAGCGAGCCGTGGAGTTGGCCTTGCAGGCTGACCCGCGCATCCGCGAGCGCGAGGCGGTGGTCGAGCAGGCCCGCGCCCTGCTCGACGAGGTCAAGGGGCATGGTGGGCTGAGCCTTTCAAGCAACCTCTACCTCTCCGCCGTGGAGGCGGTGAAGGGAGGCTTCTTCAAGGAAGGTACCTTGGAGCCGCGCAGTGACGCGGGTGAGTTCAAGAACGGTCTCTCCCCGCTGGTCGGCCTGCAGCTGGCGCTGATCAAGCCGCTCTACACCTTCGGCAAGATCGAGCACTACAGTGCCGCCGCAGAGGGCAATATCAGCGTCAAGCAGGGCGAGGTGAAGGTTGCGCGTGCGCAGACCCAGATGGATGTGCGCCGTGCCTGGTACGGCCTGCTGACCGCACGCGAAAGCCGCGCCTTCCTCGAAGACTTGGACAAGCGGGTTGACGGCGCCATCGAGTCCTTCGACCGCCGTGCCGCCAACGGTACCCCGCCGCGTCAGGCCGACCGTTTCGCGCTCGAGGCGGTGAAGGGGCTGGTGGGCCGCTACCTGGCCCAGGCCCGAGCGATCGAGCAGGTGTCGCTGGACGGGCTCAAGACCCTGATCGGCCTGCCGCTGTCCGCCACGCTCGAGCTGGCCGATGCGCGGGTCGAGCCGGTTGACCTGCCCGAGGGCTCGCTTGATGAAATGGTCAAAAAGGCCCTCGCGCAGCGCGCCGAGATGGAGCAGGTCGAGGCCGGCATGGCGGCCCTGCGCGAGATGGTCGAGGCCCGCCGGGCCGAGACGCGGCCCGACCTGTACGCCGCCGTGGTGGGGGATGTGGCCTGGGCTGCGCGCCGCGACAGGCTCGACAACCCCTACCTGTCCGACCCGTTCAATCACGCCTATGCCGTGCCCGTGGTGGGCATGCGCTGGAACTGGCAGCCCGGGGTGCAGGATGCGCGCACGCGCCAGGCGGAGGCCGAGCTGCGCGCGGTGACGGAGAAGGCCAACCTTGCGCGCATGGGCATCCCGTTCCAGGTGGCAGAGGCCTATCACCGGGCGCGCGGCATGCAGGCCGGGCTGGATCAGCTCAAGAGCGGGTATCAGTCCGCGCGGCGCTGGATGGTGGCCAACTTCATCGACATGGAGGCCGGCTCGGCCACCATGGACCAGGTGGTCGAGGCCTTCAAGACCTATGCCACCATGTATGGGGACTATCTGCTCGGCGTGAATGATTACAATATGCAGGTCGCCGCCCTGCGGCAGGCCCTTGGAGAATGGCATCAATGAAATTCCTGTCCGCTGTATTCGCGGCCATCCTCGTGCTGATCGCACCGCTTTCGCATGCCGACATGGGCCCCGATGAGCTGGTGCGCGTCACCTCGGACAAGGTGCTCGAGGCGATCAAGCAGAACCGCGAGCAGCTCAAGAGCGACCCCAAGCTGGTCTACAAGATCGTCGACGAGCTGGTGCTGCCGCATTTCGACTTCGAGGCGATGAGCAAGCTGGTGCTGGGGGCCAACTGGCGTCGCGCCACGCCCGCCCAGCAGGCCGAGTTCACGCGCGAGTTCCGCACCCTGCTGGTGCGTACCTATGCCAAGTCCCTGGCCGAGTATGACGAGCAGGGCATCCGCTACCTGCCGATGCGTCCGGAAGCCGACCCGAACGAGGCCACCGTGCGCACCGAGATCCAGCCCAAGGCCGGCCCCTCGATCCCGGTGGATTACCGTCTGCGCAAGAGCGGGACGAGCTGGAAGGTGTTCGATGTCAGCATCGACGCGGTGAGCCTGGTGACCAACTACCGCACCACCTTCGCGCAGGACGTCCAGCGCATCGGCATGGACGGCCTGATCAAACAGCTTCAGCGTCGCAATGCAGGTGATGCGGCTTGACTGAGCTCACCATCACCCGGGAGGGTGAAACCCTGAAACTTGCCGGTCCGCTGCGCCTCGGCGGGGTGGTGCAGGCGCTGGAGGGGCTCCGGCGTGAGTTGGCCCATGGGCCGGTGGTCACGCTCGACCTTGCGGGGGTGAGCGCCTGTGACAGTTCCGCCGTGGCCCTGATGCTTGAGATGCGACGCCAGGGCGTCAGCGGGATCCGCCACGTCCCGGCCGACATGGAGGCCATCGTGCGTGCCTGCCAGCTTGAGACGCTGCTTGCGACCGATCCATCGCCCAGCCCTGCGGCCGGGCGTCCGAACCACAACGAGCATTCATGAACAAGCTGCTGATTCAGGGAGGCACACCGCTCCAGGGCGAGGTGCGCATTTCCGGGGCGAAGAACGCCGTCCTGCCGATCATGGCCGCCGCCCTGGTGGCCGATGCCCCTGTGGTGATCGAGAACGTCCCGCATCTGATGGACGTCACCACCATGATGGAGCTGATCGGGGGGATGGGGGCCCAGCTCACGCTCGGCGATCGCATGAGCATCCACATCGACCCGCGTACGGTGCATCGCTACTCGGCCCCCTACGAGCTGGTGCGGACCATGCGCGCCTCCATCCTCGTGCTCGGCCCGCTGCTCGCGCGCCACGGCCAGGCCGAGGTGTCGCTGCCCGGCGGTTGCGCGATCGGCTCGCGCCCGGTGGATGTCCATCTCAAGGGCCTGGAGGCGATGGGGGCTGAGATCCGCGTCGAGGGCGGCTACATCCGCGCCACCGCCAAGCGCCTCAAGGGTGCGCGCATCGTCATGGACCTCGTGACCGTGACCGGCACCGAGAACCTGCTGGTGGCCGCCTGCCTGGCCGAGGGCACCTCGGTGCTGGAAAACGCCGCGCGTGAGCCCGAGATCGTCGACCTGGCCCGCTTCCTGACCTCCATGGGGGCGCGCATCGAGGGCGCCGGTACCGATACCATCACCGTGCACGGCGTCGAGCGTCTGGGTGGCACGGTCCACCGCGTATTGCCCGATCGCATCGAGGCCGGGACCTTCCTGGTCGCCGCGGCGATGACCGGCGGGCGGGTGAAGCTGAAGGATGCCGATCCAGCCTCCCTGGACGCGGTGTTGGCCAAGCTGCGCGAGGCGGGGGCTTCGGTCGAGACCGGGAACGACTGGATCCAGCTCGACATGCAGGGGCGCCGGCCGCGCGCGGTGGACATCCGCACCGCGCCGCACCCGGGGTTTCCGACCGACATGCAGGCCCAGTTCGTCGCCATGAACGCCATCGCCGAGGGGACCGCGACAGTGGTCGAGACCATCTTCGAGAACCGCTTCATGCACGTGCATGAGCTGGTCCGCATGGGCGCTAACATCAGCGTACAGGGCAACACCGCCATCGTGCGCGGGGTGGACAAACTCTCCGCCGCGCCGATCATGGCGACCGACCTGCGTGCCTCCGCCAGCCTCATCCTCGCGGGCCTCGTGGCGGAGGGCGAGACTGAGGTCAACCGCATCTACCACATCGACCGCGGCTACGACGCGATCGAGGAAAAACTGGCCAAGCTCGGCGCCAATATCCGCCGCGTGCCGGGCTAAGGAAACGCTGAATCATTCAGCGTTTCCTGTTTGGGGCAGGATGCCCCAACGCGAACAACGCGTTCCGTCGTTGATTCGCCAAGGCCGTCGCGGACATGTGCCTTGATAAGACGATCTGAAAAAATCCATGGATGGATTTTTCAGAGTTTCCCTAACAGGCCGTTGAAAAATCCCCCGCCGGCGCCCGCGTCGGCCACTACGATCTGAAGCCACCCGAGAACAACCCAGACGAGCACGATGAGAGGCAACCAAAACTTCCAGGGGGCGATGTTCAGCTACATCAGTCTTGAAGAGCGAGTGCCGCAGGCCCACCCGCTGCGCAAGCTGCGCGCCGTAGTCGATGCGCTGCTGGCGAGTATGAACAACGAGTTCGAAGCGGTCTACGCCCGCCGTGGCCGCCCCTCTGTGCCGCCGGAGATGCTGCTCAAGGCCCTGCTGCTGCAGATTCTGTTTTCCATCCGCAGCGAGCGGCTGCTGGTTGAGGCGATCGACTACAACCTGCTTTACCGCTGGTTCGTCGGCCTGAACATCGAGGACAAGGTCTGGGATCACTCCACCTTCAGCGCCAACCGCGAGCGCCTGTTCAATGAAGACCTCGCGCGCGTCTTCTTCGAGCGCGTCAAGCTCAGCGCGCAGTGGGGCAAGCTCGCCAGCGACGAACACTTCAGCGTCGACGGCACGCTCATTGAGGCCTGGGCCTCGCACAAGAGCTTCAAGCGCAAAGGCGATGACAGCGCCAACCCGCCCGGGCGTAACCCCGAGGTGGACTTCAAAGGACAAGAGCGCAGCAACGACACCCACGAGAGCACCACCGACGCCGATGCCCGGCTGTTCAAGAAAGCCCCAGGGGACAAGTCCCGCCTGTGCCACATGGGGCACATCCTCATGGAAAACCGCAACGGGCTGATCGTGGATGTCGAGATCACCCATGCCAGCGGCACCGCAGAGCGCGAAGCGGCGCTGGCCATGCTCGCGCGCCGGGGCAACAAGAACAAGCGCGCCACGGTCGGGGCCGATAAGGGCTACGACACCAAGGACTTCATCACAGGCTGCAGAAGGCTCAAGGTCACGCCGCACGTGGCGGCCAAGGACAAGCACTCGGTGGTGGATGGTCGCATCAAGCGCCACGAGGGCTACAAGACCAGTCTGAAGGTGCGCAAGCGCATCGAGGAAGCCTTTGGCTGGATCAAGACCGTGGGCGGTCTGGCCAAGACCAAGCTGATCGGCCAGGCCAGGCTCACGGGCCAGGCGCTGCTTTGCTTTGCCACCTACAACCTGGTGCGCATGGGCTCCATCGGCGGCTGGTGGGACGCGCATCATGCGTAAACCGTGGGATTCGTGCGCCCGAAATGGGCAAAACGGCTTGCAAACAGGCCAAAATGCCCGCTCCAATCGCTGCCCAGCCGCGTCTGGGCGGCTCGTTTCTTCGAAATCAGTGTCGCTGCTGCGTTCAAAGAACACTTTTTCAACGGCCTATTATACACATTTTTCTGTGTTCACTAGACGTTAGCCGCAAGAAAGAGATCACAAGTGATGACTAAAGCAGAATTCGAGAACGCCTTGAAAGACTTTGCGAACACTCTCACAGGGTATGTGAGCACCGACGCCGGACAGTGGTCAGTGAAAGGATTCATCGACGCCTTTAGAAACATTTATACAATCTCGTCCGACACCAAGATTGTCTCCAAAATCCTCGAGATCCACCTTTTCCCAAGAATTCTTGCCTTTGCTGACCAGCATGAGTTCGCCATCGTCTTGGCCGAGCATCAGAATTACTACCCGGATATATCGTTCGTTTTAAAGCGTGATGAATCCGTCCGGTTTGCTGTTGACTTTAAAACGACCTACCGTCCTCCCGGTAAGCCCTGGCTCTGCAATGGATTCACTCTTGGTTCACATGGCGAATACTTTCAGAACCGAACAAGCACCAAGAATATTCAGTTTCCTTATGGAAGCTATTCTGGGCATTTTTGCTTGGGCATCATCTATGATCGCGCTGATGGAGCCACGATTGACGAAACACGATGCTATCGTATTGAGGAACTTCATTCTATCACCTCGGTCATTTCGAATATCCAGTTCTTCGTTGCAGAGAAATGGAAAATCGCTAGCGATAAGGGCGGCTCTGGAAACACAGCTAATATCGGAAGCATTCAACGCATTGAGGATATCCTTTCAGGCAACGGCATGTTCGCCAAGCTGGGCGAGGAGTGGTTTGACGATTACTGGATGAATTTTGGAAAGATTGTCGTCAAAGGCCCAGATGGGAAAACTAAGAAGATTACTTCGCTTGTTGATTTCGTGAAATACCGCGGTGGCGATCCGTCGCTTATCGTCCCAAGGAACAATCAACCATGACCACCCATCGAATACTGGTCCCCCCGATAAAGTGTCAAGGGATCAAGACTAAACTTGTTCCCTGGATAAAAGCCATAATCCCTTCCGATTTCGACGGTCGCTGGATTGAACCATTTATGGGATCAGGGGTAGTGGCCTTCAATGTACGGCCTCGAAAGGCGTTGCTTGCAGACTCAAATCCACACCTCATCAATTTTTACCAATGCATCGCCAAGGGCGAGATCACCGCCGCGATCACGAGACGGTTCCTAGAAAGAGAAGGAGCAGAATTACTTCGGTCGAAGGGGGAGTATTATTACTTAGTCCGAGAGAGATTCAATCGGGACGGAAATCCGTTAGATTTCATTTTTCTGAACCGTGCGTGTTTTAATGGCATGATCCGTTTCAACCGGCGGGGGGAATTCAATGTTCCATTCTGTCGCAAGCCCAACCGTTTCGTGCAAGCCTATATCACAAAGATTAGCAATCAGGTTCAAGCTGTTGCAGACGCCTGCGCTTTAGGAGACTACGAGTTCCGATGCCAGGATTACTCAGTAACTATTGCTGAAGCGAGTGCGCGCGATCTTCTGTATTGTGACCCCCCATACATCGCCCGACATACTGATTATTTCAACGGCTGGGACGAGGGGCACGAAAGACAACTAGCGAAACTCCTTGCGGATACTCAAGCGAGGTTTATCCTCTCCACTTGGCATGGCAACGAATTTAGAACGAACCAATTTATTCACAGTATTTGGGCTAGATACAGTATTTTAACTAAAGATCATTTCTACCATGTTGGAGCAAAGGAAGATAACCGAAATCCAATGCTTGAGGCCCTTGTCACGAATTTCAGTGCTTCATACGAGGAGGAAAAGCCTCCGAGAGCGGTCCAAATGACGCTGCTTGAAAAGAAAGCGGTATACAACGGCTAACAAGTCGCTGCACCGGACGGCAATTCCGCTGCGCTCCATGGCCTTAGCAGGCCGTTGAAAAATCCCTGGCGGACGCGCGCGTGGGCCATTACCATCTGAAGCCACCCGAGAACAACCCAGACGAGCACGATGAGAGGCAACCAAAACTTCCAGGGGGCGATGTTCAGCTACATCAGTCTTGAAGAGCGAGTGCCGCAGGCCCACCCGCTGCGCAAGCTGCGCGCCGTAGTCGATGCGCTGCTGGCGAGTATGAACAACGAGTTCGAAGCGGTCTACGCCCGCCGTGGCCGCCCCTCTGTGCCGCCGGAGATGCTGCTCAAGGCCCTGCTGCTGCAGATTCTGTTTTCCATCCGCAGCGAGCGGCTGCTGGTTGAGGCGATCGACTACAACCTGCTTTACCGCTGGTTCGTCGGCCTGAACATCGAGGACAAGGTCTGGGATCACTCCACCTTCAGCGCCAACCGCGAGCGCCTGTTCAATGAAGACCTCGCGCGCGTCTTCTTCGAGCGCGTCAAGCTCAGCGCGCAGTGGGGCAAGCTCGCCAGCGACGAACACTTCAGCGTCGACGGCACGCTCATTGAGGCCTGGGCCTCGCACAAGAGCTTCAAGCGCAAAGGCGATGACAGCGCCAACCCGCCCGGGCGTAACCCCGAGGTGGACTTCAAAGGACAAGAGCGCAGCAACGACACCCACGAGAGCACCACCGACGCCGATGCCCGGCTGTTCAAGAAAGCCCCAGGGGACAAGTCCCGCCTGTGCCACATGGGGCACATCCTCATGGAAAACCGCAACGGGCTGATCGTGGATGTCGAGATCACCCATGCCAGCGGCACCGCAGAGCGCGAAGCGGCGCTGGCCATGCTCGCGCGCCGGGGCAACAAGAACAAGCGCGCCACGGTCGGGGCCGATAAGGGCTACGACACCAAGGACTTCATCACAGGCTGCAGAAGGCTCAAGGTCACGCCGCACGTGGCGGCCAAGGACAAGCACTCGGTGGTGGATGGTCGCATCAAGCGCCACGAGGGCTACAAGACCAGTCTGAAGGTGCGCAAGCGCATCGAGGAAGCCTTTGGCTGGATCAAGACCGTGGGCGGTCTGGCCAAGACCAAGCTGATCGGCCAGGCCAGGCTCACGGGCCAGGCGCTGCTTTGCTTTGCCACCTACAACCTGGTGCGCATGGGCTCCATCGGCGGCTGGTGGGACGCGCATCATGCGTAAACCGTGGGATTCGTGCGCCCGAAATGGGCAAAACGGCTTGCAAACAGGCCAAAATGCCCGCTCCAATCGCTGCCCAGCCGCGTCTGGGCGGCTCGTTTCTTCGAAATCAGCGCACCTGATGCGTTCCAAGAGGACTTTTTCAACGGCCTGCTAAAGGACATCCCATGAGCGAAACCCTGACCATCGGCCTCTCCAAGGGGCGCATCTACAAGGAAACCCTGCCGCTGCTCGAGGCGGCCGGGATCGTCCCCGCCGAGGACCCGGAGAAGAGCCGCAAGCTGATCCTCGAGACCAACGTGCCGGGCGTGCGCGTGGTGCTGCTGCGCGCCTCCGACGTGCCCACCTACGTCGAGTACGGTGCGGCCGACGTCGGCGTGGCCGGCAAAGACGTGTTGATGGAGCATGGGGGGGAGGGGCTGTACGAGCCTTTGGACCTCAACATCGCCCGCTGCCGGCTGATGGTGGCCGGCAAGCCCGGGGCGCTGGATGGTCATCACCGCCTGCGCATCGCCACCAAGTACGTCGAGAGCGCGCGCGCCCATTTCGCCCGCCAGGGGCGGCAGGTCGAGGTGATCAAACTGTACGGCTCGATGGAGCTGGCGCCGCTGGTGGGCCTGGGTGACTGCATCGTGGACGTGGTCGACACCGGCAACACCCTGCGGGCCAACGGCCTGGAGCCGCTCGAGCACATTGCCGATATCAGCTCGCGGCTGATCGTCAACCGCGCGTCGATGAAGATGAAATCGGCGCGCCTGCGTGCTTTCATCGAACACATGCGCGCCGCCGTCGAGGCGCGCAAGGGCTGAGAACCTCATGAACATCCAACGCCTGTCCACCTTCGAGGCCGACTTCCAGAGCCGCCTGAACGCGCTGCTGGAGTGGGAATCCGTCTCCGACGACGCGGTCTTCGCCACCGTGCAGGGGATCCTGCGCGACGTGCGCGCCCGCGGCGATGCCGCGGTGCTGGAGTACACCGCGCGCTTCGATCATTTCGAGGCCGACTCCATGAGGGATCTCGAAGTGTCCCACCCGCGCATGGACGAGGCGCTGGAGCGTATCCCCGTGGCCCAGCGCCAGGCCCTGGAGCAGGCCGCCGAGCGCATCCGCCGCTATGCCGAGCACCAGAAGCTCGAATCCTGGAGCTACCGCGAGGCCGACGGCACCCTGCTCGGCCAGCAGGTCACGCCGCTCGATCGCGTCGGCCTGTATGTGCCGGGTGGCAAGGCGGCCTATCCGTCCTCGGTGCTGATGAACGCCATCCCGGCCAAGGTCGCGGGCGTGCCCGAGCTGATCGTGGTCGCCCCCGCGCCGCGCGGTGAGCTCAACGACCTGGTGCTGGCCGCCTGCCGCATTGCCGGGGTGGATCGCGTGTTCGCCATCGGCGGCGCGCAGGCCGTGGCCGCGCTGGCTTATGGCACCGACACCATCCCGCAGGTGGACAAGATCACCGGTCCCGGCAACATCTTCGTCGCCACCGCCAAGCGCATGGTGTATGGCACCGTCGGCATCGACATGATTGCCGGTCCCTCCGAGATCGTCGTCGTGTGCGACGGCAAGACCGATCCGGACTGGATCGCCATGGACCTGTTCTCGCAGGCCGAGCACGACGAGCAGGCGCAGGCCATCCTCATCTCCCCGGATGCCGCCTTCCTCGATGCCGTGGCCGCATCCGCCAGCCGCCTGGTTGAGGAGATGCCGCGGGGCGAGATCATCCGCCAGTCCATGGAAGGCCGGGGCGCGCTGATCCATGTGCGCGACCTGGACGAGGCCGCCCGGGTGATCAACTTCATCGCCCCCGAGCACCTGGAATTGTCGGTGGAGGATGCGGAAGGCTACGCCGCCAAGATCCGCCACGCCGGTGCCATCTTCCTTGGCCGCTACACCGCCGAGGCCTTGGGCGACTACTGCGCCGGTCCCAACCACGTGCTGCCGACCTCGCGCACCGCGCGTTTCTCCTCGCCGCTCGGCGTGTACGACTTCCAGAAACGCTCCAGCCTGATCGGCTGCTCCGCGCAGGGGGCATCCATGCTCGGCAAGATCGCCCGCGTGCTGGCCGAAGGGGAGGGGCTGTTCGCGCATGCCGCCTCGGCGGCATACCGGATACGTGACTCCGAGATGGGTTGAGTCCCTGCCCATGCTCTACCTCAACGTCGAACAACTCGAACGCTGTATCCAGACGTTGAGCGCCTCATTGTCGCTTTATCAGGCGGCGGAAGAGGGCAGTACGGAGCAGGAGGTATTTCGTAATGCCGTGGTCAAGGGCTTCGAGCTGACTCAGGAAACGGCGTTCAAACTGTTGAAAAAGGCCCTGAAGGCCTACGGGCACGGAGCTCGCAAGCTGGAAACGACGCCGATCAAGGACCTGCTGCGCATGGCCGCCGTGCATGGCTTGATGACATTGGATGAGGTGGAACGCTGGTTCGCCTATCGTGATAATCGCAACAATACGGCACACGATTATGGCGAGGGCTTTGCCCATGAAACCTTGCGCCTCATACCGGCTTTTCTGGAAGATGTGCGGCATCTTGCTGGGGTATTGAAGCACAGGCTTGGCCAGGATGCTGGTGACTGAATCACCCAGGACCATTCATCTGCCTGAGCGCTATCGGTTGATGGTGCTTGATGCGGTGAAACGGTACATACCGAGGGCCGAGGTTTGGGCCTACGGCTCCCGGGTGCGCGGGGATTGGCATGAGGCGAGCGATCTTGATCTTGTTGTTCGCTTTCCTGAAGCCCACGCTGCTTCGCAGTCTTTTTCCCAGCTCGAGAAGCTGCGCGAGGCCCTGAGCGAGAGTGCGTTGCCGATCTTTGTGCAGATCGTCGATTGGGACAGGATTCCAGAGAGTTTCCGGGAGGAGATCCGTGCGTGTCATGCGCGGTTCTATGCGCCGGGGGAGCCGTCATCGAGTCCCTGAGAGCGTGCTGAAGACTATTGCGTGAGCACGCTTCATCCTTTTCCCCCGCTTGCGGGGAATAAGGCGTAAATCAGAGCTTCCTTGGCGAGCGACTGTTGGTTTTTTCAGATGTCCACAGCCGAGGAAGTACCCCGAGGCATCCATCGACCGAGACAAGACATGAGCCGTTTCTGGAGCCCACTGGTATCCCGCCTCTCGCCCTATGTCCCGGGTGAGCAGCCGAAGATCGCCAACCTGGTCAAGCTGAACACCAACGAGAACCCCTATGGGCCCTCGCCCAAGGTGCTGGAGGCGATCCGCGCCGAGGTGGGGGATGGCCTGCGCCTGTACCCGGACCCGGAGGCCACCGCGCTCAAGGAGGCGATCGCCACCTACCACGACCTGAAGCCTGCCCAGGTGTTTGTCGGCAACGGCTCGGACGAGGTGCTGGCCTTCATCTTCCAGGCCCTGTTCAAGCATGATGAGCCGATCCTGTTCCCGGACGTGACCTACAGCTTCTACCCGGTCTATTGCGGGCTGTACGAGATCGCCTACAGCACGGTGCCGCTCGCGGATGATTTCTCCATCCGCATCGAGGACTACCGGAAGCCGAACGGCGGCATCATCTTCCCCAACCCGAACGCGCCGACCGGCCGCCTGCTGCCGCTTGCGCAGATCGAGGCCCTGCTCGATGCGAATCCCGACTCCGTGCTGGTGGTGGATGAGGCCTACATCGACTTCGGGGGTGAGACGGCCATCCCCCTGGTGCATCGTTATCCCAACCTGCTGGTCGTGCAGACCTTGTCCAAATCGCGCTCGCTGGCCGGGTTGCGGGTGGGCTTCGCGGTCGGTCATCCGGAGCTGATCGAGGCCCTGGTACGGGTCAAGGACAGCTTCAATTCCTATCCCCTGGACCGGCTCGCTATCGCCGGGGCGGTCGCGGCGTTCCAGGATGAGGCCTGGTTCCTGCAGACCCGTCGCGCGGTGATGGAGAGCCGCGAGATGCTGGTCGAGGCCATGGCAAAGCTCGGTTTTGACATCGTGCCCTCGGCGGCCAACTTCATCTTTGCCCGCCATCCCGGGCACAAGGCCGAGCGCATTGCGGCGGGCCTGCGCGAGCACGGCGTGATCGTGCGTCACTTCAACAAGCCGCGCATCGACCAGTACCTGCGCATCACGATCGGCACGCCGGAGCAAAACGCGGCGCTTCTGGCAGCCCTGGCTGCGGAACTGGGGACCTGAGTCCGGGGTGCAGGCTCAAGGCCAGCCTCATGCAGGCATGACATGAGCGGTGCACGTCGCTTTCACGGCATTGTCGTGGGCGTTCTTGTGGCGCTGATGCTGCTCGAATTCTTTGTGGCCGTGTGGGAAGGGCAGTGGATGACGACCTTCCTGATCGCCGCCATCCTGGCCATTGCGCTGGCCCCGATGCTTGCGCCGCGTCGCATGCCGGTGGCCATACCCGCTGAGTTCCATCTCCTCGCGGTGCTCTTCATCTTCGCGTCGCTGTTCCTTGGCGAGGTGCATCGTTTCTATGAGCGTGTGTGGTGGTGGGACATGGTCCTGCATGCAAGTTCAGGCCTGCTTCTCGGCATACTCGGCTTCCTGCTGGTCTACGTGCTCAACGAAAACGAGCGCGTCGATCTGCACCTGCGCCCGGGCTTCGTTGCCCTGTTCGCCTTTCTGTTCGCGTTGGGCGCGGGCGTCCTTTGGGAGATCTTCGAGTTCGGGATGGATCGTCTGTTCGGCATGAACATGCAGAAGCCGATGTTCGGTGACCCTTCCGGTTTGACCGACACCATGTGGGACCTGATCCTGGATGCCCTCGGTGCCCTGGTCATCAGCCTGCTCGGCTGGTGGTACATGAAGCACCGCCAGGTCTCCTTCATCGAGGCCTGGATCCGCAAGTTCATCGCTAGCAACCCACGTCTGTTCCGTTCGTGAGAGGTGTTTCATGACGATCTCCCGTGATGACCTCCTGGCCTACTGTGACGGCCTCCTCAATGTCGGAGCCTTTGCCGACTATGCGCCCAACGGTCTGCAGGTCGAGGGACGCACCGACATCGGGCGCATTGTCAGCGGCGTGACCGCAAGCCAGGCCCTGCTGGATGCGGCGGTCGAATTCAAGGCGGACGCCGTGCTGGTGCACCACGGCTATTTCTGGAAGGGCGAGGACGCCCGGATCACTGGCATGAAGCGCAGGCGCCTCGCCACTCTGCTTGCGCATGAGATCAACCTCATCGCCTACCATTTGCCCTTGGACGGTCATCCTGAACTTGGCAACAACGCCCAGTGGGCGCGGGCGCTGGGGCTTGGCGAGCTTAAGGGCTTTATCGGCCAGGCGGGGGCGGAGATCGGCGTGCGGGGGGCCTTTGCCGAGCCGGTGGCGGGTGAGGTGCTCGCCCAAAGGCTGGAGGCCCTGCTTGGGCGGTCGGTGTTGCACGTGGCGGGCAAGCCCGGGCCGATCCGCACCGTCGGGCTGTGTAGCGGCGGGGCGCAGGGGTACATCGGCGAAGCGGCCGCGCTCGGCCTCGATGCCTACCTGACCGGCGAGGTCTCCGAGCATACCGTGCACGTGGCGCGCGAGATGGGCCTCCACTTCTATGCCTGCGGTCATCACGCCACCGAGCGCTTCGGCGCGCGCGCCCTGGGTGAGCATCTCGCCGAACGCTTCGGCCTGACGCATCGCTTCGTCGACATTGACAACCCCGCCTGATCGTCGCACCGCCGCAGGCACTTGGGCGGATTGACCCAAGTGCTTTGCTCGGGATTATCTGCGCATAAGAAATCCTTAACATGCTGATGGCATGAATGCCTTGTCAGGCGGGGCCGCATCAGGGATCCTTGGCGGGATTTTGCCCCGAGCGGGCACCGGGTGATGCCCGGTCCACTCTGACCGACAGGAGAGATGCATGTCCGAGCAGGACGTTGATCTGCGCCGCCGCCGCTTCCTGACCGGCGCCGCCACCGTAGTGGGCGGTGCCGGCGTGGTTGCGGCCATGGTGCCCTTCATTTCCTCCTTCCAGCCCAGCGCCAAGGCCCAGGCCGCCGGTGCGCCGGTGGAAGTCGATATCGGCAAACTGGCCCCGGGCCAGATGATCACCGTCGAATGGCGTGGCAAACCGGTGTACATCCTGCGCCGCACCGAGGCCAACCTGGCCTCGCTCAAGGCACTGGAAGGCAACCTGCGCGACCCGGCTTCCGAAGTCCCGCAGCAGCCCGACTACGCACGCAACGAGTACCGCTCGCTCAAGCCAGAAATCTTCGTTGCCATTGGCATCTGCACGCACCTCGGCTGCGCGCCGACCTACCGGCCGGAGATCGCACCGGCGGATCTGGGGGCGGAATGGAAGGGCGGTTTCTTCTGCCCCTGCCACGGTTCGCGCTTCGACCTGGCCGGGCGCGTCTACAAGGGCGTGCCCGCGCCCACCAACCTGGAGGTGCCGCCGTATGCCTTCCTGGGCGACACCACCCTGGTGATCGGCAGTGACGGGGAGGGTAAGGCATGAACGCACTTCGCAGGGTTTTCCACTGGTTCGACGATCGCCTGCCGATCTCGCACTTCTGGAACGCGCACCTCTCCGGCTACTACGTGCCGAAGAATTTCAACCTCTGGTACTTCTTCGGCTCGCTGGCGCTGACCGTGTTCGTCATCCAGATTGTCTCCGGCATCTGGCTGACCATGAACTACAAGCCGTCCGCCGCCGAGGCCTTCGCCTCGGTCGAGTACATCATGCGCGATGTGGAGTGGGGCTGGCTGATCCGCTACCTGCACTCCACTGGGGCCTCGGCGTTCTTCATCGTCATCTACCTGCACATGCTGCGCGGGATGATGTATGGCTCCTACAAGAAGCCGCGCGAGCTGGTGTGGATCTTCGGCATGCTGATCTACCTGGTGCTCATGGCCGAGGCCTTCATGGGCTACCTACTGCCCTGGGGGCAGATGTCCTACTGGGGCGCGCAGGTGATCATCTCCCTGTTCGGCGCCATCCCGTTCATCGGCCCGGACCTTGCGCTGTGGATCCGCGGTGACTACGTGGTGGGGGATGCCACCCTCAACCGCTTCTTCGCCCTGCACGTCATCGCCCTGCCGCTGGTGCTGCTGTTCCTCATCGGCGGCCACATCATGGCCCTGCACGAGGTCGGCTCGAACAACCCCGACGGGGTCGAGATCAAGGAACATAAAGACGCCCAGGGTCGCCCGCTGGACGGCATTCCCTTCCATCCGTACTACACGGTGAAGGACATCGTCGGCGTGACCGTGTTCCTGTTCTTCTTCGCCATCGTCGTGTTCTACCTGCCCGAGATGGGTGGCTACTTCCTCGAGAAGCCGAACTTCGTCCCGGCCAACCCGATGCAGACCCCGGAACACATCGCCCCGGTGTGGTACTTCACCCCGTTCTACGCCATCCTGCGCGCGGTGCCGGACAAGTTCCTCGGCGTGGTGGCCATGGGCGCGGCGATCTTCGTCCTGTTCCTGCTGCCCTGGCTGGACCGCAACCCGGTCAAGTCCATCCGCTACCGCTCGACCACCTTCAAGGCGCTGCTCGGCATGTTCGTGGTCAGCTTCATCGTGCTCGGTTGGCTGGGCATGAAGCCGGCCACCCCGACCCTGACCCTGCTGGCGCAGTTCTTCACCATCCTCTACTTCGGCTACTTCGCCGCCCTGTGGTGGATCAGCAAGAACGAGAAGACCAAGCCCGTGCCGGAGAGGATCACCCGATGAAGCGATTTGGATGGATTGCGGCCGCCCTGGTGTTCCCTGCGGCCGTCATGGCGGGGGGCGGCCATGGTATGCCGCTGGACAAGGCCGGCATCGACATTTCCGACACGGCCTCCCTGCAGCGTGGCGCCCAGCTATTCGTCGACAACTGCCTGAGCTGCCACTCCGCGAAGTACATGCGCTACAACCGCATCGGCCAGGATCTTGGCTGGACCGATGAGGAGGTCAAGCAGCGTCTGATCAAGGGCGAGGCCAAGGTGGGTGAGACCATGGTCAGTGCCATGCCCGCGGACTATGCCAAGACGGCCTTCAACGGTGCGGTACCGCCTGACCTGTCGCTGACCGCGCGCTCGCGGGGTGCGGACTGGTTGTACACCTACCTGCGCAGCTTCTATGTCGACCCGGCGCGGCCCACAGGGGCCAACAACCTGCTGTTCAAGGACGTCGGCATGCCCAACGTCTTCTGGCGCGAGCAGGGGGTGGTGATGCCCGTCACCCACGAAGTCGCGCACGAGGGGGGGGCGAAGGAGATCGTGGTGGACGCCCTCAGGCTGGAGCAGCCGGGTACCCTGAAACCCGAGGAGTTCGACGCCATGATCCGCGACCTGGTCGGCTTCATGGTCTACATGGGCGAGCCTGCCCAGCTCAAGCGCCTGGGCCTCGGCCCCTGGGTGCTGGGTTTCCTGGTGCTGTTCTTTGTCATCGCCTACCTGCTCAAGAAGGAGTACTGGCGCGACGTGAAGTAAAGACCCGCGCGCCCCTTCATCCAGCCCGGCCACGCCGGGCTTTTTCATCTCCACGCATGGGGCTTGTCTGCTGTGCTAGAATCGCCGCGTTTTCAACCCCTTTGGAGAGGTCACGCATGGGCAGCAGCGCAAGTCGCCGCGGCGTCATGACGCTTTTTTCGCATCCTGACAATCCGGACAGCCATCGCACGCGCATCGTGCTGGCCGAAAAAGAGCTCACGGCCGATATGGTGGAGGTCAACCCCGCCAATCCGCCCGAGGACTTCCTCGACCTGAGCCCGACCGGCACCCTGCCGACCCTGGTCGACCGTGATCTGGTGCTGACCAACGCGCGGGTGATCATGGAGTACCTGGACGAACGCTTCCCGCATCCGCCATTGATGCCGATCGACCCGGTCAGCCGCGCCAAGGTGCGCACCGCCCTGTACCGCATCGAGCACGACTGGTACCCGTTGCTGCCGGAGTTGGCCGAGGGCGGCAAGGGCGCAGCCAAGGCGCGCAAGACGCTGCGCGAGGGCCTGTTGTCCATCATGCCGGTGTTCGCCGCCAGCCCCTACATCATGAGCGATGAGTTCAGCCTGGCCGATGCCACCCTCGCGCCGATCCTCTGGCGCCTGCCGGTGTACGGCATCGAGATCCCGGCCCAGGCCAAGGCCCTCAACGACTACATGGAGCGCATCTTCAGCCGCCCGACCTTCCGCGAGAGCCTCTCCGACCTCGAGTTGGAGATGCGGGCGTGACCTCGAGCCGCCCGTATCTGCTGCGTGCCCTGTACGAGTGGATCGTGGACAACGACCACATCCCCTACATCGTGGTGGATGCCCGGCAGCC
This sequence comes from Thiofaba sp. EF100, assembly GCF_039822285.1. NCBI lineage: Bacteria > Pseudomonadati > Pseudomonadota > Gammaproteobacteria > Chromatiales > Halothiobacillaceae > Thiofaba > Thiofaba sp. EF100. The sequence goes on along the minus strand of NZ_JBAJEY010000001.1, from coordinate 564,572 downwards.
TGGGGTGGTCGTGCCGCCTGAGCATGTGAAGGACGGCCAGATCACGCTCAACATCGCCCCCCATGCGGTGCAGGGGTTGAGCCTCGGCAACGCCGAGGTGCGCTTTTCCGCGCGCTTCAGCGGCCGTGCCTTCACCGTCAGCGCCCCGGTGCAGGCGGTGCTTGCGATCTACGACCGGGAGACGGGGCAGGGGATGGGCTTCCCGCCCGAGACCATGCCCGGTGAGGTGGCGGACGAGTCGGAGGGCGAGATCCCCGCGGTCGGCGGGTCCGATGCGACGGGCCCGGAAGAAACGCCGCCTACTCCACCGCGCCGCGGCGGCCATCTGCGCCGGGTCAAGTAGGGTTCGACGTCGGGCCCCGCAGGGCGGCCAGCTTGAGATGGATCAGGCCGGCGGTCAGGGCGTCGTGGTAGGCGTCATGGCGGCCGCCGGCGGGCAGTTCCAGGACCTGCAGGATGGTCTCCAGCCGCAGGTCCGCCGGCCGGTGCGCCAGGCGGCCGAAGCGCCAGTGGTAGTATTCGGTGGCCACCTCGATCCGTCGGTTGGGCAGCCGGATGCCCAGCCAGTCATGCACGTAGCGGTCGATCAGGTCCATGTCGAAATCGACGTAGTAGCCGACCACCGGGCGCGGCCCGATGAAGTCGAGCAGCCGGCGGAGGGCCTCCTCCACCGGCAGACCGCTGGCCACGTCGACATTGCGCAGGCCGTGCACCCGGATGCTTTCCCCTTCGATGACCCCGCGCGGACGCACCGTCAGGCGCAGGGCCGAACTCGTCTCCAGCCGGCCAGCGACGATGCGGATCGCGCCGATCGACAGCAGCTCCCCGGTCTTCGCGGACAGGCGGCTGGCCTCGCAGTCGAGGCACACCGCCTCGTCCGGTGGTGGCGCATCGAACAGGTGAGCGAAGCGCGCATCGCGTAGCCTGCGCCGGTACCACCAGCGTGCGACGGGGTTCATGAGGTTGCATCCCGGGGTCGTAATCTATGCAATAGTACCAAGCTCGCCATCGCAGAGGCCGCATGCAGTCAGCCTACACCATTCCCCCGTCCCCAGACCGGCTCGAACAGCTCGCCGCCTGGTGGGCGACCCCCGACGCCGCGGCCTTGTGGCGCAAGGAGGGTGCGGCCGTGGAGGATTGGCTGTCCCGTTGTTTTGGCTACCATGCGGCGCTGCTCGGCCTGCAGCCAGCCCTGCTGGGCGAGGTGCGGGGACTGCGCATCCCCCACCAGTTCACCCTCGGGCCGCGCTCGGGGGACGTGAGGGGGTTGTTCGAGGCCCTGCCACTTGCGGCGGAGTCGGTCGACCTCGTCCTGCTGCATCATGTGCTGGAATATGCCCTCGACCCGCACCAGGTGCTGCGCGAGGCCGATCGCGTGCTGCTGCCTGAGGGCCACTTGTTGCTGATGAGCTTCAACCCCCTCGGCCTCTGGGGGGTGCGCGGTCTGATCCATGCGGGGCGCCGTGCCCCCTGGTACGGCCATCGCCTCGGGCGCAAGCGCCTGCATGACTGGCTGGGCCTGCTCGGCTACGACGTGCAGGCGGAGGCCTGGGCAGGGCACGGCTGCCTCCGTGATTTCAACCGCGACGGTGAGGGCTGGATGGAGCAGTGGGGCGCACGCTTCCTGCCGCGTCTGGGTATGAGCCACCTGCTGCTGGCGCGGAAGCGGGTCAGCATGCCGGCGCCCATCCGCCATCGCTGGAGCCTCATCCCCGCGCTTGGGATCAAGGAGCGCCAGGCCCAGGCGCGTCATACCGTGGGAAGACATGCATGAACCCGACATCGCCGATGGAACACGCCGCCACCCCAGCTCTGGTCGAGGCCTGGACGGACGGTGCCTGCCGAGGCAACCCCGGCGCGGGGGGCTGGGGGGTGGTGCTGCGCGCGCGGGGACACGAAAAGCAGCTTTGGGGCGGCGAGCCGCACACGACCAACAATCGCATGGAGCTGACGGCCGCCATCCGTGCGCTCGAGGCCCTCAAGCGCCCCTGCCGGGTGCGCATCACCACCGATTCGCAGTACGTGATGAAGGGGATCACCGAATGGATGCCCAACTGGAAGCGGCGCGGCTGGCGCACAGCGGACAATAAGCCGGTCAAGAACGACGACCTGTGGAAGGCGTTGGACGCCATGTGTAGCAGGCACCAAGTCGAATGGGCCTGGGTGCGCGGGCATGTCGGCCATCCGGAGAACGAATTGGCGGACCAGCTTGCCAATCGCGGCATCGACGAACTGAAGGAGGGCGTGGCATGAGGCAGATCATCCTCGACACGGAAACCACCGGCCTTGAGCCGCGCGAGGGGCACCGCATCATCGAGATCGGCGCCGTCGAGCTGCTCAACCGCGGCATCACCGGGCAGGATTTCCACCAGTACCTCAACCCCGAGCGCGAGATCGACGCGGATGCGGTGCGCGTACACGGCCTGACCAACGAGTTCCTCGCCGACAAGCCGACCTTCGCCGACGTTGCGGAGGCCTTCCTCGACTACGTGCGCGGCGCCGAGTTGATCATCCACAACGCGGCCTTCGACGTCGGCTTCATCAACCACGAGCTGGCGAAACTCGGCCCGGGCTACGGCCGCTTGGAGGACCATGTCAGCGGCGTGCTTGATACCCTGCTCCTGGCCCGCCGCATGCATCCCGGCCAGCGCAACAGCCTGGACGCGCTGTGCAAGCGCTACGGGGTGGACAATAGCAACCGCGAACTGCACGGCGCGCTGCTCGACTCCCGCATCCTCGCGGAGGTCTACCTTGCGATGACCGGCGGCCAGTCCAGCCTCGGGCTGGACACCCAGGAGGCCGGGATGCTCGATCCGGCGGCCCTCGCGCCCAGGCGACTTGCGGATGACCGCCCGCGACTCAAGGTGCTGCGGGCGAACGAGGTGGAGGTTGCGGCGCACCAGCGGCGCATGGAGGCCATCGCCAAGGCCGCTGGGGGTGAGACCGTGTGGGGGCGGCTGGGTGAGCCGGTGAGTTAGGGAAATGCTGAAAAAATCCATCCATGGATTTTTTTCAGCTCGTCTCGTCGCGGCGCATGTCCGCGACGGCCTCCGCGAATCAACGACTTGCGTCGTTGATTCGCGTTGGGGCGTCCTGCCCCAAACGGGAAACGCTGAATTTTCAGCGTTTCCTTAGGGGATGTGCTCAGCTTATCGCCGCGGCACGCGGCTCCCACGCGCTTGACCTGCCCTTGTGGGAGCGGCGCATCGCCGCGATGAATGTGGGAACCCGCTGGCCTAGCCTCTCGCATCGTGCCGCATCAGGCGGCCCTTCTCGCGCTGCCAGTCGCGCTCCTTCTCGGCTGCGCGCTTGTCGAATTCCTTCTTGCCCTTGGCGAGCCCGACCTCGACCTTGACCCGGCCGCCCTTCCAGTACATCGCCAGCGGGATCAGGGCATAGCCTTTGCGTTCCACCGCGCCGATCATCTTGCTGATCTCCTCGCGGTGCAGCAGCAGCTTGCGTGTGGCCGTAGGGTCGGGCTTGACGTGGGTGGAGGCGGAGAGCAGCGGGGAGATCTGCGCGCCGAACAGAAAGGCCTCGCCGTTCTTCAGCAGCACGTAGCTGTCGGTGATCTGGACCTTGCCTGCGCGGATCGCCTTGACCTCCCAGCCCTGCAGCACGATCCCCGCCTCGAAGCGCTCCTCGATGAAGTACTCGTGCTTCGCCTTCTTGTTGAGGGCGATGGTCGAGCCGCCGTGGGTGTCTTTCTTGTCTTTGGCCATGGTGCCGGGCGATGAGGCTGGATGCCTGGTGTTCAAGCAGGAGGCGGCATCTTACCATTAAGGCTTTGTGAAACCGCCGCTTCGGAGTCGTGCGCGATGCCTTCAACCCCGCGTGAATCCATCCATGGACAGTGGTCCTCCCGCCTGGCCTTCGTTTTGGCCGCGACCGGGGCGGCCGTCGGCCTTGGCAACATCTGGAAGTTTCCCTACATCATGGGGCAGAACGGTGGCGGGGCCTTCGTGTTGGTCTATCTTGCCTGCATCCTGCTGGTGGCCACGCCCATCCTGATCACCGAGATCATGCTGGGCCGGCGCGCCCGCCGCAGCCCCGTCCATGGCATGCAGGCCCTGGCGCGCGAGGAGGGTGCACCTGCTGCGTGGAGCTTGCTTGGCTGGATGGGGGTGATCGCCGGTTTTCTGATCTTAAGCTACTACAGCGTGATCATGGGCTGGGCCATTGCCTATGTCGAGCGGGCCCTGGCCGGCAGCTTCACCGGGCTGGAGGGGCCGGCCATCAAGGCGATGTTCCAGTCCTTCACCGCCAACCCGCTGGAGCTCTTGTTCTGGCACACCATCGCCATGCTCTTCACCATGCTGGTGGTGGTGCGTGGGGTGCGTGCGGGGCTTGAGGCTTTCACCACCCTGCTCATGCCTTTGCTGTTCATCATCCTGCTCATCCTGGTGGGGTATGGGCTCAGTACCGGGCATTTTGCCGAGGCCCTCGCGTTCATGTTCACGCCGAACTTCAGCAAGCTCTCGGCCTCTGCCGTGGTGGTGGCCATGGGGCATGCCTTTTTCACCTTGAGCATCGGTATGGGCACCATCATGGCCTATGGTTCATACATGCCCGAGCGCACCTCCATTGCCCGGACGGCCCTGATCATCGTCGCCGCTGACACCCTCGTGGCCCTGCTCGCGGGCATGGCCATCTATCCCATCGTCTTCGCCAATGGCCTGGAACCGTCCGCCGGGCCGGGCCTGGTCTTCCAGACCCTGCCGATTGCCTTTGGCCAGATGAGCTTCGGCGTGGTGTTCGGCGCGTTGTTTTTTGTTGCCCTGGTGCTCGCGGCCTGGACCTCGTCCATTTCCATGATCGAGCCGGCGGTGGCCTACCTCGTCGAGAGCCGCGGCTGGAGCCGGGCGCGTGCGGGCACGCTGCTCGGCTTTGCCGCCTGGGCGCTGGGCATCCTGACCGTGCTCTCCTTCAATCACTGGGCCGAGGTCAGGCTGTTCGGGAAAAACTTTTTCGAGCTGCTTGATTTCCTGACCTCGAACATCATGCTTCCGCTCGGGGGGCTGCTGCTGGCGGTGTTTGCGACCTGGGTCATGCGACGAGCATCCAGCTTTGAGGAGCTTGGTCTGCCGGCCGCCGCCTATGTCCTGTGGCGGGTGCTGACCCGCTATGTCGCGCCCTTGGGTATTCTTGTCGTCCTTCTCCATGGCCTCGGCCTGCTCGGATAAATGCTCATGACCATGCTTCATCGCGAGGCCATCGTGCCTTACACCCCCAATGAGATGTTCACCCTCGTGGGTGCCGTCGAGGATTACCATGTCTTCCTGCCCTGGTGCAGCGATTCGAAAGTGATCTCGCGCGGCGAGGATGAACTGCGCGCCAGCGTGACCATCAGCAAGGGCGCCCTGCGCAAGAGTTTCACCACCCACAACCTGATGCAGCAGGATAAGATGATCGAGATGCGTCTGGTGGATGGCCCGTTCAAGCACCTGCACGGTTTCTGGCGCTTCGAGCCGATGGGGGAGGGGGGGTGCAAGGTCAGCCTGGACTTGGAGTTCCAGTTCTCCAACAAGCTGATCGAACTGGCGGTGGGGCCGGTGTTCACCACCATCGCCGGCGAGATGGTGCAATCCTTCCACCGCCGCGCGGAGGAGGTCTATGGCCGGCGCGTCTGAGCACGGTGGCGCGGGTGCCATGATCCCGGTCGAGGTTGCCTATGCCCTGCCCGAGCGGCAGACCCTGCTGCGCCTCATGGTGCCGGAAGGTACCAGTGCCGAGGAGGCGATCCGACGCTCCGGTATCCTCGAGCGCCATCCCGAGATCGATCTTGGGGTGAACAAGATCGGCGTCTTCGCCAAGCCGGTGCCAGGAAGCCGTGTGCTGCGCGCAGGGGAGCGGGTGGAGATCTACCGGCCGTTGATCGCCGACCCGAAGGCCGTGCGCAAGCAGCGCGCGGAGGAGGGCAAGCGGATGAAGAAGGGTGGCGGCGAGATCGAAGCTGACTGACCCCGCGAGGAGAGTTTAGTTTGCCGCCTCCAGCGGCGGTTCGATGCGCGCCAGGCGCCCGGACTCGAAGAACAGACTGATCCGGCGCTGCTGGGGTTCGTCCTTGCCCGGCTTGTTGTAGTAGATGTAATCCCAGCGGTGCTGGTGGAAGATATCCACCAGCATCGGGCTGCCGAGCAGGAAGCGGACCTCGTTCTCGGTCATGCCAAGGCGCAGTCCCTTCACCTTGTCCTCATCCAGGATGTTGCCCTGGTGGATGTCCATCTTGTAGACCTGCAGGAAGCCCGGCATCGAGCTCGAGGCGCAGGCACTCAGGACGAGCGGAAGGGCGAGGGCGAGCAGAGGGCGTGCATGGCGCATGGTTATTCGCTAGCTGGCAGTGAATCCGCGCTAAAATACACTCCCAAGCCGTTCGCATCCACTCCGGGAGCCCTGTTACGTGGAAACCCATGAACTGAAGAAGGCGGGCCTGAAGGTCACCCTGCCGCGCATCAAGATCCTCGAGGTGCTCGAGCAGAATGCCGATCAGCATCTTTCCGCCGAGGACATCTACCGCATCCTGCTCGAGCAGGGCGAGGAGATCGGCCTGGCCACCGTCTACCGGGTGCTCACCCAGTTCGAGGATGCCGAGATCGTCACCCGCCATCAGTTCGAGAGCGGCAAGGCCGTGTTCGAGCTGGTTGCCAAGGGCAACCACGACCATATCGTGTGCGTGAAGACCGGTGTGGTGGAGGAGTTCTACGACCCCATCATCCAGGAGCGCATCAACAAGATCGCCGAGGAGCATGGCTTCGAGATCACCGACCACGCCCTCGTGATCTACGGCATCAAGCGCAACAACGCCTGATCCGTCCGTCCTTCCCGAATGGCGGGGGCCAGACCCCGCCTTCTCAGCTGACCTGAAACTGCCCCACCAGGTGTCCCAGCCGGGCGGCGGTCTGGTGCACCTCATCCGAGCTCATGCGCAGCGCGCGGATGGCCTGGCCGAGTCCCTCCACGGCATCGGCCACCTCGGCAATGCCGTCACTCTGGCGTGTCGTCCCGTCGTTGATTTGCCCGAGGGTAGTGAACAGCCGCCGCATGCTTTCCTGCAGCTCGGTCTTGTCGTGGGACGCGGCCTCCGCCATGCGCAGGCCGTTTTCCACATCGCGCAGGCTGTTTTCCATCGCGGTCACCGCCCGCTGGGCATCGCCCTGGATGTCGCCGATCATGCTCGAGATGTCCTGCGCGGCGCTGGCCGTGCGGGCCGCCAGGTTGCGCACCTCCTCGGCCACCACGGAGAACCCCCGGCCGTGCTCCCCCGCCCGTGCGGCCTCGATGGCGGCATTGAGTGCAAGCAGGTTGGTCTGCTCGGTGATGCCGGTGATGACCTTGACGAACTCGGCGATCCGGCTGACCCGCTCGTTGAGATTGCGGATCGTGCCGGTCGTGTTTTCCACTGTGCCCTGCAGCGCCTGGATCTCGCCCCGGGCGGTATCGAACTGGGCGCGGGCCTCGAGCACCACATGCTCGATGGCCTCCCGCATGGAGGAGGCGGTCTCCCCGGCGCGGCGCGTCTCCTCGCCCTGAGCCGCGAGCATGACCAGCAGGTTGCCGACGATGCGGTTCACGGTATCGGCGGTCTCCTGCGCGGCCTGCTGGCGCTCGAGCATGCGCGCGTTGGTGTCAGCGACCTCCCCGCTGGCACGGATCACCTCGCGCACGGTACCTTCCAGGTTGTCGATGAAGCTGTTGATCCAGCGCCCCATGTCTCCGCTCTCGTCGGCGGTGAGGAACTGGGACGTCAGTCGTTGTCGCAGGTTGCCGCCGCCCTCGGCGATGGCGCGGATGACCTCGGTCATGGCCATCAGTCGGCGGGTAAGCGTGCGTTTGACAAGACGGTGGAAGAGGAGGGTGGCGAGGATGACCAGCAGCAGGGTGATTGCTTCGGTGGCGAGTACGGGCAGGTTCAGGAGCTTGCTCATCAGGGTATGCGCACCCCACAGGCCAAGCACGATGAGAAGGAAGCCACGCATGAGCTGGAAGCCGTGCGAGCGGCGCCGGTAGACCTCTTCGAGGTCGGCCTCGCACATCATCCCCCAGCGGTCGGGCGAACCGGGCAGCTGGAAGGTGACGCCTTTGCCGATGACCGGGATATGCCGGTAGTCGGAGTAGCCGGGGTAGGTGACGAACAGGTTCTCCCCCTTGCGGATGGTTTCCCGCACCCCGGGGTGGAGCTCACGGGTGGCCGGATCGGTGAAGCGGAGCTCAAATTCCGTGTGCTGGCGGACCTGCACGGTACCCCAAGGGGTGTGGACCCCGGACTTGAGGTTCTCGCCATGGGTGAAGGTGCTGTCCTCGAAGCGCGAGCGGGAGAGGGCCGTGCCCGGCTTGATGGCGGGGTCGAAGCGTGACTCCACCATGAAAATGTAGTTGTCGCCCGACTCGGGGTAGATGTGGCCGGCCTCGCGCTGGATCAGATCGCTCATGACATCGTTGGGCACGCGCCCGCACAGGCAGCCCACCACCTGCCCGGCCACCTCGATCGGCTGGTAAAACATCAGGGTGACGGCATCATGGAAGGCGGAGGTCGACGGGCCGATGACCTGCGTCAGCGGATCGACGTAGGGGCCATGCAGGAAGGGGGCTGTCATCCCCCGCTCGATGGCCTTGGGCGAGAGGTCTCGCCCACCGACATGCGGGGCGTGCGTGCTGCACAGGACCTTGCCTTCGGCATCGATGACGAACAGTTCGGAGAAATCCCGCGCCGAGCGTCTGCGGCTCTCAAGGAAGGCGGGGTCCTGCGCCGGCCAGCCATGGACCAGGTGGGCGGCGGTCGTCTCCAGCTGTCGCCACTGCTGCGTCGCCCACAGCGTGAGCAGCCGGACCCGGGTGGCGGCGATCCCCTCGAAGGTCTGTTCCACGATCGGGTAGTACGACCGGTTGATGAGACAACTCCACCCCAAGGCGATTTTTCCCGTCTTCCCCCACCATGGGAGCCAGTGTCTTTCTGCCGGCGATCGGTTCATTTCAAGGCTTTTCAGTACGTGTCGCGGCATGAGTCCGTGCTCTTCACTTCGTTAAGGATGCGGGTGGAGCAAGCAATAGTCGCGCCAGTGGGGCCGGCCTTGTTGTTTCTTGGCGAGGCGGCTCGCTGTGCACCACATAAGAGCACGAGTGGGCCATCGTGGTGCATGGGCCGTGGGGCAGATGGGCAAGACGGTCCGCCATGGCCTCGGGATCGGGCTATATTCGTAACTCGAAAGCCCATTTCTGGAGGACACCATGCGCACCATGATGATGGGAATGCTGGCCTGGCTGGCGCTGGGAAGTGCCCAAGCCGCCATCGTGACCAAGGAAACCAGTTACGAGGCGGATGGCCAGAAGTATGTGGCCTACATCGCCTATGACGACGCCATCAAGGATAAGCGTCCCGGCGTGCTTGTGGTCCATGAGTGGTGGGGGCACACCCCCTATGTGCGCAAGCGCGCGGAAATGCTGGCCAAAATGGGTTATGTCGGCATGGCGCTGGACATGTATGGCGACGGCAAGACCGCCAGCCACCCCAAGGACGCGGGCGGCTTCGCCCAGGCCGCCATGGCGGACTTCCCCAAGGCGAAGCGGCGCTTCGAGGCGGCGCGCGCGCTGCTGGCCAGGCAGCCGCAGACGGATGCCCGGCACATCGCTGCGATCGGTTACTGTTTCGGCGGAAGTGTGGTGCTGAACATGGCCCGCTCAGGCGCGGACCTGGACGCCGTGGCGAGCTTCCACGGTGCGCTCGCGACCACCCAGCCGGCCGAGCCGGGTGGGGTGAAGGCCAAGGTGTTCGTGGCTAACGGTGCGGCCGATCCGATGATCAAGCCGGAGGACGTGCTGAACTTCCACGAGGAGATGCGTGCGGCGGGGGTGGAGTTCACCTACCTCGAATATCCGGGCGTGAAGCACAGCTTCACCAACCCGGACGCAGACCGCTTCGGCAAGGAATTCAACATGCCGCTCGCCTATGACGCCCACGCGGACGCTCATTCCTGGGCGATGATGAAGACCTTCCTGGAACAGGCGTTCAGATGAATCCGGGGCGGCTCATTCCCTCCGCTGTTCGCGAGGGGATGGGCTACAGCCCCAGCGCGGCCTGCACGCCCCCGCCTGCGGCGCGTTCCAGCATCTCCTTCGCCAGGCCGCGCGTCTGGGCGGTGATCTCCACTCCGCCCATCATGCGGGCCAGCTCCTCGATGCGTGCCTCGCGGTCGAGCGGGATCAGCTGCGTGCGGGTGCTGTCCGCGCTCTGCTCCTTGCGCACGTGCAGGTGGTGGCTGCCCTGCGCCGCGACCTGCGGCAGGTGGGTGACGCACAACACCTGGCGCTGGCGGCCAAGGCTTGCGAGCAGGCGGCCGACCACCTCGGCGACGCTGCCGCCGATGCCGGTGTCGACCTCGTCGAACACCAGCGTGGCGACCTGGCCGTGCACGGCGGTGGCCACGCGCAAAGCGAGGCTGATGCGCGACAGCTCGCCGCCGGAGGCGACCTTGCCGAGCGCCTGGAGCGGCTGGCCGGGGTTGGTGCTGACCAGCATCTCCACCGTGTCCAGTCCGTGCGCGGTGAAGCCCTTGTCCTCGCGCGGGGTGACCTGGATGGCAAAGCGGGCGTGCGGCATGCCGAGCCCGCGGATGGACTCCGTCACCTGGGCGGCGAGCCGGGCGGCGGTCTTGGTACGTGCGTGGGAGAGGGCGAGGGCGGCCTCGCGGTAGACGGCTTCTTGAGTCAGGAGGCGGTCCTCGAGTGCCTCCAGCGATTCCCCCTCGCCTTCGAGTTCGGCCAATTCGTCGGCCAGCTGGCGGGCGAGTTGCGGCAGCTCCTCCGGGCGCACGCGGTATTTGCGCGCGGCATCGTGCAGGGCGGTCAGGCGGGCCTCGACCTCAGCCAGGCGCTCGGGGTCGAGTTCGAGGCTGCGGGCGTAGTCACGCAGCTGGTCCACCCCCTCGTGGAGCAGGATCTCGGCCTGGCGCAGCAGCTCCAGTGCCGGCTCCAGCCCTGCGTCGGTGCGCCGTCCCTGTTCCAGGAGGGCGTTGATGTGGGTCAGACCGCCGTGGAGGGTCTCGCCCTCGCCCTCGTACAGCGCCTCGAGGGCATTCTGGCACAGTTCGATCAGGCGCCCGGCGTGGGTCAGCCGGCGGTGCTCGGCCTCGATCCGTTCCCATTCGTCGGGTTCCAGGTGCAGGGCCGTAAGCTCCTCGACCTGGTAGCGCAACAGCTCGATGCGCTGGCTACGGCTATCGTCGGCCTGGCGCAGGGCCTCGAGTTTCTCGGCGGTGGCGCGCCACTCGGCAAAGGCCTGGCTGACCCGGGCGAGCAGGGCCTCGTGCCCGCCGAAACCGTCCAGCAGCTCGCGCTGGGCGCCGGGTTTGAGCAGGTTCTGGTGTTCGTGCTGGCCGTGGATGTCGACCAGAAGCCCGCCCAGTTCGCGCAGGGTGGAGAGGTTGACCCCGCGGCCGTTGACGTAGGCGCGGCTGGCACCCTCGCGCGCGATCACGCGGCGCAGGAGGCACTCGCCTGATTCATCGTCGAGCGCCTGCTCGCTCAGCCAGCGCCGGGCCTCCGGGCTGTCGTCGAGTGAAAACAGGGCCTCGAGTTCGGCGCGTTCGGCCCCCGGGCGAATGGCCTCGCTGCCCGCGCGCTCGCCCAGCAAAAGGCCCAGGGCGTCGACCAGGATGGACTTGCCGGCGCCGGTCTCGCCGGTCATCACGGTCAGGCCGGCCGTAAGTTCGAGTTGCACCTCGTCGATGATGGCGAACTGGCGGACGTGGATGTGGCGCAGCATGGTTGTTCCCTTACGGATGCCCGCCCCAGTGCAGCTTGGCACGCAGGATGTGGAAATAGTCGTAGTCCGCCGGGTGGATCAGGCGTGCGGTGTGGGCCGCGCGGCGGATGTTGAGCCGGTCCTCCGGCTCCATGTCGATCATGGTCTGGCCGTCGAAGCTCACCAGGCTGTTGGCGCGCGAGTGGCGCGTGGCCCGGATCTCGACGCAGGAGCTCGCGGGCACGACGATCGGCCGGTTGCTCAGGGTGTGCGGGCAGATGGGGGCCAGCACGATGGCCTCGAGCCCTGGGGTGAGGATCGGCCCGCCGGCGGACAGGGCATAGGCGGTCGAGCCGCTCGGCGTACTGACGACCATGCCGTCCGAGCGCTGGGTGAACAGGTAGCGGCCGTCGATGTGGGTCTCGAACTCGATCATGCGCACCGCGTCGCGTACCTTGTAGACCAGGTCGTTGAATACGATCCCCTCGTGCACCACCGTTTCGCCGCGCAGCACCCGGCCGCACAGCAGGAAACGCTCCTCGGCGACGTACTCCCCTGCCAGGATGCGGTCGAGGCGGCTGCCAAGCTCGTCCGGGGAAATGTCGACGAGGAAGCCAAGCCGACCGAGATTGATGCCGAGCACCGGCTTGCCATGGGGGGCGAGGCAGTGGGCTGCGTTGATGAGGGTGCCGTCGCCGCCGACGGCGATTACCAGGTCGCTTCGTTGGCCGATTTCGTCGCGGGTGGTGCGCGAGTAGTCGCGCAGGCCCGGCAGGTCAGGCAAGGTGGCCTGGTCGAGCAGGATGCTGAGGCCGCGCGCATGCAGATGCTCGACCAGCGTTTCCAGGGTGCCGGACAGGCGCTCATCCGAAGGTTTGGCGAGGATGCCGACGGTGCGGAAGGCGAGACTCATGCGGGCCCTGGTGTTGCGTATGTCGGATAACGATAGCAAACCCGGGGCGAGGGTAGAAACGCCGAAGAAACGACGAGGAAGCGGCACCGGAATCTGCGCCCGAATATTCGCCGGAAAAGAAAAAACCCGCTGGATGCGGGTTTTTCAATATGGTGGCTATGGGTGGACTCGAACCACCGACACCGGCATTATGAGTGCCGTGCTCTAACCGCCTGAGCTACATAGCCTCAAAATCGAGGCGCATATTATTGATCCAATAGGCGCCTGGCGTCAATAGTCTGGATCAGACATTAAACAGGAAGTTCATCACATCGCCGTCCTGGACGATGTAGTCCTTGCCTTCGGCGCGCATCTTGCCTGCCTCTTTGGCGCCCTGTTCGCCCTTGTACTGGATGAAGTCGTCATAGGCGATGGTCTGGGCACGGATGAAGCCGCGCTCGAAGTCGGTGTGGATGACGCCGGCGGCCTGCGGGGCGGTGGCCCCCTTCTTGATGGTCCAGGCGCGCACCTCCTTCACCCCGGCGGTGAAGTAGGTCTGCAGGCCGAGCAGGTCGTAGCCGGCACGGATCACGCGGTTCAGTCCCGGCTCGCTCAGGCCCATGCTGGCAAGGAACTCACCTTTGTCGGCATCGTCCAGTTCGGCGATCTCGGCCTCGATCACGGCGCAGACCGGCACCACGACCGCACCTTCGGCCTTGGCGTGTTCGCGCACGGCATCGAGCAGGGGGTTGTTCTCGAACCCGTCCTCGTTGACGTTGGCGATGTACATGATCGGTTTGATGGTCAACAGGTGCAGGTCGCGGATGGCCTTCTTTTCTTCCTCGGAGAGATTCAGGCTACGCGCGCTGTGGCCGGCGTCGAGGTGGGCGTACAGGCGCTCGAGGATCTCCTTCTTCGCCAGTGCGTCCTTGTTGCCGGATTTTGCGGCCTTGGCCGCGCGGTCGAGGTTGCGGGCGACGGTGTCGAGGTCGGCGAGGATCAGTTCGGTGTTGATGACGTCGATGTCATCCAGCGGGTCCACGCGCCCGGCGACGTGGATCACGTCGTCGTTCTCGAAGCAGCGCACGACCTGGGCGATGGCGTCCGTCTCGCGGATGTTGGCAAGGAACTGGTTGCCGAGGCCCTCGCCCTTGGAGGCGCCTTTCACCAACCCTGCGATGTCCACGAATTCCATGGTGGTCGGCACCACGCGCTCAGGCTTGACGACCTCGGCCAGCTTGTCCAGCCGGGGATCTGGCATGGGCACGACGCCGACGTTCGGCTCGATGGTGCAGAACGGATAGTTGGCGGCCTGGATGTTGGCGCGGGTGAGTGCATTGAACAGGGTGGACTTGCCGACATTGGGCAGTCCGACGATGCCGCATTTGAAACCCATGGTAGTGCCTTAACGTAGAGCGTGCAGGTGGTTCATGACCGCGGTTGCATCGCCGCGGAGCAGGGTGGGGAAGAGGCGGCGTGCCTCGTCGATGACGATCTCGAGCTGCTCGCGCTCGGGCTTGGAGGGCGGGTGCAGCACGTAATCCGCCACCTGATCCTTGTTGCCGGGGTGGCCGACGCCGATCCTCAGCCGCCAGTAGTTGGGCGTGCCGAGGTGGGCGTGCAGGTCGCGCAGGCCGTTGTGGCCGCCATGACCGCCGGCAAACTTGAGCTTGATCTGACCGACGGGCAGGTCGATCTCGTCATGCGCGACCAGGATCTGCTCGGGGGCGATCTTGTAGAAGCGGGCGAGGGCGGCGACGGACTGGCCGCTGCGGTTCATGAAAGTGGTGGGTTCGAGCAGCCAGAGCTCACGCCCATCGAGCGTGGTCCGGGCTGCTTCGCCATGAAAACGGGGTTCGGGACGCAGGGTCGCGCCGGTCTGCCGGGCGATGGCGTCCACGAACCAGAAACCCGCATTGTGGCGGGTATCCACATAGCGCGCCCCGGGGTTGCCGAGACCGACGATCAGCCGGATATCGGGTTGGGGTGCGGCTGCTGCGGACATGAGGGGCTGATCAGGCCTCGCCTTCGGCGGCGCTGCCCTTCGGCATGTGAATGGCCACGATGCCCGGGTTGTTGCCGTGGGCGGCCAGTTCGAACGCGCTTACGCCGGCCGGCAGGGCGATATCGGCCAGGTGCACGATCTGCTCGACGTCCACGCCGGCCAGATCGACCTCGATGAACTCCGGCAGGTTGCCCGGCAGGCAGGTGATCTCGATCTCGGAGGCCAGGTGGTTGACCACGCCGCCCTTCTTCACGCCCACGGAGGTGGCTTCGTTGATGAAGTGCAGCGGCACCTTGACGTGCAGCAGGTCGTTCGCGCCCACGCGCTGGAAGTCGGCGTGCATGACCAGCGGCTTGTACGGATGGCGCTGCAGGTCACGCAGGATGGCCTTCTCGGTCTTGCCGTCGATCTCGATGTCGAGGATGTGCGAGTAGAAGGCCTCGTTCTCCAGGCTGTGCCAGAGGTCCTTGTGGGCGATGGTCAGGGCGACCGGCTCGGCATTACCGCCGTACAGCACGGCCGGGACGTTGCCTTCGCGACGCAGGCGGCGGCTCGCACCTTTCCCCAGATCGTCACGGCGGGTGGCCTTCACGGTGAAGGATACGCTCATGGTGTTACTCCAAAGTAGCAAGCAAAAACCCGCCTTGCGGCGGGGTGATCCACCGGGCCGCGACCAGCCCGGGGTGTGCCGTGCCTCACGGCACGGCGAAAACTCAATCCAGGTACAGCGAGCTGACCGATTCGTCGGTGTGAATGCGGCGGATGGTCTCCGCCAGCATCCCGGCCACGGACAGCACGCGGATGCGCTCGCAGGCCTGGGCCTCGGTGCGCAGGGGGATGGTATCGGTCACCACCAGCTCGTCCAGCACCGAATTCTGCAGGTTCTCGATGGCCTTGCCGGACAGCACCGGGTGGGTGGCGTAGGCGATGACCTTGCGCGCACCGTGTTCCTTGAGGGCCTCGGCGGCCTTGCACAGGGTGCCGGCGGTGTCGACGATGTCGTCAATGATGACGCAGGTCCGATCGCGCACCTCACCGATGATGTGCATGACCTGGGCCACGTTCGCCTTCGGCCGGCGCTTGTCGATGATGGCGAGGTCCACGTCGTTCAGGCGCTTGGCCAGGGCGCGGGCACGCACCACCCCGCCCACATCCGGGGAGACCACGGTCAGGTTCTCATGGTTCTGCCGCCAGATGTCACCGAGCAGGATCGGCGAGGCGTAGACATTGTCCACCGGGATGTCGAAGAAGCCCTGCACCTGCTCGGCGTGCAGGTCGATGGTCAAGAGGCGGTCGAAGCCCACGCTCTGCAGCATGTTGGCGACCACCTTGGCGGTGATGGGCACGCGGGCGGAGCGTACGCGACGGTCCTGGCGGGAATAGCCGTAGTAGGGCACGACAGCGGTGATGCGACCGGCGGAGGCACGGCGCAGGGCGTCGGCCATCACCATCAGTTCCATCAGGTTGTCGTTGGTCGGCGCGGAAGTCGGCTGGATGACGAACACGTCACGGCCGCGCACGTTCTCGAGAATCTCGACAAAAGTCTCACCATCGCTGAAGCGGGTGACGGTGGCCTGGCCAAGCTTAAGGTCAAGGTTCTCAACCACACGCTGGGCAAGCGCGGGGTTAGCATTCCCCGTGAAGACCATCAGCATAGGATGCACCACGTTCGAGAGGATTCTTGAGAAGGAATATGGCTGGGCCGCTAGGGATCGAACCTAGGAATGCCGGAATCAAAATCCGGTGCCTTACCGCTTGGCGACGGCCCAGGAGAGGTTGTGCATTATATGGATCGGCGCGCGTTGCGCAAGCCCTTCTGTCGAAACTGAAGCGGTTCACCCCGCCTCGGTTCCCGCACTCGCGCACAAGGGCGCGGGGCAGGTTTGCCGTCCAGACGGCGCGGAATCATAAAAGAAATCCGCCACAGATCAAGCCCGCTGCATCAGGGCCAGGTGCAGGGGGGAGCGAGTCACGCCCCGGGCCGTGAAGCTCGTCCATCCGGCAGGCAGGCTGCGCCGGGCCCGTTCTGCGGTTGCGTGGTCTTCGCAGGCGCAGAACACGCAGGCGCCGGTGCCGGTCAGATGCGGCTCGCCGAAGGGGCGCAGCATCTCCAAGGCCGTGGCGATGATGGGGTGGCGCCGCACGGCAACGGGTTCGAAGGCGTTGTCATGTTCGCCGCTCCAGAAGTCGTGCGGGGTGATGCGCGGCATGTCGCGCGGAAGTTTCGGATCGGCGAACAGTTCGGCGGTGCTGACGTGCACCGGCGGGCAGGCGACGACGTACCAGCGCTCGGGCAGGTCGAGCGGGGTGAGCTTGTCGCCCACACCTTCGGCCCAGGCGCTGCGGCCGCGTACGAAAACCGGCACATCGGCACCGAGCTGGCGGCCGAGTTCGGCCAGCTGGTCCTCGGTCAGGCCGGTGCCCCACAGGTGGTTGAGGACCACGAGGGTGGTTGCGGCATCCGAGCTTCCGCCGCCCACGCCGCCACCGAGCGGCAGGCGCTTGTCCAGGCGGATGTCGGCTCCGAGCGCAGTGCCGCTGGCCTGCTGCAGGAGGCGCGCGGCGCGCACGGCCAAGCCATTGGCCTCGGGGACTCCGGGCGGCGGGTCAAGCTTGCGGATCAGCCCGTCCGGGCGCGGCTCGAAGGCAAGCCGGTCGCCGAAGTCCAGCAGCTGGAACACGGTCTGCAGCTCGTGATAGCCGTCCGCCCGGCGCCCCACGATGCGCAGCATCAGGTTGAGCTTGGCCGGGGCCGGCCACCACAACGGGGTCACAGGTGCCACCGGTCCACGACCAGACGCAGGGTCAGGTCGGCATGGGTCAGTTCCATCCGGCTGGGGAGTGGGATGCCGTTGACCAGCGTGTAGCGCTGGTAGTCGATGCGCCAGCCGTTGCTGTGCATGCGCTTGAGGCGGCCCAGCTCGTCCAGGTTGTAGGCATCGCTTTGCGAGGCTGGCAGTCCGAGCAACCAGGCGTGCATGGCATCAAGCGGCACGCTCCAGCCCAGGGTCTCGCGCAGCATGGCTTCGCCGTCGTTTCCCTGGTAGACCGAGCCCTCGTGGTCGATCAGCACCACGCCCTGGGCGTTCTGGGTCAGCTGCATGGCATTCTGGCCCAAGGGGGTGCGGATGTTCAGCAGCTGCTGGCCGGGCTCGCGCTGCCAGTCGAAGGCGACCTGCCCGCCCGTGCCTTGGGCGAGAATGGCGGCGCGGCCTTCGGCTCGCCAGTGTTCGACCTGCTTGAGCAGAGCTTGGTGGGCCTGCCACAGACTGATGCGCTGAGGATCGGTCGTCGGTTCGAGCAGGGGCGCGGTGGCGCAGCCCGCGAGCAAGAGCAGCCCGCCGAGCAGGAGAAGGCGCAAGGTCATGGTTGCTGCAGGCGGTGTTGCAGGTTCAGCAGTTCGCGCCGGCCCGGGTCGCGGGTCAGGGCGTCTTGGATCAGCTGGAGGGCCTCGTCCCGGCGGCCCTGGGCAGCCAGGACCTCGGCCAGATGCGCGGCGATCTCGCCGTCGGGCTCGCGGGCGTAGGCCCGGCGCAGGTAACCCTCGGCCTCAGTAAGCTTCCCCTGGCGGAACAGCACCCAGCCCATGCTGTCCAGGATGGCAGGGTTGTCGGGGTTGAGCTTGAGAGCCTTGTCGATCAGCGTGAAGGCCTCGTCCAGACGGAGGTTGCGGTCGGCGAGGGTGTAGCCGAGGGCGTTGAGGGCCTCTGCATGGTCGGGATCCTGGGCGAGGATGGCACGCAGGTTGGCCTCGGCCTCCTCAAAGCGGTCGAGCTGGTCCGCGAGCAGGGCGCGGGTGTAAAGCAGGTCGGGCTCGCCGGGGTAAATGCGCAGGGCCTCGTCGAGCACACCCAGGGCGGCCACCGGCTGGCCAGACTGTTTCAGCAGGTCTGCTTCCGCGAGGAACAGGCGCACCTGCTCCTCCGTGGTGTCGGTCTCCGCGCGCGCCTTGGCGAGATGGGCGCGCGCCTGATCAAGGTGCCCCTGGCGGGCATCGATCGTGGCGATGCGGATGAGCGCGTCCATGCGTACCTCGCCTTGCCGTGCGCGGCCGTACCAGTCGCGCGCGGACCGCGCGTCACCGCGTTGTTCGAACAGGCGGCCGAGGTAATAAGCAGCCACATCGGCCCGCTCGGGCACCTTGTGCAGGGCGCGCAACTCGCGCTCCGCGGTGTTGAGGTCGTTGGCATCCAACGCCAGCAGGGCGACGGTGAACCGCAGGTCGGCATCGCCCGGGTTCTTGCGCAGCAGCTCCTGGAACAGCGGGCGGGCCTCGTTGTAACGGCGGGCCTCGATCAGGGCGCGGGCGTAGTTCAGCCGCAGGGACTGATCTTTCGGGAAGCGCTCGACCGCGGCACGGACCTCGCTCAGTCCTTGGTCGATCTGCCCGGCGCTGAAATGGGTGCCGGCCAGCAGGAGGTAGGCCTCCTTGCGCTTGGGCTGCAGGCGGATGACCTTGCGCAGGGCCGCCTGGGCGGTGTCGAACTGCTTGAAGTGCATGGCGAGCTGGGCCAGCGCGATCCAGCCTTCCGCATCCTCGGCATGGCGCTGGGCCACGCCGTGCATCAGGGTGAGGCCAGGCAGTCCTTCGACGGTCAGGATGGAGACGATACGGCGGTAGGTCTCGACCCGGTCCGCGCCTTCCGACAGGTGCCGGTCAATCACGTCCAGGGCTTGGCTGTCGCGCTTGGCGCGGATGTGCACCAGGGCCTCGGCTTCCCAGCGGTCCGGCTGCGCCGGTTCGAGCGCGGTCCACAATGCCAGGGCCTGCTCGGCGGTGGCGCTGTCGCGGGCGAACAGGGCGATGCGGGTCGCCCGCTCGGCCACTCGCGGGTCGCGGCTGAGCTTGGCGGATTCCAGGTAGAGCCTGCCGGCATCGACCACCCGGCCCTGGCGGCCGGCAAGTTCGCCCAGCATCAGGAAGTAGAGGGATTCCCCGCGCACATCTTCCGCTGTCGCTGCGTGTTGCACGACCGCGGCCTCGCCATTCGCGCGCGGCTCGGGTGCAGGCGTGACCGACGCGCAGGCAGCGGTCAGCAGCGGCAGCAGAAATACAAGGCGTCTGGTCATGCGTGATCCTCGTGAGTTGATGCTCATTCTATCAGGCGGACGGGGGGCTGACAGGCCAGACGGCCGTGCTGAAGGAGGCTCCGGGTTTGACGGGCATCAGCCCTCAAGGTTCGCGGCAGGTGCAGGGGCCTGGGCGGCAGGCGCGTCTAGCTGGCTTGTCATTGCCGGGGGGATGGCCGAAAATCCCCATCCCCCATCAGGCTTCGACCCCTGCGGTTCAGCATCCCCTTCATGTCCATCATTGCCCTTGGCCTCAACCATCGCACCGCGCCCATCGAAGTGCGCGAGCGGGTGGCCTTCGCGCCGGAGCGGCTGAAGGATGCCCTGCGCGAGATGTTGAGCCTGCCGCAGGTGCGTGAGGGGGCGATCGTCTCCACCTGCAACCGCACCGAGGTCTACGCTGCGGTGGCCGGGGAGGGCGAGGGCGAGCTGCTGCGCTGGTTCCCGAGTGCGCATGGTCTGAGCGTGGAGGAGGTGCGTCCTTATCTCTACCTGCACGAGGAGGGCGAGGCCATCCGCCACTTGCTACGCGTCTCCTGCGGACTGGATTCGCTGGTGCTCGGCGAGCCCCAGATCCTCGGTCAGATCAAGACCGCCTACGCCCAGGCGGGTGAGGCGCGGGCCGTGGGGCCGGTGCTCAACCGCATGTTCCAGCACGCCTTCGCGGTGGCCAAGCAGGTGCGCACCGACACCGCCATCGGTGCGAGTCCGATCTCGGTGGCCTTCGCTGCGGTGAGCCTGGCGCGCCAGATCTTCGGTGATTTCGGCAGCAAGACGGCGCTGCTGATCGGCGCGGGGGAGACCATCGAGCTTGCCGCCCGGCACCTGCACGGCAACGGCATCGGCCGCATGATCGTCGCCAACCGCACCTTCGAGCGCGCCCACGCCTTGGCCGAACCGTTCGGCGGGTTCGCCATCGCCCTGCACGAGCTTTCCGATCACCTGCATGAGGCCGATATGGTGATCACCGCTACCGCAAGCCAGCTGCCCATCCTGGGCAAGGGCGCGGTGGAGAGTGCCTTGAAGCGGCGCAAGCGTCGCCCCATGTTCATGGTCGACATCGCCGTGCCGCGCGACATCGAGCCGGAGGTGGGCGAGCTGGAAGACGTCTACCTCTACACCGTCGACGACCTGGAGCAGGTCATCGACGAGAACCGTCGCTCCCGCCAGGAGGCCGCGCAGCAGGCGGAAGAGATCATTGACGCCCAGGTCGGGCATTTTCTCGACTGGCTGCGCATGCAGGGCAGCGCGGACATCATCCGCGACCTGCGTGCCGGTGCCGAGCAGGCGCGCGACGAGGTCCTTGAGCGCGCCCTTGGCCAGCTCGCCCAGGGGCAGCCGGCGGAAGAGGTCCTGCGCCACTTGGCGCATGCACTGACCAATAAGCTCATGCACGCCCCCACCGTGGCCCTGCGCGAGGCCTGCCAGACGGGCCAGATCGAAACCGTCGAGGCCGCGCGCCTGCTGTTCGACCTGTCTCGGGATTAGCTCCTATCCCCCGGCCGGGGCCGAGCCCGCTACGCTGCCGGTTACACCGGAATGATCGCGGCGGGGCGCCGCTCCTACGGCCCTTTCCTGTCAGTTCTGAAGTCATGCACCCATCCATTTACGACCGCCTCGAACAGCTCGCCTCCCGCTTCGACGAGGTCACCGCGCTGCTCGCCGATCCCGAGGTGATTGGCGACAACCAACGCTTCCGCGACCTGTCGCGCGAGTATGCCCAGCTCGAACCCTTGGTCCGCAGCCTGCGCGACTACCGCAATGTGGAAGCGGGGCTTGCGGCAGCACGCGAGATGGCGGCGGGGGAGGATGCCGAGCTGCGCGCCATGGCCGAGGAGGAGATCGCCACGCTCGAGGCCCGGCATCAGGAGCTCGAGCTTGCGCTGCAAAAGCACCTGCTGCCGAAGGACCCGCACGATGAGCACAACATCTTCCTCGAAGTGCGCGCGGGCACCGGCGGGGATGAGGCCGCGATCTTCGCCGGGGATCTTTTGCGCATGTACGCCCGTTATGCCGAGCGGCAGGGCTGGCCGGTGGAGATTTTGAGTGAGAGCCCGGGCGAACACGGCGGCTACAAGGAGGTGATTGCCCGCATCCAGGGGCAGGGGGCCTATTCGCGGCTCAAGTTCGAGTCCGGGGCCCATCGCGTCCAGCGTGTGCCCGAGACTGAGGCGCAGGGGCGCATCCACACCTCCGCCGCCACCGTTGCCATCCTGCCGGAGCTGGACGAGGCGGAGGCGATCGACATCAATCCCGCTGAGCTGAAGATCGACACCTTCCGCGCCTCCGGGGCGGGCGGCCAGCATGTCAACAAGACCGAGTCCGCCATCCGCATCACCCACCTGCCCACGGGCATTGTGGTCGAATGCCAGGACGAGCGCTCCCAGCACAAGAACCGCGCCCGTGCCATGAGCCTGCTCAAGGCGAAGCTGGATGACATCGAGCGCAGCCAGCGGCAGAGCGCCCAGGCGGCCGAGCGCAAGCGGCTGGTCGGCTCGGGCGACCGCTCGGAGCGCATCCGCACCTACAATTTCCCGCAGGGTAGGGTGACCGATCACCGCATCAACCTCACCCTCTACCGCCTCGACGACATCCTGCAGGGCGACCTCGATCCCATCCTCGAGCCCCTGATGCAGGCGCACCAGGCCGAGCTTCTGGCCGAGCTTGCGCAGGAGACGGGGCTTGGCTGAGGGGACGGTGACGATCGCCGAGGCCTTGCGGTATGCCCGAGCGCGCCTGGCGGGCGGCGACAGTCCGCGCGCCGATGCCGAGATCCTGCTCGCCCATGTCCTGGGCCGCCCGCGCAGTTACCTTGTGGCCTGGCCCGAGCAGCCGCTGGCCTCGGATGCGTGGGTGGCCTACCAGCAGCTGGTGGCGCGCCGGGCCGAAGGGGTGCCAGTCGCCTATCTGACCGGGATGCGCGCTTTCTTCGGGTTGGAGCTTGCGGTCACGGATGCCGTGCTGATCCCCCGTCCAGAGACCGAGCTGCTGGTGGAGGCGGCACTCGAGCGGTTGCCACACGGCCCCTGTGCGCTGGCCGATCTTGGCACCGGCAGCGGGGCGATTGCGCTGGCCATCGCCAGCGTGCGGCCGGAGGCGCGGGTGGTGGCGGTGGAGGCCTCACCTCGGGCCCTGGCGGTGGCGCGCGCCAATGCCGAGCGGCTAGGGCTGCGGAATGTGGAGCTGCGCCAAGGCGATTGGTGCCAAGGGTTGGGCGATGAGCGTTTCGACATGATCGTCAGCAACCCGCCCTACATCCGCGCGGGTGACCCCCATCTTGGGCAGGGCGATGTGCGCTTTGAGCCGGCCATGGCGCTGGCATCGGGGCCGGAGGGGCTGGATGCCATCCGCGCCATCCTCGCCTGCGCCCCCGCGCACCTTGCGCCCGGCGGCTGGCTGCTGTTCGAACATGGCTATGACCAGGCCGAGGCGGTGGCCGGGCTGATGCGAGAGGCGGGGTTTTCCGGCGTTCAAACCCTCGCTGACCTGCTCGGCCATGGGCGGGTGACCCTGGGGCGAGCCCCCGTTGGGCAGCCCTCTTTTTCTGTGGAATAATGCCGCTTCGACAACGCTTTACCAGGTACACGCCGCCAATGGACGAGAACCGCAAGAAGGCGCTAGCCGCCGCCCTGACCCAGATCGAGCGCCAGTTCGGCAAGGGCTCCGTGATGCGCATGGGCGACTCCACCGCCGCGCGCGAGGTGGACGTCATCTCCACCGGCTCGCTGGGCCTGGACCTGGCCCTCGGGATTGGCGGCCTGCCGCGTGGCCGGGTGATCGAGATCTACGGCCCGGAATCCTCGGGTAAGACCACCCTGACCCTGCAGGTCATTGCCGAGGCGCAGAAGAAGGGCGGCGTGTGCGCCTTCGTCGATGCCGAGCACGCGCTCGACCCGACCTACGCCGCCAAGCTCGGGGTGAACGTCGACGACCTGCTCGTCTCCCAGCCGGACACCGGCGAGCAGGCGCTCGAGATCGCCGACATGCTGGTGCGCTCCAACGCCGTGGACGTGGTGGTGATCGACTCCGTGGCCGCGCTGGTGCCGAAGGCGGAGATCGAGGGTGAGATGGGCGACTCCCACGTCGGCCTGCAGGCCCGCCTGATGAGCCAGGCGCTGCGCAAGCTGACCGCCAACATCAAGCGCTCCAACTGCCTGGTCATCTTCATCAACCAGATCCGCATGAAGATCGGCGTCATGTTCGGCAGCCCGGAAACCACCACCGGCGGCAACGCGCTGAAGTTCTACGCCTCGGTGCGCATGGACATCCGCCGCATCGGCTCGGTCAAGAAGGGCGACGAGGTCATCGGCAACGAAACCCGGGTCAAGGTGGTCAAGAACAAGCTCGCCCCCCCGTTCAAGCAGGTCGAGTTCGAGATCCTCTACGGTGAGGGCATCTCGCGTGAGGGCGAGATCATCGAGCTGGGCGTGGCGAATGGCCTGATCGACAAGTCCGGGGCCTGGTACAGCTACAACGGCGAGAAGATCGGCCAGGGCAAGGACAACGTGCGGCAGTGGCTGAAGGAGCATCCCGAGAAGGCGCAGGAGATCGAACAGCAGATCCGCGCCAAGGCCATGCCGGCCATGGCGAGCGGCCGCACGGCGGTGAGTGACGAGGCCCTTGTCGAGGAATTCTGATCCTCAGGACGAGGGGCAGCAGGCGCGCGAGATCGCGCTGCGCCTTTTGACCCGCCGTGAACATGCCGCGGCGGAGCTCGTGCGCAAGCTCGAGCAGCGCGGCATGCCCCGCGAGGCCGCTCGTGCGGCCGTGCTCGAGCTGGGCGAGGCCGGCTGGCAGAGCGATGCACGCTATGCCCAGGAGTTCGCCTCCGCCCACGCCGCGCGCGGCGACGGCCCGCTGAAGATCCGCGCGGCCCTCCTGGCGCGCGGGGTGGGGGAGCGCGAGGTGAGCGCGGCGCTCGCGGGCCTTGAGCTCGATTGGCTGGCCCAGGCCCGTGAGGTGCGGGCCAAGCGCTTTGGCGTCCCCCTGCCCGTCGATCCGGCCGATCAGGCCCGTCAGCTGCGTTTTTTGCAAACGCGGGGTTTTCCCCCCGCCATCGCACGCCAGGCCGTGCGTTCCACCGATTTCCAAGAAGACTGAACTGGCATGAAGACCGCCGACATCCGCAAGAGCTTCCTCGACTTCTTCGCCTCCAAAGGCCACACCGTCGTCCCCTCCAGCAGCCTGGTGCCGGCGGGCGACCCGACCCTGCTGTTCACCAACGCGGGGATGAACCAGTTCAAGGACGTGTTCCTCGGCTTCGACCAGCGCCCCTACACCCGAGCCGCCAGCAGCCAGAAGTGCGTGCGCGCCGGTGGCAAGCACAACGACCTCGAGAACGTGGGTTACACCGCCCGCCATCACACCTTCTTCGAGATGCTGGGCAACTTCAGCTTCGGCGACTACTTCAAGCGCGAGGCCATCGCCTACGCCTGGGAGTACCTCACCGAGGTGCTGAAGCTGCCCAAGGACAAGCTCTGGGTCACGGTGTATGCCGAGGATGACGAGGCGTATGCCATCTGGACCAAGGAGATCGGCGTCCCGGAGGAGCGTTGCATCCGCATCGGCGACAACAAGGGTGCACGCTACGCCTCCGACAACTTCTGGGCGATGGGCGACACCGGCCCCTGCGGCCCCTGCACCGAGATCTTCTACGACCACGGCGAGGGCATCTACGGTGGCCCGCCGGGCTCGCCCGAGGAGGATGGCGACCGCTACATCGAGATCTGGAACAACGTGTTCATGCAGTTCAACCGCGATGAACACGGGGTGATGCACCCGCTGCCCAAGCCCTCGGTGGACACCGGCATGGGCATCGAGCGCATCGCCGCGGTGATGCAGGGCGTGCATTCGAACTACGAGATCGACCTGTTCCAGGCCCTGATCCGCGCGGCCGCGCGTGAAACCGGGCAGACCGACCTTGCCAACCCCTCGCTCAAGGTCCTGGCCGACCACATCCGTGCCTGCGCCTTCCTGATCGCCGATGGCGTGATCCCCGGCAATGAGGGGCGCGGTTATGTGCTGCGCCGCATCATCCGCCGTGCCATCCGCCACGGCTGGAAGCTCGGCGCCCGCGCCGCCTTCTTCCACCGCATGGTGCCGGACCTGGTGGCCGAGATGGGCGAGGCCTACCCGGAGCTGGTGCGCGAGCAGACCCGCGTCATGGCGACCCTCAAGCAGGAGGAGGACCGCTTCTTCGAGACCATCGAGCATGGCATGGCCATCCTCGAGGGCGAGCTTGCCGCCCTGGGGCAGGGCGGCGTGCTCAATGGCGAGACGGCGTTCAAGCTGCACGACACCTACGGCTTCCCGCTCGATCTGACCGCCGACATCTGCCGCGAGCACGGTATCAGCGTCGACACCGCCGCCTTTGACGCTGCCATGGCGCGGCAGAAAGAGCAGGCGCGCGCCGCCGGCAAGTTCAAAATGGCGGCCAACCTCGACTACGATGGCCCGGCCACCACCTTCCATGGTTACGAGGAGCTCGAAATCCAGGGCAACGTCCTGGCCCTGTACAAGGACGGGGTGGCGGTCAACCGGCTCGAGGAGGGCGAGATGGGTGTGGTCGTGCTCGATCACACCCCGTTCTACGCCGAAAGTGGCGGTCAGGTGGGCGATCGGGGCGAGCTGCGCTCCAGCCACGGCATCTTCGCCGTCGAGGACACCCAGAAGATTCAGGCCAACGTGTTCGGTCACCATGGCGTGGTCAAGACCGGCAGCCTGAGCGTGGGCAACGGGGTGACCGCCCGGGTGGACGTGGCCGCGCGCCGCCGCACCATGCGCAACCACTCCGCCACCCATCTGCTGCACAAGGCCCTGCGCGAGGTGCTGGGCGAGCACGTGCAGCAGAAGGGCTCCCAGGTCGATCCGGACAAGACCCGTTTCGACTTCGTCCACCACCAGCCGATGACCGACGAGGAGATCCGCCGCGTCGAGGCCATCGTCAATGCCGAAATCCTCGCCAACGAGGCCACGCAGACCCGGGTGGTGCCGCTCGACGAGGCGCGCAAGCTGGGCGCGATGATGCTGTTCGGCGAGAAATATGGCGAGGTGGTGCGGGTGCTGGATATCGGCAGCAGCTGTGAGCTGTGCGGCGGCACCCACGTGGCGCGCACCGGCGACATCGGCCTGTTCAAGATCGTGGCCGAATCCGGGGTCGCGGCGGGCGTGCGCCGGGTCGAGGCCATCACCGGCGACGTGGCCCTCGCCTACATGCAGCGCCAGCAGGCCGTGCTGGATGACATCGCCGCTGCGCTCAAGTCCTCCGCCAGCGAGGCACCGGGCAAGATCGCCCAGCTGCTCGAGGGCATGCGCCAGCTCGAGAAGGAGCTTGCCCGGCTCAAGTCGAAACTGGCCGCCTCGCAGGGGGATGAGCTGGTCAACCAGGCCGTGGATGTCCACGGGGCCAAGGTGCTGGCCGCCACCCTCGAGGGGGCTGACGTGGCCGCCCTGCGCGAGACGA
This sequence comes from Thiofaba sp. EF100, assembly GCF_039822285.1. NCBI lineage: Bacteria > Pseudomonadati > Pseudomonadota > Gammaproteobacteria > Chromatiales > Halothiobacillaceae > Thiofaba > Thiofaba sp. EF100. Next base: position 537,406 of record NZ_JBAJEY010000001.1, on the reverse strand, counting down.
TGGACAAGCTCAAGGACAAGCTCAAGTCGGCCGCCATCGTCCTGGCCGCCGTCCAGGACGGTAAGGTCAGCCTGATCGCGGGGGTCACGCAGGACCTGACCAGCAAGCTTAAGGCGGGCGAACTGGTCAATTTCGTCGCCCAGCAGGTCGGGGGCAAGGGCGGCGGGCGCCCGGACATGGCGCAGGCCGGCGGCACCCAGCCCGAGGCCTTGCCGCAGGCCCTGGCCGGCGTGGCCGAGTGGGTCCGTGCCCAACTCGGCTAGGTCACTGGCTGTTTTTTATCCAACCATTGATTAAAATATCGAGGGCCCGCTTTATGGCGGGCTCTTTTTTGATTCGCGTCCGTTTGTGACGCTTTTATGGCAGGCCAATCATGGCATTGATTGTTCAGAAATACGGCGGCACCTCGGTGGGAACCGTCGAACGCATCCAGAAGGTCGCCGAGCGCGTCATCCGTTGGCGCAAGATGGGGCATGACATCGTGGTCGTGGTGTCCGCCATGAGCGGGGAGACCAACCGCCTGCTGGGTCTGGCCAGGGAGATCGACCCCAAGGCCGATCCGCGCGAGCTGGACATGCTGGCGGCCACTGGCGAGCAGGTCACGATCGCCCTGCTCGCCATCGCCCTGCAAAAGCTCGGCCAGCCGGCCCGCTCCTACACCGGCGCCCAGGTGCGGATCCTGACCGATACCGCCTTCACCAAGGCACGCATCCGCGAGATCGACACCCAGCGCATCCGCGATGATCTGCGTGAGGGCCGGGTGGTGGTGGTCGCTGGTTTCCAGGGGGTGGACGAAGAGGGCAACATCACCACCCTCGGCCGCGGCGGTTCCGACACCAGTGGCGTGGCCCTGGCGGCGGCGCTGAAGGCGGATGAATGCCAGATTTATACCGACGTGGACGGGGTCTACACCACCGACCCGCGTGTCGAACCGAATGCCCGCCGCCTCGACCGGATCACCTTCGAAGAAATGCTGGAAATGGCCAGCCTCGGTTCCAAGGTGCTGCAGATCCGCTCGGTCGAGTTTGCCGGCAAGTACAACGTCCCGCTGCGTGTTCTGTCGAGCTTCGACGAAGGTCCGTTCGAAGAACACCCTGGCACACTGATCACTTACGAGGAAAACGGTATGGAAGAGCCCCTCATCTCCGGGATCGCCTTCAACCGCGACGAAGCACAACTGACCATCAAGGGCGTGCCTGATGCGCCGGGCGTGGCCTACCGCATCCTTGGCCCGGTGGCGGATGCCAACGTCGAGGTCGATATGATCGTGCAGAACGTCGGTGCCGACGGTACCACCGATGTGACCTTCACCGTGCATCGCAACGACTACGACAAGGCCATGGGCATCCTGCGCAAGGTCGCCGACGAGGTCGGGGCGCGTGAGGTCTCGGGCAATGCGAAGATCGTCAAGGTTTCGGTCGTCGGGGTGGGGATGCGCTCGCATGCCGGCATCGCCAGCACCATGTTCGCCGCGTTGGCGCGCGAAGGCATCAACATCCACATGATCTCGACCTCCGAGATCAAGATTTCCGTGGTGGTGGACGAGAAGTATCTGGAACTGGCCGTGCGCACCCTGCACGACGCCTTCGGCCTGGATAAGGCTGCCTGAGCAGCCCCTTTTCCGATCACTGAACAAAAATAACCGTCGACTTTTTTGCGCTCTGCTATCTTCGAATGAGTGCAAGACGGTTCAAGGAGAGCCAACATGTTGATTCTGACCCGCCGCATCGGCGAAGTACTGCGCATCGGTGACGACGTATCGATCACCATTCTCGGCGTCAAGGGTAATCAGGTACGCATCGGCATCGATGCCCCCAAGGATGTCGCCGTCCATCGCGAAGAGATCTACCAGCGCATCAAGCGTGAGGAAGGGCAGGCCGCCGCTCCGAGCGACGAGGAATAAGGCTTTTTCGTTGTGCAAACCCTTGCCTGAAGGGCGCCACAGCGGATAGAATGACCTCCCTCACTGGAGAGATGGCCGAGAGGCCGAAGGCGCTCCCCTGCTAAGGGAGTATGCGGTCAAAAGCTGCATCGAGGGTTCGAATCCCTCTCTCTCCGCCAAATATCTAAGACCCCGTCAGATCAAGAGTCCGGCGGGGTTTTTTCTTTTTCCCAAGTGAAATTTTTGCCTGATGGGGCATGCCGGAGGGGGCGCTCCTGCCAGGCTGGATCGAGCTGGACCGATACTTGCTTGAATCTGGGGAAAAAATCGGCTTTTCCCCATGCTTAATCAAGATATCGCTGACTTTCTGGTGCGCTCTCGACAGTGCGAGATCGAGGGCCTGGAGCATCTGTTGGCCACGAGCATCATGGTCGGTCGTATCCGCGCGCTGATTCATGGCCTGCAGCGTGAGCGCGGTGCCACCAACCTGTTCCTGGGCTCCAGGGGGCAGTGTTATGCCGAGCGGATGATCGAGTACCGGCGCGAGGCCGGCATCGCTGAAGGTGAGGTCCGTGCGCATCTCGTCGGCTGGCTGGAGCGTCCGCGTTGCCACACGGCCGCGAGCCGCTTCTTTGCGCATGTCGCCCTGGCCTTGCATGGGCTGGGGGAGCTGTCCCGTCTGCGTGAGAAGGTCGATCGGTTCGAGATCTCCGCGCCCGAGGCCATGGAGCGTTTCAACGATCTGGTGCGCCATCTGCTGGCCGTGGTGTTCGAGGCCGCGGATCCGGTCTCCGATCCGGCCATTTCCAGCGCCCTGGTGGCGCTATTGAATTTCATGCAGGGCAAGGAGCTGGCGGGGCAGGAGAGGGCCGTGGGGGTGGCCGGCTTCGGGCTGGGGTGGCGTGAGGAGGCGCTGCGCGAGGCCCTGATGCATCGGATCGATGCGCAGGAGCGGTGTTTCCAGATCTTTTCAGAATTTGCCGATGCCGCAACCTTGATCCGCTGGCAGCAGCTCTCGGCGTCTCCTCTGACCGCCGAGGTCGAGCGCCTGCGCCGCATGGCCTTCACCAGGACGCTGCAGGGCGATTCCGGCTTTGAGCTGGCGCAGATCTGGTTCGATCAGGCGACACGTCGCATCGATGCGATGAAGTCGATCGAGGATGACCTTGAGCAGGTTTTGCATGACTTGTGCGAAACGCGGCTGGTCCGGGCGCATGCCGAATGGGTCGACGATGAGGCGCGGATCGCCGAGCTCGCCCGTGAAGGTGGCGCTTCCCTGCCCGTCGGGGTCATTTTGGGCTATCCCGTCGATGCTGCCGCCTCCGGCGTGCTGCTGGACGTGGAGCGACAACACGTCATGGGCGGCGGAGTCGGGCGTTCGCTCATCGAACTGGTGCAGATGCAGTCGCGCCGCCTGCAGAGCGTGGAGGACGAGCTTCGCGCCGCGCGCGAGGCGCTGGAGGAGCGCAAGCTGATCGAGCAGGCCAAGGCCCTGCTCATCAAGCATCGGGGGATGACGGAGGACGAGGCCTACCGGGTGCTGCGCAAGGCCGCCATGGATCAGGGCAAACGGCTCATCGAAGTGGCCCGCGCAGCCATCGCCATGGCTGAGGTGCTGGGGCCGAAGTTCTGAGCTTTTTTCCGGCAACGTGCTGCATCACGGTGCGCCATGACGCACTGATCCGGGGCGCAGGCGATGCCCTTGTGCGGGGAAACCTCAAAAAAACCACAATGTTGGGCTGGCACGGCGTTTGCTTTGATTAAAGCAGCGGCCAACGTCGGTCGTCACGATGGATGAGCAATGGCGCTCATGTCACGGGATTCACCCTCCCGTGGTGTGAGCGCCTTTTTATTTGGGCGATATAAGGGGATACCCGCATGAGCACTGACAGCAAGCACTCCAGCAACAGGCGTGAGTTTCTCAAGAACACCGTGGCGGCGGTCGGCAGCGCGGCACTTTACGGCATGTTGCCGGCCGGCATCCGCGCGGGGGCCTGGGCGGCCGGCTCGGATGCGCCGGAGAAGACTGAGCTGAAGGTGGGGTTCATCCCGCTGACCGACTGCGCCAGCGTGGTGATGGCCTCGGTCAAGGAGTTCGACAAGAAGTACGGCATCAAGATCGTCCTCTCCAAGGAGGCCTCGTGGGCCGCGGTGCGCGACAAGCTGGTCAACGGCGAGCTGGACGCGGCGCACGTGCTCTACGGCCTGGTCTACGGCGTCAACCTCGGCATCGGCGGGCCGAAGAAGGACATGGCGGTGCTGATGACCCTCAACCACAACGGCCAGGCCATCACCCTCTCCAACCAGCTCAAGGACAAGGGCGCGACGGACGGGGCCAGCCTGGCCAAACTCATCGCCAATGAGAAGCGCGAATACACCTTTGCCCAGACCTTCCCGACCGGCACCCACGCCATGTGGCTCTACTACTGGCTGGCGCACTTTGGCATCGATCCGCTCAAGGATGTGAAGACCATCACCGTGCCGCCGCCGCAGATGGTCGCCAATATGCGGATCGGCAACATGGACGGTTACTGCGTGGGGGAGCCCTGGAACGCACGCGCCATCATGGACAAGATCGGCTTCACCGCCGAGACCACCCAGGGGATCTGGAAGGATCATCCCGAGAAGGTGCTTGGCACCACCGCCGATTTCGTCAAGCAAAACCCGAACGCGGCGCGCGCCCTGACCATGGCGGTGCTGGAGGCCTCGCGCTACATCGACACCCCGGCCAACCGCGCGGAGGTGGCGAAGATCATCGCCGACAAGGCCTACGTCAACACCGCGGTCGAGGTCATCGAGGGGCGGATGAGGGGCGAGTATGACAACGGCCTCGGCAAGACCTGGAAGGACCCGGACGCCATGAAGTTCTTCAACGACGGCGCGGTCAACGTCCCCTACCTGTCGGATGGCATGTGGTTCCTCACCCAGCACAAGCGCTGGGGGCTGCTCAAGGAACACCCGGACTACCTGGCCGTGGCCCGCCAGATCAACCAGCTCGAGCTGTACAAGCAGGCCGCAGGCCAGCTTGGCATCAGCGTGCCGTCCAGCCCCATGCGCAGCAGCACCCTGTTCGATGGCCTCAAGTGGGATGGCAGCGACCCGAAGGCCTACGCGGACGGTTTCAAGATCAAGGCCTGACGGTCACGTACCGAGGAGTACCCCCTCATGAGCACCCCCATGACCCCGTCCCCCGGAGCGGATCGCCTCAAGGCCGTCGTCCGCACCACCCTGCCCCCCGTGATCGGGCTGGCTCTGTTCATCCTGCTGTGGGCCCTGCTGTCGGCCAGCACGCCCACCCTGCCGGGGCCGGGTAAGACCTTTGCCGCGGCGGTGGAGCTGTTCTCCGACCCGTTCTACGACAACGGCCCGAACGATATGGGGATCGGCTGGAACATCCTCCACTCGCTGGAGCGGGTCGGTATCGGCTTTGGTCTTGCGGCGCTGATCGGCATTCCGCTCGGGTTCATCATCGGCCGCTTCAGCTTCTTCCATGACATGCTCGCGCCCATCATCAGCCTGCTGCGCCCGGTCTCACCGCTGGCCTGGCTGCCGATCGGCCTGTTGGTGTTCCAGAAGGCCGAGCCCGCCGCCATCTGGGTGATCTTCATCTCCAGCATCTGGCCGATGATCATCAACACTGCCGTTGGCGTGACCCGCGTGCCGCAGGACTACATGAACGTGGCCCGGGTGCTGAACCTGTCCGAATGGAAGATCGTCACCCGCATCCTCTTCCCCGCCACCCTGCCTTACGTGCTGACCGGCGTGCGCCTCTCCATCGGCGTGGCGTGGCTGGTGATCGTCGCCGCGGAGATGCTGACCGGCGGCGTCGGCATCGGCTTCTGGGTGTGGGACGAATGGAACAACCTGGTGGTGGAGCACATCATCATCGCCATCTTCGTGGTCGGCATCGTCGGGCTCCTGCTGGAGGCCGGGCTGACCCTGCTCGCCAAGCGCTTCGATTACGCCACCCGCTGAAGGAATCCACGATCATGAATGCCTACATCCAGCTCGAAGACGTCGGGATGCAGTTTGAGACCAAGCGCGGGCCGTTCGTCGCCCTGCGCGAGGTCAACCTGGCCATCCAGAAGGGCGAGTTCATCTCCATCATCGGCCACTCCGGCTGCGGCAAGTCGACCGTGCTCAACCTCGTGGCCGGCCTTCTGGACGCAAGCTCCGGCACCCTGCTGTGCGCCGGGCGTGAGATCAAGGGCCCGGGTCCGGACCGCGCGGTGGTGTTCCAGAACCACTCCCTCTTGCCCTGGCTGACCTGCACCCAGAACGTGCTCCTGGCCGTCGAACAGGTGTTTGGCCCGAAGGAGGGCAGGGCGCAGCTTCTGGAGCGCGCGCATGCCGCCCTGGACCTTGTGCACCTTGGGCATGCGCGGGACAAGTACCCGCACGAGATCTCCGGCGGCATGAAGCAGCGCGTCGGCATCGCCCGCGCGCTGGCCATGGAGCCCAAGGCCCTGTTGATGGACGAACCGTTCGGCGCGCTCGATGCCCTGACCCGCGCCCACCTTCAGGATGAGCTGATGCGCATCTGTGCCGCGACCCAGAGCACCGTGATCATGGTCACCCACGACGTGGACGAGGCCGTGCTGCTCTCCGACCGCATCGTGATGATGACCAACGGCCCGGCCGCCACCGTGGGCGAGATCCTCAGCGTGGACCTGCCGCGCCCGCGCGACCGTCTGGCCCTGGCGGACGATCCCACTTACAACCACTGCCGCCACGCCGTGCTCAAGTTCCTCTATGAGAAGCAGCGCAAGGTCGAGGACATCAGTGAGGCGCGCAAGCCCAAGGCCACGAGCAAGGCGGCCTGAGGTGATGCCATGAGCAGGCAGCATCTGGTGGTGATCGGCAACGGCATGGCCGGGATGCGCACGGTGGAGCACCTGCTGCGCCTGGCCCCGGAGCGCTATGCCATCACCGTGATCGGCCGCGAGCCGCGCGGCAACTACAACCGCATCCTGCTCTCGCCGGTGCTGGCGGGCGAGAAGTCCTTCGCCGACACCCTGCTGCATGATCGGCCCTGGTATGCCGAGCAGGGGATCGCGCTGATCGCGGGGGCGAGCGTCACCGCCATCGACCGCGAGCGGCGGTGCGTGCAAACCGACCAGGGCCACCTCATCGGCTACGATCGTCTGCTGCTCGCCACTGGCTCGGAGCCGTTCATGCCGCCGCTGCCCGGCATCGAGCTGCCCGGCGTGCTGGGTTTTCGCGACCTGGACGATGTCGAGGCCATGCTGGAGGCGGCCCGTCGGCATCGCCATGCCGTGGTCATCGGTGGCGGCATCCTTGGCCTCGAGGCGGCGGATGCCCTCACCCGGCGCGGCATGCAGGTCACCGTGGTGCATCGCAACGCTTGGCTGATGGACCGGCAGCTCGATGCGACCGCAGGCCGGATGCTGCAGGCGGCGCTGGAGGCGCGGGGCATCCGCTTTGTGCTTGGGGCGAGAACCGAGGCGCTGGTCGGCGAGACGCGTGTCCAAGGGGTGCGCCTGGGTGTGCCCCCCTCGCCCCTTGCGGGAGAGGGGGCTGCAAGCCGCGAATCGAGCGCCACACTCAGCGCCTGCTCACCCCCTCCCCAACCCTCCCCCCTCAAGGGGGAGGGGGAACAGTCACCTGCGTCCGCTCAGCGCATGATCCCCGCGGACCTCGTTGTGATCACCGCCGGCGTGCGTCCGCGCATCGAGCTGGCCCAGGCCTGTGGCATCCACTGCGGGCGCGGGGTGATTGTGGACGATCGGCTCGCCACCTCCGACCCGGACATCTTCGCGGTGGGCGAGTGCATCGAGCACCGTGGCGAGACCTTTGGCCTGGTCGCCCCGCTGTGGGAGCAGGCCGAGGTGCTGGGGCGCATCCTCGCGGGCGACGACACCGCCCGCTATGCAGGTTCACCCACCCAGGCCACGCGGCTGAAGGTCACCGGCATCGAGGTCTTCTCCGCCGGGGATTTCCACGGTGGGGCAGGGGAGGAGGTGCTGACCCTGCACGACCCCATCGCGGGTCACTACCGCCGCCTGGTGCTGCGGGCAGGCCGCCTTGTTGGCGCCGTGCTGTACGGCGATGCCCGCGATGGCGGCTGGTACTTCGAGCTGATGCAGTCCGGCCGCGACCTCAGCGCCCTGCGCCCCTCCCTCATCTTTGGCGAGGCCCTGGCCTTAGCCCAACCCGAACCGTCCGCCGAATGCGCGGCGAGGAGCCCCCTCATGAACAAGCCCACCCTCATCGTCGCCGGTCACGGCATGGTCGGCCACCACCTGCTGGAGCGCCTGGTCGAGCACGGCCTGCACCACAGCCACCGCATCATTGTGTTCGCCGAGGAGCCGCGCCCGGCCTATGACCGCGTGCACCTGTCCGAATACTTCGGCGGGCGCACGGCCGAGGACCTGTCGCTGGTCCCTGAGGGCTTTTTCGAGCAGCACGGCATCGAGCTGCGCCTGGGCACGCCCATCACCGCCATCGACCGCGTGCGCCAGTGCGTGACCGATCGTAGCGGGCACGAAACCCCGTATGACCTCCTGGTGCTCGCCACCGGCTCCTACCCCTTCGTGCCGCCGCTGGAGGGGCGGGAGCGCGAGGCCTGCCTGGTCTACCGCACCATCGAGGACCTGGAGGCCATCACCCGCTGGGCCGCGCAGTCGAAGGTCGGCGTGGTGGTCGGCGGCGGGCTTCTGGGCCTGGAGGCGGCCAATGCCCTGCGCCAGCTTGGCCTTGAGACCCATGTGGTCGAGTTCGCCCCGCGCCTGATGCCGGTGCAGCTCGACGAGGGCGGCGGCGCCATGCTCAAGCGCAAGATCGAGGCGCTCGGGGTGCGGGTGCACACCGGCAAAAACACCCAGCGGATCGTGGTCGGCGAGGCGCACCGCCACCGCATGGAGTTCGCCGATGGCGAGTCGCTCGAAACCGACCTGATCCTGTTCTCCGCCGGCATCCGCCCGCGCGATCAGCTCGCGCGCGACTGCGGCCTTGCGGTCGGCCCGCGCGGCGGCATCGTGATCGACAACCAGTGCCGCACCTCCGACCCCGCCATCTTCGCCATCGGCGAGTGCGCCTTGTGGAATGGGCAGATCTTCGGCCTGGTCGCCCCCGGCTACCAGATGGCGCGGGTGGTGGCCGAGACGCTGGCCGGCCGGGAGGCCGCCTTCACCGGCGCGGACATGAGCACCAAGCTCAAGCTGCTCGGCGTGGATGTCGCCTCCATCGGTGATGCGCATGGCGCCACCCCCGGCAGCCTGGCCTACACCTACGTCGACGGGCCGAACGCGGTCTACAAGAAGATCGTGGTCTGCAGCGAGGCCAAGCGGCTGCTCGGCGCGGTGCTGGTGGGCGATGCCAGCGAGTACGGCACCCTGTTGCAGATGGCGCTCAACGGCATCGAATTGCCCGAGCACCCGGATGCCCTGATCCTCCCCGCCCGCGATGGGGCCGCGCCCAAGGCCCTGGGCGTGGCCGCGCTGCCCGCCAGCGCGCAGATCTGCTCTTGCCACAACGTCAGCAAGGGCGACATCACCGCCGCGGTCGAGGGGGGCTGCACCACCGTGGCCAAACTCAAGGCCTGCACCAAGGCCGCGACCGGCTGCGGTGGCTGCGCGGCGCTGGTCAAGCAGGTGCTGGACTTTGAGCTGGCGCAGCGCGGGGTGGAGGTGAAAAAGGACCTCTGCGAGCACTTCCCCCACTCACGTCAGGAGCTGTTCCACCTGGTCAAGGTCGGCTGCATCCGCACCTTCGACGAGCTGCTCGCCCGTCATGGCAGGGGCCATGGCTGCGATGTCTGCAAGCCCGCGGTGGCCTCCATCCTCGCCTCGGTGTGGAACGAGTACGTGCTCAAGGAGGAGCACTTCGGCCTGCAGGACACCAACGACCGCTACCTGGCCAACATGCAGAAGGACGGCACCTACTCGGTGGTGCCGCGGATCCCGGGCGGGGAGATCACCCCGGAGGGGCTGATCGCCATCGGCCAGGTGGCGAAGACATACGGCCTCTACACCAAGATCACCGGCGGCCAGCGCATCGACCTGTTCGGCGCGCGGCTGGAGCAGTTGCCGCTGATCTGGAAGGCGCTGATCGACGCCGGGTTCGAGACCGGCCAGGCCTATGGCAAGTCCGTGCGCACGGTGAAATCCTGCGTCGGCTCCACCTGGTGCCGCTATGGCGTGCAGGACTCGGTGGGACTCGCCATCGAGCTGGAGAATCGCTACAAGGGCCTGCGCGCCCCGCACAAGCTCAAGTTCGGCGTCTCCGGCTGCACCCGCGAATGCGCCGAGGCCCAGGGCAAGGACGTGGGGGTGATCGCCACCGACAAGGGCTGGAACCTCTACGTCTGCGGCAATGGCGGCATGAAGCCGCGCCATGCCGACCTGTTCGCCGCCGATCTCGACAAGGAAACCCTCATTCGCACCATCGACCGCTTCCTGATGTTCTACGTCCAGACCGCCGACCGTCTGCAGCGCACCAGCACCTGGATGGATAACCTTGAAGGCGGCATCGACTACCTGCGCGATGTCATCCTCCATGACTCGCTGGGCATCGGCGCGGAGCTGGAGGCGCGGATGCAGCACGTGGTGGACACTTACCAGTGCGAGTGGAAGACCACCCTCGAAAATCCCGACCGCGTCCGGCTGTTCCGTTCCTTCGTCAACAGCGATGGGCCGGATGAGGGCATCGTGTTTGTCGAGGAGCGCGGCCAGATCCGCCCGGCCACCGCGGAAGAAAAGGCCCTGCGGTCTGCCGCGTAGGGCAAGGAGAACCCCCATGGACATCGTCATCCTCCAGCACATGCCCCACGAGGGCCCGGGACGTATCGCCGACTGGGCCCTGGCGCGCGGGCATGCCATCACCATGCACGACCTCCATCATGGTGCCGCGCTGCCGAACCCGGGGGACTTCGACCTTTTGGTCGTGCTCGGCGGGGCCATGGGCGTGCATGACGCCGCGGAATACCCCTGGCTCATCGACGAGCGCGCCCTGATCAAGGCAGCGCTGGCTCAAGGCCGGAGGGTGCTCGGCATCTGCCTTGGTGCCCAGCAGATCGCCCATGCCCTGGGCGCGAAGGTCGAGGCGAACGCCCAGCGCGAGGTCGGCTTCTGGCCCATTTACCAAACGGCCCGGACCCTTCCCTTGCCCGAGGAGCTGAACGTGCTGCACTGGCACGGCGACACCTTCGAGCTGCCCGCCCACGCGACCCTGCTTGCCAGCAGTGCGGCCTGCCGCCACCAGGCCTTCCTTGCCGCCGAGGGTCTGGCCCTCGGCCTGCAATGCCATCTGGAGGCCACGCCCGAGATGGTCGAGGCCTTCTGCCGCGATGATGCCGGCTACCTGATCCCGCCGCCCGGCCAGGGGCGCTGGATGCAGGGCGCCGCCCGGATGCAGGCCGAACGGGAAGCCTATGCCCCGATGCATGCCGCCCTGTTCGCCCTGCTCGATGCCTTCACCCTTCACGCGAGAGAATCATGAACGACTGGATCGACCTCTGCGCCCTGCACGATCTGCCGCGCAACGCCGGGCTCGCCGCCCGCGTGGGCGGGCAGCAGATCGCCCTCTTTCACCTGCCCGACACCCCGGAGCAGGTGTTTGCCTTAACCCATCACGACCCCAAGAGCGGGGCCAACGTGCTCGCCCGCGGGATCGTGGGCGATGTGGGGGGGGAACTCGTGGTCGCCTCGCCCATGTACAAGCACCACTACCGCCTGCGCGACGGGCAATGCCTGGAGGATGATGACGTGCGCGTGGCCACCTGGCCGGTGAGGGTCGAGGGGGGGCGGGTGCTGATCCGTGTCTGAGCACGGTTGCGAGGCAGGCTGCACCATGGTGGTGCAGCTCGACAGTTTCCCGGCCCGGCTGCAAGGCAAAGGAAGGTTATCTTGCCCCCCTCTCCCGCTTGCGGGAGAGGGGCTGGGGGTGAGGGGGATTTTCTCTCCCGTTGGAGGTCTTGTTTCGCCCGCCTCCATGGTTTGCGCTTCGTAGCGATGTTCGTTGTGGCGGGCGAGCCCCTTTTCTTGTTCGCGCAAGAAAAGGGGCGAAAAGAACGCGCCCCCGCAAGGCCGCCCTTCGGGTTCCCGTGCTGCCAGGCCGTTCAAGGGGGCCGCTTTGACGGGGCATCCTGCCCCGGCAAAGCTGAACCGGCCCTCCTTGGCCGGTTCACCCCCTTGCCCAACCTGGCATCACGGCGGCCTTGAGGGGGGGGACTTTTCCCTCACCCCCAACCCCTCTCCCGCAAGCGGGAGAGGGGAGCAAGAAAACCTTGGTTTTGTAAACCCTCCAACTTGGCATCAAAGATGCTTAAGCCTTCCTGACCCTCCCAAAGGCGGGAGGGTCTTCTTGGAGTGAGGACAAAGGCGTCCTGCCCCCAGCGCACATGGATGCGTTGGGTGCGGGGCGCCTTTTTTGTTTGCGAGGTCCGCATGAGCACGAGGATTCCAGTATCGGCCACGGCCCTGACCACCTGCCCTTATTGCGGCGTCGGCTGCGGTGTCCAGGCGCGCCTGGAGGATGGCCGTCTGGTGGGGGTGAAAGGCGACACGCACCACCCCGCCAACCTCGGCCGCCTGTGCGTGAAGGGCGCGGCCCTGCACGAGACGGTCGGCCTTGAGGGGCGCCTGCTGCACCCGGAAATGGGCGGCCAGCGGGTGGATTGGGACACCGCGCTGGATGCGGTGGCCGAGGGCTTTGCGCGCATCATCCGTGAGCACGGCCCGCAGGCGGTGGCCTTCTACGTCTCCGGGCAGCTGCTGACCGAGGACTATTACGTCGCCAACAAGCTGATGAAGGGCTACATCGGCGCGGCCAACATCGACACCAATTCGCGCCTGTGCATGGCCTCCGCGGTGGTCGGCTACAAGCGCGCCTTCGGCATGGATGCAGTGCCCTGTAGCTATGAAGACCTGGGGCTGGCCGAGCTGATCGTGCTGGTCGGCTCCAACACCGCCTGGGCCCACCCCGTGGTCTTTCAGCGCATCGAGGCGGCCAAGAGGGCCCGGCCAAGCCTGCGGGTGGTCGTCATTGATCCGCGTCGTACTGCGACCTGCGAGCTGGCCGACCTGCATCTTGCGCTCAAGCCCGGCACCGATGCGGTGCTCTTCAACGGCCTTTTGGCCTGGCTTGCGGCCACCCATGCCATCGACCGCGCCTACATCGATGCCCACACCGAGGGTTTTGACGAGGCGCTGGCCGCGGCGCGTGAATGGACGCCTGTGCGGGTGGCCGAGGCCTGCGAATTGCCGCTCGCGGAGGTGCTGTCCTTCTTCAGTCAGTACGCCGACACCGAGAGGGTGGTGACGTTGTACTCGCAGGGTGTGAACCAGTCCTCCAGCGGGGTGGACAAGTCCAACGCCATCATCAACTGCCATCTGGCCTGCGGGCGGATCGGTCGCCCCGGCATGGGGCCGTTCTCGATCACCGGCCAGCCGAACGCGATGGGCGGGCGCGAGGTCGGAGGACTGGCCAACCAGCTCGCCGCGCACATGGACTTCGCCCCGGAGGACGTGGCGCGCGTGCAGCGCTTCTGGGGCAGCCCGACCATCGCCCGGGCGCCTGGCCTGAAGGCGGTGGACCTGTTCCGTGCCATCGGCGAGGGACGGGTGAAGGCGGTGTGGATCATGGCGACCAATCCGGTGGTGTCGATGCCGGACGCCGATGCCGTGCGTCAGGCCCTGGCCGGCTGCGATCTGGTGGTGGTGTCCGACATCCTGCGTGACACCGACACCACGCACCTGGCCCACATCCTGCTGCCCGCCACTGGCTGGGGTGAGAAGGACGGCACGGTGACCAACTCCGAGCGGCGCATCTCGCGCCAGCGCGGCTTTCTGAACCCGCCTGGGGAGGCGCGCCACGACTGGTGGATCATCACCGAAGTGGCGCGCCGCATGGGCTTTGGCGCGGCCTTCCCCTACACCCGTCCGACGGAGATCTTCCGCGAACATGCCGCACTCTCGGGCTTCGAGAACGGCGGCCGGCGGGCCTTCGACATCAGCGCCCTGGCCGACATCAGCGATGCGGCCTACGACGCCCTGACGCCGATCCAGTGGCCGGTGAGGTCTTTCGTCGAGCCTATGACGGGTGTGACCCCTCCCCCCTGGCGGGGGAGGGATGGGGAGAGGGGGATGCCGGGCGGGCCGGAGACATCGGATTCAAGCGTCGTTTCACCCTCACCCCTGTCCCCCTCTGCCCAAGAGAGCGGGGGAGCATGGTGCGGCACCCCACGCCTGTTCACCGACGGCCGCTTCTTCACCCCGAGCGGCCGGGCGCGCCTGATCCCCATCACCCCCCGTCCGCCGGTCCATGTGCCAAGCGAGGGCTATCCCTTCGTCCTCAATACCGGACGGGTGCGCGACCAGTGGCACACCATGACCCGCACCGGCAAGGCGGCGCGCCTTCTTGAGCACATCGATGAGCCGTACTGCGAGATCCATCCCGAGGATGCCCGGCGCGTCGGGGTGGCGGAGGGAGGGATGGCGCGGCTGACCTCGACCACCGGCTGGATGCTGGCGCGCGTCCGGGTCAGCACCGGCCAGCGTCCCGGTTCGCTGTTCGTGCCCATGCACTGGAATGGCCAGTTCGCCACCCAGGCGCGGATGGGCACGCTGGTCGCGGCGGTGACCGACCCGCTCTCCGGCCAGCCCGAATCCAAGCATGCCCCGGTGCGGATCGAGCCCTGGGTGCCTGCCTGGCAGGCGGTGCTGTTCTCTCGCGCCGCGCCGGACCTCGACGGTGTGCCCTACTGGGTGAGGGTGCCGGTGGAGGGGATGACCCGCTACGAGCTTGCGGGCGCTGCCCCGGTGCCGGACTGGCGCACCTGGCTGGCCGCGAGCTTGCCTGAGTCAGGGGTGCGGCAGGAGGCCGGCGATCCCCAGGGGAGGGACTACCACGCCGTGCTGTGGGCCGAAGGGCGGGCCATCGCGGCCCTCTACGTCGCCCCCGGCCGGCCGGCCATCGACCGCGAGGCCGTGGCCCGCGCCCTGCGTGAGCCGCCTGTGGACCACGCCGGACGCCTCGCCCTGCTGGCGGGACGAAGCCCGGCAGGGGGAGGTGATGGCGGGCGCATCGTCTGTTCCTGCTTTGGGGTGGGCGAGACCGCCATCCGCCAGGCGATCGAGGCGGGTTGCAGCACGGCCGAGGCCCTGGGTGCCGCGCTCAAGTGCGGCACCAACTGCGGCTCCTGCATCCCCGAGCTGAAGGCCTTGATCCTGGCTTACCGGCGCGAGGCGGCGGCGTGACACGCATGGGCACCTCGAAAAACCTACTGAACGCGAAGCTGGCGCAAGCCCGCGGGCAGATTGCGGCGTCGCTTCCTCGCTCATACATCGCCTATCTAATTGATATGTCTAGGGGATTCGCTGCGGGGCTCCTTGCACTCCGCCCGCTCGCGACGGTTTTTCGGGGTGCCCGCACGGCCATGACCCCCCTCCCCCCTGGTGGGGGAGGGGCCGGGGGAGAGGGGGCTGAGCGTCCCCTCGTCACCCCCTCCGCAACCCTCCCTCTTCAAGGGGGAGAAGGTCTACCGTCGTAAGGTGAATCCCATGGAAAACCTGCCCATCTTCATGAACCTCAAAGACCGCCCGGCCCTGGTCGTCGGCGGAGGCACCGTGGCCGCGCGCAAGGCCGAGCTGCTGCTCCTGGCCGGGGCCTCCGTGACCGTCATCGCCCCGCGCGTGCGCAATGAGATGCGGCGCATGATCGACACCGGCCGGGTGGTGTGGCGGGAGCAGGTGTTCGGCCCGGGGCTGGTGCGGGGCTTCCGCATCGTCATCGCCGCCACCGACAACGAGGCGGTCAATCGCTTGGTGTTCGAGGAGTGCGAGCGCCACGCCATTCCGGTCAACGTGGCCGATCAGCCGGAATTGTGCAGCTTCATCCTGCCGTCCATCGTCGAGCGTGGCCCGCTGACCCTCGCCCTCTCCACGGGCGGGCGTTCGCCCATCCTCGCGCGGCTGCTCAAGGCCCGGCTGGAGGCCCTGATCCCGGCCGGATTCGGCCACCTGACCGAACTTCTGGGGCGCTACCGCGGCGCAGTGAAGAGGCGCTTCGCGGTGCAGGAGGCGCGCAGGCATTTCTGGGAGCGCATGCTGGATGGCCCGCTGGTGCAACTGGCCACTTCCGGCCGGATCGCCCAGGCCGAACGGCTGATCGAGGAGGCCCTGGAGGCGGGGCAACCTGCCGCCTTGGGGGAGGTCTGGCTGATCGGCGCGGGGCCGGGCGATGCGGACCTGCTCACCCTCAAGGCCCTGCGCCTGTTGCAGCAGGCGGATGTCGTCGTCCATGACCGGCTGGTGCCGGAGGCCATCGTCAACCTCGCCCGCCGCGAGGCCGAGCGCATCGACGTGGGCAAGTGCATGAACCGCCACACTCTGCCGCAGGAGGAGATCAATCGCTTGCTGGTGGATCTGGCGAAACAAGGCAAGCGCGTGGCCCGCCTGAAGGGCGGCGATCCGTTCATCTTCGGCCGGGGCGGGGAGGAGATGGAGGCGGTCATCGAGGCGGGCATCCCCTGCCTCGCGGTGCCGGGGATCACCGCGGCGGCCGGGTGTGCGGCCGCTGCCGGCATGCCGCTCACCCACCGTGATCATGCCCAGTCGGTACGTTTTGTCACCGGGCACACGAAAAAGGACGACATGGGGCTCGACTGGCGTGCGCTGGTGGCCGAGGGGCAGACCCTGGTGTTCTACATGGGGCTTGCCAATGTGGAGCGCATCTGTGAGCGGCTCATGGCCCACGGCATGCGGCCTGACATGCCGGCCGCCATCGTCGAGCGCGGCACGCTGCCGGACCAGCGGGTGTTCGAGGGCACCCTCGCCAGCCTGCCGGAGGTGGCGCGCAGGACCGAGCCGCGCTCGCCCAGCCTGATCGTGGTCGGCGAGGTGGTGCGGCTGCGGGAGCGGCTGGGTTTCGTGGAATCGACGTCGGCCTCCGCCGCCGACCTGTCCCTGTTCGCGGCCTAGCACCATGCATCCCTTCGCCCCGTTCATCCAGATCCTCGGCAAGGGCCGCCACGGCTCGCGCAGCCTAACGCAGGAGGAGGCGCGCGCGGCCTTCGGCATGATCCTCGACGGGCAGGCAAGCCCCGAGCAGGTGGGGGCCTTCCTGATGCTGATCCGCGTGCGCGAGGAGAGCCCGGAGGAGGCGGCTGGCTTCGTCGCGGCCGTGCGCGAGCGCATCGCCGTGCCCGAAGGCATCCCCGTGCCCGCCATCGACTGGGGCAGTTACGCCGGCAAGCGCCGCCACCTGCCCTGGTTCCTGCTGGCCGCGCGGCTGCTGGCGCAAAACGGCCTGCCGGTGTTCATGCACGGCACCGAAGGCGAGTCCGGCGAGCGAATCTACACCCACGCGGCGCTGGCGGCGCTTGGCCTGTCCGCATCCGCCTCGCTCGCAGAGGCCGGCGAGCGCCTCGCCGCCAGCGGCTTCGCCTTCCTGCCGCTGGAGTCCTTTGCCCCCGGCCTGAAGCGGCTGATGCAGCTGCGCGAGCTGCTCGGCCTGCGCTCGCCGGTGCATAGCGTGGCGCGCATGCTCAACCCGCTCGGTGCGCCGCTGTCGGTGCACGGTATCTTCCATCGCGGCTATGAGCGCATCCATCAGCAGGCGGCGATCCTGCTGCGGGAACCGGGTGTGGTGGTCTTCAAGGGCGAGGGGGGGGAGGCGGAAATCAATCCCGAAATGGGAGCCGAGGTGCTGGTCAGCCGGGGGGCGGTGGCGGGCGGTTTCGACCTGCCGCCCCTGCTTGAACGCCGCCAACTCAAGCCGGAACGGCTCGACCCCGCGCACCTGCGCGCCGTCTGGGAGGGGGAGGTCGGCGATGTCTACGGCGAGGCCGCCGTCATCGCCACCGTTGGCTGTGTGTTGCAGGCTCGTGGGATGGCCGCCGGTCGGGACGAGGCCCTCGCGCTGGCCCGCGCCTGGTGGGCCGCCCGATGAGCGGGGGGATTACCGGCGTGATCCTCGCCGGCGGCCGCGGCACGCGCATGGGCGGGGTGGAGAAGGGGTTGCTGGACTGGCAGGGGCGGCCGTTGATCGCCCGTCTGATCGAGGACTTGGCGCCGCAGGTGGATCGCCTGCTCATCAATGCCAATCGTGCCCACGAGCGCTATGCGGCGTTCGGCCTGCCGCTGATCGCCGATGATCCGCGCCATGCCGGGCTGGGGCCGCTGGCCGGGGTGCATGCCGCGCTGACGGCGGTGGAGACGGGGCGCGTGGTGTGCGTGCCATGCGACCTGCCCGGACTGCCGGAGGATCTCGTCAGCCGTTTCCTCGCGGCATCCACGGGGCAGGGGGCCCCCCTGGTCATGGCCGCGACGGGGGCACGCCTTCACCCCACCGTCTGTCTCGTCGACGCATCCTTTCGCAGCGCCTTGCAGGACAGCCTGCAGCGGGGCGAGCACGCCGCCTGGCGCTGGTTCGCGGCCCATCGTGTGCGGCTCGTGGATTTCGGGGCATCCGGCCCGCTGGCCCGCAACCTCAATACGCCGGGGGATCTTGCCGCTCTGGGCATGACGGCAGGGCGGTCAAGTGAAGGCTGATTCAGGTCCTTAGCGCTCCTTGGATCCCGGGGCTGGGGACATGGCGGCCTCGCCCGGCGGCTGGCTGAGCAGGTTGTGGATCACGCGCCGGAACATGTCGATCACAACGTCCTTGTCGATGTCCGGGTTGCGAATGGTGCGGAACTGCAGGCCCTCGAACATCGCGGCGAGCACCTCGACCATGCCCGCGATGCTCGTCTCGGTGTCCTCAAAGCCGGCGGCGCGGCGGAGGTTGCGGATTGTCTCGGCCAGGCTGGCGCGGCAATTCCGGTCGGCCGTCTCCACGATGCCGGCCACGCGTGAGTTGCGGGCGGCCTCGGCGATGATCTCAAGCTGCAAGCCGGCGGCCTGCGGGTCGAGCTTGCCCTGCACGCCCTCGGCGGTGCGCTCGATGAGGGCGCCCTTCACATCGCTCGCCGAACGCAACTCGCTGTTCAGGGTCAGCATGCGCTCGAGATCCTGCGCCACGATGGCCTCGATGATGGCTTCCTTGTTCTCGAAGTAGTGGTAGATGTGGCCGGGGCTCATGCCGCAGGCCTGCGAGATCTTGGCGATGCTGGCGCCATGGAAGCCGTGCTCGCGGAAGCAATCGGTCGCGGCGGTGAGAATCTGCGCCCGGCGGGCATCCGAACGCTGTTGCACAGTCTTGGGTTCAAGGTCGCGCATGATCTGGATCTGGCTGGGGTGAATGCTTGCAGTATAAACGACCCATTGTAGAATGAATGCTCAAACTAGAATGAACGCTCAATCTTGTCGGGTTGTCGCGTGCTTCGTGACGCCGCGTCCCCTTTGTCCGGGAGGTCTTCCATGACGATCCATCGCAACCATCTTTTCAGGCCAGTCCTCGCCGTGCTGATCAGTGTTCTGGCGCTGACGGCCTGCGATGGCGGGAAGGAGGGAAGTGCGCCGGCCGGGGTGGCGGCGTTGCCCGTGGTCACCGTGATGACCGTGCGTCCCGGCCCGGTGACGCGGACGACAGAATTACCGGGGCGTACCGTGCCGTACCTGATTGCTGAGATCCGCCCGCAGGTCACGGGCATCATCAAGTCGCGCAAGTTCATCGAGGGCAGCGAGGTCGAGGCCGGACAGCTGCTCTACCAGATCGACCCGTCCGGCTACCAGGCCGCCTACGATGGCGCCAGGGCGAGCCTTTCGCGTGCCGAAGCTCAGCTGCAGTCTGCCCGTCTCAAGGCGGAGCGGCAGGCCGAGCTGGTCAAGATCAACGCGGTGAGCAAGGAAGCGCACGACGACGCCCAGGCGGCGCTGAAGCAAGCCCTGGCTGACGTGGCCTCGGCCAGGGCCGTACTGGATAAGGCGAGGATCGATCTCGACTACACGCGCCTGACCGCGCCGATCAGCGGGCGTATTGGCCGTTCCATGGTCACGCCCGGCGCCCTGGTGACGGCGAACCAGGCTGAGGCGTTGGCCACCGTGCAGCAACTGGACCCGATCTACGTCGACCTGGCCCAGTCCAGCGCCGATCTGCTGCGCCTGAAGCGCGAGTTCGAGGCGGGCAGGTTGCTGCGGGGGCGGGAGAGCTCGGTCCCGGTCCGGCTGGTGCTCGAGGATGGTAGCGAGTACGGCCCGGAAGGGCGGCTCGCCTTCTCCGAGGTCACGGTCGACCAGGGTACGGGCAGTGTGACCCTGCGTGCCGTGTTCCCGAACCCAAAGGGGGATCTCCTGCCAGGCATGTATGTGCGTGCGCGTCTCGACCAGGGGGTGGACGAGCAGGCGATCCTCGTGCCACATGCCGCCGTGATGCGCGATCCGAAGGGAAATGCGCAGGTGTTGGTGGTCAATGCCGAGGACAAGGTCGAGCTGCGCGTCATCCGGACGGCCGAATCCATGGGCAACCGCTGGCGGGTGACGGACGGGTTGGCTGCGGGCGAGCGTGTGATCGTCGAGGGCCTGCAGAAGGTGCGTCCGGGCGCGACGGTGAAGGCTGAGGAAGCGAAGGCGGCGGTTGAACCCGTCGCCCAGGCGCAGTGAGGTCCTGATCCATGGCACAGATCTTCATCGACCGCCCGGTCTTCGCCTGGGTCATCGCGATCCTCATCATGCTCGCGGGCGGCCTGTCCATCACCCAGATGCAGGTCTCGCAATACCCCGCGATCGCCCCGCCGACCATTGTCGTCAACGCCACCTACCCGGGCGCATCGGCCAAGACCGTGGAGGATGCTGTTGTCCAGGTCATCGAGCAGAAGATGAATGGCCTCGATGGGCTGCTCTACATGAGCTCGACCAGCGACTCCTATGGTAACGGCGCGGTCACGCTGACCTTCAGGACTGGCACGGACCCCGACATCGCCCAGGTCCAGGTGCAGAACAAGCTGCAGAGCGCGCTGCCGCTGCTGCCGCAGGCCGTGCAGCAGCAGGGCGTGACGGTCTCCAAGTCGGCGCGCAACTTCCTCATGATCATCGGCCTGGTGTCCGAGGATGGCAGCAAGAACAACAAGGACCTGTCCGATTTCCTCGCCTCCACGATCCAGGATTCGATCTCGCGGGTGACTGGTGTGGGCGAGGTGCAGGTCTTCGGCGCGCAGTACGCCATGCGGGTGTGGATGGACCCGGCCAGACTCGTCAAATTCAATCTGACCCCCGCCGATCTCAAGGCGGCCATTCGCGCGCAGAATGCTGAGGTCTCGGGCGGCCAGCTCGGCGGCACGCCGGCCGTGCCCGGCCAGGGCTTCGCTGCCACCCTCACGGCGCAGAGCCGCCTAACGACTCCGGAGGAGTTCGAGGCTATCCTGCTGCGCACCGATGCGCAGGGTGGTGAAGTACGTCTTGGGGACGTGGCCCACGTCGAGATCGGTGCCGAAAACTACGGCACCATGGCGCGCTACAACGGCCAGCCGGCCGCAGGCATGGGCATCAAGCTCGCGGCGGGGGCGAATGCGCTGGAAACCGCGGCGGCGGTGCATGCGCGCCTTGAGGAGCTGAAGGACTTCTTCCCGGCGGGCGTGCAGGCGGTGGTGCCCTACGAGACCACCCCGTTCGTGAAGCTGTCGATCAAGTCGGTGGTCAAGACCCTGCTCGAGGCGATCCTGCTGGTGTTTGTGGTGATGTTCCTGTTCCTGCAGAACCTGCGGGCCACGCTCATCCCCACCATCGCCATCCCCGTGGTACTGCTCGGTACCTTCGGGGTGATGGCAGCGCTCGGCTTTTCGATCAACACCCTGACCCTGTTTGGCATCGTGCTCGCCATCGGTCTCCTGGTGGACGACGCGATCGTGGTGGTGGAGAACGTCGAGCGCCTGATGACGGAGGAAGGGCTCTCGCCCAAGGAGGCGACTCGCAAGTCTATGCGCCAGATCACCGGCGCGCTGGTCGGCATCGGCCTGGTGCTGTCGGCGGTGTTTGTGCCGATGGCCTTCTTCGGCGGCTCCACCGGGGTGATCTACCAGCAGTTCTCCATCACCATCGTCTCCGCGATGGCCCTCTCGGTGCTGGTGGCCATCATCTTCACCCCGGCCCTGTGCGCGACCATCCTCAAGCCGGTGGAGAAGGGGCACGGTCATGGCGAGAGCGGGTTCTTCGGGCGCTTCTTCGGTGGCTTCAACCGCCTGTTCGAGCGGGGCACGCGCGGCTACACGAACACCGTGGGCGGCATGCTCGGGCGCAGCCTGCGCTTCGTCGCCATCTATGCGGCGCTCGTGGTGGTGCTCGGTGTCCTGTTCATGCGCATGCCGACCTCCTTCCTGCCGGAGGAGGACCAGGGCTTCATGTTCAACCAGATCATGCTGCCGGCGGGCGCGTCCCAGGAGCGCACCCTCGAGGTGCTGGAGAAGGTGGAGAAGCATTTCCTCGAGGGCGAGGAGGGCAACGTGAAGTCGATCTTCACCGTGGCCGGCTTCAGCTTCGCGGGCCGCGGCCAGCACATGGGCATCGGCTTTGTGAGCCTGCATGACTGGAGCGAGCGCACGGAGCCCGGACAGGACGTGAGATCCATCGTCAACCGCGCGATGGGGGCGTTCTCGCAGATCCGCGAGGCCATGGTGTTCGCCTTCGTACCGCCGGCGGTGATCGAGCTCGGCACGGCTGGAGGCTTCAACCTCTACCTGCAAGACCGTGCGGGCCTCGGGCACGAGGCCCTGATGGCCGCGCGCAACCAGTTCCTTGGTATGGCGGCGCAGGATCCCCGCCTGGTGCGGGTGCGTCCGAATGGCCAGGACGACATGCCCGAGTTCCGCATCGACATCGACTATGCCAGGGCCGGAGCGCTGGGACTGTCCGTGGCGGACATCAACGACACCCTGTCCACGGCCTGGGGCGGGGCGTACGTGAACGACTTCAACGACCGCGGCCGCACCAAGAAGGTGTACATCCAGGGTGAGGCTGACGCGCGCATGACGCCGGAGGATCTCGGCAAGTGGTACGTGCGCAATAAGCAGGGGCAGATGGTGCCGTTCTCGGCCTTCGCCAGCGCGCGATGGATCTACGGTTCCCCGCGCCTGGAGCGCTTCAACGGCGTCCCGGCGGTCGAACTGATGGGTGAGGCCGCGCCGGGGCTGTCCTCGGGCGAGGCGATGGCGGCGGTCGAGGAGCTGATCGCGAAGCTCCCGCCGGGCATCGGCTACGAGTGGAGCGGCACCTCCTACGAGGAGCGCCAGAGCGGCTCGCAGGGCACGATGTTGTATATGCTTTCGCTTCTGATCGTGTTCCTCTGCCTGGCGGCGCTGTACGAAAGCTGGTCGGTGCCCTTCGCGGTGCTGCTGGTGGTGCCGCTCGGCGTGCTCGGCGCGGTGCTGGCGACCACCGGCCGGGGGCTTGCGAATGACGTCTACTTCCAGGTGGGCCTGCTCGCCATCATCGGCCTGTCAGCGAAGAACGCGATCTTGATCGTGGAGTTCGCCAAGGCTGAATGGGAGGCCGGCAAGGACCTGGTGGCCGCCACGCTGGAGGCGGTGCGCATGCGCCTGCGGCCGATCATCATGACCTCGCTGGCCTTTGGCTTCGGCGTCTTGCCGCTGGCGATCGCCACGGGGGCGGGCTCCGGTAGCCAGCACGCGATCGGCACGGGCCTGCTCGGCGGCATTGTCGCAGGAACGCTGCTTGGCATCTTCTTTATCCCGCTGTTCTACGTGCTGGTCATGCGCCTGTTCAGGGTGCGGCCCGTGCAGGCGGGCCCGCGTAACACTGAGGAGGTGGAATCATGATGCGGCTGCGGATGCTCTCACTGGCGCTCGGCCTCGGCCTCGTCAGCGGCTGCGCAACCCTGGCTCCGGAGCATGAGCACCCGGTGCTCCCAGTGCCGGAGTCCTTCCCCCAAGCTGGCGTGCTGCCCAAAGGACAACTGGCTGCAACCATCCCTTGGCGCAATTACTTCACTGATCCGCGCTTGCGCGAGGTGATCGCGCAGGCGCTGGAGAATAACCGCGACCTGCGCGTGGCCGCGCTCAATATTGAGAAGGCGAGGGCGCAGTACCGTATCCAGCGTGCTGATCTGTTCCCGGCGGTCGGTACCGATGGCAGCCAGACGGTGCAGCGCTTGCCGGGCGACCTGACTACAACGGGCGAGCCCATGACCCATCGCCAGTACAGCGCGACGCTCGGCTTTGCAGCCTGGGAGCTGGACTTCTTCGGCCGCATCCGCAGTCTGAACGAGCAGGCCATGGAACAGTACCTCGCCACGGAGCAGGCACGACGCAGCGTGCAGATTAGCTTGATTGCCGAGGTGGCCCAGGTTTGGATGACTCTCGCCGCCGATCGCGAGCGCCTGACCCTGGCCCAGCGCACCTACGAGACCCGAGCGCAGTCGCACGAGCTGACGCGCCGCAGCTTCGAATTCGGCGCCGTTTCTGCCCTTGACCTGCGCCAGTCCGAGACTCTGCTGGAAGGTGCTAGGGCCGACCGGGCGCGCTTCCAGGCCGTAGTGAACCAGGACGAGAATGCGCTGGCCCTGCTGGTCGGCACGTCCTTGCGGACCGAGTGGCTACCTGAAGCACTTGGGGAGTCCTCGGCTGCCATGGCTGGACTGAAGGCGGGGGTCCCCTCCGAGGTGCTGGTACGACGCCCTGACATTCTCCAGGCGGAGCATGAGCTGCGGGCCGCGAATGCCAGCATCGGCGCCGCCCGCGCTGCCTTCTTCCCGAGCATCGCCCTCACCGCCGCTGGCGGTATCGCTAGCAGTTCGCTGGACGGCCTGTTTGCCAGCGGTTCGGGAACATGGACCTTCATGCCGCAGGTCCGCCTGCCGATCTTCGAGGCCGGTCGCCTTCGGGCAAGTTTGGATGTGGCCGAGCTGCAGCGCGACATTGGCATCGCCCGCTACGAGAAGGCCATCCAGACCGCTTTCCGCGAGGTAGCCGATGCGCTGGCCGAGCGCGCCAGCCTGGGCGAGCAGCTGGATGGTAGGCGGCGGCTGGTCGAAGCCTCCAAGGACAGCTTCCGCCTCTCCGAGGCGCGCTACACGGCCGGGGTGGACAGCTACCTTGGCCTGCTCGACGCCCAGCGCAGCCTGTACCTGGCGGAGTCCCTCCTGATCGACGCGCGTCTCGCGGAGGCAGCCAACCGTGTCGTGCTGTACAAGGTTCTAGGGGGCGGGGTCTTATAAGGGCACGTTACCTCCGCTTTCCTGGCCCCAGCGGTATGACGACTGCCCGTCTTGCCGATGGGGATCCTCGGGAATGCCAACGCCCGCCTGCAACGGGGGGGGATCGCGCGACTCGTAATTTCGTGGCATCCAACCCGCTGGCCACAATCTCGGTGTCTGACGGCTGCACAGAAAATCTGTCGCTCCTGGCGTCGACCATCCCGGGTTAGGAGCCCGGATGCTCCGCATCACCCCTTTTTTCTCATCATCTCGTACACGGCCTGTCCAGCGGGAAAGCGGTCGGGATGTCCCTTGATTTCGTCCACGACATACCGGTTGAAGGAACACCGGATCGGCTTGGGGCAGGGAGCCATGGATACGGAGGCACTCTTGTGCATTGAACAGGCGCGGTCTAACCTTGGACAAAAGTTGGACAGTTGTGCCTTTGGAAAGGAATATCGTGTTCACGATCCAGATGATCAGCGATGAGATTGGCGTTCCGGCGGACACGCTGCGCAAGTGGGAGCAACGCTACGGTTTTCCCAGGCCGGGGCGCACAGAGGGCGGATTCCGCCTCTACTCTGCTCGCGACCTTCGCCTGTTGCGCAGCGCCAAGGCCCTGCTGGATCAGGGGATGCGCCCGGGGCAGGTATTCCGTTCCCTGTCCGCCTCGGTGGAAGGAATCGAGGCGGCTGCGGCTGACTCGCCGGATGGGGTGATCAGGGAACTGCTTGACCTTCTGCGGCAGGACCGTCTGGACGCGCTTCGCCAGCGGCTGGAGCTCGATTCCATGGCGTTGGATGTACTGGGGTTCATCGAGTCGCGGATCGTTCCCTTGATGAGGAGCGCCGGCGATGCCTGGGCGACGGGCGAACTGCCGGTCTTCCGCGAACATGCCTTGTCGATGATCGTGCAGTCGTTGCTCGAACAGCGGGTCTCATCCGTTCCCGAAGCGCAGGCGAGATCCCGCGTCCTGCTCGCCACGCCATCCGGAGAGCTGCATGCCTTGGGGCTTGCCGCGGCCAAGGCCGTCCTGAGCGGTCTTCGCTGCCAGTGCATCGATCTTGGGCCGAATCTTCCCCTCGACCAGCTCCTGGCCTCCGTCAAGTCCTTCCGGCCAGATGCGATCGGCCTGTCCATCAGTTGCAGCTATGCGCCCGGGGAGGCGCAGGCCTATGTGTCGGCTCTGTGCGACTCGGTCTGCCCCCGGACGGAGGTCTGGCTCGGTGGAGGTGGCATCGTCCGGATCGCGTCCCTGCCTGAAGGCGTGTTCGCCTTCGAGGACCTGATGCAGCTGTCGGCGCATGTGCTCTCGCATCTATCCCGGGGGTGAGTTCATGACCGGCAGGGAATTTCGTGAGCCGAACCCCGTGGCAAGGGATGCAGCGTCACGCGCGTTTGTGGCTTTCGGTGTTCAAGGTTTCTTCGATTCGAGGTTCCGATATGCCCATCAAAATCCCTGACTCCATCGGCTTCCGCACCAGCCTCGCCATCGGCGGCATCATCGTCCTGCTCCAGGGCGTCATGCTCGTGGACCGGGCCCGTACGGAGTGGCACGACAAGATCCAGGCCGAGGTCCATGCTGCGCGCAACCTGCTCCTGATGACCGAGTCCGTGCGTGAGAACATGGAGCAGAAATGGCGCCTCGGGCTGTTCAGCACTGAGGCGATGACGCGCATCGCGGCGGAGGCCCCCTCCATGGACGAGGCGAGGGCGAAGATCCTCGCGGTCATCCCCGTGGTTTCGGCCTGGGAGGCGGCCAAGGCCAAGTCTCAGGAGGGGGGCTTCACCTTCAAGAGCCCGCGCCGTAATCCCCGCAATCCGGACAACAAGGCCGATTCGCTCGAGACCGGCGTGCTGGAATTCTTCGAGGCCAATCCCCAGGTGCGGGAGCACTACGTGATCGACGACAGCCTCCATGCCGTGCGCTACTTCCGGCCGGTCCGCCTGAGCGAGGCCTGCATGATCTGTCACGGCGACCCGGCCCGATCCAGGGTCCTGTGGGGGCGCGACGACGGGCGGGATATTGCCGGCTATCCCATGGACAACAAGAAGGTGGGTGACCTGCATGGCGCCTTCGAGATCATTCGCCCGCTGGACGAGGCCAAGGAGCAGATATGGCATGGCATCCTGACCGGGGGACTGACCGCGCTGATCGGCTTGCTCATCACCCTGTTCGCGATCTTCCGGCTGGTGCGCGGCATGGTGACCGCGCCTGTCATGGGGGTCATGCAAAAGCTCAATCAGGCCGAGGTCGACAACGACCTGCGCGTGCGGCTCGACGAGCGGGGGCGGGGCGAGATGGCGCAGATGGCGAAGTCCTTCAACCGCTTCATGCATCGCATGCAGGGGGCGATGCAGGGCGTGGCCGTGGCTTCGGCCAAGGTCGCCACCTCTGCGGAGGAGGCCCATGCCGTCGCCGAGCAGACCCACCTCAGCCTGGACAGGCAGCGCCACGAGACCGACATGGTGGCGACTGCGATGACGGAGATGAGCGCGACCGTGCAGGAAGTGGCGCGCAATACTTCCTTCGCCGCGCAGGAATCCACGACGGTCGAGCAGACCGCACGGGATGGCTTTGCCGTCATCGAGAGCAGCATGAAGAGCATTGACACGCTGGCCGCCACGGTGCAGCAGACGGCGCGGCTCATTCACGAACTTCGCACCGACAGCGTGGCGATCGGGGCCATTCTCGACGTGATACGCAATATCGCCGAGCAGACCAATTTGTTGGCGCTCAATGCCGCGATCGAGGCGGCGCGTGCTGGCGAGCAGGGGCGTGGCTTCGCGGTGGTGGCCGACGAGGTGCGCAACCTGGCAAGCAAGACCCAGGCATCCACCCATGAAATCCAGGCGATGATCGACAAGCTGCAGGACAAGTCTCACCAGGCCAGCGAGGCGATGGAGAGTAGCCGCCAGCAGGCGGCGGGTGCGGTGGAGCAGTCGGCCCAGGCCGGTAAGGCGTTGACGGCCATCAACGAGGCGATCAGCCGGATCAACGACATGATCCTGCAGATCGCGACCGCGGCCGAGGAGCAGAGCGCAGCGGCGGACGAGGTTGCGCGCAGCATCGTCAACATCAGCCATGCCGGCAGCGAGACAGCGCAGCAGGCCCAGCGGACGCTGGTCTCCAGTGAGGAACTGGCCGGGCTGGCGGAGCAGCTTAACGCCCTCGTCAGGGAGTTCCGGGTGTAGAGACGGACTGCCCGCGCCAAGGCGCCAGTCCAGAGTCGTGAGCCCGATGCTCAGCGCTGACAGACGGGGCAGTAGAAGCTCGCGCGCTGGCCGATGACGGTGTGGGCAATGGGCGTGCCGCAGGCCCGGCAGGGCGCGCCGCCTCGCCCGTAGACGTTGAGGGTCTGCTGGAAGTAACCGGGGCGGCCTTCGGGGTTGACGAAATCGCGCAGGGTGGTGCCGCCCTGTTCCACCGCCGCGGCCAGCACATGCCGGATGGTACCGGCGAGGTTTTCGATGCGTTCCCGGGCGATGCGCTGGCAGGCCCGGCGCGGGTCGATGCCAGCGAGGAACAGGGCTTCGTTGGCGTAGATGTTGCCCACACCGACCACCACATGGTGGTCCATGATGGCGCTCTTGATGGCTTGTTTGCGGTGGTGGATGGATTGGTAGAGGTAGCTGCCGTTGAACGCCTCCGCCAGCGGCTCGGGGCCGAGGTGGGCGAGGAGGGGGTGGTGTTCGGCAGGTGCCTCCGTCCACAGCAGGGCACCGAAGCGGCGTGGATCATGCAGACGCAAGGCAAGCCCGGAGTCGAGCCGGAATTCGACGTGGTCGTGCTTCTGCAGCGCGGTGCCCGGTTCGACCAAGCGCAGGCTGCCGGACATGCCAAGGTGGGCGATGAGGGTGCCGTGCGGAAAATCGATCAGCAGGTATTTCGCCCGCCGCCGGACGCCCTGCACCGTTTGGCCGAGCAGCTGTTGCTCCAGTCCTGCCGGAATGGGCCAGCGCAGGCGGCGTTCACGGACCAGGATGTGTTCGAACCGGTGACCGGTCAGATGCGGTTCGATGCCGCGGCGGGTGGTTTCGACCTCGGGCAGTTCAGGCATGGCTCAACGGCGGGGCGGGCGTAAAAAAGCCCGGCGGGGCCGGGCTCTTTGCAGATCAAATCATCGGGTCAGAAGCCCAGTGATTACTTGATCTTGGCTTCCTTGAAGATCACGTGCTGACGCACCACCGGATCGTACTTGCGGAACTCCATCTTGTCCGGAGTGTTGCGCTTGTTCTTGGTGGTGGTGTAGTAGAAGCCGGTGCCCGCGGAGGATACCAGCTTGATCTTGTCACGTGCAGACTTGGCCATCTCTTCTTACCTCAAACCTTTTCGCCACGGGCGCGCAGATCGGCGACAACCTGTTCGATGCCCAGCTTGTCGATGATGCGCATGCCCTTGGAGGAGACGCGCAGGCTGACGAAGCGCTTTTCGCTCTCCAGCCAGAAGCGGTGTTGATGCAGGTTGGGCAGGAAGCGGCGACGGGTCTTGTTGTTGGCGTGGGAAACGTTGTTTCCGGTCGCCGGACGCTTACCGGTCACCTGGCAAACTCGGGACATGATGCTTTCCTGTTACTGAAAATGGTCGTGTATACGAAAGCCCGGCATTCTATTGGAAAAGGTCTTTCTCCTCAAGCACTGCCAATCATTTTCCTTTGCCAAGGATGGCGCCAAGCACGCCGCGCACGATCTCGCGCCCCAAGCGGCTGCCGATGGCACGGGCGGTGCTCTTGATCAGCGTTTGCGCCAGGGAGTCGCCGCGTCGTCTACCGCTCTGACCTAGGAGTCCGTCCAGCAGGCCGCCGCTATCTTCTTTGCCTTCCAGCACGGCCCCGGCCTTGGCCGCAAGACTCTCGGTCTGCTGGTGCAGGATCTCGTAGGCCGATTCGCGGTCCACCTGTTTTTCGAACACGCCGTAGACGGGGGAGTGCTGGATGACGCGCTGTCGCTCCTCCGGTGTGATCGGGCCGATGCGTGAACGGGGCGGGGCGATGAGCACGCGCTCGACCGGCTGGGGTGTGCCCTTGGCATCCAGGCAGGAGACCAGGGCCTCGCCCACGCCGAGCTGGGTGATGACCTGTGCGGTGTTGAGCCCCGGCTTCGGGCGGAAGGTCTCGGCGGCGACCTGCACGGCCTTCTGGTCGCGCGGGGTGAAGGCGCGCAGGGCGTGCTGGATGCGGTTGCCGAGCTGGCCGAGGATGGGCAGCGGCACGTCCAGCGGGTTTTGGGTGATGAAGTACACGCCCACGCCCTTGGAGCGGATCAGGCGCACCACGCGCTCGATGGTGTCGACCAGGGCCTTGGGGGCGTCGTCGAACAGCAGGTGGGCCTCATCAAAAAAGAACACCAGCTTGGGCCGCTCGGCATCGCCCACCTCGGGCAACTGCTCGAACAGCTCGGCCAGCAGCCAGAGCAGCAGGGTCGCGTACAGGCGGGGGGAGTGGTAGAGCTTCTCGGCGGCGAGGACATTGATCACGCCGCGTCCCTGCGGGTCGGTCTGGATCAGGTCATCGAGGCTGATGGCCGGCTCGCCGAACAGGCGGTCGCCGCCCGCATCCTCCAGGGTCAGTAGGGCGCGCTGGATGGCGCCGACACTCGCGGCGGAGACATTGCCATAGGTGGCGGTCAGCTCCTTGGCATGCTCGCCCACGTACTGGACCATGGCGCGCAGGTCCTTGAGGTCGAGCAAAAGCAGTCCTTCCTCGTCCGCGAGGCGAAAGGCGATGTTGAGCACCCCAGTCTGGATCTCGTTGAGGTTCAACAGGCGCGCCAGAAGCAGCGGACCCATTTCCGAGATGGTGGTGCGCAGCGGGTGGCCGAGCTCGCCGTAGACGTCCCAGAACACCACTGGCGCGGCCTCGAAGGTGTGGTCGTCGAGGCCAAGCTTTTCCACCCGCTCGCGGATCCGTGGGTGGTCCGTCCCGGGTTGGCTCAGGCCAGCGAGGTCGCCCTTGATGTCGGCCAGAAAGACCGGGGTGCCCATGCGGGAGAAACCCTCGGCCAGGGTTTGCAGGGTGACGCTTTTGCCGGTGCCGGTGGCACCGGTGATGAGGCCGTGGCGGTTGGCCATGCGGCCGAGCAGGCGGGCCTGGATCTCCCCGGTCCCGATCAGGATGTCATGTTCCATGGGTCTTCATGTTCCGTGCTTGACGCCGACTCGACCATTGTAGGGGCAGTGTTGTGCGCATGGGGGTGAGGATCAGGGCCGGCTCTGTGTCGTCCAGTCTTCCAGTCGTAAGCCCTGCACGCGTTCGAATTCACGCACATTGTTGGAGACAAGGATCAGCCCCCGGCTGCGCGCATGTCCCACGATCATCAGGTCATACGGGCCGATGGGCGTTCCGGCGCGTGCCAGTTCGGCACGGAGCTGGCCAGTATGCTGCGCGGCTGCTTGGTCGTAGTCGAGGACTTCGAGTCTTGCAGCGAAGCCTTCGATGATCTGGAGGTTCCTGTCGGGGGCTGACGATTTCTCGGCACCGTAGACCAACTCCATCAGTGTGATGGCGCTGATGCACATCTGTCCGGCATGCCGCCCAAAGGCCTCACGGATGATTTGAGGTTTGTTTTTGATGGTGAAGATGCAGATGTTGGTGTCCAGCATGTACTTCAGCATCAGAGCCCCTCGCGCAGCTGGTCTTGAGGCTGTTCGCGCTCGGCCATGAAGTCCGGGGTCACGTCAGGCCCTTCAAACCAAGTGTCCCAGCCCGTGCCAGCAGGTGTGATGATCCGCATACGGCCGATGGCAATGACATCCACGCGTTTGACATCGTCGGGCAAGGCCACCGATTTCGGCAGACGGACGGCCTGACTGCGATTGCTTTTGAATATGGCGGCTTGTTCCATGAGGTCGGGGGCCTTTGGGTTGAAGTCCTGTTCATCATAGGCTGGAGATGGGATATGTCAATGGGATATGCCTGATGTGGGTGGCCTGGAGGCCGATACAGATTGATCCCCGTTGAAATGGGCGATCCCCTTGGGGGCAGTCATGGATGGCGAGCCTCTGCGTGTTATCCTTACCGACCATTTTTGTCAGGTATGAAGTGGCTATGTTGGGTCGTCTGGGTGCGCTGTGGGGGCTGCTTGGGGTGTCGCTTCTGATCGGCTGGGCCGTGGTGCGGCTCACGCCGATGGCTGTGGAGGCCTGGGGTATGCCTTGGGGGATGATCGAATGGCTGGTGGCCGTTCCATGGCTGGTGTTCATGCTGGTGGGGGAGGGCTATCGGGGCTTCCAGAAAGGCTTTGCCCCGCGCGTGGCCGCCCGCGCCCGCTACCTGCGTGACCACCCGAGAGCGCTACATGTGCTGCTGGCACCGCTGTTCTGCATGGGATTCATCCATGCCACCCGCAAGCGGCGCATCGTCTCCCTGGCCGTGACCTCAGGCATCGTGGTGTTGATCCTGGCGGTCAGAATGCTGCCGCAACCCTGGCGGGGGATCATCGACCTCGGCGTGGTGGCTGGGTTGAGCTGGGGCCTGGTGGCGATTGCCGCCTTCGGGGTTCGGGCGCTCACGACTGAACGCTTCGATCACCCTGCGGAAACGCCGGATGAGGAGCAGGGACGGGATGCGTGACCCCTCAGCCCGGAAAGGGTAGGCGGGCTGGCCGGGCCAGCCCGGGATGAGAGGGTCAGTGGCGGCTGACCGCGCGATAGACGGCGTAGGCGCCGCCGACCATCAGGACGGTCAGGACAACGATGCTTCCCCAGGCAGCCGGGTCGTTCATGATCAGGTTCATTGCACGTCTCCCATCAAGTCGTTGCGTCATCCGGCGCGGCCTATAACCACACCGTATGTAGACATTAAACAAGAAGGGTTATGTCTGCAAGCCCCCATCATTATTGTGTGATTGGGGACTTGGCGTCTGCGTCAGGTCGCGCAGGGTCATCCCACTCAGGGCCTGGGCACGGGCGGCGTGCATCCGTCGCATGATGGTCGAGACGGCCGGGCCTTCCTCGTCGAGGACTGCCACACCCTCGGCCACTTCGATCACTTTCTCCAGCGGGATGGCCTCCAGTGCCGCTGCGGGGCGCCATGCCGGTGGCTCGCGCGTATCCGGCATCAGGATGTTCGCCGCATGCAGGCGCTCAAGCAGGGGAAGAATTTCGTCCTGGCGCATGTTCAGGCGGCTGGCCAGGGCCGGGGCGGTCCATCCCGGACCCGCGTGGGTGAAGTCGTCAGCGATCAGTGCCGCCATCCGGAGGGTGGTTTCGGCGGCGGCTCGGCTGTGTCCATCGAAGCGATGGCCCACGCGCTTCGGATTCTGCAGTGCGTAGCTGACGCTCGCGCCCAGCAGCAGGATCAGCCAGGCGAGGTGGAGCCAGAGCATGAACAGGATTAGGCCGGCAAAGGCGGAATAGATGGCGGTGTAGTTTCCGGTCTTGACCACCACGTCGGCGAACAGGCGCCCGGTAAACAGCCAGACTACGGCCGCCAGAGCGGCGCCGATCAGGGCCGGTCCCAGCCGCACGCGGGTGTTGGGGACGTAGATGTAGATGAAGGCGAAGGTGCCGGCCAGCATCAGATAGGGGGCGAGCCGTTCCAGGCCGTGGCCCAAGGGGGTCAGGAGTCCCCCCGCGATCGGCAGGCTCGCCGCGGCCCCGGAAAACTGGGTGAGGGCGCTGATGATGGCGAACAGCAGCACCGGACCGACGATCACGACCGACAGGTAGTGGGTGAAGCGTTGCGCCAGCGGGCGGTCCTCACGCACGCGCCAGACATCGTTGAAGGCCCGCTCAACTTTCTGCATCAGCGCGATCACGGTGTAAAACAGCAGGGCCAGGCCGATCGCCCCGAGCACGCCGACGCGGATGTTCTCGACGAAGCCGACGATGCGGCTGGCGATCTCCTCGCCCTGTGCGCCCAGCGGCTCGAGCACATTCAGCAGGAAGGGCAGCAAGACGTCCTGTACGCCGAACGCCTTCAGTACCGAGAAGCTCACCGCCAGGAGCGGGGCGAGCGAGAGCAGGGTGGTGAAGGACAGGCTCATCGCGTGCAGGTTGAGCTGACCGTGATCCAGTTCCTGCCAGAGGTGCCGTCCGACGAGCAGTATCCGTTTCCACGCCGTACGCACGGCGGGAGGCATCAGGCGTTGAGGGCGTGGGCGCATGGGTCTATTCTCGAAAGCATTCATCGATCATACGCCATGGGACCATCCATGCAGGACATCAAACCACCGCCCGTCGTGCTCGTCTTCGCCGGCCTCGACCCCACCGGCGGGGCGGGCCTTTCGGCCGACATCGAGGCCATCATCAGCCAGGGGTGCCACGCGGCCCCCATCGCCACCGCCCTCACCGTGCAGGACACCCGCGACGTGATCAGGGTGGGGCAGGTGGATGCCCTGCTGGTGGTCGAACAGGCCCGCGCCTTGCTGGAGGACATGCCGGTGGCGGCGATCAAGCTCGGCATGCTCGGTAGCGCGGCGATGGTCGAGGCCATCCACACCATCCTGCGCGATTATCCGCAGATTCCTGTCGTGCTCGACCCGGTGCTGCGTGCCGGCGGCGGCACGGAACTCGCGGACGAGGAGCTGATCGACGCGATGCGCGAACTCCTGATTCCGCAGGCCACCATCCTCACCCCCAACAGCGAGGAGGCGCGCCGCCTCGCCCCGGACGCCGACAACCTGCACGCCTGCGCCCTCTCCCTGCTGGAGCAGGGTAGTGAGTACGTGCTGATCACCGGCACGCACGAGCCGACGCCGGAGGTCGAGAACCTGCTGTTCGGCGGTCACCGCCTGCTTGAGACCTTCAGCTGGCCGCGGCTGGCGGAGAGCTTCCATGGCTCGGGTTGCACCCTCGCCTCCGCCATCGCCGGGCTGTTGGCCCAGGGGCATGAGCCGATGACCGCCATCCACCAGGCGCAGGACTACACCTGGCAGGCTCTCGAGCAGGCCTACCGGCTGGGACGTGGGCAGATGATCCCGAACCGCCTGTTCTGGACGGGGGGCGAAGACGATGTGCTCGATGAGGAGGGCAGCGGCCGTGCCATGCTCCACTGACAAGCAGAGCATGCTCGAGCGGCTCGATGCCATCGAGACCGCCATGCGCGGTCTTGGTCTTTGGTCGCTTGAGCCGCCCTCGGCCGAGGCGCTCGCAAGCCAGACGCCCTTCGCGGCCGACACCATGCCGCTGCAGATGTGGCTGCAGTGGATCTTCCTGCCGCGCATGCGCGAGACCATCCGTTTGGGACTCCGGCCGCCCGCCGCCTGCAACATCCATCCCTTCGCCGCACACAGCTTCGTCAGTCACGGCCTCGCCGCCCGGCCGCTCGTCGCGGCCATCCGTGCCTTCGACGAGGCCTTCGCGGCTTGGGTGAAGGCGATCTGACAGGTCTGCTCAGCCGAGCAGCATCTTCACGCCCAGTCCGATCAAAAGCAGAGCGAAGACCTTCTTCAAGACATTGACCGGCAGCCGGTGGGTGAGTTGGGCGCCGACCCGGGCGAACAGGATGCTCATGATGCCGATGCCGAGCCAGGCCGGAAGGTAGACGTAGCCCAGGCTCGCCTCGGGCAGCCCCGCGAGGTTCCATCCGGCCACGACATACGCCGCCGAACCCGCCATGGCGGCGGGCAGGCCGATGGCCGCCGAGGTGGCGATGGCGTTGCGGATTGGCATGTTGCACCAGACGAAGAAGGGCGTGGAGATCGCGCCTCCGCCCATGCCCATGATCGAGCTGAGCGCGCCGACGCCGGTGCCGGCCACGGTCATGCCGGGCAGGGCGGGGAGCTGGCGGTGTGGTGCGGGCTGGCGGCCGAAGGCCATCTGCAGGGCGATCAGGATCTCGAGCGTGCCGAAGAGCTTCTTGAGCACATCGCTCGGCAGGTAGTGGGCAAGATAAGAGCCTGCTACCGAGCCGATCACGAGCCCCCCGAGGATGCGGCGCACCACGTACCAGTCCACCGCGCGCTTCTTGTGATGCGTCCAGATGGAGCCGATGGAGGTGAGGATGATGGTCGCGAGCGAGGTGCCGACCGCGACCTGCATCAGGTGCTCGGCGGACACGGTGCCCTGGAGGGTGTAGAGGTAGGCAAGCGCGGGTACGACGATTAGGCCGCCGCCGATGCCGAGCAGGCCGGCCATGAGGCCGGTGAAGACCCCAAGCAGGGCATAGATGCCTAGGGCGAGAAGATCCATGCGCAATCTCCGGGAAACGCACCAAAAAGAGCGCGGTGCCCTGTACACCGGGCGGCTGGTATGACCGTCCCGGTGTGGGGGGGGCTCAGTGCCGCTTCTTCGGCGGCAGCAGGTCGGTGATGGTGCCTTCGGCCATCTCGGCGGCAAAGCCGAGGGTCTCGGACAGGGTGGGGTGCGGGTGGATGGTCAGGCCGATGTCGGCCATGTCCGCGCCCATTTCCAGCGCCAGGGCGGCCTCGGCAATCAGCTCACCCGCATTCGGCCCGACGATCCCCGCGCCCAGCAGGCGGTGGGTCTCGGCGCAGAACAGGGCCTTGGTCAGCCCTTCGTCGCGGCCAAGGGAGAGCGAGCGGCCCGAGGCAGCCCAGGGGAAGGCCCCCTTCTCGTAGGCGATACCTTCGCGCTTGAGCTCCTCCTCGGTCTTGCCCACCCAGGCCACCTCCGGGTCGGTGTAGGCCACGCCCGGGATGCCCATCGGCGTGAAGGCCGACGGCAGGCCACAGATCACCTCGGCGGCCACCTTGCCCTCATGCACCGCCTTGTGCGCGAGCATCGGCTGGCCGATCACGTCGCCGATGGCGTGGATATGCGGCACGTTAGTGCGCAGACGGGCATCGGCGGGGATAAAGCCACGCTCATCGACATGCACCCCGGCCTTGTCCGCGTCGATCAGCTTGCCGTTCGGCACGCGGCCGACGGCCACCAGGATGCGGTCGAAGGTGTCCTGCTCCGGCACACCCTTGCCCTCGAAGGACACCACCAAGCCTTCGGGGGTGGCCTGCACGGCGGTCACCTTGGCACCAAGGTAGATCGCCTCGTAGCGCTTTTTGATGCGCTTGAGCAGCGGCAGGGTGATGTCCTTGTCGGCGCCGGGGATGATGGTGTCGGACAGTTCGACCACGGTGATCTTCGCGCCCAGGGCATCGTAGACCTGAGCCATCTCCAGGCCGATGATGCCGCCGCCGATGACCAAGAGGCGCTTGGGGATCTCGGCGAGTTCCAGCGCCCCGGTGGAGTCCATCACCCGCGGGTCGTCGTGGGGGATGAACGGCAGTTGCACCGGGCGGGAGCCGACCGCGATGATGGCGTGCTCGAAAGCCACGGTCTTTACCCCTTCAGCCGTCTCCACCGCCACGGTGTGCGGCGAGGTGAAGCGGCCCACACCGCTCACCACCTGCACCTTGCGCTGTTTCGCCAGCCCCGCGAGGCCGGTGGTGAGCTTTTTGATCACGCCTTCCTTGAAACCGCGCAGCTTGGGCAGGTCCACCGCGGGCTCGCTGAAGCTCACCCCGTGCGCAGCCATCTCACGCGTCTCGTTCATGACCTGGGCCACGTGCAGCAGGGCCTTGGAGGGGATGCAGCCGACATTCAGGCACACCCCGCCGAGCACCGGCTCCTTCTCCACCAGCACCACGCGCTTGCCGAGGTCCGCAGCGCGGAAGGCGGCGGTGTAGCCGCCGGGGCCAGCGCCGAGGACGAGCACGTCGCAGGTGATATCGGCTGACGGAAGGGCTCCCTCCCCCTTGAGGGGGGAGGGTTGGGGAGGGGGTGATGCGGCGGCGGGTGCTGCGGTCATGGCGGGCGCTTGTTGCCCCCTCTCCCCCGGCCCCTCCCCCGCAAGGGGGGAGGGGAGATCGGCGGCGACTTCGATGTTGGCGACCGGTGTGCCTTTACTGACCTTGTCCCCGAGCTTGACCAGGAATTCCACCACCCGCCCATTGACGGGGGAGGGGATCTCCATGGTCGCCTTGTCGGACTCCAGGGTCAAAAGGGACTGGTCCTTCTCGACCTGCTCGCCCGGCTGGACGAGCAGTTCGATGACCGGGATGTTCTCGTAGTTGCCGATGTCCGGCAGCAGGACGGTTTCGATCTTCGCCATGGCCCGCTCCTCAGATCAGCATTTCGCGCAAGTCGCGCAGCAGGGCGGCCAGGCGGGTGGTGAAGCGCACGCCCTCGGCCCCGTCGATCACGCGGTGATCGTAGGAGACGGAGAATGGCATCATCAGCCGCGGCTCGAAGCTTGCGCCATTCCACACCGGGGCCATCTTGGCCTTGGACAGGCCGAGGATGGCGACCTCCGGGGCATTGACGATCGGGGTGAACTGGGTGCCGCCGATGCCGCCCAAACTTGAGATGCTGAAGGTGCCGCCCTGCATGTCGCTGGGGGCCAGCTTGCCGTCGCGCGCCTTCTGGCCAAGCTCCGCCAATTCCCGGGCGAGCTCGAACAGGCCTTTTTTGTCTACGTCCTTGACCACCGGCACGACCAGGCCGTTCGGGGTGTCCACCGCCACGCCGATGTTGTAGTAGCGCTTGAGGATCAGTTTCTCGCCGCCCGGATTGAGCGAGGCGTTGAACTGTGGGAACTCCTTGAGCGCCTGCACCACGGCCATCATCACGAACGGCAGCGGGGTGAGCTTCACCCCGGCCTTGTCGGCGCGGGCCTTGAGGCTTGTACGGAAGGCCTCCAGCTCGGTGATGTCCGCCTCGTCGAACTGGGTGACGTGCGGGATGTTGAGCCAGCAGGCGGTGAGGTGCTTGCCGGAGAGCTTCTTGATCCGGGACAGCTCCTTCTCCTCGGTCGGGCCGAACTGGCTGAAGTCGATGGCCGGGACCTGCGGAATGCCGGCGCCGGCCGTGACCGGGGCCTTGGGCGCGGGCTTCTCGCCCTGCATCACGGCCTTGATGTAGGCCTCTACGTCCTGCTTCTGGATGCGGCCCTTGGGGCCGGTGCCGGTGACGTGCGCAAGCTCCACGCCGAGATGACGGGCGTAGGCGCGCACCGAAGGCGAGGCGTGGAACTTCGCCCCGGAGGGTTGGGCATTGATGGGCTTCTCAGCGGCTTGCGTCAGACCTGCCCCCTCCCCCTTGACGGGGGAGGGCTGGGGAGAGGGTGATGCAGCGGTTGGGGTGGACGCTTCGCTTGAAGGCTTACCACCCTCACCCCCGGCCCCTCTCCCCTCAAGGGAGAGGGGGGATGAAGTGGAAGGTGCCGGGGCCGGCGCGTCCATCGAGGTCTCGATGTCGCAGATGTAGCTGCCCTTGCTGACCTTGTCCTCCAGTTTGATCTGGAGGTTACGGATCACTCCACTGACCGGGGCCGGGATCTCCATGGTGGCCTTGTCGGACTCCAGGGTGAGGACCGACTGGTCCTTCTCGACCGTGTCGCCCTCGCTGACCAGGAGCTCGATGACCGGGATGTTCTCGTAGTTGCCGATGTCCGGCAGCAGGAATTTGTGCATACCCATGCGCGGCTCTCCTTACACGGTCATCGGGTTGGGCTTGTCGGCGTCGATGCCGTACTTGGCGATCGCCTCGCTGACCTTGGCCACCGGCACGCTGCCCTCGTCGGCCAGGGCCTTGAGGGTGGCGACGACGATGTTCCAGCGGTCCACCTCGAAGAAACGGCGCAGGGCCTGGCGGGTGTCGGAGCGGCCGAAGCCGTCGGTGCCCAGGGTGAGGTAGCGCTTGCCGGGCAGGTAGGCGCGCACCTGTTCGGGGATGGCGCGCACGTAGTCGGTGGCGGCGATGATCGGGCCGACGGTCTCGCCCAGGCACTGGGTGACGTAGGGCACGCGCGGCTCGGCCTCGGGGTGGCGGGTGTTCCAGCGCTCGCAGTCCATGCCGTCACGGTAGAGCAGGTTGAAGCTGGTGGCCGACCAGACGTCGGCAGCCACGCCCCAGTCGGCTTCCAGCAGCTCGGCGGCGGCGATGACCTCGCGCAGGATGGTGCCGGAGCCCATCAGCTGGGCGCGGACCGTGTGCTTGGCCTCGCTTGCGCGGAAGCGGTACAGGCCCTTGATGATGCCGTCCTCGACGCCTTGCGGCATCTCCGGGTGGGCATAGTTCTCGTTCATCACGGTGATGTAATAGAACACGCTCTCGCGGTTCTCGACCATGCGCTTAAGGCCATCGTGGACGATGACGGCGAGTTCGTAGGCGAAGGTCGGGTCGTAGGAGAGGCAGTTCGGGATCTGGCCGAAGGCAAGCAGGTTGTGGCCGTCCTGGTGCTGCAGGCCCTCACCCGCGAGGGTGGTACGGCCGGCGGTGGCGCCCATCAGGAAGCCGCGCGCCTGGATGTCGCCCGCCGCCCAGGCCAGATCGCCGATCCGCTGGTAGCCGAACATGGAGTAGTAGATGTAGAACGGCACCATGGCCACGCCATGGTTGGCGTAGGCGGTGCCGGCGGCGATCCAGCTCGACATGGCGCCGGCCTCGTTGATGCCTTCTTCCAGCACCTGGCCGTTGGCGGCCTGCTTGTACCACATCACCTGGTTGGCATCGATCGGCTCATACAGCTGGCCGGCCGGGTCGTAGATGCCGACCTGACGGAACAGGCCCTCGAGGCCGAAGGTGCGCGCCTCGTCCGGGATGATCGGCACCACGCGCTTGCCGAGCGCCTTGTCGCGCAGCAGGGCGGCGAGCAGGCGGCCGAAGGCCATGGTGGTCGACATCTCGCGATCACCCGTGGATTGCAGCAGGGTGTCGAACGCGGAAAGCGGGGGCACAGGCACGGCCGGGGCAGCGTCGCGGCGGGTCGGCAGGTAGCCGCCCAGGGCCGTGCGGCGGGCGTGCATGTACTGCATGACCTCGGAATCCGCGGCCGGGCGGTAGAAGGGGATGTCCTTCTCCAGCTGCTCATCCGAGATGGGTACGGAGAAGCGGTCACGGAAATACTTCAGGCCGTCCAGGTCCAGTTTCTTCTGCTGGTGGATGGCCATGGAGGCCTCACCATACGGCCCCATGCCGTAGCCCTTGATGGTCTTGGCAAGGATCACGGTCGGTTTGCCCACGCTCTCGGTGGCAGCCTTGTAGGCGGCGTAGAGCTTGCGCGGGCTGTGGCCGCCGCGGGTGAGGGCGAAGATCTCGTCGTCGGTCATGTGCTCGACGAGCTTGAGGGTTTCCGGGTACTTGCCGAAGAAGTGCTCGCGCACGTAGGCGCCATTCTTACCCTTGTAGGACTGGTACTCGCCGTCCACCACTTCCATCATGCGCTGGACCAGCTTGCCGGAGTGGTCATGGGCGAGCAGCTCGTCCCAGCCGGAACCCCAGATGACCTTGAGCACGTTCCAGCCCGCGCCGCGGAAGTGGGCCTCAAGCTCCTGGATGATCTTGCCGTTGCCGCGCACGGGGCCGTCCAGGCGCTGCAGGTTGCAGTTGACCACGAAGATCAGGTTGTCCAGTTCCTCGCGCGCGGCGAGGCCGATGGCGCCGAGGGATTCCGGTTCGTCCATCTCGCCATCGCCGAGGTAGGCCCACACCTTGCGCTTGCCCTCGGGCGCGAGCCCCCGGGCGTCCATGTACTTCATGAAGCGCGCCTGGTAGATCGCCATCAGGGGGCCCAGGCCCATGGAGACGGTCGGGAACTGCCAGAAGTCGCGCATCGTCCACGGGTGCGGGTAGGACGGGATGCCCTTGCCGTCGACCTCCTGGCGGAAGTGCACCAGGTGCTCCTCATCCAGGCGGCCCTCGAGGAAGGCGCGGGCGTACATGCCCGGGGCGACGTGGCCCTGGAAGAAGACCATGTCGGCCCCGTCTGGGTGGTCCGGTCCCTTGAAGAAGTGGTTGTAGCCCACTTCGTAGAGGGTGGCGGCGGAGGCGTAGCTGCCGAGGTGGCCGCCGATGCCGTCGTGCGCCTTGTTGGCCTTTACCACCATGGCCATCGCATTCCAGCGGATCAGGGCGCGCAGGCGGCGCTCCAGCGCGAGGTCACCGGGGTAGGTGGGCTGCGCTTCCTTGGGGATGGTGTTGATGTAGGGGGTGTTGGCGGAGTAGGGGGTGTCGATGCCGTGCTTGCGGGCGGCCTCGATGAGCGCGGCGATCAGGTGCTGAGCCTTGTCGGTGCCTTCGAAGCCGATCACCGCCTCCAGGGCGTCCAGCCATTCCTGTGTCTCGTGCGGATCGTAATCCTGATAGGTCGTCGTCATGCGGCGCGCACTCCAAGGTCAAGTTCGGTCGACGGGAAGGCCGGGCGGTGCGCCTGGCCTCCGGGCAGAAAAGTTCCGTGATTATGCTGGAAGGGCACGCTTTTTCCTACCCGAGGAGGCATGAGGCGGCGAGTCCGGCGGCAGCCATTCGGCAGGTGGCTATGTCATAATTCGGAAAATTCGCGTATCTCAAGGAGTCATCATGTCCTCGATCAAGAAGGTGGTTCTGGCCTACTCCGGCGGCCTGGACACGTCCGTCATCCTCAAGTGGCTGCAAGAGACCTACCAGTGTGAGGTGGTGACCTTCACTGCCGACCTCGGCCAGGGCGAAGAGGTGGAGCCGGCGCGCGCCAAGGCGCAGGCGATGGGGGTGAAGGACATCTTCATCGAGGATGTGCGTGAGGAGTTTGTGCGCGATTTCGTCTTCCCCATGTTCCGCGCCAACACCGTTTACGAGGGGGAGTATCTGCTCGGCACCTCCATCGCCCGCCCGCTGATCGCTAAGCGCTTGATCGAGATCGCCAACGAGACCGGCGCCGACGCCATTGCCCACGGCGCGACCGGCAAGGGCAACGACCAGGTGCGCTTCGAACTGGGGGCCTACGCCCTGAAACCCGGTGTCAAGGTCATCGCCCCCTGGCGCGAGTGGGATCTGAACTCGCGCGAGAAGCTCATGGCCTATGCCGAGCAGCATGGCATTCCCGTCGACTTTGCCAAGAACAAGAAGAAGTCGCCGTACTCCATGGACGCAAACCTTTTGCACATCTCCTACGAAGGGGGCGGCCTGGAGGATCCGTGGTGGGCCCCGGAGGAGGACATGTGGCGCTGGACCGTGTCCCCCGAGAAGGCGCCCGATCAGGCCGAGGACATCGTGATTACCTTTGAGAAGGGGGATCCCGTCGCCATCAACGGCGAGCGCCTGTCCCCGGCGAATCTTTTGCTCAAGCTCAACCAACTCGGTGGCAAGCATGGCATCGGCCGCCTGGACCTGGTCGAGAACCGCTATGTCGGCATGAAGTCGCGCGGCTGCTATGAGACCCCGGGTGGCACCATCCTGCTTAAGGCCCACCGCGCCATCGAGTCCATCACCCTGGACCGTGAGGTGGCGCACCTGAAGGACGAGCTGATGCCGCGCTACGCCAGCCTGATCTACAACGGCTACTGGTGGAGCCCGGAGCGCCGCATGATGCAGACCATGATCGATGCGAGCCAGGAGCGGGTGAACGGTGAGGTGCGCGTGCGCCTCTACAAGGGCAACGTCATGGTCACTGGCCGCCGTTCCGAGCGCGACAGTCTGTTCAGCGCCTCCATCGCCACCTTCGAGGACGACCAGGGCGCCTACAACCAGAAGGACGCCGAGGGCTTCATCAAGCTCAACGCCTTGCGCATGCGCATTGCCGCCCAGCGCGGGGGTTGAGGGCCTGTCCATTTAGGCGTGGATGGGGGATATCGGCATGATTCCTCAAAAGCCCTCAACAGTGCATGTTCCCTCCCCCCTGGCGGGGGAGGGTTAGGGAGAGGGGGATGACTTTGCTACTGGTCTTCACCCTCTCCCCCAGCCCCTCCCCCTTGAAGGGGGAGGGGGGTATCTCAATCCGGCCCGCTGCTGCGGGCCTTCTGCTATCTGGAGGTTGAAACCATGCGCATCCTGCACACCATGCTCCGCGTCGGCGATCTTGATCGTTCCATCCGCTTCTACACCGAGGTGCTCGGCATGCGCCTGCTGCGCCGCAAGGACTATCCCGAGGGGAAGTTCACCCTGGCGTTTCTCGGCTATCAGGATGAGTCCGAGGGGGCGGTGCTGGAGCTGACCTACAACTGGGGCGTGGATCATTACGAGATGGGCACGGCCTACGGTCACATTGCCCTGGAGGTGGACGACGTGTACCAGGCGGCCGAGGCTATCCGTGCACGTGGCGGCAAGATCATCCGCGAGCCGGGGCCGATGAATGCGGGCAGTACGATCATTGCCTTCGTTGAGGACCCGGATGGTTATCCGATCGAGCTGCTGGGGCCAAAACACTGACGGATGCGGTTCCGATCATCGGCTGTGCGCAGCCAAGGCGGGCCGGAAAAAGCCATGAACGACAAGGGCTTTGGCGCATCATGCCCGCCTCCTGCACAGGCTTTTCCACAGTCTTTGTGGATGACTTTCTGGCTCCGGGTGCGATTTCTTTTCCACAAGCCTTGTCAAGCCCTTGAAAAGCCATGCGTGGATATGCCTTATGGAGGGCGAGTCGCGCTAAGTTATTGATTCTTTGAATACGAATCCTGGGTGGTCAAAAT
The DNA here is from genome assembly GCF_039822285.1 of Thiofaba sp. EF100. NCBI lineage: Bacteria > Pseudomonadati > Pseudomonadota > Gammaproteobacteria > Chromatiales > Halothiobacillaceae > Thiofaba > Thiofaba sp. EF100. Next base: position 493,140 of record NZ_JBAJEY010000001.1, on the reverse strand, counting down.
CTGACCAGCCGTTTGAAAACCTTGGCCGGATGCGTGCTTGCGCCGCTTTCCACCGCTTTATCCACAGCTTCATCCACGGCCCATGTGGAGCAATCCCGCTCCATGCTCAGGTGTGATTTTTCATGTCCGCCATGCACCCCAAAAATCATGCCGGAGGGTTTGATCCCGCCCGGATCGACCTGCCCATCGTCGAAATCCTGCCCGCGCTGCGCGATGCCCTCTCTGCGTCCGGGGTGGTCGTGCTGGAGGCCGCCCCCGGTGCAGGCAAGAGCACCGTTGTCCCGCTCGCCCTGATGGATGAGCCCTGGCTGGGCAGGCAGCGGATCATCATGCTTGAGCCTCGCCGCATCGCCGCGCGTGCCGCGGCCGAGCGCATGGCGGATCTGTTGGGCGAAGCCGTGGGCCAGACCGTCGGCTATCGCATGCGCATGGAGAGCCGGGTGGGGCCCACGACCCGCATCGAGGTGGTGACCGAGGGGGTGCTCACGCGCATGGTGCAGGACGATGCCGCGCTCGACGGGGTGGGGCTGGTCGTCTTCGACGAATTCCACGAACGCAGCCTGCAGGCCGACCTGGGACTCGCCTTCACCCTCCAGGCACAACAGATGCTGCGTGAGGATCTGCGTGTCCTGATCATGTCGGCCACCCTCGAGGGCTTGCCGCTGGCGGAGCGCCTGCAGGCCCGGGTGGTGAAAAGTGCGGGCCGCATGCACCCGGTCGAGGTGCATTACCGGCCGCCCCAGCGCGACTCATCGCTGGAGGGCCATGCTGCCGCCGTGGTGCGGCGCGCCCTGGCGGAGGAGCACGGCGACATCCTGGTCTTCCTGCCGGGCAAACGGGAGATCCAGCGGGTGGCTACGGGGCTGGGGGAGCTTGCGGGGGTGGAGGTCCTCCCCCTGCACGGCGACATGAGCCTCGCCGAGCAGCATGCCGTGCTGGAGCCCCGCCCTGCGCGCCGCCGGGTCATTCTCGCCACCAACATCGCCGAGACCAGCCTGACCATCGAAGGGGTGCGGGTGGTGGTGGACGCGGGCCTGGCGCGCCTCTCCCGCTTCGACCCGGCAAGCGGCATGACCCGCCTCGTCACCCAGCGTGTGTCCCGTGCCAACGCCGAGCAGCGCCGGGGCCGGGCGGGACGCCTGGGGCCCGGGGTGTGTATCCGTCTATGGGGGGAGGGCGAGCAGGCCAGCCTGCCGGCGCAGGCTGAGCCTGAGATCCAGCGCGCCGACCTGCTGCCGCTGGCGCTCGAGCTGGCCCAGTGGGGCGCCCAGCCGGGAGAGCTGTTCTGGCTCGACCCGCCGCCCGTAGCCCTGCTCGACCAGGCCCGCGAGGTCTTGCAGGGGCTCGGCGCGCTGGATGCCGGAGGCCACATCACCTCGCATGGCCGGGAACTCGCGCGCATGCCCCTGCATCCGCGCCTGGCCCACATGCTGATGGAGGGCAAGCGCCTGGGACATGGCGGGCTGGCCTGCGAGCTGGCCGCCCTGCTGGCCGAGCGCGACCTCGTGCGGGGCGCGGGGCGTGAGCGCCCGCCGGTCGACCTCGCCCTGCGCATCGAGGCCTTGCAGCGCGGCAGCGCGGCCCTGGCGCCCGGTCTTGTCCTCGACGAAGGGGCACGCGCCCGCGTCCGCCAGTCGGCCCGCGATCTTGCCCGGCGCATGCGGATCGACCTTGCCGGGGCGGAGGGCGATGTCCATGCCACCGGCCTGCTGGTCGCCCTGGCCTATCCCGAGCGCGTGGCGCAGGGGCGATCGAGCCAACCGGGGCGCTTTTTGCTTGTCAATGGCCGGGGGGCGCTGCTGGAGACGAGCGATGCCCTGGCGCGCGCGCCCTGGCTCTCCATCGCCCATCTCGAGGGCCAGACCGACGGACTGCGCCGTGAGGCGCGCGTCTTTCTGGCCGCGGGCCTTGCGCAGACCGACATCGAGTCAGCCTTCGCGGAGCGGATCGAGGATGTGGAGGAGATCGTCTGGGACGAGCGCGAGCAGGCCGTCAGGGCCTTCCGTCAGCGTCGTCTCGGGGCCTTGGTGCTGGAGGACCGCCCACTCCCCAAACCCGATCCGGAACGGGTACGCACCGCCCTGCTGGAAGGCATCCGCCAGGCGGGGCTGGCCTGCCTGCCGTGGCAGGCGCGCCACCAGCAATGGCGGGGGCGGGTCGCCCTGCTGCGCCGCACGCTCGGCGAGTCGTGGCCGGACGTCTCCGATACCGCGCTCCTGGCCTCGCTCGACGCCTGGCTCGCGCCCTGGCTCGATGGCATGACCCGTCTGGCCCACCTCGACCGGCTCGACCTCGACGCCGCCCTGCAGAGCCTTTTGCCCTGGGACAAACGGCAGGCGCTCGACCGGTTTGCCCCCACCCACCTCGAAGTCCCGAGCGGCTCACGCATCGCCCTCGACTACGGCCCCGTGCTCGAAGGGGAGGGTGTGCCGGTGCTGGCGGTCAAGCTCCAAGAACTGTTCGGCCTTCTGGAGACGCCGCGGATCGCCGAGGGTAGGGTGCCGGTGATGATCCACATGCTCTCCCCCGCGCAGCGGCCGGTGGCGGTCACCCAGGACCTTGCAAGCTTCTGGCGCGGGCCCTACCAGGACGTGCGCAAGGACCTGCGCGGGCGCTATCCCAAGCATCCCTGGCCGGAGGACCCGCTCACGGCCACACCGACGCGGCGCACCAAGCGGGCAGAAGGATGAAGCTGGCGAAGCTTCAGTTTGCGGTCGGGGTGGGCTTGCCTGTGGATGCCAGCGATGGACTGCACCATTGACGATTCGCGGTTCCAGGCTATCTTGTAAGAAACTGCTTACTTACAAGACGCATGAAACCTGCTCGACAACCGACCAAAGCGCGCCAGGGGCAGATCGTGGCGGCCATGGTCAGCCTGGCCGCCCGGCGCAGCCCGGCCGAGATCAGCGTGAATGACCTGGCCGCTGCCGTGGGCCTGAGTTCGGGGGCCATCTTTCGCCATTTCGAGAACAAGGAAGCGATCGGCGTCGCCGTGATCCGCTGGGTGATGTCCGAGTTGCTGCCGAATCTCGAGCGCGTGGCTGAGGAGGCCGGCGCGCCCATGGCCGCCCTGGAGGCGATCTTTCACGCCCATGTCGATTTTGTCACCCGATATCCTGGGGTGCCGAGGATCATCTTCTACGAGCTGCAGCAGCCGGCCGATTCGCCGCTCAAGCAGGCCGTGGGGCAGCTGATGGGGCGCTATCGCACCCTCATTGCGCGTCAGTTGGAGGCCGCGGGCACGGAAGGGGTGTTGCGCGACACCCTTGATCGGGCCGCCGCCGTGGCCCTGTTCGTCGGGGCCGTCCAGGGGCTGGTCATGCAGGCGATGGCGCTGGGCAACGTGGGAGCCATGAAGCTGCTGGCGGCCGGTGTGTTCGATGTGTGGCGTCAGGGCGTCGTCGCCGGGGGGAGGTGAGAGGTGGGCATGGCAGGCAGGGGCTGGATCGGAAAGATCGGCATGGGGGCCGTCGCCATCGCGGTGGTGGCGGGTTTCGTGCTGGTCGTCCTGCGCAACGGGCCGATGGCGCCGACACGCGTGGTGTTGGCGGAGGTACGGGCCGAGCCGATCCGGGAGGAGGTCTTCGGCCTCGGCACGGTCGAGGCAAGGCGCGCGTATGCCGTCGGTCCGACCGTGCCGGGACGGGTCTTGCGTGTGCAGGTCGATGTCGGCGAGCGGGTGCGTGCCGGCGAGGTGCTGGCGGAGATGGATCCGGTCGATCTCGATGCGCGGCAGGCCGCGGCGAGGGCGGGCATCGAACGTGCCCGGCATGCGCTCGATGCCGCCGGTGCCCAGATCCGTGACGCGGAGGCGCGGGTGCGGCTGGCGGCAAGCAATCGTGCACGCTACGAGCAGCTGCTCGCCCAGCGCCTGGTCAGCCCGGCGGATGGCGATGCGCGCCGTCAGGAGCATGAGGCCGCCCAGGCGGGCCTCGTGGCGGCGCGTGCCGCGCAGGAGGTGGCGCAGAGCGATCTGGCACGCAGCCGTGCCGACTACGAGGCGCTGGAACAGCAACGCGGCAATCTCGTGCTGCGGGCGCCGGTGGACGGCGTGGTCACCGCCCGCGACGCCGAGCCGGGCAGCACGCTGGTGGCGGGTCAGAGCGTGGTGCGCCTGGTCGATCCGGCCAGCCTGTGGCTGCAGACGCGGATCGACCAGGCGCGGGCGGGCCGGGTGAGGGTCGGGCAGGAGGCCAGGGTTATCCTGCGCGGTCGTCCCGGACAGCCGCTGGCCGGACGGGTGGAGCGGGTGGAGTGGCTGGCCGACAGCGTGACCGAGGAGCGGCTCGTCCAGGTCGGCCTGCAGGCCATGCCCGAACAGGTGTCGATCGGCGAGCTGGCCGAGGTCACCATCCTCACGGCCGCCCTCGACGAGGCCCTGGTCATCCCCAATGCCGCGTTGAAGCGCGAAGGCGGACGGACGGGGGTTTGGCGCCTGGACGAGAGGCGGGTGGTCTACCAGCCGGTCGAGACCGGGCTGCGTGACCTGGACGGCCGGGTGCAGATCACCCGGGGGTTGGAGCGGGGGGATCGGGTCGTCATCCACAGCGAGCGCGAGCTGACGGCGGCGTCCCGGGTGCGCGTGGTGGATGTGATCCAGGGGCGCTGAGCATGATCAACCTGGCCGCGCGCGACATCCTGCACTCCTGGTCGAAGTTCGTGCTGACCGGCGTGGGGCTGGGCTTGCTGATCGGCGTGACCTTCTCGATGGCCGGCATCTACCGCGGCATGGTGGACGATGGCAAGGCCCTGTTGCGCAACAGCGGCGCGGATCTCTGGGTGGTGCAGCAGGACACGCTTGGCCCCTACGCCGAGCCCTCCAGCCTGCGCGATGACGTCTATCGGGGCATTCTCGGCCTGCCCGGGGTGATGGCGGCGGCCAATGTCACCTACCTGACCATGCAGGTGCAGCGGGCGGGGCGGGACGTGCGCGTGATGGTGGTCGGCTTCGAGCCCGGCCAGCCGGGAGAGCCGCCCTATCTGGTCGAGGGAAGGCAGATCACCCGCAGCCACTACGAGGCGATCGCCGACGTGCGCACCGGCTTCAGGGTGGGGGATGTCGTGCGCATCCGCAGGCATGACTACACCGTGGTCGGATTGACCCGGCGCATGGTCTCGTCCGGCGGCGATCCCATGCTGTTCATTCCACTGAAGGATGCCCAGGAGGCCCAGTTCCTCAAGGACAACGAGGCCATCCTCAACGAGCGGGCGCGCACCGCCGCCAATCCCGCCCTCAACCGTCCCGGCGTACCCGGCCTGCTCGAGGCGGTGCAGGCCGCCCAGACCAGCAGCCACAGTGTCAACGCGGTGCTGGTGCGGCTGCAGCCGGGCTGGACGGCGGAGCAGGTGGCCGAGCCGATCCGGCGCTGGAAGCATCTGCAGGCCTATACGGTGGAGCAGATGGAGGAGATCGTCGTCGCCAAGATGATCGCCACCTCCTCGAAGCAGATCGGGCTGTTCCTCGTCATCCTGTCCGTCGTCTCGGCGGCGATCGTATCGTTCATCATCTACACCATGACCCTCGGCAAGCTCCGCGAGCTGGCCGTGCTGAAGCTCATCGGCACGCGCAACCGCACCATCGCCGGCATGATCCTGCAGCAGGCCCTCGGCCTCGGCCTGATCGGCTTCGTCATCGGCCGCCTGGCGGCCACCCTGTGGGCACCGCATTTCCCCAAGTACGTGCTGCTCCTGCCGGAAGACGCCCTCCGTGGTCTCGTGGCGATCATGGTGATCTGCACCCTGGCCAGCCTGCTCGCCATCCGGGTGGCCCTCAAGGTGGACCCGGCCACCGCCATCGGAGGTTAAGTGCATGGCGTTGCAACCGGCGATCGAAGTGAGTGGCCTGCGCAAGCGCTACGGCGAGGGTGCGACCGCGGTGGACGCGCTCAAGGGCGTGGACATGGTGGTCTGGCCGGGTGAGGTGGTCGGTCTCATCGGTCCCAGCGGTTCGGGCAAGAGCACCCTGCTCAAGTGCCTGGGTGCGGTGACCGACCCCACCGCCGGCCGCATGGCCCTGGGCGGCCAGACCATCTTCGACGAGGGCTGGACGATTCGCGACCTGCGGGCCCTGCGGCGGGACAAGATCGGCTTTGTGTTCCAGGCCCCCTACCTGATTCCCTTCCTCGATGTGACCGACAACGTGGCCCTGCTGCCGATGCTGGCCGGCGTGCCCAATGCGCAGGCCCGCCAGCGGGCACTTGAATTGCTGACCGCCCTCGACGTGCAGCACCGGGCCACCGCCAAGCCCGCCCAGCTTTCCGGTGGTGAACAGCAGCGCGTGGCCATTGCGCGGGCGCTGGCCAACCGCCCGCCGGTCATCCTTGCCGACGAGCCGACCGCGCCGCTCGACAGCGAACGCGCGCTGGCCGTGGTGCGCATCCTCAACCAGATGGCCCGCCAGTACCAGGCGGCAATCATCGTCGTCACCCATGACGAGAAGATCATCCCCACCTTCAAGCGCATCTACCACATCCGCGATGGCAGGACCTACGAGGAAGCGGGCGAGGGGCGTCCCATCGACTGATGCGGGCTGCACCGGCGTGGCCTGAATGAAAAAAGCCCGACCCTGGGGTCGAGCTTTCGTGGGATGGAAGGGCCACTCCCTGGCCCTGTCGGGTGCTTAGTGCTGCGCGGCACCCTCGGCACCGATGCCGGTCTCCGAGCGGACGTACTGGGCAGTGAATGCCTCTTGCTCGGCCTTGGCGCGCGCGCTCTTGTCCGTGATGGAGAAGAACCAGGCCAGGATGAAGGCCACCGGCATGGAGAAGATGGCCGGGTCCTTGTAGGGGACGATTTCCTTGGCGTTGCCAAGCACGTCCACCCACACGGTCTTGGAGAGCACGACCAGCACCACGGCGGTGATCAGGCCGCCAAGACCGCCCATGACCGCGCCACGGGTGGTCAGGCCGCGCCAGTAGATGGCCAGGAACAGGATCGGGAAGTTGGCGCTCGCGGCGACGGCGAAGGCCAGGCCGACCATGAAGGCGATGTTCTGCTTCTCGAACGCGATGCCGAGGAAGATCGCGACGATGCCAAGGGCGATGGTGGCGTACTTGGAGAAGCGCATTTCGGCCTGCTCGTCGACCTGGCCGCGCTTGAACACGTTGGCGTACAAGTCGTGCGACACGGCCGAGGCGCCCGCCAGGGTCAGGCCGGAGACCACCGCGAGGATGGTGGCGAAGGCCACGGCGGAGATGAAGCCGAGGAAGAGGTCGCCGCCGATCGCGTGGGAGAGGTGGATGGCTGCCATGTTGTTGCCGCCGATCAGCTTCTTGGCCGCATCCAGGTACTGGGCATCGGTGGAGACCATGATGATGGCGCCGAAGCCGATGATGAAGGTCAGGATGTAGAAATAGCCGATGAAGCCGGTGGCAAACAGCACAGACTTGCGCGCTTCCTTGGCGTCGCTCACGGTGAAGAAACGCATCAGGATGTGCGGCAGGCCGGCCACGCCGAACATCAGCGCAAGGCCCAGGGAGATGGCGGAAATCGGGTCCTTCACCAGGCTGCCCGGGGCCATGATGGCGTCATGCTTGGGGCTGATCTCAACCGCCTTGCTGAACATGGCGTCGAAGCTGAAGCCGAAGGCCCACAGCACGGCCAGGGCCATGAAGGTGGCGCCGGAGAGCAGCAGCACGGCCTTGATGATCTGCACCCAGGTGGTGGCGAGCATGCCGCCGAAGGTGACGTAGAGGATCATCAGCACGCCGACGATGATCACCGCGTAGGTGTAGGGCAGGCCGAACAGGACCTCGATCAGCTTGCCCGCGCCGACCATCTGTGCGATCAGGTACATGGCGACCACGACCAGCGAGGCCACGGCAGCGACGGCGCGCACCGGCACCTGGGACAGGCGGTAGGAGGCCACGTCGGCGAAGGTGTACTTGCCGAGGTTGCGCAGCTTCTCGGCCAAGAGGAACAGCATGATCGGCCAGCCCACCAGGAAGCCGATGGAGTAGATCAGGCCATCGAAACCGTTGGCGAATACGAGGCCTGCGATGCCGAGGAAGGAGGCGGCGGACATGTAGTCACCCGCCAGGGCCAGACCGTTCTGGAAGCCGGTAATGCCGCCGCCCGCGGTGTAGAAGTCCTTGGCGGTACGGGTACGCTTGGCGGCCCAGTACGTGATGCCGAGGGTGGCGATCACGAACAGGATGAACATAGTCACGGCGGGCATGTTGACGCCCTTCTGGGCGCCATCGGCGGCCAGGGTGACGCCGGCGTAGGCGAGGGCGGCGAATCCGGCCGCCATCATCATGGGACGCATCATCATTTCGCGTTCTCCTTGATCTGCGCGGTCAGGGTGTCGAACTCGCGGTTCGCGCGGCGCACGTAGATGCCGGTCAGGACGAAGGCGGCAATGATGACGAGGAAGCCCGTCAGGATGCCGACCGACATGACCGTGCCTTCGCCGAGCTTGGCGGCCAGGGCCGTCGGATTGAAGGCGATGAACAGGATGAAGGCGTAGTAGATGATCATCATGATGATGGCCATCGTCCAGTTGTACTTGGAGCGCTTGCTCACAAGCTCCTGAAAGCGCGGATCCGCCTGGATGCGCGCGGCCAGATCGGGTTGCATGGTGGAGGACTCCTGAGGGTTGTCTTTATCGTGGCGCAGGGCCGCACGGCAGGGTATGCCGGACGGCCTTGCAGGTAAAGTGCTTTTAAATCATTAGGGTATAAGGATGTCCTAATGATCTGCGTCAAGCCTTGCCCTGCAGCTGGTCCAGGATGGCCGGGTTTTCCAGGGTGGAGACATCACCGGTGATGTCTTCGCCCTTGGCAATGGAGCGCAAAAGGCGGCGCATGATCTTGCCGGAGCGGGTCTTGGGCAGGTTGTCTCCGAAGCGGATCTCGTCGGGCTTGGCGATGGGGCCGATCTGCTCGTTCACCCATGCACGCAGTTCCTCGACCATCTTCGCCGCCTCCTCGCCGACCGGACGCTCACCCTTGCAGACTACATAGGCGACGATGGCCTCGCCCTTGATCTCGTGCGGACGGCCGACCACGGCGGCCTCGGCGACACGCGGGTGGGCGACCAGGGCGGATTCGATCTCCATGGTGCCCAGGCGATGGCCGGAGACGTTCAGCACGTCGTCAATGCGGCCCATGATCCAGAAGTAGCCGTCGGCGTCCTTGCGCGCCGAGTCGCCGGCCAGATAGTAGCCGGGGAAATAGGGCGGGAAGTAGGTCTGCTTGAAGCGCTCGTCGTCGCCCCAGATGGTGCGCACCATGGACGGCCAGGGCTTCTTGATGACGAGATACCCGCCGTGCTCCGCATCGACCGGATGGCCGTGGTCGTCGACCACATCGGCCATGATGCCCGGCAGCGGACGGGTGCAGGAGCCGGGCTTGGTGGCCACGGCGCCGGGGATCGGGGCAATCATGTGGGCGCCGGTTTCGGTCTGCCACCAGGTGTCGACGATCGGGCAGCGCTCCTTGCCGATCACGCGGTGATACCACATCCAGGCCTCAGGGTTGATCGGCTCGCCCACGGAGCCAAGCAGGCGCAGCTTGGAGAGGTCGTACTGGGCGGGAACCTCCTCGCCCAGCTTCATCAGCGCGCGGATCGCGGTCGGTGCGGTGTAGAAGATGGTCACGCCGTGGTTCTGCGCCACTTCCCAGAAACGGCCGCCGTGCGGGAAGGTCGGCACGCCCTCGAAGATCACCTGGGTTGCGCCAATCGCCAGCGGGCCGTAAGCCACATAGGTATGGCCGGTGATCCAGCCCACGTCGGCGGTGCACCAGAACACGTCCGAATCCGTGGTGTCGAAGACCCACTTGTTGGTCAGGATGGCGTTCAGCAGGTAGCCGCCGGAGGAGTGCTGGATGCCCTTCGGCTTGCCCGTGGAACCGGAGGTGTAGAGCAGGAACAGCGGGTGCTCGGCGGAGACGAACACAGGTTCGCAGCTTGCCGGCTGGCTGGCGGTCAGCTCGTGCCACCAGATGTCGCGGCCAGCCGTCATGGCGGCGCCATGGTTGGTGCGCTGGAACACCACGATCTTCTCGATGGTCGGGCAGCCGTGCTCCATGGCCTTGTCCACCGCGCCCTTCAGCTCAATGGTGCGTCCGCCGCGGAAGCCGCCGTCGGCGGTGATGATGACGCGCGCGCCGGCGTCGTTGACGCGGTCACGCAGGGCCTCGGCGGAGAAGCCGCCGAACACCACGGAGTGGATGGCGCCGATGCGGGCGCAGGCCTGCATGGCGACGACTGCCTCGGCGATCATCGGCATGTAGATGACGACGCGGTCGCCTGCCTTGATGCCCAGGCTCTTGAGGCCGTTGGCAAGCGTGCACACCTCGGCGTGAAGCTGGCGGTAGGTGATCTCGCGGGTGTCGCCCCGGTCGCCTTCGAAGCGGATGGCGATCTTGTCGCCGCGGGTCTCGAGGTGGCGGTCCAGGCAGTTCCAGGAGACGTTGAGCTTGCCATCCTCGAACCAGCGGAAGTGCGGGGCGTTCTCGGTGTTGAGAATGGTCTGGAACGGGGTGTGCCAGTCGATCTCGGTACGGGCAAGGTCCGCCCACGTCCCCTCGAAATCCGCGTCGAAGCGCTGGTGCAGTGCGTCGAGGCGCTCCCCGTTCAGACGCGCGCGGGCGACGAATTCGGCGGGCGGGGCGAAGACACGGGTTTCATGCAGGACGGATTCCAGGGCCTCGGACATCACAAGCTCCTTGGGTTGGGCGATCGGAAAACAATGCTCCATTCTATCTGCCCGATGGGGTGCGGGTCACCCCGGGTGCCGGGATGATGCCTTTGCGCCCGATTTGCATTACCTTCGAGCCTGGTATGGGGATGCAGAGGAGGTGTCACATGCGAGTCAGCGAACTGGTTGAACATTGGGCGCGCAAGCCCGAGGCGGGGGAGGTGATCGAGGTGCCGGTCGTGATGGCCCTGGATGACGCCGCCAAGATCGAGGCCTTGGCGGAGATGTTTGCCGCGGGCGATTCACGCACCATCCTGCGCGACCTGATCCATGCTGCCCTGCGCGAGGTCGAGGCCGGTTTTGCCTACGTTCCCGGCCAGCGCGTGGTCGAGCAGGACGAGCAGGGCGATCCCATCTATGAAGACGTCGGCCTGACCCCGCGTTTCGTCGAACTCAGGAAGCGCCACTTCGCCCGTCTGCGGGGCGAGGGCTGACCGCGTGCGTGCGGCGGATGTTGCGCGCCTGCTGGCGCGCGAGATCGAGGCGGCCGTCTTGGGCGAGCACACCCCGGTCATGCTGTGGGGACCGCCCGGGGTCGGCAAGTCCGCCCTGGTCGCCCAGGCAGCCGCCGCCCGGGCGGTGCCCATGATCGACCTGCGCCTGTCCCAGCTTGAGCCCTCCGACCTGCGTGGTATGCCTTACCAGCGGGAGGGTCGGGTCGAATGGGCCACCCCCTCTATGCTGCCGCAAGCCGAACGCGACGGTCCGTGCGGCGTGCTGTTCCTTGACGAGATCAACGCCGCCCTGCCGCAGGTCGCGGCCAGCGCCTACCAGCTCATCCTCGACCGCCGCCTGGGCGACTACCGCCTGCCGGACGGCTGGGCCATCCTCGCTGCCGGCAACCGGTTGGGTGACCGCGGCGTGACCTACGCCATGCCCGCGCCGCTCGCCAACCGCTTCACCCACTACGAGCTCTGGCCTGCGATCGACGACTGGCTGGAGTGGGCTCAACGGGCCGGGGTGGATGAACGCCTGCGCCGCTTCCTCGCCCAGCGCCCGGATCTTTTGTTCGTGTTTCCCGAGCAGGCCAACATTCACGCCTTCCCCAGTCCGCGCAGCTGGGCCTTCGCCGACCGTGCCCTGCGCAAGTTTGCCGCCGACCCGGACCTGTTGGAGCCCGCCCTCGCGGCCTGTGTGGGCGAGGTCGCCGCCATGCTGCTGGCGGACTGGCTTGCGCGGCCGCAGTTCGACCTCGACACCCTGCTGGCCCAGGACGATCCGGCTCTGCCCGAGGATGCGGACGGCCGCTGGGCCGTGTTGGATGCGGCCATCACCCGGGCCGGACGGATCGCCCCTGAGGATGCCGACCAGGCCGGTCGCCTGCTGCGCCTCGCGGGCCGGTTCGAGGCGGAGCTTGGCGAGCGGCTGGTGCGGGCCCTGCACGCCCGCCTGGGCGAGCGGCTGTATGCCTTGGAGGCTTTCGACGACTGGGCCGTCAGGATCGCTGGGGGCTGACCGGGTTTGGACAGGATGGACCGCGTCCGCCGCGAACTCGCCCGTGCCCATCCGGTGCTCGGCCGGCTGGCCAGTTTCCTGCAGGTGACGGTCGAGCCGGGGTTGGGCGTGGATGTCGAAACCAGCGCGCGAAACCTGCGCTTTGACGCGCACTATGCCGCGCGGGCAAGCGCTGCGGACCTTGGGTACTGGCTGGCCCACGCCACCTTGCATGCCGCGTTGTTGCACTTCGCCGCGCCGCCCGGAAGGCCCGAGGCCTGGTCGAAGGCGTGTGATGCCACGGTGGAGCGCCTTTTGCACACGCTGGGGATGCCCCCGCTCGCATCGCCTGCCGCGGAGCGCCATGCCTGGTGGCTCGGTGCGGCGGAGGAGGGCGGGGAGCTTGCAAGAAGCCGCACCTCGGGGGTGGCGAGCGATGAGCAGCCTGCCGGAGCGCCGCACCATCTCGAGGCCCGCCCCTGGCGCATCCGTGTGCGCCAGGCCGTGGGCGAGGCTCTGGGGGCGGGGGATGCGCGCGCTGCCGTACTGCGCGAGCTTTTGGGCGAGTCGCCCGATGTGGCGGCGCACGACTGGCGCGGCCGGCTGGCGGCCTTCATGCAGCGCTGGCACCGGGCGGAGGCGCACTACGGACGGCCCTCGCGCCGCGCCAGCGAGCCCTTCCTTTTGCCCGCGCTGCGGCCCGCCGCCGCGCATATCGTGCTGGCGGTGGACATCAGCGCCTCGATCGACGATGCCCTGCTGCGCAACTTCTGGGCCGAGGTCCAGGCGCTGGCTGGACAGATCCCCATGCGGCTGACCCTGCTCGCCGCCGACACCTGCCTCGCTCCGGGCACCCCCTGGCGCTTTGCCGTGGGGGAGGTGCCGTCCTGGCCCAAGCCGCACGGGCAGGGCGGCACCGACTTCCGCCCGGTGTTCGACTGGATTGGGCAGAGCGGTGAGGATTTCGACGCGCTCGTCTACTTCACCGACGGCAAGGGCGACTACCCGGTCCGCCCGCCCGGCCTGCCGGTGCTGTGGGCAGTGGCGGGCCCGGTCACGCCACCGTTTGGCGAGGTGATCCGCCTGTGAGGCCGGCCCGCGTCATCATCGCCGAGGCGGAGCAGGCCCTGATCCGGCGCGTGCTCGACCAGCTGTGGCTGGAGCAGGGGCTGTCGCGCCACACCCTGAGCGCCTACGAGACGGACATCCGCCTGTTCGCCGCCTGGCTCGACAGGCAGGGACGCAGCCTGATGGGTGCCGACCGGGCGCTGATCATGCGCTTCCTTGCCGAGCGCCTGGCGGAGGGGCATAAGCCGCGAAGCACCGCCCGCCTGCTTTCGGCCCTGCGCCGCTTCTACGGCTGGCTTGCGGCGCATGGCCAGATCGGGCTTGACCCCACCCTCGACATTTCGCCGCCGCGTATCGGCCGCCCGCTGCCCAAGGCCCTGGGCGAGGCGGATGTCGAGGCCCTGCTCGCGGCGCCGATGATCGATACCCAGCTCGGCCTGCGCGACCGTGCCATGCTGGAAACCCTGTACGCCACCGGCCTGCGCGTGTCGGAACTCGTCGGTCTTGCGCTCGGTCAGATCAGCCTGAGTGCGGGCGTGGTGCGCGTGCTCGGCAAGGGGCGCAAGGAGCGGCTGGTGCCGCTCGGCGCCGAGGCGGTGCACTGGATCGAGCGCTATCTGGCCGAGGCTCGCCCCATCCTGCTGGAGGGGTTGGGCGAGAGTGAGGCCTTGTTCGTCACCCGGCGCGGCGGGCCGATGACGCGGCAGATGTTCTGGACGCTGATCAAGCGTTATGCACGCGAGGCCGGCATCGCCGCGCCGCTCTCGCCGCACACCCTGCGCCATGCCTTCGCCACTCACCTGCTCAACCACGGCGCCGATTTGCGCGTGGTGCAGATGCTGCTCGGCCACAGCGACCTCTCCACCACGCAGATTTACACCCACGTGGCGCGGGCCCGCCTCAAGGCCCTGCACGCGGCCCATCATCCTCGCGGATGAACTTTCATGCCCGGGACATGTATGCTGGGCAAAGTGCCTTTTAACCTACCCACCCCTGTGGTGGTTGTTTTTGGAGAATTGCATGAAACGTCTGACCCTCCTGGCCCTTGCGCTTGCCGCGAGCCTGCCCGCGCTGGCCGATCCCGCCACCGAGGCCCTGACCAAGAAGCTCAAGGAGACCATGCCCGGTCTGCCGCTGAGCTCGGTGACGGCCACCCCGGTGCCCGGCGTCTACGAGGTGGTGGCCGGGCCGGACGTGGTGTACATGACCGGGGATGGGCGCTACATGTTCCAGGGGGCGCTGGTGGATTTCGAAAAGCGCAAGAACCTGACCGAAGAACGCCGTACCGGCATCCGGGTCGAGCTGCTCAAGCAGGTGAAGGATGAGGACACCATCATCTACGCCCCGCAGGGTGCGGCGAAATACAGCATTACCGTGTTCACCGACCCGAGCTGCCCCTACTGCCGCAAGCTGCACCAGGAGGTGCCGGAGCTGAACAAGCAGGGCGTCAAGGTGCGCTACGTGCTCTATCCGCGGGCGGGGCTCGATTCGCCGATCGGCAAGTCGAGCATCGGCATCATGTGCGCCAAGGACCGCAAGGCCGAGCTGGACAAGTCGCTCGGTGGCCAGAGCGTGAATCTTCCGGCCTGCGACAAACACCCGCTGGCGCAGATGATCGACCTAGGGGGGCAGTTGGGGCTTGAGGGGACGCCGTTCATCGTCACCGAGGGCGGGCAGGTCATCCCAGGCTACCGTCCGGCGGCCGAATTGGTGAAGGTGCTGGAGCGGCTCAAGGCCGGGGGATGAACCGCGGCTGGCCTGTAGGAGCGCCTCCCGCCGCGTTCGAGTGTCGCTCCATCGGCCCCCGGGGCAGACTGTTTCAAAAGGGCTGTCCTGCCCTTTTGAAACTCGCCTCGTCGCGGTACATGCCCGCGACGGGCTCCGAGAATCAATCACTCATCGTGATTGATTCTCGCGCGATCCGTCCATGGCTCGCATTTCAGCCTGTGTCAAAGGCTTTTGACACAGCCTGGAGGGCGGGCCTCCTACAGCAGGGGCCGCGTGGGAGCGGCGCCCCCGCCGCGATCGAATGCCGGGTGTTCAGCCCGGGGGCGGGCCTCCTACCTCGCTTCATCCGGGCCGATGGGTTGAACCCAGGGAGGCGAACATGATCTGGCTGGCCTTCGGGCTGTGCGCGCTGGTGATCGGGGTGGCGGGCTACCAGCTCTCCCGCTACGGCGACCGGATCGCCGAACTGACCGGCCTGACCCGCGGCTGGATCGGCCTGGCCTTGGTGGCCACGGCGACCTCCCTGCCTGAGCTGTTCACCGGCATCAGTGCCGTCAGCTTTGCGCATGCCCCCAACATCGCGGTGGGCAACATCCTCGGCGCCACGGTCATGAACCTGCTCCTGATCGTGCTGCTCGACTTTTTCCATCGCAAGGCTCCGGTCTTCACCCTGGTCAGCCACGGCCACATCCTCGGCGCGGGTTTCGCGGTCATGATGCTGGGGCTGGTCGGCTTCAACATCCTCCTTGCCCAGCAGGGTCCGCAGCCCACCCTCGGTCATGTCGGTGTCTATACGCCGGTGATCGTGTTGCTCTACCTCGTCGCCCTGCGCGTCGTCTTCCTCTACGAGAAGGGACACAACCACGTCGAACCCCAGCCTCCGGGGGATGGCATCACCCTCGGGGGTGCCATCCTCCGTTTCACGCTCGCGGCGCTGGTGGTGGTGGCTGCTGCCCTGACCTTGCCCTTCATTGCCGAGGGCATCGCCAGCGAGATGGGCTGGGCGCGCGGTTTCGTCGGCACCCTGTTCGTTGCCCTGGTCACCACCCTGCCTGAGATCGCGGTCACCGTTGCGGCCCTGCGGCTGGGCGCGCTCGACCTTGCCATCGGCAACCTGTTCGGGAGCATCCTGTTCAACCTGGCCATCCTTGCCATCGATGACCTGTTCCTTCTCGAGGGGCCGCTGTTCTCCCATGTCGACTTGATGCATGCGGTTTCTGCCCTGTCGGCGGTGATGATGACCGGGGTGGCCGTCGTCGGTCTGCTCTACCGGCCCACGACGCGCCTGTTCAAGACGGTCGGCTGGGTCAGCCTGACCCTGTTTTCCCTCTACATGCTGAATGCCTATGTCCTCTTCATCTATGCCCAGTGAGTGCATGCATGCCGGGGGGGAGGGGAATATCTGCCACAACCTTGCGTGGGAGGTGGTCCTGGCAACACTGCAGAGCGATGCCGATCATGGCCTGGACGAGGAGGAGGCCGCAGCGCGGCTGGCCCGCCATGGCGAGAATGTCCTCCCCAGTCCCCCCCGGCAGGGCCTCCTGAGACGCTTCCTCGCCCAGCTGAACAATCCCTTGATCTATGTCCTTTGGCTTGCCGCCCTGGTGACGCTGTTCCTGGGGCATGTCACGGACACCGGCGTGATCGTGGGGGTCATCCTCATCAATGCACTGCTGGGAGTGGTGCAGGAGGGCAGGGCGGAGCGGGCGCTGGAGGCCCTGCGCCAGGTGCTCACCCCGTATGCCCAGGTGCTGCGCAACGGTCGGGTGATGCAGATCGACGCCAGCCGGTTGGTGCCGGGGGATATCGTGCTGCTGCAGGCGGGGGACAAGGTGCCGGCGGACATGCGCCTGATCCGGGCGCACAGCCTGGCCATCGATGAGAGCCTGCTCACCGGCGAGTCCGTGCCTGCGGAGAAGGGCACGGTTCCGGTGGCCGTCGGGGCCAGGGTGGCCGAGCGCAGCAGCATGGGCTTCGCCGGAACCCTGGTGACCCAGGGGCAGGGGATGGGCGTGGTTGTGGCCACCGGGGTGCACACCGAGCTTGGCCGCATCAGTGCCCTGCTCAAGACGGTTCCCCAGCTGACCACGCCACTCCTTCGGCACCTGGAGCGGCTGTCCAGGGATCTTAGTCTGATCATCTTGGCCCTCGCGCTGCTGGCCTTTGTGATCGGCGTGGCCTGGCAGGGGCTGCCTTGGGCCGACACCTTCCTGATCGCAGTCGGCATGGCGGTGGCCGCAATCCCTGAGGGCCTGCCGGCTGTGCTGACCATCGCCCTCGCCATCGGCGTGCAGCGTATGGCCAGGCGCAACGCCATTGTGCGCCGCCTGCCGGCGGTCGAGGCGCTTGGTGCGGTGACCACCATCTGCACCGACAAGACCGGTACCCTGACCTGCAACGTCCTCACGGCCGTGCATGTCTTGACCCCGCAGGGCGAGTACACGGTCGAAGGTGCAGGCTACGACCCCCACGGCCGCGTCCTGCGGGATGGTGTTCCCATCGAGCGGGATGGTCACCCGGATGTGGAGGCGCTCCTGCATGCGGCCATGCTCTGCAATGATGCCGAGCTGGTCCGCGACGGTGATCGGCGCTGGTACGTCCTGGGGGACCCGCTGGAAGGCGCACTCCTGGTGCTGGCGCGCAAGTTCGGCCTCGACCCGGAGCTTGAGCGCGCGCGCTGGCCGCGCCTCGAGCTTCTTCCCTTCGACGCGCGCCTGCGCTACATGGCCACACTCCATCGCGACCCCGAGGAAGGCAGGGTCGCCTTCATCAAGGGCGCGCCCGAGGTCATCCTGGCCCGTCTGAAGGAGGTTCCGCCGGGTATCGAGGCGGAGCTGGACCGGCTCGCCGGCGAGGGCTTGCGCCTGATCGCCTTCGCGCGCAAGCCGCTGGCGGGCCATGAGCTCGTCGCCGAGGATCTTTCCGGCGGGCTGGAGTGGCAGGGGGTGGTCGGCTTCATCGATCCGCCGCGCGAGGGCGTGCCCGAGGCCGTGGCGGCCTGCCAGCAGGCGGGCATCCGGGTGAAGATGATCACCGGCGACCATGCGGTCACGGCCGCGGCCATCGCCCGCCAGCTCGGCATCGGCGACGGGCAGGCCGTCCTGACCGGCGAGGAACTGGAGAGGCTGGCGCCCAACGAACTGGCCCAGCGGGTGCGCGAGGCGGACGTCTTTGCCCGTACCACGCCCGAGCAGAAGCTGACCCTCCTCTCTGCCCTGCAACAGGCCGGCGAGGTGGTGGCCATGACCGGCGACGGGGTGAACGACGCCCCGGCGCTCAAGGGGGCGCAGGTCGGTATCGCCATGGGCAAGACCGGGTCGGAGGTGGCGCGCGAGGCCTCGGTGATCGTGCTGGCGGACGACAACTTCGCCACCATCGCCAAGGCAGTGCGCGAGGGGCGGGGGGTGTACGACAACCTGCGCAAGACCATCCTCTATATCCTGCCCTCGGATGCGGGCGAGGCGATGATCATGCTCGCTGCCCTCCTGCTGGGCGGGGTCGCGCCGATTACGCCGGTGCAGATCCTTTGGATCAACATGGTGACGACGGTCAACCTTGCCCTTGCCCTCGCCTTCGAGAGGCCCGAGGCGGATGTCATGCGGCGTCCTCCTCGGTCCCCGCGGGCCCTCCTGGTCGGCGGGGGGGTGTTGTGGCGCATCGTCCTGGTCGGCAGCCTGATGGTGCTGGGGGGGTATGGCATGTTCAACCTGCTGCTCGACCAAGGAGGAAGCCTCGAGGCCGCGCGCACCGCGGCACTCAACACCATCGTCCTGATCGAATGCTTCTATCTCCTCAACGCGCGCTACCTGAATGCCCCGGTGCTCAACCGCGAAGGACTGTTCGGCAACCCGGTGATCTGGTACGTGATCGGCCCGCTGATCCTCCTGCAGCTGCTGGTCACCTATGCCCCGTTCATGCATGCCCTGCTTGGCACGGCGCCACTTCCAGCGGTCACCTGGGGCTGGATGATGCTGGTTGCCATCGGGGTGATGCTCGTGGTCGAGCTGGAGGTGAGGGGCAGACGATGGTGGGAGCGGCGCGCTGCATCGCCGCGCGGAGCCTGAAAGCCAGACACCCGCCGGGCGGCGGGTGTCTGGTAGGCGGTGCGGGCTTGCCTTGGCAGGATGTTGAAAGCCTTTTTCAACGGCTGTTAGTGCATCAGGCTGAACATCCTGCGGCGGTAGGTCGAAACCAGAGGGTGCTCGTTGCCGAGCATCTCGAACAGCTGCAAGAGCCCCTTGCGCCCGGCGTCGTCGCCGAAGGCGCGGTCGCGCTTCATGATCTCGAGAAACTGCTCCATCGCCGCCTCGTGCTGGCCCTGGCCGATCAGCACGGTGGCGAGCTTCTGGCGGGCTTCGAGGTCGGCGGGGTCGTGGCTGATGCGCCCCAAAAGCTCGCCCATGTCACCGGCCTCCTTGGCCTGGCGGGCGAAGCCGATCTGCGCCTTCAGCTCGCGTGCCATGCCCGCCTCGGGGGCCTCGTCCGGGATGGCCTCCAAGATGGCCAGGGCTTCGTCGAAGTTGCCGGAGTGGGCGGCGAAGCGGGCGAGGGCGAACAGCACGGCGGTGTTCTTCGGGTCGATGCGGTTCGCCTGCTTGAGCATCTCCACCGCGGCCTCCTCTTCACCCTGCTCCAAGAAGCCCATGGCCTGTTTCAGCAGCAGGTCAGACTCGCGCACGATGTGCTTGTCGATGAGTTTGCGGATTGCGCCCTCCGGTTGCGCGCCCATGAACTGGTCGATGGCGCGGCCGTCCTTGAACAGCATCACGGTCGGCAGGCTGCGGATGCCGAACTGGGCGGCCAGCATCTGCTCCTGGTCGGTGTCGACATAGGCCAGGTGCACCTCGCCGTTATAGCCCTCCACCACGCGCTTGAGCAGCGGCTTGAGGATCTGGCAGGGCTGGCACCACGCTGCCCAGAAATCGACCAGTACGGGGCGCTCGTGTGAGGCCTGGATGACCTTCTCGGCAAAGTCCTGTTCGGTGACGTCAAAGACGAAGCTACTCATCGTGTGATCTCGAATCGGTTCCAAAAACGGTGAGCCCTATCTTACAGGCTGCCGTTAGAATGGGGGCGTCCATCGGGGATTCAAGCGACCAGCATGAGCAACAACGCCTACAACGCCGCCGCCATCGAGGTGCTCACCGGGCTTGAGCCTGTGCAGAAGCGTCCTGGCATGTATACCGACACCACCCGCCCGAATCATTTGGCGCAGGAGGTCATCGACAACAGCGTGGACGAGGCGCTGGCCGGCTTCGCCAAGCGGATCGAGGTGACCCTGCACGGCGATGGTTCGGTCTCGGTGGTCGACGACGGGCGTGGCATGCCGGTCGACATCCACCCCGAACAGGGCATCCCGGGGGTGGAGGTGATCCTCACCAAGCTGCATGCGGGCGGCAAGTTCTCCGAGAAGGCCTACGGCTACTCCGGTGGCCTGCACGGGGTGGGGGTGTCGGTGGTCAACGCGCTTTCGCGCCGGCTGGAGGTCACCGTCTGGCGGGACGGCAAGGAACACGCCATGGCCTTCGAGCATGGCGCCAAGGTCGAGGACCTGCACGTCATGGGCACGGTGGGCAGGAACCGCACCGGCACCTTGGTGCGTTTCTGGCCGGAACCAAGGTATTTCGACACGCCGAAGTTCCAGGTGGGCCGCCTGCGCCAGCTGTTGCGTGCCAAGGCGGTGTTGTGCCCCGGCCTTAAAGTCACGTTCATCGACGAGGGGGAGGGGACGAAGGAGGAGTGGTGCTACGCGGATGGGCTGCGCGACTACCTGCTGGAGGCCTTGGCCGGTCAGCCGATCCTGCCGATGGCGGCCTTCACGGGCAGCCTGGCGGGCGAGCGCGAGGCGGTGGATTGGGCTCTGGCCTGGCTGGCCGAGGGCGGTGAGGCCATCCAGGAGAGCTACGTCAACCTCATTCCCACCCCGCAGGGCGGCACCCACGTCAACGGCCTGCGCCTGGGGCTGACCGAGGCCCTGCGCGAGTTCTGCGAGTTCCGCAACCTGCTGCCGCGTGGGCTTAAGCTTGCGCCGGAGGACGTCTGGCAGGATGTGACCTTCGTGCTCTCCTTGAAGATGCGCGAGCCGCAGTTCGCCGGCCAGACCAAGGAGCGCCTCTCCTCGCGTGAGAGTGCGGCCTTCGTCTCGGGTGTGCTCAAGGATGCCTTCAGCCTGTGGCTCAACCAGCAGCCGGAGGTGGGCGAGCAGATCGCGCAGCTTGCCATCCAGAAGGCCCAGCGCCGCCTGCGCGAGGAGAAGAAGGTGGTACGCAAGCGCGTCACCCAGGGCCCCGCGCTGCCGGGCAAACTGGCGGACTGCCTGTCTACCGACCTTTCCCGCACCGAGTTGTTTCTGGTCGAGGGCGACTCCGCCGGCGGCTCGGCCAAGCAGGCGCGCGATCGGGACTTCCAGGCCATCCTGCCCCTGCGCGGCAAGATCCTGAATACCTGGGAGACCGACCCGGAGCAGGTGCTCGCCTCCCAAGAGGTGCACGACATCGCGGTGGCGCTCGGCATCGAGCCGGGCAACCCCGATCTGTCGGGGCTACGCTACGGCAAGGTGTGCGTGCTGGCGGACGCCGACTCCGACGGCCAGCACATCGCCACCCTGCTGTGCGCCCTGTTCGTGCGCCATTTCCCAAGCCTGGTCGAGGCCGGACACGTGTACGTGGCCATGCCGCCGCTGTTCCGCATCGATGCCGGCAAGCAGGTGTTCTACGCCCTGGACGAGCAGGAGCGCGACGGCATCCTCGACCGCCTGAAGGCGGAGAAGGTGGGCAAGATAAGCGTGACCCGCTTCAAGGGCTTGGGTGAGATGAACCCGATGCAACTGCGCGAATCGACCATCGCCCCGGAGACCCGCCGCCTGGTGCGCCTGACCCTTGATCAGGCGGAGGAGGCGCGCCTCATGCTCGACATGCTGCTGGCCAAGCGGCGTGCCGCCGACCGGCGCGCCTGGCTGGAGAGCAAGGGTCATCTGGCGGATGTGGTGGTCTGAGGCAAGTCTGCATCCCCCCGTATTTCTTCACCGCCACGGGTAGCTTGGCCTCTGGGTGAGCGGTCCCCGCCCGCGATGATGCGCATCGGCCCGGGGCGGGCCTCCTACAGTGCCTTCATTTCCGGAGGGAGGATGGAACCTGCCCACAGCCAGGGGCTACCCCTGCCCCCGCCATCAGGAGGCTTTCGACGGCGCTTCGGCGAGTACGACGACGATGGTCTGGCCGGGCTTGAGCTCGCCCTTCTCGTCCAGCTTGTTCCACTGGCGCAGCTGCGCCACCTCCACCTTGAAGCGTCTGGCGATGCTGAACAGGGTGTCCCCTTTCTGCACGGTGTAGGTGGTCTTGCGCGCTTCCCCGGCAGGCGCCTTGGCGGTGGCGCTCGGCGTGCTCGTCGGGCGTCCTTCCGCGATCTTGGCCTCGCGGAGGCCGTCCGCACCCTGCGCGCGGGCTTCGCCAGCTTCACGTAGCGCCTTCGGCGATCCCCGATCCGCTGATCCCTCCCCTCCGACCCTTCCGGCTTCCATGCCGGAAGCCCCTGCGGGGTGTGGCCGTCGGGTCCACGACGGATCGGTGTAGATGACCAGCTTCTGTCCTGCCTTGAGCGTGGTGTCCGGCTTCAGGCCATTCCACGAGGCGAGGGTCTGCGTATCCACCCCGTGCTGGCGCGAGATCTGGTAGAGGTTTTCGCCAGGTGAGACCGCGTGATTGATGGCCTTGCCGGGAGCCGCTGAAGCGGCCGGTTTGGCCTCGGCCAGTTCGATACGCTCGGAGGGCCTTTCGGGGAGCAATACGGTCTGGCCGCGTGTGACCTTGTCACGCAGCAGGGGGTTCATGTCGCGCAGGGTGGCGAGGCTCACACCAAAACGGCGGGCGAAGCTGGCCGCGCTCTCGTCACGGGCCGCCTTGATCTGGCGCTGCCTGGGCAGGACGGCATACAGCTCTTTCATGTCCATGGTCTTCAGCCGGTGGGCCTTGTCCTGCGGCAGAAGCAGGGCCACGGTTTCCTTGCCATTGCCGTTCACCCCGCGCTTGAAGCCGGGGTTGAGGCGGTACAGTTCATCCACGCTCATGTCCATGGCATTGGCGACCTTGGACAGGTCCAGCGGGCGGTCCAGTTCGATGCGGGCGAGGAAGGGGGCATCCTCGACCTTGTGCGGGATCAGTCCGTACACGTGCGGGTCGTGGAACAGGCGGCTGAGGGCGATCAGGCGGGGGACGTAGGCCTTGGTCTCCTCCGGCAGGTCGAGCGACCAGTAATCCGTAGGCTCGCCTTTGGACGCGGCGCGTTCGATGGCCCGGCTGACGGTGCCTTCGCCGGCGTTGTAGGCGGCGAGGGCGAGGGTCCAGTCGCCCTCGAACATGTCATTCAGGCGCTGGAGGTAGTCCAGTGCGGCCTGGGTGGAGGCGTGTACATCGCGGCGGCCGTCGTACCACCAGTTCTGCTTCAGGCCGAAATGCTGGCCGGTGCTGGGGATGAACTGCCACAAGCCGGCGGCCTGGGAGCGCGAGGTGGCCTGCGGCTGGTAGGCGCTTTCGACGATCGGCAGCAGGGCGAGCTCCATCGGCATGCCGCGCTCGCGCAGCTGCTCGACGATGAAGAACAGGTAGGGTTCCGCGCGCTGGGTGATGGTCTGCAGCTGGTCCAGCCGGCTGAGGTAGCCGAACATCTCCCGGTCGATGCGGTCGTGCACCATGGAGTACATGGTGAAGTCGCGCGCCAGGCGGGTCCACAGTCCATAGTCGGGGGCGGGGTCGCCGCGCGGGGCCTGGGTTGCGGGTGCAGGCTCCTGGGCAGCAAGACGGTAGAGGTCCTCGTGACTCGGCAGGTCGTTCGGCGTCGCACCCGGTCCGGACTGTGCCTCGGCCTTATCCTCGCGGATGTCCAGCTCGGCGCAGCCCGAAAGGGCGAGCATGAGCACGATGGCAAGGGATAACAAGCGCATCGGAGGCCTGTGCTGCTGTCCTGGATCAAGCCGGGGATCGTAACGTTGGCAGGATGTTCATGCAAGTTTGGCATCGAACGCGTCTTTCCAGGCGCGTACTGCGGCGAACATCGCGCTGGGGACCGAGAGGTTTTCTCCGCTGCGCTCGGCCGCGCGCTGGCGCAGCTCGGGGCTGTCCCAGCGCAGGAAGGGGTTGGTCGACTTCTCGAGCAGGAGGGTGGAGGGGACGGTCGGTTCACCCCGCTCGCGCTGTGCGCGGGTGGCCTCGATGCGGGCGCGGATGGCAGGGTTGCCGGGTTCGGCCAGCACTGCGAAGCGCAGGTTGTCCTCGGTGTACTCGTGGCCGCAGTAGATGAGGGTGTCATCAGGCAGGGCGCGGATCTTCTCGAGCGAGTCCTGCATCTGTTGCGGGGTGCCCTCGAACAGCCGGCCGCAGCCGGCGCCGAACAGGGTGTCGCCGCAGAACAGCGCGCCCGCCTTCGGGTTGTAGTAAGCGATGTGGTCGAGGGTGTGGCCCGGGGTGGCCATCACCCGCCACTGGCCGAGCCGGCCAAGATCGACGCTCTCCCCCTCTTTGAGCGGCCGGCTGACGCAGTCGATGCGCTCTGAATCCGGGCCGAGGATCGGCGCCCCATAACGCTCGGCCAGTTCGCGCGCGCCGCCGGTGTGGTCCCAGTGGTGGTGGGTAAGCAGGATGGCGGTCAGGCGCAGGCCTTGGCCGTCGAGGTGGTCGATCACCGGCCGTGCGTCGCCCGGATCGACCACGGCGGCCTCCTGGGCGTCATCGTGCAGCAGCCAGATGTAGTTGTCGTCGAAGGCGGGCAGGGGAGTGATGCGCATGGATTCGGGCTGGTCTAGATTCAGAGGATCATGGAAGTCTAGGCGAAAGGAATGTCGCAGCCCATCCCCTTCTCGGTCACCCCCGCCCGTGCCGCGTTACTGATGCTGGCAGGGTGCGTGGCTGCCATGCCGTGCCCTTCGCTGGCCGAGCATGTCTTTCTTGCCCTGCTCCTTGCCGTGTTGCTGGTGCTCCTCCCCGGTACCCGCCCGCTCGCATGGCTGTTGCTTGGGCTGGCCCTCGGCGGGCATGCGGTCGGGGCGGTGCGCGATGGTTGGCTTGCGGCCCCGCTTGAAGGGGAGCCGTTGGTGTTTGATCTGCGCATCGAGGAATTACCGGAGGCGCGTGCCCGTGGTGTCGTCTTCGTCGCTGAAGTAGTGAGGGCGCCTGAGGGGCAGGAGCCGGGGTTCCCCCGCAAGTTGCGCCTGAGTTGGTACAAGGATGCCCCGAGGCTTGCACCGGGAGAGGTGTGGCGGGTCAACGCGCGGCTCAAAAGGCCGCACGGGACCGTCAACGGCTTCGGTTTCGATTACGAGGCCTGGTTGTTCCGCCAGGGTATCCAGGCCACCGGGACGGTGCGTGATGGCACGCGCCTTTCGCCCGCCCCGGCGTGGGCGGTCGATGGCCTGCGGCTGGCCGTGCGCGAGCGCTTGGCCGGGATGCTGGCGGGGGAGCCTTCGCTTGGCCTGATCTTGGGGCTTGTCATCGGCGATCGCTCGCTCATCGTCGAGTCCCAGTGGGATGATCTGATCGCCACCGGGACCAATCACCTGCTGGCGATCTCCGGGTTGCACGTCACCATGATCGCGGGACTGATCTGGGCGCTGGTGCGCAGGCTTTGGGCGTGGATCCCTGCCTTGGTTCTCCGGTGTCCTGCCCCGCTCGCCGGTGCGCTCGCGGGCGGGGTGGGTGCGCTGGGGTACAGTCTGCTGGCAGGCTTCTCCGTGCCGACCCAGCGCACCTTGCTGATGCTGCTCGCGGTGGTGCTGGCCCTGCTCTCGCGCCGCGTGGTGCGCACGCGCGACGTGCTCGGCCTGGCCTTGCTGTTCGTCCTGCTGTGGGATCCGCTGTCGGTGCTGGACGTCGGCCTCTGGCTGTCCTTTGGTGCGGTCGGCCTCCTGGTCTATGCCGGGTCGGGACGGCTGGCGCGGCCGGGCTGGCTGCGGGAGGCCAGTCATGCGCAGCTGGCAGTCTCGCTCGGCCTCTTGCCTCTGACCCTGCTGCTGTTCCAGCGCGGCGCGCTGGTCTCCCCGCTCGCCAATGCCATTGCTATTCCCTTGGTGAGTCTGCTCGTCACCCCGCTGGCGCTGGCGGGGAGTGTGCTCGCCCTGTTGGCCGAGCCGCTCGCTCATGCCCTGTTGTGGCTCGCCGCCCGCCTGCTTGACGGGCTGATGGGGCTGCTGCACGGCATGGCGGCCTGGCCCATGGCGCAATGGTTCCCGCCCAAGGCCCAGGGCTGGGCCTTCCTGCTCGCCATTCCGGCACTGGTCTGGTTGCTGGCGCCCGTCGGCGTGCCCGCGCGCTGGGTGGGGCTGTTCCTGCTCGCGCCCTTGACTTGGCCGCGCGTACCGCAGCCTGGGCCGGGGGAGCTGTGGCTGGACATGCTGGATGTGGGGCAGGGGCAGGCGGTTCTGGTGCGCACCTCCGGCCACGTCATGCTGTACGACGCCGGTCCCCTCGGCTTTGGCGGTTTCGATGCCGGCGCGGAGGTGGTGCTGCCCGTGTTGCGCGGGCTGGGCGTGGGGCGTCTGGACGCGGTGGTGCTCAGCAATGGGGACCGGGACCACGCCGGCGGATTTGAGGCCATCCGCTCGGATCGCGAGGTGCTACGCCTCTGGCATGGCGGGGGCCTGCATGAGGGCGAGCCCTGCCGGAAGGGCGAGGGCTGGGCTTGGGATGGTGTGCGTTTTGCCTTCTTGCACCCGGTGGCCGGTTTCCGCGACGGCAAGGACAACGATCAGAGCTGCGTGCTGCGCATCGATGCGCCGGGCGGGAGTGTATTACTTACCGGGGATATCGAGCGGCGGGCCGAGGCGGCGCTTTTGGAGGAGCCCGATGCCTTGCGTGCCACGGTGGTGCAGGTGCCCCACCACGGCAGCGCGACCTCTTCGAGCATGGCCTTCGTCGAGGCGGCCGCACCCCGCATCGCCCTGATCTCGGCGGGCTACCGCAACAACTTTCGCCATCCCAGACCGGAGGTCGTGGCGCGCTGGCAGGAGGCTGGGGCGGCGGTCTTGGATACGCCTGCCTGTGGTCGGATTCGGGTGCGGCTGGCGGAGGCTGGGGCGCCGGAGGTGGATTGTGCCCGGTTGGGGTGGTTGTGGGCTTGGCGGGTGCCGGCGGAGTCGCCATCACCCTCTCCCCCGACCCCTCCCCCGTCGAAGGGGGAGGGGGGAGTAGTTATTCAGGCCTTGCCCTGAGGGTCAGGCCGCCTCGAGTGCAGCCAGCTCGTTAAGCACGGCGCGGACCAGGCGGGCCTGAGCCTCGGGCAGACCTGCGGTCAGCGTGTCCGTCTCCCGCTCGCCCTCGACGATGGCGATCAGCGCCTCGGACGTCGCGATCGCGGCCGGGGTGTCCGCCGCCTCGCGCAGGCCCGCCATGGTCTCCAGCGCCTCGCGCTCGCCCAAGGTGGCGGCGTAGATCAGCGCGGCGAGGGGGGCTGCCGCCTGGTGGGCGGCGTCCTGCTCCAGCTCGGCGAGGAAGGTGGGGTCCTCAAGGCCACGCTGCATGGCCTGCAGGATGGCCCGGTCCTCCTCGTCCAGTGCCGCAAGGTCGACAGCCTCGCCGTTGACGAAGTCGATCATGGCCTTCACCAGTGCGTTCCAGCCGGCCTCCTCCATCTCGCGGAAAAGTTCGAACAGGGCCGGGGCCAGGTCGGAATCCTGGCGCACGGCCACCGCCAGGCGGATGAGTTCGGCGTGGGTATGGGCGATCTGGTGCTGGAGGGCGTTGGGCATGGAAGTCACGCGGGCCTGTGAAAGCCGACATGATACGACGTCCGTCAGGTCCGGTTCACCGTCTGCCCCAGCACCTCGGCCAGCTGGCGGGTGGCGGGCCCGGCCAGTTCGGGCTGGACGAAGATGAGGTAGAGCGGCGCCTTACGCCGCTGCCCCTCGCGTAGGGGCAGGGGGAGAAGCTCGCCCGCCTCGATGCGCGCCTGGATCAGGTGGCGGGGCAGCCAGGCGAAGCCGAGCCCGGCGGCAACCATCGACAGGGCCGTCTCCATGCCCGTCACGGTCCAGCGCCGGGGGGAGCCCAGCCAGCCCTCGTCCCTGGGCTTCATCCTGCCCGAGTCGCGCAGCACGACCTGCTGCGCCTGGCGCAGGTCGTCAGCCTCGATGGGGCGTCCAAGGCGATGCAGCGGGTGATTGGGATGGGCGACGGCGATGAACTCGACCTCGATCAGCACATCGCCCAGATGTCCCTCCGGCACCCGCGCGGCGATCACCAGGTCGGCGCTGCCGTCGATGCAGGCCTCGTCCGCCCCGGACAGCACTTCCTCCCGCAATTGCAGGCGCGTCTGCGGCGCCAGTTCGGCAAAGCGGGCCAGGGCCTGGAGCAGCAACGGGGTGGGGAAGGCCGCGTCCACTGCCAGCCGCACTTCCGGCTCCCAGCCTTGGCGCAGGGTGGCGGCCAGTCCCTCCAGCCGGCGCGCGGCCTCCAGCACTTCCTCGGCGCGAGCCAGCAGCGTCCGGCCAGCCTCCGTCAGCCGCGCCTTGCGCCCCTCCGGTGCGAGCAGCTCAAGGCCAAGTGACTCCTGCAGCCGTGCGACGGCATAGCTGACGGATGACTGGCTCCGGTGCAGGGCCGCGGCGGCCTGGGCGAAGCCGCCGTGCTCGACGATCGACTGCAGCACGCGCCATTGCTCAAGGGTGGTCCTTGGGATGAACATTGATCGAATATTTGGATGATATTGTTGCAATTTATGCGCTTTTTTATCGAAGAGATCAAGCCTATCGTTCTCCCGGTAGAAACCTCGGGTCCCCGGATAAGGAGATAGCCATGAACACCCTGCTGCAGATCAACACCAGCGCCCGCGCCGCCGGTCACGCCAACCGCCTGGCGCATGAATTCGTAGACGCCTGGCGTGCCAGGCATCCGGCAGATCGCATCGTCGTCCGTGACCTCACCACGGCTCCCGTGCCGCACCTTACGGAAACCACCCTGAACGCCTTCTTCACCCCGCCGGAACAGCGAGACGAGGCGCTTCAGGCGGCCGCGCGCCTGTCCGACGAGCTGATCGCCGAGATTCAGGGGGCGGACGTGATCGTGATCGGCGTGCCGATGTACAACTTCGGTATCCCGTCCACCCTGAAGGCTTACTTTGATCACATTGCCCGCGCCGGCATCACCTTCCGCTATACCGCAAACGGCCCGGAAGGGCTGCTTCAGGGTAAGCGCGCCATCATCCTCGCGGCGCGCGGAGGGATCTACAGCGGCACGCCGAAAGACACCCAGACCGGCTACCTGCGCGACTTCCTCGGCTTCATCGGCATCACCGATGTCACCTTCGTCTATGCCGAGGGGCTGGCGATGGGCGAGGAGCGCTTCGCCGAGGCCGACGAGGCCGCGCGCCGGCAGATTCACGCCTTGACCTCCGGGTGAAACAAACAAAAGGAGAGCGACATGATCACGTTGCGCAGGGCGGATGATCGCGGCCGCGCCCGCTTCGGCTGGCTCGACAGCCATCACAGCTTTTCCTTCGGCCAGTACTATGACCCGGAGCAGATGGGCTGGGGTCCGCTGCGCGTGATCAATGACGACCGGGTCATGCCGGGGGCAGGGTTCAGCACCCATGGTCACAGCAACATGGAGATCATCTCCTACGTGCTCGAGGGCGCCTTGCAGCACAGGGACTCGACCGGCAGCGGCTCGGTGATCCGTCCGGGCGAGGTGCAGCTGATGAGCGCGGGACGCGGCATCATGCACAGCGAGTACAACCCCTCCGCGACGGAAGAGGTGCATTTCCTGCAGATCTGGATCGAACCTGAGCGGCGCGGCACCGAGCCGGGCTACCAGCAGCGCGCTTTTCCAGCCGATGAGCTGGTCGGGCGCCTGCGCCTGATTGCCTCGCCGGACGGGCGGCATGGCTCGCTGACGATGAAGCAGGACGCGCTCCTTTACGCCGGCCTGCTCGATGGCGGGGAGGTCGTCGAACACACGCTTGCGCCAGGACGCCGCGCCTATGTGCACCTCGCGCGCGGTGAGCTGACGCTCAACGGCCAGCAGATGCGGGCGGGTGACGGGGCGAAGATCGCGGAGGAAGCCCGGCTGGTTTTCGCGGAGGGCAAGGACGCGGAGTTCCTGCTGTTCGACCTGCCATGAGCTTTCCGCGGCAGGGCTTGCAGAGGAGCCGCAGGAGGCTTATTCCCGTACCTTGCCCCGCAGGGCCTTGATCCGGCCGTGTTTCGCCTTGCTCTCCAGCCGCCTCACCCTTGACGCCCGCGTCGGCTTGGTCGGCTTGCGCAGCTTGGCTGGGCGGGTGGCGGTCACGAGCAGGTCGTGCAGGCGCAGGAGTGCGTCCGCACGGTTCTTCTCGTGGCTGTTGAAGCGCTGCGCTTTGATCACGACCACCCCATCCTTCGTGATGCGGTGATCGTGCAGGGCGAGCAGCCGAGCCTTCACCTCGTTCGGGAGGGAGGAGGCCTTCACGTCGAAGCGCAGGTGAACCGCGGTCGCGACCTTGTTCACGTTCTGCCCGCCCGGTCCCTGGGCGCGGATGGAGGTGAGCTCGATCTCGTCCTCGGGGACGGGCAGGTGAGCGGTCACAGCGCGCGGATCTTCGCTTCCTGCGCCCGCAGTTGTTCCAGGGCGGCGCTGAACTCGCGCTCGCGCTGGCGCTCCTGCTCGACGACCGCCGGCGGGGCCTTGTCGGTGAAGGTGGGGTTACCGAGCTTGGTGCGGCACTTGTCCAGCTCCTTCTCGAGCTTGCCGATCTCCTTGCCGAGGCGCGCCAGCTCGGCCTCCTTGTCGATCAGCCCGGCGAGCGGGATCAGCACCTTCATCTCACCGACCAGGGCGACCGCGGACTCGGGCGCGCTGGCCTCGTCCTCGACCACCTCGATGTTCTCGATGCGGGCGAGGGAGGTGAGGAAGGCGCGGTTGTCAGCCAGCAGGCGGCGGTCGTTGGCGGAGGCGTTGGCGATGAGCACCGGCAGCGGTTTGCCCGGGGCAATGTCCATCTCCGCACGGATGCGGCGCACGCCGAGCACGAAGGCCTTGAGCCAGTCGATGTCAGCGAGGGCTGTTTCGTCGATGCGGCTGGCCTCCGGCTGCGGGAAGGGCTGCAGCATGATGGTGGCTTGGTATTCACCCTCTCCCCCGGCCCCTCTCCCCTCAAGGGCGAGGGGAGCCTTGCCTGCCAGCGGTGCGACGCGCTGCCAGATCTCCTCGGTGATGAACGGCATGATCGGATGCAGCAGGCGCAGCAGGGCTTCGAGCACGCGCACGAGGGTGCGGCGGGTGCCGCGCTGGGTGGCCTCATCTCCGGTCTTGAGCGCGGGTTTGGAGAGCTCGAGGTACCAGTCGCAGTACTCGTTCCAGGTGAAGTCGTACAGCGCCTGGGCGGCGAGGTCGAAACGGTAGGATTCAAAATAGCGGATGACATCCGCCTCAAGCCGCTGCAGAAGGCTGATGATCCAGCGGTCGGCGAGGGTGAGGGTCACCTCGCCTGTAGGAGCCCCGCCCTCGGGGCGAGCCGTGTCTGAACGCGGCGAGGGCGCCGCTCCCACCACGCCGCAGTCCTGCCCTTCGCACTGCATCAGTACGTAACGGCTGGCGTTCCAGAGCTTGTTGCAAAAATTGCGGTAGCCCTCCACCCGCGCAAGGTCGAAGCGGATGTCGCGGCCGGTGGAGGCGAGGGCGGCGAAGGTGAAGCGCAGGGCGTCGGTGCCGAAGGCGGGGATGCCGTCCGGGAACTCCTTGCGGGTGTCTTTCTCGATCTTGGCGGCCATCTTGGGCTGCATCAGGCCGCTGGTGCGCTTCTTGACCAGGGTTTCGAGGTCGATGCCGTCGATCAGGTCGATCGGGTCCAGCACATTGCCCTTGGACTTGGACATCTTCTGGCCCTGCGCGTCGCGCACAAGGCCATGCACGTACACCTCGCGGAACGGCACGTCGCCCATGAAGTAGTTGCCCATCATCACCATCCGGGCGACCCAGAAGAAGATAATGTCGAAGCCCGTGACCAGGACGCTGGTGGGGTAGAAGGTGGCAAGCTCGGGGGTTTTTTCTGGCCAGCCGAGGGTGGAGAACGGCCACAGGGCGGAGGAGAACCAGGTGTCGAGCACATCCACGTCCTGGGTCAGGACGAGGTCGGCGGGCAGGCCGTACTTGGCGCGCGCCTCCGCCTCCGAACGGGCGACGTAGACGTTGCCCGCGCCGTCGTACCAGGCGGGAATGCGGTGGCCCCACCAGATCTGGCGACTGATGCACCAATCCTGGATGTTGTTCAGCCACTGGAAGTAGGTGTTCTCCCAGTTTTGCGGCACGAATCTGACCCGGCCGTCACGCACGCAGGCGAGGGCCGGCTCGGTGATGGCCTTCTTGCCGCCGGGGCGGCCATCGGGCTGCACCTCGCGGGTCAGGTCCACAAACCACTGGTCGGTCAGCATCGGCTCGATCACGCTGCCTGTGCGGTCGCCGCGCGGGACCATCAGGGTGTGCGGCTTGATCTCGCCCAGGAGGTCGAGCTCCCTCAGGTCGTGGAGGATGACGTCGCGTGCCTCGAAGCGGTCGAGGCCACGGTACTTCTCGGGGATGAGGCCGAGGTTCGCCTCGCCGCCGACAACCTCAGCCTGGTCGCGGATGCGCGCGTCAGAGGTCATGACGTTGATCATCGGCAGGTTGTGGCGCTGGCCAATGGCGTAGTCGTTGAAGTCGTGCGCCGGGGTGATCTTCACGCAGCCGGTGCCGAAGGCCATGTCGACGTACTCATCGCCGATGATGGGGATCTCGCGGCCCACCAGCGGCAGGCGCAGGGTCTTGCCGATCAGGTGCTTGTAGCGCTCATCCTCCGGGTTCACCGCTACGGCGGTGTCGCCCAGCATGGTCTCCGGGCGGGTGGTGGCGACGACGAGATGACCGGAGCCGTCGCTCAGAGGGTAGCGCAGTTGCCACAGGTGGCCTTGTTCCTCCTCGCTGATCACCTCCAGGTCGGAGACGGCGGTGTGCAGGACCGGGTCCCAGTTCACCAGGCGCTTGCCGCGGTAGATCAGGCCGTCGTCATACAGGCGGACGAACACTTCTTTCACGGCGTCCGACAGGCCCTCGTCCATGGTGAAGCGCTCGCGCGACCAGTCGGGCGAGGCGCCCAGGCGGCGCATCTGGCGGGTGATGGTGCCGCCGGATTCGGCCTTCCACGCCCACACCTTGTCGATGAAGGCGTCACGGCCCAGGTCATGGCGCGTCTGGCCTTTGGCCGCCAGCTGACGCTCCACCACCATCTGGGTGGCGATGCCCGCATGGTCGGTGCCCGGCTGCCACAGGGTCTGGTCCCCCTTCATGCGGTGATAGCGGATCAGCGCATCCATGATCGTGTCCTGGAAGGCATGCCCCATGTGCAGGCTGCCGGTCACGTTCGGCGGCGGCAGCATGATGCAGTAGGCGGGGCCATTCCCCTGCGGGGCAAAGTGGTTGGCGTGTTCCCACTCGGCGTACCAGCGGGCTTCGATCGCTTTCGGATCGTAGGTTTTTTCCATGACGGGCGTTCGGAGGCGTGTAGAAGATGGGGCATTATAGGCTCTTCTTTATCGAGGTTCCGACTGGGGCAGTTGGGAGGTGTGGCATGGGCTGGGCTGAATTGATCCAGGAGCAGGTGAAGTCGCTGCCTGAGGATCAGGCTAAGGAAGTGCTGGACTTCATCGGTTATCTGAAGGAGCGGCGCGAACAACAGGCGTGGGCGGATCTCGTCCAGGCCCAGCAGTCGAGCCTGGCAGGCCTTTGGGACCAGCCGGGCGAAGAGGTCTGGGATCATGTTTGAGGCGGGAAGCATTCTGCTCATCCCTTTCCCCTTCACCGATATGTCCTCGTCCAAGCGCCGTCCGGTGCTGGCCCTGACCGCGCCTGATGCCTTTGGCGATTTCATCGCCTTGCCGGTGACTTCGCGAGCGCATCATGAGCACACCATGCCCCTCAGTAACGCGGACCTTCAGGAAGGGCAGTTGCCTGTCGAAAGCTGGATCAGGCTCGATCGCGTTGTGACGCTGAGTGCGGGGTTGGTCGTCAAGGCCATCGGCAGGGTGGGGACCGAGGTTCTCGAACGGGCGCGGAACGGACTGTGCGACACGATCGGCTGAAGCTGGCGCGGTGGATCTCGCCTGCCGTGCGGCGGGGGGTGGGGTATGTCCTGGTGATCCTCCTCGCTCTCGTCGTTGAGTGGCTCTTCGGCTGGGGGCGCCTGCTCGCCCCTTGGGCCGAGGTCTCGTTCGGCGGGCTGCTGGTCGCCGTCGCCATGATGCTCGGAAGCTATGTTCTCCGCGCCTGGCGCGTGGCGGATCATTTCGCTATCCATCGCCGCTTCGGTGCGGTGCTCTCCCTCAACCTTCAGCACAATCTCTGGAACAACCTCCTGCCCATGCGCAGCGGGGAGCTGAGCTTTCCGATCCTGATGCGGCAGCGGTTTGGCACCGATCCTGCGCATGCGCTGGCGGGGCTGTTCTGGATCCGGCTGGTGGATGCCCAGGTTTTGGCCGCCCTAGGGCTCGGGAGCCTCTTATGGCTGGCGAAGGTGAAGGTCATGGCCTTGGCTTTGCTGGGGCTCGCCCTGGTGGCCCCGTTCGTGGTCTGGTCGTTGCGCGGGTGGCTGACAGCCTGGGTTGCGGGCATGGGGGAGGGCAGGCTGCGCAGGCTGCTCGACAAGGCCCTGGCCGGCCTGCCGCGCGATGTTGCGCATTTCTCACGCGGTGTGCTTTTGACCTGGGCCAACTGGCTGGTCAAACTCGCGGCGCTGGCGTGGATCCTGCGCCAGTTCCTCGCCATCGACTGGGCCGGGGCGGGGCTTGCGGTGCTCGGCGGGGAGGTGACCTCCGTATTGCCGATCCATGCCCCAGGCGGCTTTGGCACCTATGAGGCGGGCATGCTCGGCCTGCTGCTGCCGCAGGGGATGGAGCTGGCAGCAGCCACCGCAGCGGCCATCAATACCCACCTGTTCCTGCTCGCCTCAAGCCTGCTTTTCGGCCTGGCCGCCATGCTGATCTCGGGCAAATCGGCTACCATGCCGACACCCGCCAAGGACCCATCAACGCCATGACCTCCAGCGCCCAGCACCGCCTCTCCCTTGTCATCCCCATGTACAACGAGCAGGACAACGTCCTGCCCATGCTCGAGCGCGTGCACGAGGTGCTGGGGCACTATCCC
The DNA here is from genome assembly GCF_039822285.1 of Thiofaba sp. EF100. Lineage (NCBI taxonomy): Bacteria > Pseudomonadati > Pseudomonadota > Gammaproteobacteria > Chromatiales > Halothiobacillaceae > Thiofaba > Thiofaba sp. EF100. The sequence goes on along the minus strand of NZ_JBAJEY010000001.1, from coordinate 458,076 downwards.
ATGCCCTGGGAGGTGCTGCTGGTGAACGATGGCAGCAGTGATGGCACGCTGGCGATGATGCGCGAGGGCCAGGCCAAGTATGGCGAGCACGTGCGGGTGGTGGAGCTGCGCCGCAACTTCGGCCAGACCGCGGCGATGCAGGCGGGGATCGACCTTGCGCGCGGTGATGTGATCGCCACCCTCGATGGCGATCTGCAGAACGACCCCATCGACATCCCGCGCATGGTCAACCGCCTGCTGGACGAGGACCTCGACCTCGTCGCCGGCTGGCGCAAAAACCGCCAGGATGCGGTCATCATGCGCAAGATCCCCTCGCGCATCGCCAATAAGCTGATCCGCCGTATTACCGGGGTGCAGCTGCACGACTATGGCTGCAGCCTGAAGGTGTTCCGCGCCGAGGTGGTCAAGAACGTGCGCCTGTATGGCGAGATGCACCGCTTCATCCCGGCGTGGCTTGCCACCTACACCGCGCCGAACCGCATCGCCGAGGAGGTGGTGCAGCACCATCCGCGCACCCGCGGGGTGTCGAAGTACGGGATCTCGCGCACCTTCCGTGTCATCATCGACCTGTTGGTGGTGTACTTCTTCATGCGCTTCTCCGCGCGCCCCGGGCATTTCTTCGGCATGGTGGGCCTGGGCCTTGGGGGGCTGGGTGGCCTGATCATGGCCTACATGGTGCTGCTCAAGCTTTTGGGTGAGGACATCGGCACCCGTCCGCTGTTCTTCACCGGCATCCTGCTGATCCTGGTGGGCGTGCAGATGCTGACCACCGGCGTGGTGGCCGAGATGCTCTCGCGGGTCTACTTCGAGTCGCAGGAGCGCAAGAGCTACATTGTGCGCAACAAGGATGCCGTACCGGCCACCGATGATGAGGCTTGGTGTGAACCCCCTCCGGCCTGAGCAGCGGCTCTATCTCGCCCTGGCCGGGCTGTTCGCGCTCCTGCTGCTGATCAGTTTTCTTCCCGGCGTCAACCTGGCGGGTTTCCATTTCATCAATGGCTGGGGCGTAGGATTCGAGCCGCCATGGGCGGGGATCAACCTGCTCGGCGACACCCTGGTTACTGTCGTCCTTTTCCTGCCGTTTATCTGGCGCCGGCCCGAGGTGGTCTGGGCCGCCGTGGTCTCCGCCCTGCTCGCCACCCTGGTGGTCCATGGTCTGAAACCCTGGCTTGCCTGGCCGCGCCCATTGGGTGTTTTGCCGACCGACGAGGTGCACCTGATCGGTCATGCCCTCCACGCCAAGACCTTTCCCTCCGGTCACTCGGCCAGCATTGCCACCGCCGCGGGCGCACTGGCCCTGGCCCTGCGCGCGCCGTGGTGGGGTGTGCTGCTTGCCGCTGGCGTGGCGGTGGTGGTGGGGCTTGCGCGCACCGTGGTCGGTGCCCACTGGCCGCAGGACGTGGCCGCCGGGGTGTTCATCGGCTGGATGGCGGCCTGGGTCGGGGTGCGCCTGGCCGAGCGCTGGCCGGTCAACCGCCGCTGGGGTCAGCCGCTCATGGCCCTGTTGCTGGTCATCGTCCTGACGCAGCTCCATGGCTTCGACGGCGGCTACCCCGAGGGGCGCTGGGTGCTGGTGCCGGTGGTCCTGTGGGCCGTGCTCGGCAGTGCCTGGGTGTTGTGGCGCGCCAATCGCCGCCTGCGCTGACGGCCTGGTGGCCTACACTCCTCGGCAGGCGAATCGAGGAGGTGCCTGCATGAACGCAGAAACGACCAGCGCAGAAACGACGAGCGGGCCAACGCCCCCCGCCAGGGGCGGGATGCGCGGCATCCATGTGTTCTGGATCGTGCTCGTAACGATTCTGGTCACCATCGCGACGACCTTCTGGTTCGTGCGCACCTTCATCGACGTCAAGGATTTCACCCCCGTTGAATTGAGCGCGACGGAGCAACGGACGCTGGCGTCCAAGCTGCGTGCGCTCGGTTTCGAGCCCGAGGTGCCCGAGCACGGCCCAAAGCCACAAACGGACGAGGCGTGGCTTAAGCCCCGACCTTACGCCGAGCGGGCGGAGGAGCGCGTGGTCAGCTTCAGCGAACGGGAGCTGAACGCCCTGATCGCCAACAACAAGGATCTGGCCCGCAAGATGTCCGTCGACCTGTCGCGCGATTTGATCAGCGTGCGCCTGCTGGTGCCGGTCGAGCCGGATTTTCCGATCCTGGGGGGCAAGACCGTGCGCGTGTCCGCGGGGGTGGAGGCGGCCTTCCGAGGCGGCCGCCCGGTGGTCGTGCTCAAGGGCATCAGTCTGATGGGCGTGCCTATCCCCGGGGCCTGGCTCGGCGGTATGAAAAACATCGACCTGGTGCAGACCTTTGGCGACGAGCAGGGCTTCTGGCAGGGCTTTGCCGAGGGTGTCGAGGACATCCGCGTTGAGGATGGCTGGCTGCGGGTGAGGTTGAAGGAGTGACCGGTGTGGCGGCAGGGCGGCGTCCACGGATGAGCCTGGATTCGGTTCGGGGCTCCTCCAGCACCGCCATGCTGGCTACTTCAAACGCACCAGCGCATACCCCCGCTCATCCATCAGCACCTCATGCGGCGGCAGTTCCGCCAGCTTGCGTGTACGGGTCAAGACTAAATCCCCAGGGCGCGGCTCCCGCCGCTCCTGCACATGCCCGCTGTGCACGCTGTAGCTTGGGGTGTTGAGGCCCCACATCACGTAGGGGCCGGCTTGGTTGCGGGCAAGTTCAGCGGCGTGGGCGATGGGGCCTTGCTGGATGGCGGCCAGGCTCGGGACGAGCCACAGGGCGAGGGCGAGGTTGCCGGCGAGTCCCAGGCCGATCAGGGCGCGGGTCAAGGAAAGCCTGCGGGCCAGCATCAGGGCGATGCCGCCGAATGCGAGCAGGGCGAACACGATGCCAAAGCCGGGTACGAACAGCCCCTCCGCGCCGCTCAAGAGGGCGCGCACGTCTTCGTCCCTCTGCATGGCGGTGATATGCGGCCATAGTGGGGGCAGGGCGGCGAGGGCGGCGAAAAACAGCACCGGCGGGAGCAGGGCGAGGGTGCGTGAGCGCAGCGCGGACAGGGCCAGGGCGGCGAGGATCAGGGCCGCGGTCATGCCGTAGTTGAGGTAATGCGGCAGCTTGGTGCCGGAGAGGGAGAAGAACACCAGCACAAAGCCAAACCACAGCCATAGGTAGAGGCCCAGTGGCGACTTGACCCGCTCGGGCAGCTCGCGCACCGCGCGCAGCAGCGGGGTGGTGTAGGGCAGGGCGAGCAGCAGGGCGACGGGGAGGTAATAGAACAGGCTGCCCGCGTGGCCCTCCATCGGCCCCGAGAAGCGTTCGACGTTGTGGGTGCCGAAGAAGCCGTCGATGAAGGCCATGCCCTGGGCCTGGTATTGCAACAGGTACCAGGGCAGGGGGATGGCGATGAGCAGCACCAGGCCCAGCGGATGGAAGGCCGCCCGCCATAGGGCGGGCAGTTCGCGCTGCAGGGCAAAGAACAGCAGGGCCACCGCACCCGGGATCAAGAGCGCAATCGGGCCCTTGGTGAGAAAGCCGAGGCCCATGGCGGCGTGGGTGAGCAGGATCCAGCGCGTGCGGCGCTCAAGGAAGTAGAGGTAGATCCCGAACATGGCCGCCACCAGCCAGAGGTTGAGCAGGGCGTCGGCGGTGGCGGCGCGGCCGATCACCATGATCCCGAGGGCGGTTGCGACCAGCAGGGCGGCGCGCAGGGCGGTGTCGCGATCCAGCACGCGGGCGATGAAGCCGTAGACCAGGAGTACCCAGCCGGTGGCCGCCAGGGCCGAGGGCAGGCGGAAGGCGAATGGGGTGGGGCCGAAGATGGCCATGCTTGCCGCCTGCAGCCAGTGGATCAGCACCGGCTTGTCGAAGCGCGGCACGCCGTTGACGAACGGGGAGATGAAGTCCCCGCGCACGAACATCTCCCGCGTGGCCTCCGAGAAGGCGCCTTCGTCCAGGTCGAACAGGGGGACGCCCCCGAGGTTGACCAGAAAGCTGATCACTGCGGCGAGGGTGAGCAGGACGTAGTGAGGCGCGTAACGGGGCATGGCCGGGCGGAAAATCGAAGGGTGAGGCACTGTAACAAGCCCCTTTGGGTTAGGCTATGCCTCCTTGCCAGTCTCATGACGATATTTTCGTGCGCCCTCTGATCGACACGCCTGATTCCCGCGCCTATCTCGGAGTCGTTCTGCTGATCGGCCTTGTGACCGCTTACCGGGCCTTGGTGCTGGCGGGGTCCGGGCTGAGTCTGTACGTGGACGAGGCCTATTACTGGGGCTGGGCACAACAGCTCGACTGGGGCTATTACTCCAAGCCGCCGCTGATTGCCGTGTTGATCGCCCTGACCACCGCGCTCTGTGGCGATGGCGTGTTCTGCGTCAAGCTCGGCGCGCTGCTGGTCTACCCCATCACCACGTTCCTCGTGTTCAAGCTCGGTGAGACGCTTTTCGATGCCCGCACCGGGCTGTGGGCCGCGGCGCTGTTCCTGCTCATGCCCGGCGTGGCACTCTCCAATCTGATCATCTCCACGGATGTGCTGCTGCTGCTGTTCTGGACGGCAGGGCTGTTGGCCTTCATCCGTGCCCTGGAAACCAATGCCTGGCGCCATTGGCTCCTGGTCGGGCTGGCGGGTGGATTGGGCCTTTTGAGCAAATACACCATGATCCTGTTTGCGCCCTCCGCCCTGCTCGCGCTGCTGCTGGTGCCCGCCTGGCGTGGTCAGCTGCGCAATCCGCGCCTGTGGCTGGCTGCGGGTCTTGCCCTGCTGATCTTCCTGCCCAATCTGCTCTGGAATGCCACCCACGGCTGGCCCACCCTGCGGCATACGGCGGAGATATCCCATCTGCATGAGCAAACCCTGCACTGGGGGGAGCTCGGTGCCTTTTGGGGCGGCCAGTTTGCGGTGTTTGGGCCGTTGGCCTTGGTGCTGGGGCTGGTCGCGGCCTTCCGGGTACCACGTACCCCCTGGACGGTGCTGCTTCTGGTATTCACCTTCACCTTCCTTGCCGTCATCAGTGCCCAGGCCCTGCTTGGCCGGGCCAATGCCAATTGGGCCGCTCCCGCCTTCGTTGCGGCCAGCGTCCTGCTGGCCCACTGGGGCGTGGCGCATGCCCATCCTCGCTGGTTGCTGGCGGCCTTGGCCTTGAATGTGGCGTTGATGTTCGGGGCCTACCATTACGATCGGATCGCGGCGGGGCTCGGTTTCGAGCTGAGCGCCAAGAGTGATCCGTTCAAGCGGGTGCGGGGCTGGGACCGCTTGGGCGAGCAATTCACCCGTCTTCAGGCCGCGCACCCGCAGGCGTTGCTGGTGAGCGAGGAGCGCGAGGTGTTGGCGGAGCTCGCCTATTACGCCCGCATTCCGTCTGAGCGGGTGTTGAGTTGGAATCCGCAAGGTTTGCTGCGGCACCAGTATGACCTCATGCACAGCCTGGGCCCCACGCAGCGGGGCCGGGATGTGTTGTTGGTCACCAGCGCCAGTGCGCCGGGGCCCATCGCCGAACACTTCGCCTCCGTCGAGCCTCTCCCGCCTTTGCATGTGCCCATTCACCGGGACTGGGCGCTGGAGTATTCGGTTTTCCTCCTCCGAGACTACAAAGGATGATGCGCGCATGAACCGAAGGCTGCGCTGGAGCGCCATTTACCGCCTGTACGAGGGCATTGAACCGCTGTTGAATTATTCCGTGGCCAAGGAGGACAAGCCGCGCGGCCAGCGTGTGGTGGTGCTCGCCCCGCACATCGACGATGAGACCATCGGCTGTGGTGGGGTGATGGCCAAGCATGTGGCGCTGGGGGATCGGGTGGCGGTGCTGACCTTTGCCGATTGCACGCCCGAGCGCATCGCGGAAGGTCAGGCGGCCGGAAGGATCTTGGGGGTGCAGCGACAGGATTTTCTGCCCTATCCCTCCAAGACGCTGATGGATCAGGCCGATCTTCCGGGCATACTCGCGACCTTTCTTGCCGAGGAACAGCCGGATGTGGTCTACACCCCGGGGCTGTTTGATCGGCACGTCGACCATCTTTCGGTGAACCTCCTCCTGGCGCGCCACAGCCGGGCGAGCCGGGCGGGTTACATGGTCTACTCGTACGAGGTGTGGAACACCCTCACGCCCAATGTGGCGATCGACATCTCCGCCCATGCCGGGCAGAAGCGCGAGGCGCTGGCCTGCTTTACCAGCCAGAATGCGGCCAACAACTGGCTGGAGGCGGGCATGGCCCTCTCCCGCTACCGAGGCATCACCACGGGCGCGGGCGAGTATGCGGAAGCCTTCCTGCGCATGAGCGCCTCGCGCCACGTCGAGTTGATGGAACATGCCTTCAAGCGCATTTGACGGGCCGGATTGCCGCCTACGCCTGGTGCAGATTATCGCCGGGGATGGCCGCGGCGGGGCCGATCGCATTGCGCTGGCCTTGGGGCGGGCGATGAGCGAGGCCGGGCATCGGGTCGATTACGTCGTCAAGCCAGCCTTCCTGCGTTACCACGACCTCGCTGCCCTGGGGCATGTGACCCTCGACTATCCCCGAGGCCTGCGCGGCCTGCGTGCCTTCAACCGGGCGGTGCACGATGCGGATGTGGTGCTCACGCATGATTCCGGCAGTCGCCACCTGGGGCTGCGTGCCAAGCTGCTTGGGATGCGGCCACCGCTCTGGTTCATGCGTCACTGCATCAGCGGCACCAGCCGTCTGGGCGGGGTGCAGTTGCACCGCTGGCTGGTGGCGCGCCAGATCGCCATCAGTGAGGCGGTGGCGCAATCCCTGATCGCGTCGTCCTACCCCGCCGCCCGCGTGCACCTGATCCATGCCGGGGTCGATCTTTTTCCCTTTGCCCACCCCGATCCCCAGGCGGTGGAGCGCCTGCGGGCGCAGTGGCTGCCCGATCGCCAACCGGGGGAGATGGTGCTTGGCATGGTGGCGCGGTTTGGGGTCTATCCGGGGTGGTCGCCGGACAAGATGGACCTCAAGGGCTACGACGTGCTGTTCGCGGCCCTTGCCAAGGTGAGTTTCCCCTACCGCGTGCTGATCCTGGGGCCCCGTGATGAGCCCGATCATGCCGCCCTGCGTCAGATGGCCGCCTATCATGGCGCCGATCCCGAGCAGCTGGTGTTTACGGGCTTCGTGCAGGATGTGGCGCCGTATTACGCCCTGATGGACATCAATGTCCTGCCCTCGCGCGGGGAAGGCTTAGGGCTTGGGGCCATCGAGGGCATGGCGGCCGGTGTGGTCACCGTGGTGAGCGCGAGCGGTGGATTGGGCGAGGTCATGCGCAACCACGAAACCGGGTTGTCCTTCCCCGAGGGGGATGCGCAGGCGCTGGCTGCCTGCCTTGAGCGGCTGGCGGCCGATGCCGAACTTCGGCGATCCCTGGGCCAGTCTGGGCAGGCGGATGTTTTGGCACGCTTTGGCCTGGAGCGGATGGCGCGAGCGGTGGATGACCTGATGCAAACCTATGTCCGCAAGGCGGCGAATTGACGATGAAACATCCTGTGTTGTGGCTGTGGCTTGGGCTGTTTGCCCTCGCCGCTTTGATTTTCAGCCTCTGGCCTGAGCTCGATCTATGGGTCACTCGACGAGCTTACGATCCCGCACAGGGGTTCATCGGTGAGCGGCTCGGGTGGGTGGATGCCATCTATGCCTCGGCCCGCTGGCAGACCATCGCCGCCCTGTTGCTGGGGCTGGTGCTTTTGGCAGGCAGCTTCGTCAAGCGCTGGCAGGGGCGCTGGCCGCGTCGGGGCGTCGGGGCCTTCCTGCTCGCCAGTCTGCTGTTGGGGCCGGGGTTGATGGTCAACGGGGTGCTCAAGGAACACTGGGGGCGGGCGCGACCGCATCAGGTGGTGGATTTCGGCGGTTCCAAGCCGTTCACTCCCGCCTTGCTGCCGGCCCACAACTGTGAGCGTAACTGCTCGTTCGTCAGCGGGCACTCATCGATCGGCTTCTGGTGGCTGGCGCTGGGGCTGGCCTGGCCGGCCTGGCGCTGGCGCGCCATGGCCCTGGGACTGGTGTTGGGCGGCGCCCTGAGCGTGGCCCGTGTCATGCAGGGGGGGCATTTTCTGAGCGACACGGTGTTTTGCTTTCTCATCGTGTGGGGCGTGGCCGAGGCCCTGGCCTGGCTGTTCCGCCGCCAGGGCTGGCTGCCGGCCCCAGGCGCCCGTCCAACGGAGGATGCGGCACCCTCCAGCCGCTGAGGCGGCGGCTTACCCCTGAGCCGCCTTCTCCATCAGCCAGGTCATGATCAGCGGCAGCGGGCGGCCGGTGGCGCCTTTCTTGTCGCCCGAGTTCCAGGCGGTGCCGGCAATGTCCAGGTGGGCCCAAGGATAGTTCTTGGTGAAGCGGGCAAGGAAGCTCGCTGCCGTGATCGCCCCACCTTCGCGCCCGCCGATGTTGGCCATGTCGGCGAAGTTGGATTTGAGCAGGTCCTGGTAGTCGTCCCACAGCGGCAGCTCCCAGGCGCGGTCGCCGCTCTTCTCGCCGGCCTTGAGCAGGGCCTGCACCAGCGGGCGGTGGTTGCCTAGCAGTCCGGAGGGGAAACGGGCGAGGGCGATGACGCAAGCACCGGTGAGGGTGGCCATGTCCACCACGGCTTCGGGCTTGTAGCGTTCGGCATAGGTGAGCGCATCGCACAGGATCAGGCGGCCTTCGGCGTCGGTGTTGAGCACCTCGATGGTCTGGCCGGAGAGGGAGGTGACGATGTCGCCCGGCTTGAGGGCATGGCCCGAGGGCATGTTTTCCACCGTCGGGATCAGGCCGACCAGGTTCACCGGCAGGCGCATCTCGGCGCAGGCGGCGAAGATGCCAAGCACGCTGGCGGCGCCGCTCATGTCGTACTTCATCTCGTCCATCTTCTCGCCCGGCTTGAGCGAGATGCCGCCGGAGTCGAAGGTCACGCCCTTGCCGACCAGCACGACCGGCTTGCCATCCTCGGGGCCCTGACGGTATTCGAGCACGATGAAGCGCGGCGGCTGGCTGCTGCCGCGGGCGACGGCCAGCAGGGCGCCCATGCCGAGCTGTTCCATCGCGCTCTGGTCCAGCACCTCGGTGTGGATGGTGGTGTAGAGCGAGGCGAGGCGGCGGGCCTCGTCGGCAAGGTAGCTCGGGGTGCAGACGTTGCCCGGCATGTTGGCCAGATCCTTGGTCAGGCGGATGCCGCCGGCGATGGCCTCGGCCTGACGCAGGGGCTCTTCGAGTTCGCGTGCCTCCTTGCGACCGGCGATGAAGTTCACCCGCTTGAGGGCGCGCTTGCCGTTCTTGTCGCGCTTGAACTGGTCGAAACGGTAGTCGCGCTCATCCACGGCGAGCACCGCTAGACGCAGGGCCTCCGCCATGTCCATGCCGCGCGGGAAGGCCTCAAGGAGGCAGAACGCCGCATCGCCCGCGCCGCGCTCCAGAAGGGCGCCGACGGCCTCGGCATGGGCCTTCTTCCAGCCTTTCAGGTCGAGTTCGCGGGCCTGCCCCAGGCCCACCAGCAGCACGCGCTCCGCGGTGATGCCGGGCAACGCCGGCAGCAGCAGGGTCTGGCCGCATTTGCCTTCAAGATCACCGCGCTTGAGGATCTGGCTGATCTGGCCACCACTTGCCTCATCCAAAGCCTGGGCGGAGGGGGTGAGCTTGCGCCCCTCGAACACGCCGACCACGACGCAGGCGCTTTTGATGGAGGTGGCCGAGCCGCTCTTGATGCCGAATTCCACGGTGTTCGTCCTCGTTCCGACGGTGAAGGTCGCATCATCATAGAACCTCTTTCGGCCGCTTTCATACCCCATCCCGTGGGGCGGACCATGGATTGAGCGGGGGGGGCGTTTAGGGTATTCTGCAATTCCTTCAGGGGTGCATCCCTATGTGCCCTGCCCACGGCTTCTGAAGGCTCATGACTCGATACATTTTCGTTACCGGCGGCGTGGTGTCCTCCCTCGGCAAGGGCATTGCGGCGGCCTCCCTCGGCGCGCTCCTCGAGGCGCGCGGCCTCAAGGTCACCCTGCTCAAGCTCGATCCGTACATCAACGTCGATCCGGGCACCATGAGCCCGTTCCAGCACGGCGAGGTGTATGTCACCGAGGATGGCGCCGAGACCGATCTGGACCTCGGTCACTACGAGCGCTTCGTCCGCACCACCTGCACCCGCGACAACAGCTTCACCACCGGCCGCGTCTACGAGGACGTGATCCGCAAGGAGCGCCGCGGCGACTACCTCGGCGGCACGGTGCAGGTCATCCCGCACATCACCGACGAGATCAAGCGCCGGGTGCGCCTGGGGGCGGATGGCTACGACATCGCGCTGGTCGAGATCGGCGGCACGGTGGGTGACATCGAGTCGCTGCCCTTCCTTGAGGCCATCCGCCAGATGGGGGTGGAGCTCGGGCGCGAGCGCGCCCTGTTCATGCACCTGACCCTGGTGCCCTACATCAAGGCCGCCGGCGAGCTGAAGACCAAGCCGACCCAGCATTCGGTCAAGGAGCTGCGTTCCATCGGCATCCAGCCGGACATCCTGATCTGCCGCTCGGATCGCGAGGTCCCGGTGGATGAGCGCCGCAAGATCGCCCTGTTCACCAATGTGGAGCAGGACGCCGTCATCAGCGCAGTGGATGCCGATACCATCTACCGCATCCCGCGCCTGTTGCATGCCCAGGGGCTGGACGAGATCGTGGTGCGCAAGATGCGCCTGGATGTGCCGCCAGCGGATCTGTCCGAGTGGGATCGCGTGGTCGAGGCGCAGACCAACCCGCACCACAGCGTGCGCATTGCCATGGTCGGCAAGTACGTCGAGCTGGCGGACGCCTACAAGTCGCTCAACGAGGCCCTGACCCACGCGGGCATCCATACCCGTACCCAGGTCCACATCGAGTACATCGACTCCGAACGCCTCGAGACTGGCGGCACGGACCTGCTGGAGGGTATGGATGCGATCCTGGTGCCGGGCGGCTTTGGCGAGCGCGGGGTGGAGGGCAAGATCCGCGCGGTGCGTTTCGCGCGTGAGCACAAGATCCCTTACCTCGGCATCTGCCTTGGCATGCAGGTGGCGGTGATCGAGTTCGCCCGCCATGTCGCGGGGCTCGAGGGGGCCTACAGTACCGAGTTCGATCGCAACGCCAAGCACCCGGTCATCGGCCTGATCACCGAGTGGCGCACCGCCGAGGGGGGCATCGAGCAGCGTGGCGAGGATTCCGACCTGGGCGGCACCATGCGCCTCGGCGCGCAATTCTGCCGCCTGGAGGAAGGTAGCCTGGCGCGCAAGGTGTACGGCCAGGAGGTCATCTCCGAGCGCCACCGCCACCGCTACGAATTCAACGAGCATTACCGCGCGGCGCTCGAGGCCACGGGTCTGACCTTCTCGGGCATGTCGGCCGACAACAGCCTGGTGGAGATGATCGAGCTCAAGGACCATCCCTGGTTCCTGGCCTGCCAGTTCCACCCGGAATTCACCTCCACCCCGCGCGACGGACACCCGCTGTTCAAGGCCTTCGTCGAGGCTGCCCTGAAGCACAAGGAGTCCGTCGCGTGAGGCTCTGTGGTTTCGAGGCGGGCATCGACCGGCCGCTGTTCCTGATCGCCGGCCCCTGCGTGATCGAGAGCGAGAAACTCATCCTCGAGACCGCCGCCACCCTCAAGGAGATCACCGGCCGCCTCGGCATCCCGTTCATCTTCAAGGCCTCGTTCGACAAGGCCAACCGCTCGTCGGCCGGAAGCTTCCGTGGTCCGGGTCTGGAGGCAGGCCTGCGCATCCTCGAGCGGGTGAAGACGGAGCTCGGCCTGCCGGTTTTGACCGATGTGCACGAGGACACCCCGCTTGATGAGGTGGCCGCGGTGGTGGACGTGCTGCAGACCCCGGCCTTCCTCTGTCGGCAGACCAATTTCATCCAGAACGTGGCGCGCCAGGGCAAGCCGGTCAACATCAAAAAGGGCCAGTTCCTCGCCCCGTGGGACATGAAGAACGTGGTGGACAAGGCCCGCCAGGTTGGCAATGAGCAGATCATGGTCTGCGAGCGCGGGGTGTCCTTCGGTTACAACACCTTGGTGTCCGACATGCGCGGTCTGGCCATCATGCGCGAGACCGGCTGCCCGGTGGTATTCGATGCCACCCACTCGGTGCAGCAGCCGGGTGGGCAGGGCAGCTGCAGCGGCGGTCAGCGCGAGTTCGTCCCCGTCCTGGCGCGCGCTGCCGTGGCGGCCGGCGTCAGTGGGCTGTTCATGGAGACCCACCCCAACCCGGAGCAGGCTTTGAGCGATGGCCCTAATATGTGGCCGCTGAACAAGCTGGAACCTTTGCTCTCCACGCTGATTGAGCTGGACCGGGTGGTGAAGTCCCGGCCGTGGGCCGAAGATAGCCTGTAGGCCGGAATAAGCAGAACGCCTGTAATAGGGCACGTCCCCTCCCCCCTCGGGGGGAGGGTCAGGGAGAGGGGCCAAGAGCCGCAACGGGCGCCCCCTCTCCCCCAACCCCTCCCTCTCAAGGGGGAGGGGAGAAGTTTATTCAGATTTTTTCAGTGAATGTTCATGCGCAGCTGCTTCAATGGGCTGCGCGACCGACGAATCAAGAGCACAAGGAGCGAACCGAATGTCCGCGATCAAGAGCATCCACGCCCGCGAAATCCTCGACTCCCGCGGCAACCCCACCATCGAGGCCGAGGTGATCCTCGCCTCGGGCATCATGGGCAGCGCCGCGGTGCCCTCCGGGGCCTCCACCGGCAGCCGCGAGGCGCTGGAGCTGCGTGATGGCGACGCCAAGCGCTATGGCGGCAAAGGGGTGACCAAGGCCGTCGCCAACGTCAACGGCCCGATCGCCCAGGCGTTGGTTGGCAAGGACGTGCAGGATCAGGCGGCCATCGACCGGATCATGCTTGAGCTGGATGGCACCTCGTACAAGTCCAACCTCGGTGCCAACGCCATCCTCGCAGTGTCCCTGGCCTGCGCGCATGCCGCGGCCAACGAGAACGGCAAGCCGCTGTACGAGCAGCTCGGCGGTGAAGCGGCCGTGACCCTGCCGGTGCCGATGATGAACATCATCAACGGCGGCGCGCATGCCGACAACAGCGTCGATATGCAGGAATTCATGATCATCCCGGCGGGCGCGCCGAGCTTTTCCGAGGCCCTGCGCTATGGCGCCGAGGTGTTCCACGCGCTCAAGAAGGTGCTGCACGACCGCGGTCTGAGCACCACCGTGGGCGACGAAGGCGGTTTCGCCCCGGACCTGCCCTCCAACGAGGCAGCGATCGAGGTGATCCTCGAGGCCATCGCCAAGGCCGGCTTTGTTGCGGGCAAGGACATCTACATCGGCATCGACGTGGCCTCCTCCGAGTTCTACAAGGATGGCAAGTACGTGCTGGAGAGCGAGGGCAAGTCCTTCACCTCCGAGGAGTTCACCGCCTTCCTGCAGGGTTGGGTCGAGAAATACCCGATCCTCTCGATCGAAGATGGTATGGCCGAGGGCGATTGGGCTGGCTGGAAGCACCATACCGAGGTCCTTGGCAAGAAGATCCAGCTGGTGGGGGATGACCTGTTCGTCACCAACACGGCCATCCTCAAGGAAGGGATCGAGAAGGGCATCGCCAACTCCATCCTGATCAAGGTCAACCAGATCGGCACCCTGAGCGAGACCCTGGAGGCCATGCGTCTGGCAGCCGCCAACGGCTACACCAGCATCAGCTCGCACCGCTCCGGCGAGACCGAGGACACCACCATCGCCGACCTCGCCGTCGCCACCAACTGCGGCCAGATCAAGACCGGTTCCCTGTCCCGCTCGGACCGCATCGCCAAGTACAACCGCCTGCTGCGCATCGAGGAGCGTCTGGGGGCGCGTGCGGTGTTCCCGGGCTTGGCCGCGTTCAACCCGAAGCGCTGAGTCCGCGTGTGAGCCACGCCGGCGGGAACTCGCCTGTCCTGCAACGCCGCCTTCGTGCGGCGTTTTGTTATGCAGGTAAGTGCTGATGCTGCGCTGGCTCGTCCTGCTGCTCGCCGCCCTCTTCGCCCTGCTGCAATACCGGCTGTGGCTCGGGGACGGCAGCTGGCCGCGCGCCGAGGCGGCACGGGTCGCGCTCGAGAAGCAGTTGGCGGAGAACGAGCGGTTGCAACAGCGCAACGCGGCGCTCGAGGCCGAGGTGCTCGATCTCAAGACCGGGCTCGACGCCATCGAGGAGCGTGCGCGCTCCGATCTTGGCCTGGTCAAGCAGGGCGATACCTATTTCCAGATCATTGATGAATCCAGCAAGAACTGACGGCGACCTGTGGGTGGTCATTCCCGCCGCGGGACTGGGTACGCGCATGGCCGCCGACCGCCCCAAGCAATACCTGATGTTGGCGGGGCGGACGGTGCTCGAGCATACCCTGGCCTGTTTCGCCGAGCATCCTCGGGTGCGTGGCATCGTGCTCGCCATTGCCCTCGATGACCCGTTCTGGCCCGATCTCGTGCTCGATGTTGCGTTGCCCGTTCATGTCGTCCCGGGAGGGGAGGAGCGGGCCGAGTCGGTGCTCAATGCCCTCGACTTGCTGGCCGCGCTCGGTCAGCCGTCCGACTGGGTGCTGGTGCACGACGCGGCACGCCCCAACCTTGCGCGGGAGGACCTTGATCGCCTGGTGGCTGAGGTGGAGCAGGATGCGGTGGGTGGCATCCTGGCCGTGCCGGTGCGTGACACGATGAAGCGTGCAGATGAGGAGGGACGCATCGCGCGCACCGAGCCGCGCGATGGGCTGTGGCATGCGCTGACCCCGCAGATGTTTCGCCTCGGCCTCTTGCGCGGTTGCCTGCAGCGGGCACTTGAGGAAGGGGTGCGGGTCACCGATGAGGCCTCCGCGCTCGAATATGCAGGCTTGCACCCGCTGCTGGTCGAAGGGCGGGCGGACAACATCAAGATCACCCGGCCGGAGGACCTTGAGCTTGCGGAGTTCTTTCTGACCCGGAGGCAGGCATGAACCTGCGGATTGGCCACGGCGTCGACGTGCACACGTTCACCGACGGTGACCACGTCACCCTCGGCGGGGTGCGTATCCCTCATACGCATGGCTTCAAGGCCCACTCCGATGGCGATGTGCTCATCCATGCCCTGTGTGATGCGCTGCTTGGCGCACTCGCCCTCGGTGACATCGGCCACCATTTTCCCGACACCGATCCCGCCTACAAGGGCATCGACAGCCGCATCCTGCTGCGCCGGGTGATGGAGGAACTGCGCAGCCGCGGCTTTCGGGTGGTCAACGCCGACATGACGGTCCTCGCCGAGGCACCCCGCCTGGCGCCCCACGTCGACGCGATGCGTGCCGTGCTCGCCGGTGACATGGGCGTGGGTCTGGACCGGGTCAATATCAAGGCCACGACCAACGAGGGCATGGGCTATGTCGGGCGCCGGGAGGGTATCCTGGCCTATGCCACCGTGCTGGTGAGCCAAGGCGCGGCGGGCGAGGGCGCGTGATGCACCGCGATGGTGCGCGGGCGGCCCTCCCAGGCGGGGAGGGCGGCCCTGTTTTTATCCAACCTTTTGAAATAAAAGATTAATCAAACGGTGGCATGCTACATGCTTCTTACATACATGCCAGCAACGCCTGCAAGCGTGGCATGGTGCCGTTGACTCCTCCTGTATTGGCGCACCTCTGGTGCGCCTTTTTTCGTTAGCAGTCGTTGAAAAACGCTTTCAACGGCCTGTTAAGGCAAGCCATGGATGGCTGAGCCGAAATAAGCCAAGGATGGCCTTGCCCAGAGCTTACTTAGGGAAACGCTGAAAATTCAGCGTTTCCCGTTTGGGGCAGGACGCCCCAACGCGAACAACGACGTAAGTCGTTGATTCGCTGAGGCCGTCGCGGACATGCGCCGCGACGAGACGAGCTGAAAAAAATCCATGGATGGATTTTTTCAGCATTTCCTTAGAGGGAACACCCATGGCCGATATGAGTTACCTGGCCGTCATTGAGAGGTATCACGAGTACAGGGGCCCGATCCGCGAGCTTCTCGCCTCCATTATCACCGGCATCACTGAGGCGTCCTTGCTGCATGATCAGGAGGCTCAGCGCCGGACCCTGGTTTCGGTGCGTGAGCGCTATCCCTTCGTGCAAATCCTCTATGTGCTTGATGAACATGGCGTGCAGATCAGCGAGTTCGCGGCAGGTAAGGGTGGGGAGATTAGTACCCGTCATGATGTTGGACGGGGGCGCGACCGACGTCACCGCCCCTATTACCAGCAGGCGGTTGCCGCTGAGGCCGCGATTGTGACCGACCCCTACCTTTCCACGGTCGACAGTACGCTCTGCCTCTCGAGTGCCATGCCGATCGTGGATGGGGATGGGCGAAAGGGATATCTCGTCATCGACGCGAACCTGGAGGAGCTGATCCGCTTCTTCATGGGAGATACCCGCCGCCGCCAGTTCGAACCCCTGTTCAAGGGGGTTTACACCCTGATCGGTCTCAGCCTGCTGGGCGTGGTCGGAGTGTTGATGTTCAATGCCCTGCGCGAGCTTCTCGAGGCCGTTATCCACCCGATTCAGACCGAGCACGACAAGTTACGGCCGTTTGGCATCATCATCGTCATCACCCTGGCGATGGCGATCTTTGACCTGGCGAAGACGACGTTGGAAGAGGAGGTGCTGATGCACAAGGATATCTTCCGTCACAGCACCACGCGGCGGACGATCACCCGCTTCCTCGCCGCCATCATCATCGCCGTGTCGATCGAAGGCCTGCTGCTGATGTTCAAGTCTGCCATGGGCGCAGCCGACCACCTTCTGGAGGCCGCCTTCGTCATGCTGTCCGCGGCGATCCTGACCGTGGGGCTTGGACTCTATGTCTATCTCGGCGCGCGGGCGGAGGCCCAGCTGCTCTCGATCAACCGTCGCAGGGGAAAGTGAGGATGCAGTTCAACGGGCCCCTGATGGTCGATCTTGCCGGGACGCGCCTGGCCTTTGATGAGGCCGAGCGCCTGCGTCATCCGCTGGTGGGTGGCCTGATCCTGTTTGCGCGCAACTACGAGCATCCCGATCAGCTGCGTGCGCTCATCGCTGAGGTGCGTGCCGTACGGCCTGAGATCCTCATCGCGGTGGACCACGAGGGAGGACGGGTACAACGCTTTCGGGACGGCTTCACCCGCGTCCCGCCGGCGGCGCGGCTGGGGGAGCTGTACGATGCAGACCCACACGCCGCGGTGCAGCTTGCGCGCGACTGGGCCTGGCTGCTGGCTGCCGAGCTTCGCGCCTTCGACATCGACTTAAGCTTTGCCCCGGTGCTGGACCTGGGCGGGCCGCGTTCCCGCGTGATCGGCGACCGGGCGCTGCATCCCGATCCCGCCGCCATAGCCATCCTGGGCCAAGCCTGGATGGAGGGCATGCGCGAGGCCGGCATGGCGGCGGTGGGCAAGCACTATCCCGGCCACGGTTCGGTGGCGGAGGATTCGCATCACGAATGTCCCGTCGATCAGCGTGCCCTGGCCGAGATCGAGGCGCTGGATCTTGCGCCGTTCCGTGCCCTGATCGCGGCGGGCCTGCCGGCGGTGATGATGGCCCACGTCATCTACCCGGCGGTGGACGCGCGGCCGGCCGGTTTCTCGCCGCGCTGGGTGTGCGACATCCTGCGCGCAAGGCACGGCTTTGAGGGTGTGGTGTTCACCGACGATCTGAGCATGGCTGCCGCCGCCACGGTGGCGGACCCCGTTGAGCGCGCCCGCCTGGCGCTCGATGCAGGCTGCGACATGCTGCTGGTCTGCAATCGCCCCGAGGATGCCGAGGCGGTGCTGGCGGGGCTTGGGGAGGTGCATGATCCTGCACGGTCGGCACGCCTCGCCCACCTGCGTGGCCAGAGGCGGATCGAACTGGCCGAGCTGCGCGCCATGCCCCGCTTCTGCCAAACCGCCGCTACAATGGCGGCCATGCTGTGAACAGGGGGAGCCCATGCAAGCCGCTGAACTGAATGCCCTGCGCGCGCGGGCCGAATGCCTGGTGGACGGGGCCTCGATGGAGGCAGCCTACGACCGCCTGGCCGAGTCCATTCGATCGGACCTTGCGGATCGGATACCGCTGGTGTTGGTGGTGATGACCGGGGGGGTGATCGCGGCGGGCAAGTTGCTTCCCAGGCTCGATTTCCCGCTGGAGATCGACTACCTGCACGCCACCCGCTATGGCGAGGCAACCCGCGGCGGTGAGCTGCGCTGGCTGGCCCGTCCGCGCCACTCCCTGGCTGGCCGTCATGTGCTCATCATCGACGACATCTTCGATGAGGGGGTGACCCTCAAGGCCATCGTCGAGGCCTGCCGTATCGAAGGAGCCGCCAGCGTGCGCTGCGCCGTGGCCGTCGACAAACGGCATGGGCGCAAGGTCGAGGGCTTCCTTCCGGACTACGTCGGCGTCGAGGTGCCGGACCGCTTCCTGGTGGGGGAGGGCATGGACTACCGCGGCTATTTCCGTAATCTGAACGGCATCCACGCGCTGCCTGACACCCCATGAAGCGGTCACGCATCGGTCTTGCGCTGGGGGGCGGCGCGGCGCGCGGCTGGTCGCACATCGCCGTCCTGCGCGAGCTGGACGCGAAGGGGATCCAGCCCGAGGTGATTGCCGGCACCTCGATCGGTGCCCTGGTCGGGGCCGCCCATGCCCTGGGCCGTCTGGACGCGCTGGAGGCTTGGGTACGCGATATGCGCTGGCCGGACCTTGCGGGCTATTTCGATATCCGCCTCGAGGGTGGCCTGATCGCGGGCGAGCGGCTGATGGCCGCCCTGGCGGAGCTGATCGGCGATGCCGACTTCGCCGATTGCCGCACCCCCTTCGCTGCCGTGGCGACCGACCTCGAGACCGGCCAGGAGCGCTGGCTGCGCGAGGGACGGGTGCTCGACGCCGTGCGCGCCTCCATCGCCATGCCCATCCTGTTCTCCCCCGTGCGCTATGAACAGACGTGGCTGGTGGATGGCGGCCTGGTCAACCCCGTCCCCGTGTCGTTGTGCCGGGCCATGGGGGCGAACCGTGTCATCGCGGTCGACCTGCTGGGGGATGCCTTGGAGCGCGAGAACCTTCAGCCAGCGTCCTCCGTTCCGGAGGATGGCCTGCTCGGCCGTGCCCGACGTGCGATGACGGAATGGCTTGGGCGAGGGGAGGGTGTGGGTATGCCCTCCATCCTCGATGTCATGGGGCGCAGCATCAACATCATGGAGTTGCGCATCAGCCGCTCCCGTCTCGCGGGGGACCCGCCCGATGTCCTGCTGATGCCGCGCATGCCGGGCATCGGCCTGCTGGACTTTCACCGCGCCGAGGAGGCCATGCAGGCTGGCCGCCAGGCGGTTGAGCGTGCAAGCCCGGCGCTCCATGACCTGATTTGCGACATCCAACGAGAAACGACGGGGAGAGAACGATGAACCTGCTGGCCATCATCGGCGGCACCGGGCTTGGCAGCCTGAAGAATCTGGAAATCACCCGCCATCAGGTGGTCAACACGCCGTTTGGTGAACCGTCCGGCCCGCTGACCTTCGGCACCCTCGGCGGCAGCGAGGTGGTGTTCTTCGCCCGTCACGGCTACGCCCATCGCATCCCGCCGCACGAGATCAACTACCGCGCCAACCTGTGGGCGCTGAAGGAGGTGGGGGTCAAGGAGATCATCGCGGTCGCTGCCGTGGGAGGCATTACCCCGCGCATGGGGCCAGCGGTGCTGGCGGTGCCGGACCAGATCATCGATTACACCTATGGCCGCAAGCAGACCTTCTTCGAGGGCGAACTCGAGAGCGTGACCCACATCGACTTCACCCATCCCTACAGTGGCGCCGTGCGTGCTGCGCTGCTCGACAGTGCGCGTACGGTTGGGGTGGAGGTGGTGGATGGTGGCACCTACGGCTGCACCCAGGGGCCCCGGCTGGAAACCATCGCCGAGATCCGCCGCATGGAACGGGATGGCTGCGACCTGGTCGGCATGACCGGCATGCCGGAGGCCGCCCTGGCGCGCGAACTGGGACTGGAGTACGCCCATCTCGCGGTGATCGCCAACTGGGCCGCGGGCAAGAACGGCGAGCAGGAGATCACCATGGAAGACATCGACCGCACGCTCAAGGAAGGCATGCGCAAGGTACGCCTGATCCTCCAGCAGCTATTGGAGAACCGCGCCACCGCCGGGTGATCCCAAGGGGAGGAACCCTCCGCCGGCTGAGGGATAGCCCCAAAGCATGATGCGGTAGGCTACATTCGCGGCAAGGGGTCGTCCCTTGCACCGGAGGATGTCGCCATGATCCGCACCATCGCCTCCCGCCTGCTCTTGCTGTTGTTCATCGGGGCCCCGCTCACGGTCCAGGCCGTCGAACCGCGCCTTTTGGATGCGCAGGTCGATGCCCTACTGCTGCACAGCAGCCCGCCGCCGGGCGTGGTGTTCGAGGTGGAGAGTTGGGATCCGCGCAGCCTGTATGTCCTGCTGCCGTGGGTCGAAAAGCAGGTCGTGCGGCTGCGGGAGCGCTTCCCCGGTCTGGACATGGCGATCGTGACCCACGGGCGCGAGCAGTTCACCCTGCTGCGCAGCGAGGCCGTTGCCCATGCCCCGGTGCATGAGGCGGTGAGGCGTCTGCGCCTGGCCCATGTCCGCGTGCATGTCTGCGGCGAGCATGCCTCTTGGCGCGGTGTGACGCCGGAGGAGTTCATCGCGGACGTGGACGTCGCCGCGTCCGGGCCGGCGCAGATCAACGATTACCTGCGGCTCGACTGGGCGCTGGTGGTCACCGACAAGATGAGCCTTGAGCAATTGATGTCCCTGCTGCCGAAGGCGGCAGGGCAACCATGAACCCCGGAAAGACGAGGCTGGAGCTATGTGCGGTTGCGCATCGATCGGTATGAAGACCTGGCAGGCCGAGGATGGCTGGTACGCGGAGGCCTACGGACGCCAATTCGGCCCAGCCAGGACTGAGCATGAACTGCTGGATTTCATCATCCAGACTTCGCTGGAACAGTCGCGCCAAAACTACGCGCGGGCCCAGGCCGAGGCGGCAGCGGCCTGAGAGGGTGTTTACAAAACAAGTCGCGAAAAAGAAGGTTTTCTTTACACCCCTCTGAGCCCTGCGCCCTCGTCCCAGGGTAGTGCAGTCTTTAAGAGGGGCGGCCCTCGCCGTGATGATTCAATCGGCCCGCGGGCGGGCCTCCTACATGCCCTGAGTCTTGCCTGTTTGGCGCTGCGCACACACCGGGCAGCTTGGGTCGCGCTTGAGCCTGAGGGTGCGCAGGTCGAAGCTTAAGGCGTCGAACAGCAGCAGGCGGCCGACCAGCGGCTCGCCAAGGCCGAGCAGCACCTTGATCGCCTCCAGCGCCTGCAAGGTGCCGAGGCTGCCCACCACCGGGGCGAGGATGCCGTTGCGGGTGCAGGTTTCCAGTTCTTCGCCGTCTTCGCGGTAGAGGCAGTGGTAGCAGGGGCTTTCGTCCTTGCGCGTGTCGAACACCGAGAGCTGTCCCTCCAGGCGGATCGCCGCCGCCGACACCAGCGGTTTGCGCTCCGCCACGCAGGCCCGGTTGATGGCGTGGCGGGCGGCGAAGTTGTCGGTGCAGTCGAGCACCACGTCCGCCGCATGCACCGCGGCGCGCAGCGCCTCGTCGTCCAGGGGGCCGGGCAGGGCATCGATGCGCACGTCCGGGTTGAGGGCGGCGAGATGGTCGCGCGCCGATTCGATCTTGGGGCGGCCCACATCGGCCGTGCGGTGGATGATCTGGCGCTGCAGGTTGGAGAGATCCACCGTGTCGAAATCGACCAGGGTCAGGCGTCCGACCCCCGCGGCGGCGAGGTAGAGACTTGCGGGGGAGCCGAGCCCCCCCAGGCCGACGATCAGGGCGTGACTCTCGAGCAGGCGCTGCTGGCCCTCAAAGTCGATCTGCGGCAGGAGGATTTGCCGGCTGTAGCGCTGGAGTTGTTGGTCGTTCATCGGAGCTAGAGGTAGCGGTCCCAAGCGTCGCCGTTGTGGGCCTGGCCTTTGCCGTGGCGGGCATGGATGTGGGAGGCCAGCTCGCGCATGGCCTCCGGCTGGCTGATCGGTAACAGCAGGGTTTCGCGCTGGGCATCCTCGGAATAGAAAGCCAGCGCATAGCGCAGCTTGGACCACAGGCTGGCGTCCAGGTGCAGGCCCCAGCTTTCCAGGATCTGCAGGATGCCGCGCAGACAGACGGAACGCAGGTCGTAGCTGACTCGCACCGCGTAGGGTGTGGGCGATTCCGCCGTCAGCACGCCGGGAATCTCGGCCAGCATCAGCGCGGCCTTGGCCGTCAGCCCAGGATGTGGGCCGCGCAGGCGGATCTCGCGGGTCTTGATGAAATTGCCGGCATCCATGCGGTGAAGAGTAGCCCGAGTCTCGTCATGTGCAAATCCTGCCGGCGCAAAGCATCAGGAAAAATTCATTGTATCCTATGCGAAAAACCGAATATGTTTTCCCCATGGAGCTTGAAAGCCACACCTTCTTCCACGCCCTGAGCGACCCCACCCGCCTCCGTTGCCTGGCCATGCTGCATGCCCAGGGCGAGCTGTGCGTGTGCGAGCTCACCCGGGCGCTTGGACTGTCGCAGCCCAAGATTTCCCGCCACCTGGCGCTGCTGCGCGATCTTCACATCGTCAAGGCGCGTCGGGAGGGCGTGTGGATGCATTACCATCTGCACCCGGACCTGCCGGGGTGGATGCATGAGGTCCTGCGGCTGGCCCTCGATGCCTTCCTGGTCTCGCCCCAGGGGCAGGCCGACCGGGCAGCCCTCCGCGGCAGGGCGGGGGCTTGTGAGGGCATGGCGGCGCTGGCCGCTGAGGGCTGAGGCGGTCGGTCAGTCTGGCTTGGGCAGCCTCACCCCAGCCAGGCTTCGATCTTGGCCCGGTCGGGCATCCCGCCCGCATGCACCACCTTGCCGTCCACCACCACGCCGGGGGTGGACATGACGCCGTGGCGCATGATCTCGGCGATGTCCTCGACCTTCTCAAGCCGGACGTCCACGCCCTTGGCCTTGGCGGCCTCCTCGATCATCTGATAGACGGTCTTGCAGCTTGCGCAGCCGCTGCCCAGGACCTTGATGTGCTTCATCGTCTGTTCCCCGTCAGTTGCAGCAGGCGCTGGCGCCGCAGCAGCCGCGCCCGGGCAGAGTGGCCGCAGCGGGCGTGGTGCCGAGCTTTTCGAGCATGCGTGCATCCACCCGCTCGTCGAACAGCTGGTGTGCCTCATCGCGCACATTGCGTGCGAGCTTGATCGCCTGGGCGATGTGCTCCGCCGGCACGCCTTGCGCGGCGAGGCGTTCCATCAGGCAGACGTCGCCGCCCGGATGGTTGCTGGCCACGCGCGCGGCCAGCGCGATCAGGTCGAGAATGGAGTCATGCAGACCGGTACTCATAGGGTATGCCTCATGGTGTTGAACAGGACCCCGACCAGGATGAAGGCCAGGGCGAGATAACCGGCGAACAGGCCGAGCAGCGGCCACTTCACCACCTTGCGCAGGATGATCATCTCCGGCAGCGAGAGCGCGGCGACGGCCATCATGAAGGCGAGCACGGTGCCGATGGGGACGCCCTTGCCAAGCAAGGCCTCGGCCACGGCGATGACCCCGACGGCATCGGAATAGAGCGGAATGCCGATCAGCACCGCGCCGATCACCGACAGCACGCCCCCATCGCCGGTGAAGCGGGCGAGCAGATCCATCGGCACATAGCCGTGGATCAGCGCGCCCACACCGACACCGAGCAGGACGAACTTCCACAGCCGGCCAACGATCTCCTTGACCTGGCTGACCGCATAGGCGTGTCGCCCGCGTAGGCTGCGGTCGGGCTCGGGCAGGGTGGCCTCGCCCAGACGGATCTGCCAGACGTAGTCCTCCACCCAGCGCTCGGGGCGGAAACGTTCCAGCACGAAGCCGCCGATCAAGGCCACGGTCAGCCCGGCGAGGACGTAGAGCAGGGTCAGCTTCCAGCCGATCGTTGATGCGAGCACCACCACCGCCACCTCGTTGATCATGGGGCTGGCGATCAGGAAGGAGAGGGTCACGCCGAGTGGGATGCCGGCCTCGACGAAGCCGATGAACAGAGGCACCGAGGAGCAGGAGCAGAAGGGCGTCACCGCGCCGAGACCGACGGCGAGAAAGCGCGAGGAGAGGTTGCCGCGGTGGCGCAAAAACTCGCGCACACGCTCCGGAGTCAGCATCCCACGCAGCCAGCCCATGGCGTAGATGATCAGCGTCAGCAGGACCAGGATCTTCGTCACGTCCATGACAAAGAAGTGCAGGGCGGCGCCCAGTGGCTCCTCGGGGGCCAAGCCCAGGGCGCGGTGGACGAGGAGGTCGGCTAGCAGGTCGAACATGTCAGGTCATCGCAGGATGCATCGCCGCCGAACGAAGGCTGCAGGGTGGCGTGGCGGATGTTGAAGCGCTCCTCCAATCCCGTCTGGGCGGCATGCACGATGGCTGGCCAGCGGGTTGGATCGGGCACGATCAGGTGGGCGGTGAGGCCGATCATGCCGCCGTGGATGCGCCATACGTGGATGTGGTGGGCATGCCCGACCCCGGGAAGCTGGCTCAGGAAGGCCTCCACCTCGTCCAGGCTCAGATCCAGCGGTACGCCGTCCATCAGCTGGTGCACGGCCTCACGCAGAAGGCGCAGGGCGGAAACGCCAATCAGCACGCAGATCACCAGCGAGAGCACGGGGTCGAGCCAGTAGGCCTCCGTGAACAGCAACACGATGCCGGTCGCAAGCGCCACGATCGAGCCTAAAAGGTCGCCCAGCACGTGCAGCAGGGCACCGCGCACGTTGATATTCTCGCCGGAGGGCCACAACAGGCGGGCGACGAGAAGGTTCACGACCAGGCCGATCAGCGCCACCCAGGCGATGGTGCCGGCCGCAAGCTGCGGCGGGGATTGCAGGCGCACGATGGCCTCGTGGGTGATGCCGGCCACCACACCGAGCATGAGCAGGGCATTGATCAGCGCGCCGAGCATCTCGACGCGCCCGAAGCCGTAGGAGTGCCGCCGGTCTGCCGGCCGGCGCGCCAGCCAGGCGGCGAGGGCGGCAAGGCCGAGGGCGAAGGCATCGGTGACCATGTGGGCTGCATCGCCCAAAAGGACCAGGGCGCCGGACCACCAGCCCGCGACCGCCTCGATCGCCGCGAAGCCGAGGGTCAGCCCGACGGCCAGCCCCAGCGCACGGGCCGGGCTGCCTTCATGCCCGTGGGCATGATGATGCCCATGATGCTCGTGCGTGTGCTCGTGGGCCATGGCTTACTGGCCTTCGAATTGCAGGTAGGTGCGGCTCATCACCGTCTTGTGCCAGGTGTCGTAGTGCTTGAGGTGCTTGAACTGCGGCATGTCGGCGTACTTCGCGATCACCTCGTCGAGCGGCTCCATGTTCTGCGCGGCCTTGCCGACCACGTTGACCAGGAAGTCGTAGTAGTCCCCGGTATCACGCTTGGCCTTGGCCAAGTCGCACACCTGACCGTGGCCGGGGATGATCTTCACCGGCTTGAGCTTCACCAACTCCTGCCAGGCGGCCCAGGCACTCTTGACACTGGAGGTGTCATGCACGCCCAGCATGCGGTCGACGTAGACCAGATCGCCGGTGATCGCGACCTTCTCCTTGGGCAGCCAGACCATGGTGTCGTGCGGGAAGTGGGCGTTGGTTTCAATGACCTCCAGGGTCTCACCGCCCAGGGTGAGGGTGGTGCGCGCATCTTTCAGCAGGCGGTTGGCATACACCGGCTGGGTGCCTTCGAAGCGGTCCTTCAGCACCTTGGACAGGGCGTCCATCTGCCCGGCGGCAACCTTCTTCTGCGTTTCGACGGTCCCGGTGAAGGCGATGACCTCCGCGCCCTTGCCGGCGAAATAGCCATTGCCTAACCAGCGGTGGTCTTGGCTGCCGGTATTGATCACCCACTTGATCGGCGCCTTGGTGACGCCCGCCACGGCCTTCTCGATGCGTTCTGCACCCTTGTTGCTCGCCCCGGAGTCGATCAGGATCACGCCGTCCTTGGTGACGATAAAGGCCTGGTTGTTGTTCAGGCCGTCGTTCTCGTAGCTGCGATCGTCGATCGGGCCGACGATGGCGTAGACGTTGTCGACCACCTTGGAGACCTTGAGCGCCTCCTCGGCAAGGACGGTGCCGGTGGTGGCAAACAGGAGCGATGCACTGACAAGAAGTCCTTTGAGCATGGTGTCACCTTGGGGTTGGGGTGTCGCCGGAATGGCTGCACCGTCATGATATATACATAATCGTATATTACAAATATCGTATGTTTTTCGTGGCAGGCCTTGCAGCCTGTCCCCACCATCAGCATGAGGTTCGCAGCATGAGCATCCGCGTCGCCATCAATGGCTTTGGCCGCATGGGCCGTCTCGGCTTCCGCGCCGCTTGGGACAACCCGGCCTTCGAGATCGTCCACATCAATGAGATCAGCGCCGATGCGGCCGCCCTTGCTCACCTGCTCAAGTATGACTCGGTGCATGGCCGCTGGGGGCGTGATGTCCGCGCCGAAGAAGGTGCCATCCTCGTGGACGGCCGGCGGGTGAGCTACAGCATGGAAAAGGACCCGGCCAGGATCGACTGGGCGGGCTTGGGTGTGGACATCGTGGTCGAGGCCACCGGCAAGCTGCGTAACCTAGAGCAGATCCAGCCGCACTTTGACCGCGGAGCCAAGAAGGTGGTGGTGGCCGCCCCGGTGAAGGGCGCGCTCAATATCGTCATGGGCGTGAATGACCATCGTTACGATCCCGCCGTTCATCACCTGGTCACGGCCGCCTCCTGCACCACCAACTGCCTGGCTCCGCTGGTCAAGGTCATGCACGAGCACCTCGGCATCGTGCACGGCACCATGACCACCCTGCACGATCTGACCAATACTCAGTCCATTCTCGATCGGGGGCACAAGGACCTGCGCCGCGCCCGCGCCAGCGGCATGTCGCTCATTCCGACCACCACCGGCTCGGCCAAGGCAATCGGCGAGATCTTTCCCGAGCTGAACGGCAAGCTGAATGGTCATGCTGTGCGCGTGCCGCTGGCGAATGCCTCGCTGACCGACTTTGTGTTCGAGGCCGCGCGGCCGACCACGGTGGAGGAGGTCAACGGCCTGCTCAAGACGGCGGCCGAAGGGGCATTGGCTGGGATTTTGGGCTACGAGGAACTGCCACTGGTGTCGGTCGATTTCAAGGACGATCCGCGTTCCTCCATCGTCGACGCCCTCTCCACCCTGGTGATCGATGGCACCCAGGTGAAGGTCATGGCCTGGTATGACAACGAATGGGGCTATGCCAACCGGATGATGGAGCTGGTGGCCAAGGTGGCGCGGGGGATGTGAATCTTTCGAGGCAAGGGAACGGGGGCTCTGCCCTCGTATGACCCTCACCCCAACCCCTCTCCCGCTTGCGGGAGAGGGGCGATTTTTTGAAGATCATGTTCATGAACGCTGAGCTGCGCAACTACGCCATCGTCACCGGCAACTACTGGGCTTTCACCCTCACCGACGGGGCCCTGCGCATGCTGGTGGTGCTGCACTTCCACCAGCTCGGCTATACGCCGCTCGAGATCGCCATGCTGTTCCTCTTCTACGAGGTGTTCGGCATCGTCACCAATGCGGTGGGGGGCTGGCTTGCGGCGCGCATCGGCGTCAACCGCACCATGCAGATGGGCACGGGCCTGCAAATTGTCGCCCTTGGGATGTTGCTCGCGCCCACCGCCTGGCTGACGGTGCCTTACGTGATGGCTGCGCAGGCGTTGTCCGGCATCGCCAAGGACCTCAACAAGATGAGTGCCAAGTCCTCGGTCAAGCTGGTGGCGGGGGAGGGGAGCCTGTTCAAATGGGTGGCCATCCTCACCGGCTCGAAGAACGCGCTCAAGGGCGTGGGCTTTTTCCTCGGTGGCCTGCTGCTGGCGGTCCTTGGCTTCCACGGCGCGCTGTGGACGCTGATCGGCTTGCTGGTGGTGGGGCTTGCCGTCACCCTCACCTTGCCGGGCGGGCTCGGCATGGTGAAGGGCAAGCCGAAGTTCACGCAGGTGTTCTCCAACACCCCGGCCATCAACTGGTTGTCCGGGGCGCGTTTCTTTTTGTTCGGCGCGCGCGACGTGTGGTTCGTGGTCGGCCTGCCGGTCTACCTCTCCGCCGTGCTCGGTTGGGGGTTTGCCGAGGTCGGCGGCTTCCTCGCCCTGTGGGTGATCGGCTACGGCATCGTCCAGGCGGCCACGCCCGGGCTGTGGAGAAGACCGGGGCACAGCCCGGGGCGCGGCGCAGTGGTGGCAGGGGCTCTGACCCTGGCCTTCATCCCCGGGGCCATGGCCGGGGCCCTCGGCGCGGGCCTCGATCCCGCCACGGTCGTCATCGGCGGCCTGCTGCTGTTCGGCGTGCTGTTCGCCCTCAACTCCTCCGTGCACTCCTACCTCATCCTCGCCTATGCGGAGGGCGACAAGGTGGCGATGAAGGTGGGTTTCTACTACATGGCCAACGCGGGAGGGCGCCTTGCCGGTACGGTATTGTCTGGCTGGGCGTACCAAGTGTGGGGGCTGGAGGGGTGTCTGGTGGCGTCCAGCCTCTTGCTGCTCGGCGCGGCGGCACTGTCGCTCAAGCTGCCGGTCAGCGCAGGAGAGGTTCGCAGAGCGTAATCCGCCGGAGGGGTTACATTCGGCGCAATAGGCTTTGCTACTGCGCCTTGCGTGGATCTGCCTCCCCTCCATCCACTCTCTTCGCAGGGTTTCCTGCTGCGCTGCACTGTTTTAGTGTTCCAAAATAGTGCGCGAGGATGGAGGTCATGCGATGCACCTGTCCCAGAGGCTTGGCAGGGTGTTCGGGGCGGCGACCACGCCTGTGGGGCCGGCAGAGCAGGCAGTGTCCGCGCTCGGGGGGTTCCTCGGCATTTATCTCGTCTTTCTGCTCAGTCACGCCATCCTCGGCCCCGAAGGGGCGGTGTGGATGGTGGTGTCGATGGGGGCGACCGCGGTGCTGCTGTTCGGTGTGCCGCACGGCTTGCTGTCCCAGCCGTGGCCTCTCTTCGGCGGGCATCTGGTCTCCGCCCTGATCGGCGTGACCTGTGCGCTGTGGATTCCAGACACCGCCCAGGCGGCGGCCTGTGCCGTGGGACTTGCGGTCGGTGCGATGCACCTTTTGCGCTGCATCCACCCGCCCGGCGGCGCGACCGCGCTGACAGCGGTACTGGGCGGGCCGGCCATCACGACGCTCGGCTACCACTACGTGCTGGCGCCGGTGCTGCTGAACGTGGCGATCATCTTTGCTGTGGCGGTGGCGGCGAATTATCCCTTCGTCTGGCGGCGCTATCCCATCCAGTTGATGCGTTTCGGGGCGACGCGCACAAAGGCCTCACGCTTGCACGAGGAGGATATCGAGCAGGCACTCCGCGAGATGCATGTCATCGTTGACGTGACGCCCGATGAGCTGATGCAGATTGCCGAGCGCGCCCTTCGGCACGCGGAAGAGGGTGGGGAGATGATTCAGCTGAGAGGTCGGCCGGTCACGCTCCTGCCGGGAGATGAGGAGGCCGACGGGCCGTTCTGCGGGGTGGCGATCCGGGTGAGAGGAACGTAGGCGCATTCCAGACTGTTTCAAAAGGGCTGTCCTGCCCTTTTGAAACTCGCCTGGTCCTCCTCTCACGCCCTTCCGGCATCCATGCCGGAAGCCCCTGCGGGGTTCGGCCTTCGAGAACGTCGCGGTACACGCCCACGACGGTCTCCGAGAATCAATCACTTATTGTGATTGATTCTCGCGCGAGCCATTCATGGCTCGCATTTCCAGGCTGTGTCAAAGGCTTTTGACATAGCCTGATTCGGCGCCATGCGTTTTAGCCATGGCGTTCGCTGTGGCAGTGGCTAGGGTCAGCCTGTCCATTCCTCGGTGAAGGTCCAGGGATCGGGTCGCGACTTGGTAAGGGGCTCGACGGTGGGCGTGCCCATGGCAAGGTAACCCGCCAGCCGCTCGTGCGGCAGCAGACCCAACGCCTGCCGTACCCATGCGTCGCCGCAGCTCTCGCCGGAGAGCCAAACGCTGCCGTAGCCCAGTGCCTGGGCCATCAGCTGCATGTGCTCGGCGGCAGCGCCCACGGCCATCATCTGCTCCCATTCCGGTACTTTGGCGCATTCCTGGAGGTGGGCAATCAGCAGGATCAACAGCGGGGAGCGCAGAGGCTTCCCGCGTTGGCGCTCGATCAGCTCCGCCTCGGCCTCTGGATGGCGGCAGCGATACCCTTCCGCGAAGATGTCGCCCAGCCGTGCGCGGGCCTCGCCCTGAACCAGCAGGAAGCGCCACGGGCGCAGGGCTCGGTGGTCGGGAGCGCTCATGGCCGCGCGCAGGATCAGGTCGAGGTGTTCGCCTTCCGGGGCGGGCGCGCCGAGATGCTTTGCGGGGGTGGAGTGGCGGTTCAGCAAAAGTTCGATGGCGGCATTCATACGCGGCGGGACAACCTTGGTGGAGTGCGGGGAAACCCGGGTGTTTCCCTCTGGTACACTCGCCACATGGTAAAGCGGAGAGCGGATTGATGGAAAAGCATTACGAGGCCATTCTCGGCGCCGTGGGGGAGGACCTGAGCCGCGATGGCCTGCGCGACACGCCCAGACGCGCCGCCAAGGCGATGGAGTTTCTCACCAAGGGCTACCACGAGACGCTCGAGCAGGTGGTGGGCGGCGCGCTGTTCGACTCCGACAACGACGAGATGGTGATCGTCAAGGATATCGAGCTCTATTCGCTTTGCGAACACCACCTGCTGCCGATCGTCGGCAAGGTGCACGTCGGCTACCTGCCGAGCGGCAAGGTGCTCGGCCTGTCCAAGGTGGCCCGCATCGTCGAGATGTTCGCCCGCCGCCTGCAGATCCAGGAGAACATGACCCGCCAGATCGCCGAGGCGATCCTCCAGGTGACCGGCGCCAAGGGCGTGGCCGTGGTTGTGGAGGCGCAGCACTTCTGCATGATGATGCGCGGGGTGGAGAAGCAGAACTCCTGGACCACCACCTCCATGATGCTTGGCCGTTTCCGCGAGGACCGTGGCACGCGGATGGAATTTCTCAGCCTGATCGGCAAGTGAGGGCGGCCATGGTGAGACTCGAAGCTGCCCTGCAGGCCTTGGGCACCCCGGGGTTCAAGGACGTCCTGCGTGACGAACTGCTGCGGCAGGATGCCCTGTCCCGCCCGCTGCAACTCGGCCTGACCTATGGCACGGTGGCGCTGCTGGATGACGTGAACATCGGCATCCTCGCGCTGGAAGAGGGCATGACCGGCCCGCGCATCCGCGCGGCGGTGCACTATTCCAGCATCACCACCGGCTGCAATTGCAGCGAGGAGCCCAACCCCTTGAGCGTGATGTCGGAATACGTCGAGTTGCTGATCGACATCGACCGGACGACGGCTGAGGCGAAGGTCGGCCTGGCGCCGGAGTGAAGCCGTCCGCAAGGGTCAGCGCATCGCCGAGGGCAGGACGATCTCCCTGCCCGCCACCATGAACCGGCCGTAGCCACGGTGATGCAGGGTCTCCGGCCGGGTGACGGCCGGGTCGTGCCAGGCCTTGACCACCTCCAGCACGAAGAAGTTGTAGGGGGTGACCATCTGGCGATCCCTCACTTGGCATTCGAGGTTCGCGTAGCATTCCCCGACCAGCGGCGCGGCCACCTTGGCGGCCGGTTTCGCGGTCAGGCCGAAGGCCTTGAACTTGTCCACCGTGCGGCCGGAGGCATTGCCGCAGGACACCACCTTGTCGGCCAGCTCCACCGTCGGCACGTTCAGCACGCATTCACCGGTCTCCTCGAGCGCGGCAAAGGAGTGGCTGGTTTCGCTGACGACGCAGCCCACCAGCGGCGGCTCGAACTCCATCATCACGTGCCAGGACATGGTCATCACGTTCGCCACGCCTTGGCGTGAGGTGCTGAGCAGCACGACTGGGCCGGGCTCGAGTACGGTGTAGACGTCGGCCAGGGGCAGTTCCCGTTTCATGGCTTCATCCTCGGAGGGATTCACTCTCATGTCTTAGCGGATGCCCCCTGAATGGGCAAGCCGCAGGGCAATCGCATGAAGGCGTGGAGCGATCGCACAAGTTGAAAATCCAGCGTGCGAGGGGGCATCCTTGCTCTCGTTGGCTGTAGGAGGCCCGTCCTCGGGCCGATAGCCCGTTCAGGGCTGACCTATCGCGGCGAGGGCGCCGCTCCTACGCGAGCGTCCAGACCGATGAAATAGGTTCATGCAATTGCCCTGGGGCAAGTCGGATCAGGGGGCGCAGCAGGGCCTTCCACCTCCTATACTGATGAATGACAGGGGTAGGTCCCATGCCCCTCCGTAGTGCGGGCCGATGCCCCCTCTACCGCCCGCATCGCGCATCATGCCGCCCGGGTTCGAACGCCGGGCGCTCCGACAGGGAGATGGTCAAGCGGCTGCCAGGACGGCCTTGCAACCCGTTCGATCCGAAGCAGGAGCACAGCCATGCTCTATCCAAGAAGCTCGGTCGATCCGGAGATGGTGAAGTGCGAGGTATGCCTCAAGGAGATTCCCGCCTCCGAGTCCAAAAACGTGGAGGCGGTCGAATACGTCATGTATTTCTGCGGCCTCGAGTGCTATGCGATATGGAGCCGGCAGGACGCCGATCAACCCAGGCAGGAGCCTCCGGTCTGACGTTCCGGCCGTACCGGAAGAAGGAGAATGTGACATGCCCCAACTGAGCAAGGCCCTGGCGGCCTGGGGAACGCCCGCCTTCAACGATGTCCTGAAGGACGAGGTCCGGCAGCTCGGGGTCGAGCACCTGCCCCTGCAGCAGGGGCTCGCCCATGGCAACTTCACCAGTGGCGAAAACCTCCAGGTGCGTGTCATTTCCACGTCCGAGACGTTTGACGCCATCGAGGTGAAGGCTGGCCTGTTCTATACCAGCATCATTGCCGGTTGCGCCTGCGTGGATGATCCCACCCCCCTGAGCGACCTGCCGGAGTACAGCGAGGTTCTCATCCGCATCGACAAGGTCACCGCCGAGGCGACGATCACCCTGCTCACGGCCTGAAGCACTGCATCACGACGGCGTCACGCAAGCCGCGTTAAGCTAAGGCAAGCTTTTCCGCATGCATCGACTGGAGCCTTGTCCCATGCGCGTTGCCGTCTTCAGCAGCAAACCCTACGACCGCGACAGCCTGATCAGCGCGAATGCCGCGCATGGCCATCAGCTGGAGTTCTTCGAGGCTGCCCTGACCCCGCAGACCTGCGGCCTGGCAGAAGGGTTCGAGGCCGTCTGCGTGTTCGTCCACGACCAACTGGACGAGCACCTGTTGCGTTGCCTCGTGGGGGAGGGGGTACGGGTGGTGGCCCTGCGCTGTGCGGGCTTCAACAACGTCGACCTTGCCGCGGCGCGGGCGCTCGGCATCCAGGTGGTGCGTGTGCCGGCCTATTCGCCCCATGCGGTGGCGGAGCATGCCGTTGCGCTGATGCTGACCCTCAACCGCCACACCCACCGCGCCTACAACCGCGTGCGGGAGGGGAATTTCGCCCTCAACGGCCTGCTCGGCTTCGACATGCACGGCAAGACGGTCGGCATCGTCGGCACCGGGCGCATCGGCGCGGTGCTGGCCCGTATCCTCCATGGTTTCGGCTGCGTGCTGCTCGGGGCAGACCTGCAGGAAAACCCGGACTGCCTTGCGCTTGGCATGCGTTATGTCGACCGCGACACCCTGCTCGCCGAGAGCGACATCATCAGCCTGCACTGCCCGCTGACGCCGGAGACACGCCACATGATCGATGTGCACAGCATCCCGCGCATGAAGCGCGGGGTGATGCTGATCAATACCGGACGCGGGGCATTGATCGATACGCAGGCCATCATCGCCGGTCTCAAGAACGGTCACATCGGCGCTCTGGGGTTGGATGTGTACGAACAGGAAGAGCATCTCTTCTTCGAGGATCACTCCAACGAGATCATCCAGGACGACCTGCTCGAGCGCCTGTTGACCTTCCCCAACGTACTCGTCACCTCCCATCAGGGATTTTTCACCCGCGAGGCCCTCACGGCGATCGCCGAAACGACGCTGGGCAACCTTGCCCGCCTCGAGCGTGGCGAGCCGTGCCCGAATGCGTTGTGAGCCGAGGCGTGTTCATTCGTGCCGCAAGGCCTCGATCGGATCCAGCCTGGCCGCACGGCGGGCGGGGAAGAAGCCGAAGATCACGCCGATGGCGGCTGAGAACAGAAAGGCGAGCAGGTTGATGCCGAGGTTGAAGATGTAGGGCACCTTCATCAGCTGGGCGAGCCCGATCGATGCCCCGGTGGCGAGCAGGATGCCGACCAGTCCGCCGAGCGAGGACAGCACCACCGCCTCGATCAGGAACTGCAAGAGCACCTCGCGCTCCAGCGCGCCGATGGCCAGGCGGATACCGATCTCGCGCGTGCGCTCGGTGACCGACACCAGCATGATGTTCATGATGCCGATGCCGCCGACCAGCAGGCTGACCGCCGCCACCGCGCCGAGCAGGGTGGTCATGACGCGCGTCGTGCCGGAGAGGGTCTCGGTGATCTGACGGGTGTCGAGCACGCTGAAATTGTCATCCTCATTCGGCGTGATCCCGCGTCGTTCGCGCAACAGCAGCACGACCTGTTTCTTGGCCTGGTCGATCGATGCGCCTTCCCTCACCGAGATGCGCAGGCCGGTGATGTCTTGCGTGCCGGTCAGCCGCCGCTGCACGGTGCGCAGGGGCATGACCACCACATCATCCTGGTCCGAGCCGAAGGCCGACTGGCCCTTGCTCACCAGCAGCCCGATCACCTCGCAGGAGAAATTCTTCACCCGCAGGTTTTGCCCCACGGGGCTTTGCTCGCCGAACAGCTCGCGCCGCACCGTCTCGCCGATCACGCACACAGCCTTGCCGCCGCGCTCTTCCGCCTCATTGAACGGGCGGCCGCTGGCCAGGGTCCACTTGCCGGTCTGGAACCAGGCGTTGGTGCTGCCGGTGATGGGCGTGGACCAGTTCCTGGCCCCGTAGACCACGGTGACCCCCCGGCTGACGGTGGGGGCCACGGCCTGTACCGCGCTGATCTGCTCGGCGATGGCCTCGGCATCCGCCAGCCTGAAGTTGGGTGCACCGGCGGTGTCGCTGCCGGGGCCGAGACGCTGTCCCGGGCGCACGATCAGGAGATTGCTGCCAAGGCTTGCGACCTGGTCGGCGATGGCTTGCGTGGCGCCATTGCCGAGGGTCACCATGGTGATGACCGCGGCGACGCCGATGACGATGCCGAGGATGGTCAGGAAGGATCGCATCAGGTTGCGCCGGATCGAGCGCAGCGCAAGCAGCAGGGTGTTCCACAGCATCAGCCGGTCCCTCCGTTGCGCTCGTCGCTGGCGACCCTGCCGTCGCGGAAATGGATGACGCGATGGGCGTATGCCGCCATCTCCGGCTCGTGGGTCACCATCAGCACGGTGATGCCCCTATCGCGGTTGAGCCCGGTGAGCAGTTCCATGATCTCGCGGCTGGTGTGGGTGTCGAGGTTGCCGGTGGGCTCGTCGGCCAGCAGTACGGCCGGTCGGGTGACGATGGCGCGGGCGATGGCGACCCGCTGCTGCTGGCCGCCGGACAGCTCGGCGGGGGTGTGGTGGCCAACGCCCGCAAGCCCCACCGAGGCGAGCGCCTCGCGGGCGAGGGCGTGACGCGATGCGGCGCTCTCGCCACGATAGAGGAGGGGCAGTTCCACGTTCTCCTGCGCCGAGGTACGAGCCAGCAGGTTGAAGCCCTGGAACACAAAGCCGAGGTAGTGGCGCCGCAGCAGGGCGCGCTGGTTGCGGTCCAGCCGCTCCACGGGGATGTTGCGGAACAGGTAGCTGCCGCCGCTGGGCACGTCCAGGCAGCCCATGATGTTCATGGTGGTCGATTTGCCCGAACCGCTCGGTCCCATGATGGCGACGAACTCACCCGCTTCAATGGAAAGATCGACCCCGCGCAGGGCTTGGAAGGCGGCCTGTCCCTGGCCGTAGGTCTTGGTGACCCCGCGCAGGGCGATCAGCGGTTCTCCAGGGGGTGGGGTCGCAGTCATTTCTTCGTGGCCAAGGCTTCGGTGATGACCTCCATCCCGGGCTTGAGCCCGCCGCCGGTGATCTGGGTCATGCGCCCGTCGGTCGCGCCGGTCTGAACCTCCACAGGCACCGGCCGTCCGTCATGCACGACCCAGACCTGTTGCTTGCCATTGCGTGCAGCCTGGCCGCTGCCGCGCGAGGAGGTGCTGCGCGACGGACGGGGGACCAGGGCGCTGAGCAGGCCCGGCTTGGGTGCGGCAGGGGCCGCCGCGGGGCTGAAGCGCAAGGCCGCGTTGGGCACCAGCAGCACGTTCTCCAGCGCGGTGGTGGTGATCTCGGCCGTGGCTGTCATGCCGGGCCGCAGGCTCAGGTCGTCATTGTCCACCTGCAGGATGGTCAGGTAAGACACCACGCCATCCTTGACCTGCGAGCCGAAGTTCACCCGCACCACCGTGGCGGGATAACTGCGGTTGCGGTAGGCATCCACCGTGAAGCGGGCCTGCTGGCCCGCACGGACCTCGCCGACGTCGGCCTCGTCCACGTCCACCTGGAGCTCCATGCGGGCAAGGTCCTCGGCCAGGACGAACAGCACAGGGGCTTGGAGGGAGGCTGCCACGGTCTGGCCGGGCTCCACCTTGCGTGCCAGCACCACCCCGTCGATGGGTGAACGGATGACCGACTTGGCCAGATTGGTCTCGTTCGAGTTGAGCGTCGCCCTGGCCTGCTCGACGGCCGCGTGGGCGGCCGCCACGCTGGCGCGTGCCCGGGCAAGGGCAGCCTCGGCATTGTCCAGTTCAGCCTTCGAGGGCACCTTGCCACCGGAGAGACGGGCCACCTCGCGCAGGCGGCTGAGGTTGGCGCGGGCCTCGTCCTCGGTCGCCTTCGTCTGCAGCACCTGGGCCTCGGCCGAGGCGAGGGCCGCCCTGGACAGGGCGACCTGATCCTTCAGGCGGCTCGGGTCCAGCCAGGCCAGGATCTGCCCTTTGCTCACCCGGTCGTTCTCATGCACCAGCACCGTCTGGATGGTGCCCGAGAGCTCGCTGCCCACGTCCACCTGGTTGGTCGGATGCAGATTGCCCGTGGCGGAGACCGTGACCACGAGATGGCCCATCTCGGCCGGGGTGGTGCTGTAGTTCGTCGCCGAGGATTCCTGCGTCGGGTGCAGCACCAGCCAGGCGATTCCAGCGGCCAGCAGGAGCAGGACAAGGATGATGACGATGCCTGTTCTCATCGGCTGGCGGGGCTTCTGCAGGCCCAGAACCTGCTGAATGTCGGGGGAGGGCGTCGGATTAGTCATGCATTGATCCTTGCAGCATCATCATTCATCACCGGGCCTGGCCCTCTCATGCGGGGGACCAGCCGCCGCCGAGGGCCTTGTACAACTGGATCAGGGCCTGGGTGGTTTCGGCCCGCGCCGAGGCCAGGCTGTCCTCGAGTGACAATACGCTGCGCTCGGTGGTCAGCACGGTCTGGAAGTCGATGATGCCACTGGCGTAGCGCTGGCGGGCGAGGTCCGCTGCGGCACGGGCAGCGCGGGTGGCCTCCGCCAGCGCCACTTCCCGCTCGCGGCCACGGGCGAGGGCGATCAGGGCGTTCTCCACGTCTTCCAGGGCGGTCAGCACGGCCTGTTCGAGCGCGATGCCTGTCCGGTCGCGCACCGCAAGCTGGATCTCCACCTGACGGCGCAGGCGGCCGCCGTCGAAGATCGGCGCGGCGAGACTGGCCAGCGCGGAGCGGGCGAGTGCCCCGCCGCTGGTCAGCCCATCGAGGGTCAGCGCATCCAGCCCGATCGATCCGCTCAGGGAGAGGGTGGGCCAGCGGGCGGCCTCGGCCTGGCCAATGCGCGCGGTCTCGGCGGCAAGCTGACGCTCGGCGGCGCGCACGTCCGGGCGTTGGCGCAGGGTGTCGGCGGGGATGCCGATGGCGAGCGGCGCGGGGGCGGCTGGAATGGGGCCGGGGGCGGCCAGCCGGTCGTGCAGCGCGCCGGGCTGCTCGCCCAGTAGGATGGCCAGGCGGTTCTTCGCGGCGTTGAGGCTGGATTCAAGCAGCGGGATCTGGGCGCGGGTCTGCTCGCGGCTGGCGCGGGCCTGCTCGACCTCAAGGGTGCTGGACAGTCCCGCCTGCGCGCGCCACTCGGTCAGACGCAGGGTTTCGCTCTGGCTGGCGAGGTTGTCGTGGGCGATGCGCAGGCGCTCCTGGGCGGCGCGCAGGTCGACATACAGTCGCGCCACCTCGGCCACCAGGCTGACCTGGGTGGCGTGCAGGCGCGCCTCGCTGGCCGCAAGATCCGCCTGGGCTGCCTCGATGCCGCGGCGGGTGCCGCCGAAGATGTCGGCCTCCCAGCGTGCGTCGAACCCCGCGCTGAAGCTGTTGCGCGTGGTGCCAAGCCCCGTCTCGGCGCTCGACTCACCTCGCCGCGCGGATGCCGAGGCATTCAGCGTGGGGGAGAGGCCGGCCGCAGCCAGCTCGGCGCGCGCCCGTGACTCGCGCAGGCGCGCCTGCGCGGTGCGCAGGTCGAGGTTGCGCGCGAGCGCATCGCGAATCAGCCCGGAGAGCAGCGGCTCCTGCAGCTGCTCCCACCATTGTGCGAGGTGTTGCGGATCGGCGGGGGCGTCCGTCGCCACGCCTTGCGGCAGGCCGCGCCACTGCGCAGGCGCCTGCAGCCCGGGCTGGGCATAGTCGGGGCCGACCACGGCGCAGCCGGAGAGGGCAGCGAAAGCGGTAATCATCCAGAGAGGGGATGGTGTTCTCATCATGACCTCGGGGAGCCGTCTTCCGGGCGGTCCATGGTGATGAGTGTACGTGAGTCCGACCGCTGCGGTCAGGGGGGCCGTTTCCGACCCTCCTCAGGTTCCGTGAGCGGGTGCCTGGTCTGCGCCCGGATGAGGCGGGCGTGCCCCGTGTTACTGCATCTTCGCCCGGGCGGCCTCGCGCTGCTCCGGGGTGAGCACGGCGAGGATCGCGTGCTGCATGCGCACGCGCTGTGCCGCCATCTCTCCCATGGTCTGGGCGGTCTGGGCAATCAGCTCCTGCAGCCGGGTCTCGTCCACGTTGTCGGCGGCAGCAAGCTGGCGCATGGCCAGGCGATTTTCGCGCATTTTCATTGCCAGTTCTCGCATCTTAGGACGGTTCTCCTGCATGATCGTGCGGATCTGGTCGCGCTGGGCGTCGTTCAGGTCGAGGTCGTGCAGCACATGGCGTAGGCCATGGTCGTGGTGTCCCTTGCCGTGCATTGGGGCGTGGTGGTGGCGCTGGCCATCACAGAGACCGTCGCCGGGCAGGGCCAAGGCGGTCAGCGGCAGGGCCAGGGCGGCAACGAGCAGGCTCTTCTTGAGGATGGACGTTTTCATGGTGCGATACCTCGTCTTGTGTGTCGGGGCGGGTGTGCCCCGCTGAGAGCAAGTCTGGGGGTGGCGACCGTTAAATGGCGTTGCCGGTGTGTAAAGTTGGGTAAAGACGGCATTGAATGGGGGTGAATCATGATGCGTTCACCCTATGATCGACTCCATCCCAAGGCGTGTCCCATCCCCTCCCTGAGGCCCCGACCTGTTCACGAAGATGACGACAAAAACCTCCATCCTCTTGGTCGACGACGACACCGAACTGACCGGCCTGCTGCGCGAATACCTCGCCCAGGAGGGCTTTGCCGTGGGTGTTGCGCACAACGGTGAGGATGGCGTGCGCGAGGCCCTGGCCGGCGCGTTCGACCTCGTGGTGCTGGACGTGATGATGCCCGGTCTCAACGGCATCGACGCCCTGCGTGCCATCCGTGAGAAAAGCCGCATCCCCGTGCTGATGCTCACCGCCCGTGGCGACGACGTGGACCGCATCGTCGGTCTGGAGCTGGGGGCAGACGACTACGTGCCCAAGCCCTGCACCCCGCGCGAACTGGTTGCCCGCATCCGCGCCATCCTGCGCCGCAGCCAGCCCTTGGCCCCGGGCGGCTCGCTGATCGTGGGCGCCCTCAGCCTGTGGCCGGAAAGGCGCCAGGCCACGTGGCATGGCGAGCCGGTCGAGCTGACCGGCACCGAATTCAACCTGCTCGAGGTGCTGGCGCGCCACGCCGGGCGCGTGGTGAGCAAGGCCGAGCTGTCCGAGCAGGGGCTTGGCCGTCCGTTGGCGCGCTTCGACCGCAGCATCGATGTGCACATGAGTAGCCTGCGCCACAAGCTCGGCACCCTCTCCGACGGGCGCTCCTGCATCCAGACCGTGCGCGGCCAGGGTTACCAGCTGATTCGGGAGTGAACCCCATGGGCCGCCTGTTTTGGAAGTTCCTCCTCGCCTTCTGGCTCGCCTTGCTGCTGGCGGGGGCGGTGGTCGGTACCACCGTCTGGTTGCACCAACGCGCCCAGGGGCAGGCAGCGGCAAGCCTCGCCACGGGCCCGCGCGACGCCCTGCTGGTGCACACCGCGGCGCTGACCCTGCGCCACGGTGGGGTGGATGCTCTGCGCAGCCTGCTGGAGGAATGGCGTGACGAGCGCGGCGTGCCAGTGCTGGCGGTGGACGACTCCGGGCGTGAACTGCTGGGCCGCCCGTTTGGCCCCGAGGCCCTGGCGGGGGCGCGCGAGCTGGTGCAAAGCGATGTCCGTCCCCGCATGGCCCGGCGGGTGGCGGCCAGCGACGGCAGCCAGTACCTGCTGTTCGTCCTCGCCCGCGAGGGGGCCGTCCCGCACCGTCACCGCCCCCCACAACCCCCTCCGTTCGCCTTCCTGCTGCTCGGCGGGCTGCTTGGAAGCCTGGCCTTCAGCGCCCTGCTGGCCTGGTACCTCTCCCGCCCCATCCGCAACCTGAGTTGGGCGCTGCGACAGATCGAGGAGGGGCGACTGGAAACCCGCGTGCATCCGCTCATGGGCCGTCGCCGCGACGAGATCAGTGACCTGGGCGCGGACTTCGACCGCATGGCCGGTCAGATCGAGGCCCTGGTCGGGGCGCAGAAGCGCCTGCTGCACGACGTCTCGCACGAGCTGCGCTCGCCGCTCGCCCGCCTGCAGGTGGCCGTGGGTCTTGCGCGCCAGCAGCCGGCCAAGCTGGATCAGTACCTGGAGCGCATCGAGCGCGAATCCCAGCGCCTCGACCAGCTGGTGGGGGAGGTACTGACCCTGGCGCGGCTGGAGTCGGGCATGGTGCAGGGCGGCCGGGAGGAGATCGATCTCGGCGACCTGTTGGCCGGTGTCGTGGAAGACGCCTGCTTCGAGGCCGAGGTCCAGAGGCGCCGGATCGGGATGGTCAACGAAGCGGAAGGCCGGGACCGGCTGCACGGACAGGCCGAACTGCTGCACCGTGCCATCGAGAACGTCATCCGCAACGCCCTGCACCACACCCCGGAAGGCGGCGCGGTCGAGGTCGCCCTGCGAGCGGGTGGGCGCGGACTCGTCCTCACCGTCGACGACCACGGCCCCGGCGTCCCCGAGGCTGAACTGGCCGCCATCTTCAAGCCCTTCCGCCGCGGTGCCCACGAACAGGAAGGCAACGGCTACGGCCTCGGCCTTGCCATCGCCCGCCGGGCGATCGAGGCGCACGGCGGGGCGATCCAGGCGGTCAACCGGCCGGAAGGGGGGCTGCGGGTGATCATCGACCTGCCCGTTTCAAGCAGGCTTGACCCGATGCAAGGCGCCATAGCGCAACGCCTTGCGCCGGATGAGGCGGGGTGAAAACCCCAGGTTCCGGGTTGTGATTCTTAATCCTGGCCACGCTTGCTGGCGCAAACCATGCCTTTTCCATGGACTCATGGGCCGCCTGTCGCCAGGCTTTCATGGATGTCGGGTTAGACTATCAATCCTTTTTATCGGAGGTCATGACAACCCATGAAGCGCATGGAGAAGTTCCTGGAAGAGAGCCTATTCGGCAGCCGCTGGCTGATGGCGCCGATCTACTTTGGCCTGGTGGTGGCCATGGCCCTGCTGCTGTTCAAGTTCGGCAAGGAACTGTTCGGCATGATCGCGAACATCGGCAGCGCCAGTGGCGGGGAACTGATCGTCGGGGTGCTGACCCTGGTGGACGTGGCTCTGATCATGAACCTGCTCATCATCATCATCTTCAGCGGCTACGAAAACTTCGTTTCCAAGATGGACCTGGAAGACCACGAGGACCGTCCCGATTGGATGGGCCACATCGGCTTCTCCGACCTCAAGATCAAGGTGATCGCGTCCATCGTCGCCATCTCCGGGATCGAGCTGCTGAAGGCGTTCATGCACGTTGACCATTATTCCGACCGTCACCTGGCCTGGATGATCGGCCTGCACGTCACCTTCGTCGTCTCCGGCCTCGCCTACGCGCTGATGGATCGGTTGGGCAGCAGCAACCACTAAGCTGCAAGACGCACCAAAAACGACACGCCCCGGGGGAAACCTCGGGGCGTCTTTTTGGTGGGGAGGTTGGGGCGTCGAGTTTCCTCTGAGAAGAGGGAGATCGGTGAATGTTCGGTCTTATGGCCGCATATTATTCCGGTAAAGACAGGCCCAGTTATGGGGAGCGGGCTGGGTGGTGGTATCTTTGCACCAGGCTCTGCCTCAATCGTATAGTTTTTTAACTCGACCTATGGGCGGCGCAGGTTTTTGTGCAGGTTCGGTGTAATGTCGGATTGTGCGTCGCTACGATACGTGGTGCTGTTTCGTAACGCGCCCGGAAAGGCTTTCGACATATGGTGATACGTTTGTCTATGTCTTGCCTGGTTAACTGAAGATGGTCGAACTCACGAAGGTCGAGGATTCTCCTGATCAGTCTTTGTGCCTCTCTCTTCTCGGCAAGGGTGAGCGACCGAAGCAGAAATCGTGTTTTGGTGTTGCCGAAAATTCTTTTTGCTAGAAGAGGCGCTTCATCGGCCAGAAGTGGACCGCGATGTTCAAAAAGTCGAAAGTTATTCGGGGTGAACGACGCCAATGGACCTCTTGAATCAATAGGGTTCTGTGATTTCCTAGGGCGACGTCCAACCCAGTTGATTTTTCCGGCAATCCCTTGTTGTGTAGGCCAGCTGCCTACTCCACCCACTCCAATGACAGCATCAAATGTAAAACCTCGTACACGACCCATGCACCCTGCATGACCAAATTGGCGACGATAGTTGGGGTCGCCAATATGAGTTCTTTTGTAGATAAGAATTCTCATATTGATGGATTCTTGAATTTGAATTTGCGATTGCTTGTGCCTTAATTGTCAAGTTAGGGGGGCGCTGATTGGCAATCTGTGTCAGTAACACAACTTCCGTTTTAGTTGGATGCAGCAAAGCCGATCGTTGCTAGAAGGAGGGGGGAGGTGGCTAGGCCGATGATGGTCAAAGCCCAAGCCAGGGCGTTAACTCCAATCCCGGCAAGATTCTTATTCTTTATTGCGATGATTGTTCCAAATACCGCAACAATTGCCGCCAATGGAACGAAGACGATGCCAAAGAAAAGAATACCAAGAACTGCCAGGGCGCAGGCAATGATTCCTGCAACCATTCCAGTTCCTTGTTTGGCTGAGACTGCCTGTGACGTTGTCATTTTCTGTGACTCCCTTCGTCGTTGGTTGAACTATTTGGTTGTTATGGGCGGACAGGATGAGGAAACACTGCATGAGATGTGATGCAGCGTTGGTTGATTTGAAGAGGTTTGTTGCTTGCCTTCCATGGCTTTGTTTCCTTGAGGAGTGAGGAACTGCGCGATCGACTGTAATCCTGCTACAAGCTCGGTACTGAATCAAGCCACTTGCTCGGTACCTTCCCCCCTTCCAATTCCAAGTCGCGCCTTCAAGCTCTCCAGCATGTACAGCAGCGCGGGGATGAAGAACAGCACCAGCAGGGTGGCAAAGCCCAGGCCGAAGGCGATGGAGGTCGCCATCGGGATCAGGAACTGGGCTTGCAGGGAGGTTTCGAACAAGAGCGGGGTGAGGCCGCCGATGGTGGTGAGTGAGGTGAGCAGTACCGCACGCAGGCGGCCGCAGGCGGCTTCGATCAGGGCATCGTGCAGGTCCATGCCCTTGGCGCGCAGCTCGCTGTAGAGGCTGACCAGGATGATGGCGTTGTTGACCACGATGCCGGAGAGGCCGAACAGGCCGAACATGGAGAGGATGGTCAGGTCGATGCCCATCACCCAGTGGCCGAAGATGGCGCCGGCAAGCCCCAGGGGAATGGCGGTCATGACCACCAGCGGCCAGCCCCAGGAGCCAAACACCCAGACTAGGATCAGGTAGATCAGGGCAAGGCCCAAGATCAGGCCATTGCGCATGTCGGCCATGGTTTCGCGCTGGTCGGCGGCGCGGCCCTCGAAGCTGTATTCGAGGCCGTAGCGCTCGGCGAGCCGTGGCAGGACCTCCTTTTTCAGCTCGGCGATGATGGCGTTGGCATTGTTCTGGTGCTTGTCTACCTCACCGGAGACTTCGACTGCGAGCCTCCCTTCGGCGTGGCGCAGGGCCTCGAAGCCACGCCGCGATTCCCACGCGGCGACGGTGGCGAGCGGGACGAACTGTCCGGCATGGGGGCCGTTCGGGAGGCGGATGGTCATGCGCTCCAAGACGTCCAGCCGCTCGCGCTCGTCACGC
Organism: Thiofaba sp. EF100; assembly: GCF_039822285.1. Taxonomy (NCBI): domain Bacteria; kingdom Pseudomonadati; phylum Pseudomonadota; class Gammaproteobacteria; order Chromatiales; family Halothiobacillaceae; genus Thiofaba; species Thiofaba sp. EF100. Next base: position 413,731 of record NZ_JBAJEY010000001.1, on the reverse strand, counting down.
GGCAGCAGCACCCGAACCTCCAGCTCGTCCTGGCCGACCTGCACCAGTTGCGCGAGGTGGCCGTCGAAGGCGGCGCGCAGCTGGCGGCCGAGGCTTTCGGTGGTCAGCCCCAGGGCCTCGCCGGCGGGGGTGAGGCGGTAGACGAGCTGTTCGCGGCCGAAGGGCATGTCATCCACGGTGTCGGTCACGCCGGGGATGGCCTTGAGGGTCTCCGCGAGCTCCAGGGCGGCGTTCTTGAGGGTGTTGGCATCATCGCCGGTCAGGCGGATGGTCAAATCGCGCCCTGGTGGGCCGGACTGGCGCGAGGTGAGGGTGAGGCTCTCGAGCCCTGCGGGCATGCGGATGTTGGCACGCCAGGCGTTGAGGAAGGTCTCGTTGCGCACCTCGCGCTGCTCGGAGGGGACCATCTCGACGATCATCGAGCCGAGCTGATCGCCCGTCGCCGAGGCTCCCGTGCCTGCCGCCGCCACCGTGCTGCCAAGCCGGGTCACAGCGATCTGCACCAGCCGGCCGCCGAGCTGCTGCTCGGTCTCGCGCAGGCTGCGCTCCAGCTCGCGCAGGAAGGCCTCGGTCTGCGCGCGCGGGGTGCCTGCCACGAAGGTCGCGTTGGCGTAGAGCACCTGCGACTCCGGGGCGGGAAAGAAGACGAATGGGATGCGTCCACCGGCCAGCAGGCCGATGGCGAGGATCATCGTGCCCAGGGTGAGGGCCACGGTGCTGCCGCGCCGCTCGAGCGCCAGCCTCACCAGGGGGCGGAAGCGTCGCTCACGGAAATGCTCGAAGGCCAGATCCAGGCGCTCGCGCAGGCGCGAAGACTTCTGCCTGGCCTCGTGGGCAAAGGCCGTTTTCAGATGGGCGGGCAGGATGAAGAAGCTCTCCAGCAGCGAGGCCATGATGACCATGACCATCACGAAGGGGATGTCGAACAGGATGTTGCCCATCACCCCGCCCACCAGCATCAGCGGCAGGAAGGCAGCCACGGTGGTGAGGGAGGAGGCGGTGACCGGCCAGAACATGCGCCGGGCGCCGCCGAGGGCGGCCTGTTCGGGCGATTCGCCCATCTTGCGGTGGGTGTCCGCGTCCTCGCCCACCACGATGGCGTCGTCAACGATGATGCCGAGCGCCATGATCAGGGCGAACAGGCTGATCATGTTGATGGTGCCGCCGAACAGCATGAGCAGCCCCAGGGTGGCGAGGAAGGCCGTGGGGATGCCCACGCCTACCCAGAAGGCCACGCGTCCGGGCAGGAACAGGTAGAGAATGGCCAGCACGAGCAAAAGCCCCGAGAGGCCATTGGAGAGCAGCAGGTTGATGCGGTCGCGGATCAGTTCCCACTGCTGGTCGTAGACCTCAAGCTTGAGGCTGGGCGGCAGGAGGGGGCGGGTGGCCTTGAGCCAGTCGTCGAAGATGCGCGCGGCCTTGAGCGAATGGCCGGACTCGGCCCGCTGCAACAGCAGTTCGACCACGGCCTCGCCCTTTTCCGATAGATCCAGGCTGGCCGGGCGGGCCTCACGCTGGATGGTGGCGACGTCCCCGAGCCGCACCAGACCACTTTCATCGCTGACCATCGGCAGGCTCTCGAAGGCGAGGGCGTCGCGGCGCTGTTCCAGTCCGCGCACCTCGCGTGCCCCGTCCTGGTTTCCGGCAATGCCCGCGGGCACATCGCGGGCCAGTTGGTTGACGCGCTCGCCCACATCCACCAGCGACAGGCCAAGCGTTTCCAGCGCCGCAGAGGGAACCTCGATGGCGATGCGCTCCTGCGGCAGGCCGGTGATGTCCACCCGGTCGATGCCGCGGGCCAACAGTTCCCGCTCGAACTTGCGCACCCAGGGGCGGAGTTCCTCGATGCTTGGGCCGCGCACCAGGAGGCGGGCAATGGGCTCGTAGCGCGAGACGCGGCTGATCTGCGGCGTTTCGGCGTCCTTGGGCAGGTTGCGGAACTCGTCCACCCGCTGGCGCACCTGGTCAAGGGCGAGCAGGGGGTCGGTGCCCTCCACCAGCTCCAGGGTGATGCTGGCGATGCCCTGGGCGGAGGTGGAGGCCATCTTCTTCAGGCCATCCACCGTCTTGAGCCGCTCTTCGAGTGGGGTGGTGATGCCATTCTCGACGTCCTCCGCCGAGGCGCCCGTCCACACCACACGCACGCTGATCACGTCCAGCGCGAAGGTGGGGAAGAACTGCACGTTCATCCGGTTGAGCGCGAGCAGCCCCACCAGGAAGGCGACCAGCATCATCACATTGGCCGCCACCTTGTGGCGGACGAAGACACCGAGGACGCTGTTCATGATGCGCGCTGGATCGGCGTGACGGCCAGCCCGTCGATGGCGTGGGGCAGGTGGGTGATCATCACCACATCCCCCGGTCTGAGCGCCTCCGCATGCACCAAGAGACGCGCCTCACCGTTGATGCGCAGCTCGCCGATGCGTTGAACGGTCACGCCCTTGAGGCGTCCGTCCTTGACTAGGTAGATGCGATCGCCGCCATGCAGGGCGGAGAAAGGCAGGGCCACGGCATCGGGGGCCAGCGGGCGTTCAAGCTGGGCGTTGACGAAGGCGCCAATCGGCACGCCGGTGGGATCGTCCAGCTTGAGCAGGGCGTCCACCCCGCGCGCATCGGCCTCTCCGGAAAGGCGTTCGAGGCGTGCGCGCAGGGGCTTGCCGCCGAAATCGGCACGGGCAGTCAGCTCCTCGCCGCGCTGGAGTGCTGCGCGAAGTTCTTCCGACAGGTGGGCAGGGACCTTGGCGCGCAGGTAGATGGCATCCGATGGGTAGAGGGTCAGCAGGGTCTGGTTGGGCTGCACCTGGTCGCCGGCGGCGGCCTCGACCTTGCCGATGCGGGCGGCGAAGGGCGCGATGATCTCACCGCGGGCGGCATCGCGCTCGGCTTCAGCCAGCTTCGACTGTAACTGGGCGAGGCGGGCAGGGTGCTCGGCCAGGGCCTGTTCGCGCTGGGTGACGGCCAGTTGGGCGCGCGAGAGCTGCTCGCGCGCCTGGTCGGTGCTGGCCTGCGACCCGAGCTTTTGTGCCTGGATCAGCTCGGCGCGGCGGAGGGCGTCCTCGGCCAGGGCAAGCAGGCGGCGCTCCTGGGCCAGGGCGGCCTGGTCGCTCCTGTAGCGCACCTTCTCGCGCTCCACATCGGCGCGGGCCTGGGCCAGGCGCGGCTCCAGATCACGCGGGTCGAGGCGGGCCAGCACCTGACCGGCGCGCACCCGCTCGCCATCGCGCACCAACACCTCAAGCACGCGGCCGCTGACCGGGCTTGCAGCGCGCACGCGATCAGGGGCCTCCACGCGGCCGTAGAGGGTCAGGGTGGGACGCAAGCTCGTGGGCTGGATGGTCTGGGTGTCGATGTGCCACACGCGCTCCTGCACCGTAATGGCGGGCGGGGCGGGCCGTGTTGCCTTGAGCAGCATGAAGCCACCGATGGCCAGGGCAAGGATGGCAAAGGGCAGGAGACGTTTCATCGAATGCCTGAGTCTATGTGTCGGTTTAGGCGCACAGCATACTGAGGACAGTATGCAAGGCTCAATGTTCCTTATGATCAGAGTCGTCGGCGGACATGGCGCAACGCCGCCATCGCGCGCGGATGAGGTCGGCCTCTGCTAGGCTCTGCTTACCTGTTCAACGGTGAGTCCGGTGCATGTTGCGTTCCACCCGCCAGCGTTTCGGCAGCATAGCCATCCTCTTCCACTGGGGCATTGCCCTGGGCGTCGTCGTCCTTTACGCCCTGGGGCTGTACCTGGATGAGCTCGGGTACCAGGATCCTTGGTTCAACCGCGCGATGGATCTTCACAAGGGGCTGGGCATGCTGTTGTTCGCGGCGATCCTGGCCCGCTGGCTGTGGCGCCGGGTGGATGTACAGCCCGTGCCGCTCGAGACCTATTCGGCCTTCGAGCAGTGGTCTGCCCGGATGATGAAGGCCGTGCTCTACCTGCTGCTTGTCTTGGTGCCGCTCAGCGGCTACCTGATCTCCTCGGCGGAGGGGCAGCCCATCGACGTGTTCGGCTGGTTCCACGTCCCGGCCCTGATCAGCGGCCTGCCGGAGCAGGCGGACGTGGCGGGTGAGGTACACGGGTTTCTGGCCCACCTGCTGATCGCGCTGGCGGTGGTGCATGCTCTGGCCGCCATCAAGCACCACGTGTTCGATCACGATGACACCCTGCGGCGCATGACCTTCAGGCCGCTACGCTCTTCTTCCCGCGAATAAGGAGCCTGACGATGAAACAGCAACGCCTGTTGGTATCCCTGCTGCTTGGCTGCACACTGTCGTTGTCTGCGGGGGCAGCCTGGGCGGAGGTCGAGCGCTACGTGATCGACACCAAGAACGCCCACGCTTTCATCCAGTTCAAGATCAGCCACCTGGGTTTCAGTCGGCTGCTGGGGCGTTTCGACAGGTTCGAGGGGCAGTTCAGTTATGACCCGCAGCATCCTGCGGTGTCCAAGGTCGAGGTGAGTATCGAGACCGCGAGCATCGACAGCAACCACGCCGAGCGCGACAAACACCTGCGCAGCGCTGATTTCCTCGATGTCGGCAAGTATCCCAAGGCCCGCTTCGTCAGCCGCAGCTATACCGAGCAGGCGGACGGCAAGGGTGTGCTCGAGGGGGACCTGACCCTGCACGGCGTGACCCGGCCGGTGACGATCGAGACGCGCGCCCTCGGCCATGGCCCCGATCCCTGGGGCGGTTACCGGCGCGGCTTCGAAGGCACGACCCGGCTGGTACTGAAGGATTTCGGCATCGACTACGACCTCGGGCCGGCTGCGCGCGAGGTCGAACTGTTCCTCTCCGTTGAGGGGGTACGGCAGAAGTAGCGGTCGCCCGTCCGGGAAGGGCCCCATTCCGTTCCCTCCACGTCCCCAAGGAGGTTCCCAGGACTACCGTAGCGGCTTCCGCCTCGGGCCCAGCGCCAGAGGCCGAGCTGTTCCTCACCATCGAGGGTGTGCGCCAGACGGAGGTATGGCGTTAGGTGCGTTGCCCCGGCGCGTCCCTCTCGTGGATGAGCCGTGGGCAACCAAAGCAAAGGCCCGGGGATACAGGCTGGGTCAAAAGCCTTTGACCCAGCCTGGATTGGCGAGCCATGGACGGCTCGCGCGAGAAACAATCACGATAAGTGATTGATTCTCGGAGCCCGTCGCGGGCGTGTACCGCGACGAGGCGAGTTTCAAAAGGGCAGGACAGCCCTTTTGAAACAGTCTGGGATACCGGGCCTTGTCGTATTGGGCGGGACCGTGCCCGCTCAGGTGCGCATGTCGTCGAAGAATTTCTTCACCCGCCCCATCCAGGACTGCTCCTGTGGACGGTGGTGGTCGCCGCCGAGCGACTCGTCGAACCGCCTCAGCATGTCCTTCTGCGCTTCGGTCAGGTTGACCGGGGTCTCGACGTTTACCTTGCAGATCAAATCGCCCGGTGCGCCGCCGCGGACCGGGGCCACACCCTTGCCACGCAGGCGGAAAAGTTTGCCGCTCTGTGTCTCGGCCGGAATCTTCAGACGGGCGCGGCCACCGAGGGTCGGCACCTCCACCTCGCCGCCGAGGGCGGCCGTGGCGAAGCTGATCGGCACCTCGCAATACAGGTCGGCGTCCTGGCGGGTGAAGATCGGGTGCGGCTTGACGTGAATGACCACGAACAGGTCACCCGCCGGGCCGCCGTGCTCGCCCGGCTCACCCTCGCCGCCGAGGCGGATGCGATCGCCCGTGTCCACGCCGGGCGGGATCTTCACCGACAGGGTCTTGTGCGTCTGCACGCGGCCCTGGCCGCGACACTCTGGGCAGGGATCTTCGATGATCTCGCCGCGGCCGTGGCAGGTCGGGCAGGTCTGCTGCACGGCGAAGATGCCCTGCTGGATGCGCACTGCGCCCGCACCGCCGCAGGTGGGACAGGTTTTGGGCTTGGTGCCCTTCTTCGCGCCGCTGCCGCCGCAGACGGTGCAGGGTTCGGTGGTGGGGACGCGGATCTTGACCGTGGTGCCCGCCACCGCCTCCTCGAGACTGATCTCGAGGTTGTACTGCAGGTCGGCGCCGCGATAGGCGCGGGTGCCGCGGCCACGGCCGCCGCCGAAGATGTCGCCGAATACGTCGCCGAAGATGTCGGAGAAGCTGGCCCCGCCGAAGCCTGCGCCATAACCCGGTCCCGCGCCGCCGCCCATGCCTGCCTCGAAGGCGGCGTGGCCGAACTGGTCGTAGGCCGCGCGCTTCTGCGCGTCGGAGAGGATCTCGTAGGCCTCCTTGGCTTCCTTGAACTTGGCCTCAGCGTCCTTGTCGTCCGGGTTGCGGTCCGGATGGTATTTCATCGCCAGGCGGCGATAGGCCTTCTTGAGCTCGTCCTCGCTGGCGTTCTTCGCCACGCCGAGGATTTCGTAAAGGTCTTTCTTGGCCATGATGTTTCCTGAACAATGAGGCCACAGAGCCCACAGAGAGGTCCTCTGTGTTCCCTGTGGCCCGTGAAGGGGCGGTGTTGCCTTACTTGGTGTCCTTCACTTCCTCGAACTCGGCATCAACCACGTCGTCCGCGGCCTTGCCGGCACCGCTGGTCTGCTGGGCACCCGGCTGGGCCTCGGCGCCTTGAGCATAGGCCTTCTGGGCGATGGCGGCGGAGGCCTTGGCGAGTTCCTCGGCCTTGGCCTCGATGGCGGCCTTGTCGTCGCCCTTCATCGCCTCCTTGAGCGCGGCGATGGCATCCTCCGCAGCCTTCTTCTCGCCGGCATCGACCTTGTCGCCGAGGTCCTTGATGGACTTCTCGGTGGCGTGGATCAGGCTGTCGGCCTGGTTGCGCGCCTCGACCAGTTCACGCAGCTTGCGGTCTTCCTCGCGGTGCGCCTCGGCGTCCTGCACCATGCGCTGGATCTCGTCCTCGCTCAGGCCGCTGGAGGCGGTGATACGGATGGACTGCTCCTTGCCGGTGCCCTTGTCCTTGGCGGACACGTGCAGGATGCCGTTGGCGTCGATGTCGAAGGTGACCTCGATCTGCGGCACGCCGCGCGGCGCCGGCGGGATGTCAGTCAAATCGAAACGGCCCAGCGACTTGTTGCCTGAGGCCATCTCGCGCTCGCCCTGCAGCACATGCACGGTGACGGCGGTCTGGTTGTCGTCAGCGGTGGAGAACACCTGACTCGCCTTGGTCGGGATGGTGGTGTTCTTCTCGATCAGCTTGGTCATCACGCCGCCCATGGTCTCGATGCCGAGGGAGAGCGGGGTGACGTCGAGCAGCAGTACGTCCTTGCGCTCGCCGGTCAGTACACCGCCCTGCACGGCTGCGCCCACGGCGACCGCTTCGTCCGGGTTGACGTCTTTGCGCGGATCCTTGCCAAAGAAGGCCTTCACTGCCTCGCGCACCTTGGGCATGCGGGTCTGACCGCCGACCAGGATCACCTCGTCGATCTGGGAGGCGGTGAGGCCGGCATCCTTGAGTGCGACCTTGCACGGCTCGATGGTGCGCTGGATCAGGTCATCCACCAGGGCCTCGAGCTTGGCGCGGGTGATCTTGACGTTCAGGTGCTTGGGCCCTGTGGCATCGGCGGTGATGTACGGCAGGTTGACGTCGGTCTGCTCGGTGGAGGAGAGCTCGATCTTCGCCTTCTCTGCTGCCTCCTTCAGGCGCTGCATGGCCAGCGGGTCGTTGCGCAGGTCGATGCCCTGCTCCTTCTTGAACTCGTCGACCAGGTAGTCGATCAGCCGGTTGTCGAAGTCCTCGCCACCGAGGAAGGTGTCGCCGTTGGTGGAGAGCACCTCGAACTGCTTCTCGCCGTCGATGTCGGCGATCTCGATGATGGAGATGTCGAAGGTGCCGCCGCCGAGGTCATACACGGCGATCTTCATGTCCTTGGATTGCGCCTTGTCGAGGCCATAGGCCAGCGCGGCCGCGGTCGGCTCGTTGATGATGCGCTTGACCTCGAGGCCCGCGATGCGGCCGGCATCCTTGGTGGCCTGGCGCTGGCTGTCGTTGAAGTAGGCCGGGACGGTGATAACCGCCTCGGTCACCGGCTCGCCCAGGTAGGCCTCCACGTCCTTCTTGATCTTCATCAGCACGCGCGCGGAGACCTCGGGCGGGGCCATCTTCTTGCCGTTGACCTCGACCCAGGCGTCGCCGTTGTCGGCACGGACGATCTTGTAGGGCATCAGCTTGATGTCCTTCTGCACCGCCTCTTCCTCGAAGCGGCGGCCGATCAGGCGCTTGACGGCGTACAGGGTGTTCTGCGGGTTGGTGACCGCCTGGCGCTTGGCCGGCTGACCGACGATGACCTCGCCGTCCTTGGTGAACGCGACCACGGAGGGCGTGGTGCGTGCGCCCTCGCTGTTTTCGATGACCTTGGGCTGGCCACCTTCGATGATGGCGACGCAGGAGTTGGTGGTGCCAAGGTCGATGCCGATGATCTTGCCCATGATGAAGTGCTCCTTAACAGAATTCGTTGATTTTGCTGAGGGCGGCGCCCCAGCCGCGATTTGAAATGGTTGATCGCGGCGGGGCGCCGCTCCTACGGGTTGTTCGGTTGGCTTGATGGTGGGGGCACTTAGTGCCGTTTCAAGGCCGTGTCACTGGGAAACGATCACCAGTGCCGGACGCAGCACGCGCTCGTTCAGCTGGTAGCCCTTCTGAAGCACCTGGATGACGCGGTTGGATTCGCCCTCGGCCGGCTGCATGGCAATGGCCTGGTGCAGGTCCGGATTGAAGGGCTCGCCCAGCGGGTCGATCGGCTTGACGCCGAAGCGCTCCAGGGTCTGGAAGAACTGGCTGTGCATCATCTCGGTGCCCTGCTGCAGGGGGGCGATGTCGGTGGCCTCCTGGCAGGCCTTGAGGCCGAGATCCAGGCTGTCGGCCACACCGAGCAGGGATTCGACGAATTTCTCCAAGGCATATTTGCGCGCGTTGTCGATGTCGCGTTCGGTGCGCTTGCGCAGGTTGTCCATCTCGGCGCGCAGGCGCAGCACCTCGTTCCAGTGCTCGTCGGCCTTGCTGCGCGCGTCTTCCAGCAGGGCGTGGATGGAGTCGTCCGGCAGCAGTTCGGTGGCTTGCTCCACTTCGGGGGATTCCGGGGTGGGTTGGGTGTCCTGACTCACGCGCTGTCTCCTGATGCGGATGGTTGGATTGTGGAAAACAAATCTTGGGCTTCAGCCTTCGGTTTCAAGACCGGGACTCATGGCCGCGCCCAGCAGGCGGGCGGTGATGTCCACCAGGGGGATCACCCGATCATAGGGCATGCGGGTGGGGCCGATGACGCCAAGGTAGCCCACCACCCGGCCCTGTTCGCGGTAGGGCGCGGTGATCAGGCTACAGCCCTCGAAGGGATCATAGCCCGATTCGCCACCGATAAAGATCTGCACGCCCTCGGCACGCTCAGACTGATCGAGCAGGTGGAGGATGTCGCGCTTGGTCTCGAAGGCTTCGAACAGGCGTTTCATGCGCGCAAGATTGCCCATGTCCTCCAGCCCGACCAGGTTGGATTGGCCACTGATGACGAGGTCGGGTTCGGGGGTGGCGGCATCGAGTGCCTGTTCGGTGAGCTGGATCGCCTCCAGCATGAGGGTGTTGAGGTCGCTGCGTACCTTGTCCATCTCGGCCAGCAGGGCCTCGCGCACCCGGGCGGCCTCCTGGCCCGCCAGCTGCTCGGAGAGCAGGGCGCTGTACTTGCGCAGCTCACTGCTTGAATAGTCGCGGCTGACCGGTAAGACGCGGTTCTGGACCTCACCGTCGTCCATCACCAGGATCGCCAGGACCCGCCGGCCGGAGAGCGGGACGAATTCGATCTGGGTCAGGCGCGCATGCTCGCGGCGGGGCAGGGTGACCAGGCCGGCATAGCGGGTCAGGTGGGAGAGCAGCTGTGAGGCGGTTTCGATCAACTGCTGGCGCGAACTGCTGGCCTGGCGCAGTTCGCCACTGAGGAAGTCGACCTGGGCCTCGTCCAGGTTGCGCATGGTCAGCAGCTGGTTGATGAACAGGCGGTAACCCTGGATGGTCGGCACCCGCCCGGCGGAGGTGTGCGGCGCATGGATCAGCCCCATCATTTCCAGGTCGGCCATCACGTTGCGGATGGTGGCCGGGCTGAGGGAAAAAGGGGTAGCCTGCGAGAGGGTGCGCGAGCCCACGGGTACGCCTTCGCTGATGTAGCGCTCGATGAGGGCCTTCAGCAACTGCTGGGCGCGTTCGTTGAGGGGCGGTAGGCTCATTGCGCGGAGGTTTGGCACTCGTGGAGTGAGAGTGCCAAAGATTGCCCTGCGGGGGAGAGGGGTGTCAAGGCGGGCGAGCTGGGGGGCGGAGATGCTATATCAAAGTGGGTGATGCCCTGGCACATGGAGGCCGAGGATGCCGGAGATGAATGCGGAAATCGCCGACCGCTTCGACGAGATGGCTGATCTACTCGAGATCGAGGCGGCCAATCCCTTCCGCGTGCGTGCCTACCGTAACGCCGCGCGGCTGCTGCGGACCTTGCCCAGGAGCGTGGACGAGATGCTTGCGGCAGGGGAGGACCTGACCGCGCTGCCGGGCATCGGAGACGATCTTGCGGCGAAGATCGGCGAGTTTGTCGCCTCCGGCCGCCTCGCCGCGTTGGATCGTCTGAAGTGCGAGCTGCCCGAGCATCTCGCCGACCTGCTGCATGTGCGCGGGCTGGGGCCGAAGCGCGTGCATGCGCTGTATCACGAGCTTGGCATCGACAGCCTGGACAAGCTGCGCGCGGCCGCCGAGGCGGGGCGGCTGCAGGCCCTGCATGGCTTCGGTCCGAAGATGACGGTCACCATCCTCGCCGAACTGGCCGCGCTCCGTCCAGCGGAGAGGCGGCGTTGGGCGGATGCCGAGCCGGTGGCGGAGGGTCTGCTCGGCTTCATCCGCGCCATCGATGGGGTGAGGTCGGCCGTGGTGGCGGGCAGCTTCCGCCGGCATCTGGAGACCGTGGGGGATCTCGATATCTTGGTTGTCGTCCAGCGTGGCAGCCCCATCATGCAGCGCCTCGGCGGCCATGCCGAGGTTGACGCGATTCTGGAGCGCGGGGGCACGCGAGCCAGCCTGCGCCTTCGTTCGGGACTGCAGGTGGATGTGCGCGTCGTGCCCGCGGCGAGCTTCGGTGCGGCGCTGCATTACTTCACCGGTTCCCGGGCGCATAACATCGCCGTGCGCACCCTGGCCGTGAAGCGGGGGCTGAAGATCAACGAATACGGCGTGTTCCGCGACGGGCAGCGCGTGGGCGGACGGACCGAGGAGGAGGTGTTCGCTGCGGTGGGCTTGCCTTTCATTCCGCCCGAGTTGCGGGAGGATCGCGGTGAGATCCAGGCGGCGAGGGAGCACCGCCTGCCGGTCCTCGTTGAGCCCTCCGACCTGCGGGGTGACCTGCATGCGCACAGTGACTGGGGCGAGGGGCGCGATGGGCTGGAGGCGATGGCGCGCGCGGCCAGGGCGCGGGGGTACGATTACCTCGCCATCACCGACCATGGGCTGGATGCCGGCCGGCTCCTGGAACAGATCGAGGCGATCGACCGGATCAACGCCCGGCTGGAGGGCATTCGCCTGCTCAAGGGGGTGGAGGTGGACATCCTTGAGGATGGAACGCTCGCGCTGCCCGACGACATCCTGGCCCGGCTCGACCTGTGCGTGTGTGCCGTCAACGATGGATTCGACCTCCCGTCCGCGCAGCAGACCCGGCGCATCCTGCGCGCCATGCAGCACCCGCACTGTACCCTCCTCGCCCATCCCACGGGACGCCTCCTGCCCGGCCGGCCCTCCATGGCGTTGGACATGGAGCAGGTGCTGCGGGCCGCCGCCACGCACGGGGTGGTGCTGGAGGTCGATGCCCGTCCTGAGCGCCTCGATCTCGACGACCATCATGGCCGCATGGCGCGTGACCTGGGTGCCCGGCTGTGCATTGCCAGCGACGCGCGTTCCGCAGCCGAGTTGGATCTTGTGCGGCACGGCGTTTTCCAGGCGCGGCGGGGCTGGATCGAGGCTGGCGATGTGGTCAACACCCTGGCGCTCGACGCTTTGCTTCGGGGCCTGCGCAGGGCCTGAGGCTGGTGGCCGGTCCCGTGTCGGGCAACAATGGGCGGAGAAACGATCCGAGAGAGGGGAGATTGCACATGAATCGACATGAGGTGTCCGTGCTGTTCGTCTGCATGGGCAATATCTGCCGTTCGCCGACGGCCGAAGGCGTGTTCACGCGCAAGGTGACCGAGGCCGGCCTGATCAACCGTATCCGCATCGACTCGGCCGGGACGCATGCTTACCACATTGGCAATCCGCCTGACCCGCGCACCATGCAGGCCGCGCAGCGGCGAGGCTATGACCTGTCGGCCCTGCGTGCGCGCAAGGTCGAGGTGCCGGACTTCTCCCGCTTCGACTATGTGCTGGCGATGGATGAAGACAACCTGGCCATCCTCGAGCGGCTGATGCCGGCCGAGAGTTCATCCCGCGTGGGGCTGTTCATGGAGTTCGCACCCGGGTACGGCGCTCGTGAAGTGCCCGATCCCTATTACGGCGGGCCCGCGGGGTTCGAGCAGGTGCTGGACATGGTCGAGGCGGCCGCCGAGGGTTTGCTCGAGACCATCCGCAGGGAGCGCGGCTGGTACTGACCGGGCAGGGCACGCACAAAAAAGGCGGGGAATGATCTGACTGTTTCAAAAGGGCTGTCCTGCCCTTTTGAGACTCGCCTGGTCCTCCTCTCACGTCCTTCCGGCATCCATGCCGGAAGCCCCTGCGGGGTTCGGCCTTCGAGAGCGTCGCGGTACACGCCCGCGACGGGCTCCGAGAATCAATCACTTTTCGTGATTGATTCTCGCGCGAGTCATCCTTGGCTCGCCCCTTCAGGCTGGTTCAATGGGTTTTGAAACGGCCTGAATGATCCCCGCCCCTTGATGAGGGCCGATGGCGCCCGGCTTGGGGGCGGACACCAGCCTTCCGCTCAGCCGCGCGGGGGTTCTTGTCCGCCCTGCGGTGCGGTGCCAGCTTCGCTGGCCTCGGTTTTGCTTTCGGTCGCGGCGGATTTTTCGCCTTCGGCAGGGGGGGCCGTGTCGCCTGCGGATTCGCTGTCGGCCTCACCCTCGACGCGCGGACGGCGGGTCCGGCGGCGGCGTGGGCGGCGGGCGCGGACCTCGCCGGGCTCGGCCTCAGTCTCTTCCTCGGTGGTCTCCTCGGCCGGGCTCGGAGCAGGCTTTTCAGCATCGAGCTCCGCCTCGGCCGAGACGCTGGCGATGGCTTCCGCCTTGGCGAGGGACGCCTCGCGCTCGCCCTCCCGCGTGGCGGCGGGTTGCTCGGTCTCGGCGGGTGCGGCCGCGATTGCGGGGGCGATGGGCTCGGTGACCAGAAGCGGGGCAGCCTCGACGTGAGGGGCCGGGGCCTCCGGCGTGACTCCGGCCTCGCCGCTGACCACACGGTCGCTGGATTCCAGGCGTACGGCCGCGTTCGGGGGCAGCTGCTCGGCGATGCTGGTCTTGGCCGCGATGTCGATGACCGGCTGCATCGGCGCGGCCAGCGGGGCGGCGAGCTGCTGGGCGATCAGGCCTTCGTCCTCACGCAGGCGCTCAGGGCCGGCTTCGAATTCCTCGCGACGCGGGCGCTGGCGTTCGGGGCGCGTCTCGCGCGGGGGAACGCTCCCCCGGGGGACGGGAGCAATCGCAGGCTTCGGCTGGGCCGGGCGTTCCCCTGCCTCGCCGCGCCCACGTTTGCGGGCGCCGCGCTCGCGCGGTTCGCGGGGCTCCGGCGCGGCCTTCTCCTCGCGCTCCTCGCGCGGGGCTGGTGCAGTCGGCATGGCGAGCCGTTCGGTCGGGGCCGGGGTCTGTGCGCCGAACAGGAAGCCCCAGATGCGCTTGAGGAAACCGCCCTCGGGCGCGGGCTGGGCCTCGCCGGCGGCAGACTCAGGCCGCGGCCTTTCGGCTTGGGTGCGGGGTGGCCTCGGGGGCTTGGCCGGGGCCGCCGCCTCGGTGGGCGCAGGGGCGGGGGCTGGCACGGGGGCCGGGGTCGGCGGGGCCACCATTCTTACCGCAGGCTGGCTTGGCGCCTCACGCATGGCGGCGGGACGGGGGGCCTCCCAGGCGATTTCCTGGCGTGCCTCGACCAGTTCGTGCGCACGGGCACCCTGGGCCTCCATGTCGGCCCGACGGACGCGCTCGAGGCGGTAGTTCGGGGTCTCGAGGTTGGGGTTCGGGATCAGGATGATCTCAAGACGGTATTCCTGCTCGAGGCGGCCGATGACCTCGCGTTTCTCGTTCAGCAGGTAGGTCGCCACCGCGACCGGCAGCTGGGCGACGATGCGGCCGGTATTCTCCTTGAGGGCCTCTTCCTGGATCAGACGCAGGATGGACAGTGCGAGCGATTCGGTGCTGCGGATGGTGCCCTGGCCGTGACAGCGCGGGCAGACGTGCTGGGTGGATTCCTCCAGCGAGGGGCGCAGGCGCTGACGCGACATCTCCAACAGGCCGAAGCGGGAGATGCGGCCGAGCTGGACGCGGGCGCGGTCCATCTTCAGTGCGTCGCGCAGGCGGTTCTCCACCTCGCGCTGGTGTTTGGACGGCGCCATGTCGATGAAGTCGATGACGATCAGGCCGCCGAGGTCGCGCAGCCGCACCTGGCGGGCGATCTCCTCGGCCGCCTCCAGGTTGGTGTTCAGCGCGGTCTGTTCGATGTCCTCGCCCTTGGTGGCCCGTGCGGAGTTGATGTCCACTGCGGTCAGGGCCTCGCACTGGTCGAACACCAGTTCGCCGCCGGAGGGCAGGGTGACGGTGCGCTGGTAGGCGGATTCGATCTGGCTCTCGATCTGGAAGCGGGTGAACAGCGGCACGCGCTCCTGGTACAGCTTCAGGCGCTTGATGTTCTGCGGCATGACCTGCTGCACGAAGTCCATGGCCTGCTGGTAGGTCGGCTCGTGGTCGATCAGGATCTCGCCGATGTCATCGCGCAGATGGTCGCGCAGGGCGCGGATCAAAAGGTTGCTTTCCTGGTAGATCAGCACCGGGGCGGAGCGCTCGGCGGCGGCCTCCTCGATTGCGCGCCAGACATTGAGCAGGTAGTCGAGATCCCACTGCAGCTCCTCCGGGGTGCGGCCCACGCCGGCGGTGCGGATGATCATGCCCATCCCTTCCGGCACATTGAGAGCGGCCATGGCCTCCTTGAGCTCGGCACGGTCCTCGCCCTCGATGCGGCGTGACACGCCGCCGGCGCGCGGGTTGTTGGGCATGAGCACCAGGTAGCGGCCGGCCAGGCTGATGAAGGTGGTGAGCGCCGCCCCCTTCTGGCCGCGCTCCTCCTTGTCGATCTGGACGATCAGCTCCTGCCCGACGGACAGGGCTTCCTTGATGATCGGGCGCCCCTTCTCATCGACGGCCTCGGGCTTGAAGTAGCTGCGGGCGATTTCCTTGAACGGCAAAAAGCCGTGGCGCTCAGCCCCGTAATTGACGAAGACGGCCTCAAGGCTCGGTTCGATGCGGGTGATGGTCGCCTTGTAGATGTTGGACTTCTTCTGTTCCCGGGAAGGGGTCTCGATGTCGATGTCGTAGAGCTTTTGTCCATCCACCAGGGCAACGCGCAGTTCCTCTGGGTGGGTGGCATTGATGAGCATGCGTTTCATGCAGGAATTCTCGGCAAGGGTAACTGGACGCCAAGGCCGGGACCCGCCACCCATCGCCCCCTGAACGAACAGTGCGAGCCGAGCGATCGGTGGTCGCCTTCAGATACGCGCGCAGCAGGCCGATCAAGGATGAGCGGTGACTGCAGAGGCTGGAGGGGCGGGGAGGCTGGGGGCAGGAAGCCGCTGGCTCGGGCGCCTGGCAGAGCAGGCGCCCGAACAGCTGCCGTGCGCTGGAAACGCCCCTTGCAAGGAAGGGAGCGATCAGGCAGGCCAGGGCAAGGCGTCCAAGAATGATCATGAGTCGTTCGTTGACCCTCCGCCTTGAGCGGTTACGGCCCAGGTTGGGGCCGTCTCCCTGCAGCCTTGCCGCGCGGGCGAAACGACAGCGCTCTAAGGTTCGAAACGGACCGGCAGGAAGGTCAGCAAGCGCTGCTTGTGGACCTGCACAGTCCGATTCTGGCTTAGCCTTGGGTCGTTTCTACCCGCGTCCGGCGTGCTGCCGGGAGAGGAAATATCGATGTCGTTCAGGTCGCACGCCCATGCGTACGATCGATCGGAATATAGCAATATCGTTACAGGCCGGCAATTTGCCCTGCACCCCGCTCAGGGGCGGGGCATGGGGTATCATGCCGCTTATGAATACCAAGATCGCGAACACCGAATCCCCCTCGACTGCGGCCCGCCTGGTGACCGTGGGCGAGCACGAGGCCGGGCAACGGCTCGACAACTTCCTCCTCGCCCAGCTCAAGGGGGTGCCCAAGAGCCGGATCTACCGCATGTTGCGCACTGGCGAGGTGCGGGTGAACAAGGGGCGGGCCAAGCCCATGCAGCGCATTGTAGCGGGGGATGTGGTGCGCATCCCGCCGCTGCGCCTGGCCGAGCGCGAGGCCCCGGCCCTGCCGCCGCAGCGGGTGCAGGCCATGCGCGACGCCGTGTTGTACGAGGATGAGCACCTCTTGATCCTGAACAAGCCCCCGGGGCTTGCGGTCCATGGCGGCAGCGGCGTGCCCTACGGCCTGATCGAGCTGGCGCGGGCGGCGTGGTCGCACCTGCCGGGGTTGGAGCTGGCGCACCGTCTGGACCGCGACACCAGCGGTTGCCTGGTGCTGGCCAAGCAGCGTGAGGCCCTGCTCGGCGTGCAGCGCCAGTTGGTGGAAAAGACCTCGCGCAAGGCCTATCTCGCCCTGCTGCAGGGGGTGTGGCGCGGGGGGGCGCGGCGCATCGAAGCGCCCCTGCTCAAGAACGAGCTGATGGGCGGCGAGCGCGTGGTGCGGGTCGATGAACGTGGAAAATCTGCGGTCAGCGTGTTCGAGCCGATCGAGCGTTTCGATCGCCTCGCCACCCTGGTGCGGGTGACGATCGAGACCGGGCGCACCCATCAGATCCGCGTCCACGCCCAGCACATGGGCCACCCGCTGGCGGGGGACGACAAATACGGTGACGAGGTTTTCAACAGGCAGATGAAAGGTTTGGGGCTTGCCCGCATCTTCCTCCATGCCGAACAGCTGGAGTTTCTGCACCCCATCACCGAGTGCACCTTGCGCGTCAGTGCGCCGCTGCCGGCCGACCTCACGGTCGTGCTCGAGCGGCTGCGTGCGGGGGCGGCCGGGGAGGGGCGTGCATGATTCGCGACCTCAAGCTCGTGGTGTTCGACTGGGACGGAACCCTGATGGACTCCACCGATCGTATCGTCAGCAGCTTTCAGAATGCGATGCGAGAGGTCGGCCTGCCGCTGCTCGACGACGGCGCCATCCGCGCGATCATCGGCCTCGGCCTGCCAGAGGCGGTTGCGATGCTCTACCCGGAGGCGGATGCCGAGGCGCGTCAGCGCCTTGCGCGGGCTTACAGCCAGTATTACCTCGCCCTGGACCCGACCCCGATCCGCCCCTACCCGGGGGCCGAGGAACTGCTCGCGGAGCTCGCCGGGCGCGGTTTCTGGCTGGCGGTGGCGACCGGCAAGAGCCGGCGTGGCCTGGACAAGGTGTTGGCGGAAACCGGGTTCGGCCGCTACTTCTTCGCCACCCGCTGCGCGGAGGAGACGGCCTCCAAGCCCGACCCGCTGATGCTGCGCGAGCTGATGTTCGAGGCCGGGGCGGGGCCCGAGCACACGCTCATGGTCGGCGACACCTGGTTCGACCTCGAGATGGCGCGTCAGGCCCGCGTGCCTGCGGTGGGCCTGGCCCATGGTGCCCATGGCCGCGAGCAGCTCGAACCCTGTGCGCCGCTGGCCATCTTTGCAGATCTGGCCGGCCTGCAAGGCTGGCTTGAGACGATCAACCCTTGTATGGATTCGAGCGCATGAACGACTCAGCGAGCAAAACGTCGACCGGGGCCCTGGACGACCCCGCCTGGCAGCGTGACCTCATCGTCCGCCTGGCCGAGGCCAATCTAACCGAACAGCGCCGGGCGCGGCGCTGGGGTATCTTCTTCAAGCTGCTCGGCTTTGGCTACCTGTTTTTTCTGTTGGTGATGATGTTCCGCGAGGGGCCCGCCGAGGAGCACCTGGCCACCCAACCGCACACCGCCCTGGTCACCCTCGAGGGGCCGATCATGGAGGGCTCGCCCGCTGGTGCGGAGACCATCATCAAGGGCTTGCGCAAGGCCTTCGAGAACAAGCACGCCCAAGGGGTGGTGCTGCGTATCAACAGCCCGGGTGGCAGTCCGGTCCAGTCGGGCTATATCTATGATGAGATCCGCCGTTTGCGCGCCAAGCATCCGGACAAGCCGCTATATGCCGTGATCGCCGACATCGGCGCCTCGGGCGGCTACTACGTGGCCGCGGCGGCCGATGCGATCTACGCCGACAAGGCGAGCATCGTCGGCTCCATCGGGGTGCGCATGGACGGTTTCGGCGTGGTCGAGGCGATGAAGAAGCTCGGCATCGAGCACCGTGAGCTGACCGCAGGGGAGCACAAGGCGCTGATGAGTCCGTTCAAGCCGGTGGACCCGGCAGAGAAGGCGCACATGGAACGCCTGCTTGGCGAGGTGCACGCGCAGTTCATCGAGGTGGTGCGCAAGGGACGGGGCGAGCGCCTGAAGGAAACTCCCGAGCTGTTTTCCGGTCTCGTATGGACAGGGGAGCAGGCCGTGGGGCTCGGGCTGGTGGATGGCCTCGCCAGCGTCGATCAGGTCGCGCGCGAGGTCATCAAGGCCGAGAAGGTGGTGGACGTGACGCCGAAAGGCGGGGTGTTCGAGCAGCTCATCGACCGTCTCGGGGTCTCCATCTCGCTGGCGCTGATGCGCGCGCAAGCCGGGCTGTGGGGGTGAGGCATGGGTTCGCGCCTGGCCCCCGCTGAGGACATTGGCCTGCTGCCGGAGGAGGTGGAGGAGGCCGTCAAGCCGCCGCCCATGTACCAGGTGGTGCTGCTGAACGACGATTTCACCCCGATGGAGTTCGTCGTCGCCGTCCTCGAGCGGGTCTTCCGTATGCCCCATGCGCGCGCGGTGCAGGTGATGCTGGACGTGCACCAGAAGGGACGCGGGGTGTGCGGGGTGTACACCCGCGAGGTGGCCGAGACCAAGGTGTCGCTGGTGCTGGAGCTTGCGCGCGACAACGACCATCCCCTCCTGTGTGTGGCGGAGCCGGTCGGGGAGTGAGGGTAAGGATGCCGGGTTTCCGTGCAGTCCTCGGAGGCGAGGGTGCACGGCTTATGGCTGCGAGAGGCACGAGATCATGCTGAGCAAACCGCTTGAAGAGACCCTGAGCCAGGCCTTCCGCCTGGCGCGGGAGCGGCGTTACGAGTACGTCACCCTCGAGGTGCTGCTGCGCATGCTGATCGAGGATGCCGAGGCACGCCCGGTGCTCTTGGGCTGCGGTGCCAATCTGGAGCAGCTTGCGCGTGAACTGGAGCGTTTTCTCGATGAGACCATGCCGCGCCTGCCGCCGGGGGAGGAGGGGGAGGCACAGGCCACCCTGAGCTTCCAGCGCGTGCTGCAGCGCGCGGTGGTGCAGGTGCAGGCCTCGGGCAAGCAGCTGGTCAGCGGCGCCAACGTACTGGTGGCCCTGTTTGCCGAGCAGGATTCGCACGCGGTGTACCTGCTCAAGCGCCAAGGGGTGTCGCGTCTCGACGTGACCCAGTACATTGCCCATGGGGGCGAGCGCGAGGAAAGTCGCGCCGCGGAGGCGGAGGAGGGCGAGGGCCCGGCGCGCGAATCGAGTTCAGGGCTCGAGCAGTACGCGGTCAACCTGAACCAGCTTGCGCGTGAGGGGCGCATCGACCCGCTCATCGGCCGTGCGGCGGAGCTCGAGCGCGTGGCCCAGGTGCTGTGTCGCCGGCGCAAGAACAACCCCCTGCTGGTGGGCGAGGCCGGGGTCGGCAAGACCGCCATCGTCGAGGGATTGGCGCGTATGATCGTGCAGGGCGAGGCTCCCGAGGCGCTGGCGAACAGCACCATCTACAGCCTCGACCTCGGCTCCTTGGTTGCCGGTAGCAAGTATCGCGGCGACTTCGAGAAACGCCTCAAGGGCGTATTGGCCGAGCTTGCGCGCAAGCCCGACGCGATCCTGTTCATCGACGAGATCCACACCATCATCGGCGCAGGTTCGGCCTCGGGCGGGGCGATGGACGCCTCCAACCTGATCAAGCCGGCGCTGGCCAAGGGCTTACGCTGCATCGGCTCGACCACCCACCAGGAGTTCCGCCAGATCTTCGAGAAGGACGCCGCCCTGACTCGCCGCTTCCAGAAGATCGACGTCCCGGAACCCTCGAGCGAGGAGACCCTGGCCATCCTCAAGGGCCTGCGCGCCGGGTTCGAGGCCCACCATCGGGTCAGCTACACCGATGCGGCGCTGGAGGCGGCGGTGCACCTGTCCGAGCGTCACATCAACGACCGCCACCTGCCGGACAAGGCCATCGATGTGATCGACGAGGCGGGCGCGCGGGCGCGTCTGGCCGGGCGGCAGGGCGCGGTGATCGACCAGGACGAGATCGAGGAGATCGTTGCGCGCATGGCGCGCATCCCGGCCCAGCAGGTCTCCAGCACCGATCGCGACGTGTTGCGCAACCTCGACCGCAACCTGCGCATGGTGGTCTACGGTCAAGATGCGGCGGTCGACCAGCTGGTCACCGCGATCAAGCTGGCCCGCTCCGGTCTGCGCTCGGCGGACAAGCCGATCGGCAGTTTCCTGTTTGCCGGCCCGACCGGGGTGGGTAAGACCGAGGTGGCCCGTCAGCTCGCCCGCCTGCTGGGCATCGGCCTGTTGCGCTTCGACATGTCCGAGTACATGGAACGGCACGCGGTCTCGCGCCTGATCGGCGCCCCGCCGGGCTACGTCGGCCACGAGAGCGGCGGCCTGTTGACCGAGGCGGTGCACAAACAGCCGCATGCTGTGCTGCTCTTGGATGAGATCGAGAAGGCGCATCCCGACCTGTTCAACGTGCTGTTGCAGGTGATGGATCGCGGCAAGCTGACCGACGCGAATGGCCGCGAGGTCGATTTCCGCCACGTGATCCTGATCATGACTAGCAACGCCGGCGCGCAGGAGTCCGCGCGCGCCTCGGTCGGCTTCACCCGCCAGGATCACAGCGGCGATGCAATGGAGGTCATCAAGCGCAGCTTCAGCCCCGAGTTCCGCAACCGGCTGGACGCCATCATCCTGTTCAACCCGCTCTCCGAGCGCGACATCGCCCAGGTGGTGGACAAGCTGCTCTTGGAACTCGAGCACCAGCTCGAAGAAAAAGGCGTGCACCTGGTGGTGAGCGAGGCCGCCCGCCGCTGGCTGGCCGACAAGGGCTACGATGCACAGATGGGCGCACGGCCCATGGCGCGGCTGATCCAGGAGCAGATCAAACGTCCGCTGGCCGAGGAGCTGCTGTTCGGTCAGCTGGTCGAGGGGGGCGAGGCGCGGGTGGAATGCAGCGCCGATGGCCTGGGGCTTTGCATCACCGCCCAGGCGCGTCAGCAGGAATCCGCCGAGGCGTAATGCACCACGCCCCCGGCAGGTATCGCCGGGGGCGTGTAGTCCTAGGGCCTGGTGGGCGCGAATTACTTGGAGCGGAAGGAGATGCGACCCTTGGTCAGGTCGTAGGGCGTCAGCTGGACGGTGACGCGGTCGCCGGTGAGGATGCGGATGTAGTTCTTGCGCATGCGGCCGGAGATATGGCAGGTCACGATATGACCGTTGTCCAGCTGGACACGGAACATGGTGTTGGGAAGGGTGTCGAGCACCGTGCCCTGCATCTCGATGTAGTCTTCTTTCGACATTAAATCATCAGTGGTTGACAGGAAAACGCGGATTATCCGGGATGGCCCGCCTGGCCGCAAGGGCGGCGGCAGGGCAATCGCATGAGCCGATTTATGGGGTGGGATACTCGCGTAGGAGTGGCGCCCTCGCCACGACAGGATAGTCCTGCATGAGTGATCGGCCCGGGGCAGGATGTTTCAAAAGGGCTGTCCTGCCCTTTTGAAACTCGCCTCGTCGCGGTACACGCCCGCGACGGGCTCCGAGAATCAATCACTTAACGTGATTGCTTCTCGCGCGAGCCATCCATGGCTCGCATTCCCAGGCTGTGTCAAAGAGTTTTGACACAGCTGGGGGGGCGGGCCTCCTACAGCCAAACAAAGCAAGGATGGCCTCCTTGCACGCTGGATTTCGCCTTGTGCGAGCACTCCAGACTGTCGCGATGGCCCTGAGGGCGGCGGCCCACCGACGGGCTGTGCTAGCATGCGCGTTATTTTTTTCGACCATCCGAGAGATAACGTTCCATGCGTGCATCCTTTGCCGCCGTCTTTCCGGGTCAGGGCTCGCAGTCCGTCGGCATGCTGAGCAGCTGGGCCGAGAGCCAGCCTGTCATTGCGCAAACCTTCCAGGAGGCCTCCGCTGCCCTGGGCTATGACCTGTGGAGCATCGTCCGTGAAGGGCCGGAGGCCCAGCTGAACCGTACCGAGATCACCCAGCCGGCCATGCTGGCCGCGGGGGTGGCCGCCTGGCGCGCCTGGCAGGCCGCGGGCGGCCCGCTGCCGCTGTGCATGGCGGGGCATAGCCTGGGCGAGTACACCGCCCTGGTCTGCGCGGGGAGCATTGATTTTGCCGATGGCGTGCGTCTGGTGGCCGAGCGCGGCCGGCTGATGCAGGCGGCGGTGCCCGAAGGGCAGGGGGCCATGGCCGCCGTGCTGGGGCTGGAGGATGACGTGGTGCGCACGGTCTGCGCGGAGGCGAGCCAGGGCGTGGAGGTGGCCGAGGCGGTCAACTTCAATAGCCCGGGGCAGGTGGTGATCGCAGGCAGCGCCGCGGCCGTCGCCCGTGCCTCTGCGCTGCTTGCCGAGCGGGGCGCCAAGCGCGTCGTGCCGCTGCCGGTGAGCGTGCCCTCGCACTCCTCGCTGATGCGCGAGGCGGCCGAGAAGATGGCCCGTGTGCTGGAGTCGGTCGAGATCCGCAGCCCCACGATCCCCGTCCTGCACAACGTCGATGCCGCCGAGCACGCCGATCCCGCCGCCCTGCGTGCCGCCCTCGTCCGCCAGCTGCACAGCCCGGTGCTGTGGGTCGACTCCGTGCGCGCGATGCAGGCGCGCGGCGCCAAGGCCCTGGTCGAATTCGGCCCGGGCAAGGTGCTCGCCGGGCTCACCAAGCGCATCGAGCGCGATCTTTCCGCCTACCCGGTCCTCGATGCTGCCACGCTCGAGGCCGCCATGACTGCGACCAAGGAGCTTGTCTGATGGAGCTTGCCAACGAAATTGCCCTCGTCACCGGCGCCTCGCGCGGGATCGGCGAGGCCATCCTGCACACCCTCGCTGCGCGCGGCGCGACCGTGATCGGTACCGCCACCTCCGAGTCCGGAGCCGCGGCCATCGCCGCCAAGCTCGAGGCGAAGGGCTGCAAGGGCAGCGGCCTTGTGCTTGATGTCACCGATCAGGCGAGCGTCGATGCCGTGCTCAAGGCTATCGAGGAGCAGTTCGGTGCACCGACTATCCTGGTCAATAATGCCGGCATCACCCGCGATACCCTGCTGATGCGGATGAAGGACGAGGATTGGGACGCCATCATCCAGACCAACCTCACCTCGGTGTACCGCCTGTCCAAGGCCGTGCTGCGGGGCATGATGAAGGCGCGCCGCGGCCGCATCATCAGCATCGCCTCGGTGGTCGGGGCGATGGGCAATGCCGGGCAGACCAACTATGCCGCCGCCAAGGCGGGGATCATGGGCTTCTCCAAGTCGCTGGCGCGCGAGGTGGGCAGCCGCGGCATCACGGTCAATGTGGTGGCGCCGGGCTTCATCGACACCGACATGACCCGCGGCCTGGCCGAGGAGCACAAGCAGGCCCTGCTCGGCCAGATCCCGATGGCGCGCCTTGGGCAGGCCGATGAGATCGCGCACGCGGTGGCCTTCCTGGCCTCGCCCCTGGCGGGCTACATCACCGGTGAAACCCTGCACGTCAACGGCGGCATGTACATGGCGTAAGGCGCGGGCGTCGCGAGGTGACAACGGAAAGGCTGGAATGGTTCCAGCCTTTTCACTACAATCCGGCCGAGCCTTTGGCCGAATTCCCCATCTCATATGAGGTTATCTGATGAGTAGCATTGAAGATCGCGTCAAGAAGATCGTGGTTGAACAGCTTGGCGTGAAGGAAGAGGACGTCACCACCGACGCCTCCTTCGTCGACGATCTGGGTGCCGACTCTCTCGACACCGTCGAGCTGGTCATGGCCCTCGAGGAAGAGTTCGAGTGTGAGATTCCGGACGAAGAGGCCGAGAAGATCACCACCGTTCAGCAGGCGGTTGACTACATCAAGGCCCACCAGGCCTAAGCGTATTCGCGCTGCTGCATGCGCCGCGACCGGGATCGTGCCCTGGCGCGGCGTTTCTATTCCGGGGCCCTGATGTTCCTCTGCGATATCGGGGCCTTTGTCTGTGCGGTCCGGTTTTATCCCGGTCCGATTCCATGGAAAACGTGCTTGGTCGTCGGTTACAGGGGTTTTCGCAGGTGAGTAGGCGTCGCGTCGTTGTCACGGGCCTCGGCATCATTTCACCGGTGGGCAATACGGTGGAGGAGGCCTGGGGCACCATCCTCGCGGGCAAGAGTGGGGTGGGGCCGATCACCCATTTCGACCCTTCCGCGCTTTCGGTGCGCATTGCCGCCGAGGTCAAAGGCTTCCAGGCCGAGGACTGGCTGCCGGCCAAGGATGTCAAGAAGATGGACCCGTTCATCCACTACGGCATGGCGGCGGCGATTCAGGCCATCGAGGACGCCGGCTTGACGGCCGATGAGCCGGATGCGGACCGGATCGGCGTGGCCATCGGCTCGGGCATCGGCGGCCTGCCGGGGATCGAGCGCACGCGCGACGCCTTCAACGACGGCGGTCCACGCAAGATCTCACCGTTCTTCGTCCCGGCCTGCATCGTCAACATGGTGGCGGGCAACCTCTCCATCCGCTACGGCTTCAAGGGCCCCAACATCGCCATCGTCACCGCCTGCACCTCGGCCACCCACAACATCGGCGAGGCCGCGCGCATGATTGCCTACGGCGATGCCGACGTGATGGTCGCGGGTGGGGCGGAGATGGCCACCTGCGAACTTGGCATTGGCGGCTTTGCCGCCGCGCGCGCCCTCTCCACCCGCAACGACGCCCCCGAGGCCGCCAGCCGGCCGTGGGATGCGGACCGGGACGGCTTTGTGCTGGGCGAGGGGGCCGGCATTCTGGTGCTGGAGTCGTATGAGCGGGCCAAGGCCCGCGGGGCGCGCATCTATGCCGAGCTGGCGGGCTTTGGCATGAGCTCGGACGCCTACCACATGACCCTGCCGGCCGAAGGTGGGGATGGGGCCCGCCGCTGCATGGAGGCGGCCCTGCGCGATGCGCGCCTCAACCCCGAGGAGGTGCAATACATCAATGCCCACGGCACCTCCACCCCGGCTGGGGATCGCGCCGAGACGGATGCGGTCAAGGCAGCCTTCGGCACGCATGCGGGCAAGCTCGCCATCAGTTCCACCAAGTCCATGACCGGCCACCTCTTGGGGGCCGCCGGCGGGGTGGAGGCCGTGTTCAGCGTGCTGGCCCTGCGCGACCAGGTGGCGCCGCCGACCATCAATCTCGACACGCCGGGCGAGGGCTGCGACCTGGATTACGTCCCGCACACCGCGCGTGACATGCGCATCGACTGTGCCCTGTCCAACTCCTTCGGCTTCGGCGGCACCAACGGTACGCTGGTGTTCCGTCGTATCTGACGGACGGGTCGTCCGTGGTGGATGCGCTCAACGGTGCAGCAGGGCTGACGGTGCGGCGTCTTAGTGCGCCCGTCGACCTCTTGGCCTTGCACCGCGCCCATCCTGCGCGCTACCCCCACCTGCTCGCAAGCTCAGCCCATGGCACGGAGCAGGGTCGCTACGACATCCTGCTCGCCCATCCGCGCTCGCGCCTGGTGTTCGATGGGGTGCGCTGCTCGCGGGACGGCCAGCCCGTCGCGGGTGGTTTTCTCGATGCCCTCGATGCCTGGTGGCAGGAGGAGCGCATCCCTGAGTCCGAAAGTCCGCTGCCCTTCCAGGGGGGCTGGTTCATCTACCTGGGCTATGAGCTGGCGCACTGGCTGGAGCCAAGCGTACCGCTCGCGGCAAAGCCGCATGGCCTGCCGGTGGCCTTGGCCGAGCGCTGCCCGGCGGCGGTGATTCACGACCACCTCGAGGGTGCGAGCTGGTGGGTGGAGGAGGGCGACGAGGCGCGGCTTTGGCCGCGTTTCATGGAGGACTGCGCCGCGCTGCAGCCGGCCCCTCCGCCGGCCTCCCTGTCCGCCTTGACCCTGGAGGAGGACGCGCCGCAGGCCTTCCTCGATGGGGTGCGGCGCATCCGCGAGTACATCCTCGCGGGCGATATCTTTCAGGCCAACCTCTCGCGCGCCTGGCGCGGGCGCTTTGCCAAGCCGGTGGAGGCCGCGGACCTGTTCCAGCGCCTGGTGCATAACAATCCCGGGCCGTTTGCCGCGCTCTCCCGCATCGATGACCAGGCGATCGTCTCCAGCTCGCCGGAGCGGCTGGTGTGTGCGCGCCACGGGGTGGTGCAGACCCGTCCCATCGCCGGCACCCGTCGCCGCGGTGCGGATGAGCACGAGGATGCGGCGCTCAAGGCCGAGCTGATCGTCCACCCGAAGGAGCGCGCCGAGCACATCATGCTGCTCGATCTGGAGCGCAACGACCTGGGCCGGGTGAGTCGCCCCGGCAGCGTGCAGGTGGACGAATGCATGGTCATCGAAACCTACCGCCACGTACACCACATCGTCTCCAACGTACGCGGCGAGCTGCGGCCGGAGGTCACGCCGGGGCAGTTGCTGGCGGCTTTGTTCCCCGGCGGCACCATCACCGGTTGCCCCAAGGTGCGCTGCATGCAGATCCTCGCTGAACTCGAGGGCTGCGCGCGCGGGCCCTACACCGGCTCGCTCGGTTACCTCAACCGCGACGGCTCGCTGGACACCAATATCCTCATCCGCACCCTGCATCTCGACGGCCAGGGGTTCACCCTGCGTGCCGGGGCGGGGATCGTCGCCGATTCCGAGCCTGAGGCGGAGCTTGCCGAGACGCGCGCCAAGGCGCGTGGCCTGCTGCGTGCCCTGGGGCTCATGGAGGCCTGAGGATGCTGGTCGTGGTGGACGACAGCCTGCCGCTGACCGATCGCGGCCTGCATTACGGCGATGGCCTGTTTGAGACCATGGCGGTACAGGAGGGCAGGGTGCGCCTCATGGACTTGCATCTTGCCCGCCTGGCGCGGGGCGCGGCGCGGCTGGCCATCCCCCTGGCCGATGCCGAGGGGCTCGCCGCGGCCCTCGCCACGGCCGCTGCCGACATGGGCGAGGGCGTGCTCAAGCTGATCCTCACCCGCGGCAGCGGCGGGCGCGGCTACCTGCCGCCGGAGGAGCCAAGCCCCAGCCTGATCCTCCAGCGTCACCCTCCCGTTGTGCCGGAGGGGCAGGCGGGCGTGACCGTGCGCCTGTGCGACCTGCGCCTCGCACGCCAGCCCGTGCTGGCGGGCCTCAAGCACCTCAACCGCCTGGAACAGGTGCTGGCGCGCGCCGAGTGGCGCGATCCGGCCATTGCCGAGGGGCTGATGTTCGATCGCGAGGGCCTGCTGGTCGAGGGGGTGGCGAGCAATGTCTTTCTCGTGCGCGAGGGCCGGCTGCAAACCCCCCTGCTCGACCAGTGTGGCGTCGCCGGGGTGATGCGCGCGCATGTCATGCAGCGTGCCGCCGCGCTGGGGCTCACGGTGCAGGAGACCCGCCTGGTGCTCGATGACCTTTTGGCCGCGGAGGAGGTGTTCCTGACCAACAGCCTGCACGGCATCCGTCCTGTCATCGGCCTGCTCGGTCGGCGCGCCTGGGCGGTGGGCCCCGTGACCCGCGCGCTGCAGGCCGGGCTGTGGGGGGCGTCATGAACCGGCTTGCCGTGCTGCCGACCCTGCTGTTGGTCATGACCTTGGCCGGGCTGGGCGGGGTCTTCGCTTTCGCGGACAGGCTCTTGAACTTTGCCCGCACACCGCTGCCCCTGACCGCGCCGGTCTGCTTCGACATCGAGCGCGGCACCGCCCTGTCCGGGGTGGTCCGTGAGCTTCAGGGCGAGCTCGGACTGAGCGCGTCGGAGGCCACACGCCTGCGCTGGCTTGCCCGCCTGAGTGGCACCGCAGCGCGCCTGCGCGCGGGCGAGTATCAGGTGGAACCGGGCCAGACGCCTGCGGGGTTGGTGCGCATGCTGGCCGAGGGCAAGGTTGTGCTGCACCGGATCACCTTCGTGCCGGGCATGACCCTCGAGCAGGCGCGCGACGTGCTGGCCCAGCATCCCGCCGTACGGCAGGAAGGCTTCGCCCTGCGGCCTGCGGCGCTGATGGCCGCGCTCGGTCAGCCCGGCAAGCCGGCCGAGGGGGCCTTCCTGCCCGAGACCTATGCCTTCCCACGCGGGACGAGCGATATCGAGCTTTTGCGCATGGCACACGAGTCCCTGCGGCGCGAGCTCGATGCCCTGTGGGCGGGGCGCGATCCTGAACTTCCGCTGCACTCGCCCGAGGAGGCCCTCATCCTCGCCTCCATCATCGAGAAAGAAACCGGCAAGGCCGAGGAGCGCCCGCTGATTGCCGGGGTGTTCGTCAACCGGCTGCGCAAGGGCATGCGCCTGCAGACCGACCCGACCGTGATCTATGGCCTGGGGCCGGCGTTCGATGGCAACCTGCGCCGGCGGGATCTTGCCGCCGACACCCCGTGGAACACCTACACCCGCGCCGGGCTCCCGCCGACCCCCATCGCCCTGCCATCGCGCGAGGCCCTGCACGCCGCGCTGCATCCGGCGCCGACGCGGGCGCTGTACTTCGTCGCCGATGGCACGGGCGGGCACAGCTTTTCCGAAACCCTGGACGCGCACAACCGGGCGGTCCAGCGTCTGATCTCTGGAGGTCGTGAGTGAAGGGTCGTTTCATCGTGCTCGAGGGCGGCGAGGGTGCCGGCAAGTCGAGCAACCTCGATGCCCTGCAGCGCCTGCTGGAAGGGCGCGGCCTGGCCGTGCTGCGCACCCGCGAGCCCGGCGGTACCCCGCTGGGCGAGGCGGTGCGCGGCCTGCTGCTCGACCCATCCTTCGCCGGGATGGAGGCGAAGGCCGAGCTTCTGCTGATGTTCGCCGCCCGTGCCCAGCACGTGGCCCAGGTCATCCGTCCGGCCTTGGAGGCGGGCGTGTGGGTGATCTCGGACCGCTTTACCAGCTCCTCCTACGCCTACCAGGGCGGCGGGCGGGGGCTGCCATGGGAGGCGATTGCCTGGCTGGAACGCTTCGTGCAGGACGAGCTGCGTCCGGACCTGACCTTGCTGCTCGACACCCCGGTGGAGGTGGGGCTCGCCCGCATGCGCAGCCGGGGTGAGCCGGAGGATCGCATCGAGCGCGAGGGACGGCCGTTCTTCGAGCGCGTGCGTGCCGCCTTTCTGGCCCAGGCCGAGGCGGCCCCGGCGCGCTTTGCCGTGATCGACGCGAGCCTGCCGCTCGATGAGGTTCAGGCCGCCATGCAGCGTGCCCTCCAGCCCCTGTTGACGGAGCTTGCATGAGTCACGCCCTGTATCCCTGGCTTGTGCCCCTGTTCGAACAGCTGGCGGCCCTCGCCGGGGAGGCCCGCCTGCCGCATGCCCTGCTGCTGGCGGGGCCGGAAGGGGTGGGCAAGGGACGGCTGGCCCGGCGTCTGGCGCAGGCGGTGCTGTGCCATACGCCGGGGCCGGGTGGGCAGCCCTGTGATCAGTGCGCCTCCTGCCGGCCCTTCCTCGCCGGGGCCCACCCGGACTTCACCCCGCTTGCGCCGGAGGAGCCGGGCAAGCCGATCAAGGTGGATGCGGTACGTGATTTCTGCGCCGCCCTCCAGCTCACCAGCCAGTTCAGCCATGGCAAGGTCGGCATCCTGGAGCCCGCGGAGGCGATGAACCTCGCGGCCGCCAACAGCCTGCTCAAGACGTTGGAAGAGCCGCCGGCCGGCACGTTGATCATCCTCGTGACCGCGCTGCCCTCCCGCCTGCCGATCACAGTACGCAGCCGTTGCCAGCGCTGGACCGTCGGCGTGCCGGAGCGGGAGGCGGCGGCCGCCTGGCTGGCATGCCAGCCCCAGGTGGCGGGCGAAGACCCTGGGCTCTTGCTCGATCTGGTCGAGGGGCGCCCGCTGGCCGCGCTCGGCCTCGCCGCCCCCGAGCGGCTGGCGAGCCGCACCCGCTGGCTCGAATCCCTGCTTCATCTGTTGCGCGCGGGGGGCAATCCGCTCGCCCTGGCGGCGGCGACCGACAAGGCCGCGCTGCCGGAGCTTGTGCACTGGTCCATCCTGCTGGTGGCCGACCTGCTCCGCCTGCAAACGGGCGTGCGGGAGGTGGTCAACCGCGACCTGGCCGACCTCCTGCCGCCGGTGGCCCGGCGTGTCGATGCGCGCGGGCTGTTTGGCCTGTATGATCACCTGCTCGAACTCGCGGGGCTGGTGAACCACCCGCTCAACCGGGACCTCCTGCTGGAGGATCTTTTGCTGCGTTTTGACCGACTGGGAGGTCGATCGTGAACTTTGCATCCGGTATCGTCCACCACAACATCCCGGACAAGGCGACCCTGTACGCCTCGTTCATGCCGTTCCTCAAGAATGGCGGGCTGTTCCTGCCGGGGCAGAACCAGTTGCGCATGGGGCAGGAGATCTTCCT
The DNA here is from genome assembly GCF_039822285.1 of Thiofaba sp. EF100. NCBI lineage: Bacteria > Pseudomonadati > Pseudomonadota > Gammaproteobacteria > Chromatiales > Halothiobacillaceae > Thiofaba > Thiofaba sp. EF100. Next base: position 383,072 of record NZ_JBAJEY010000001.1, on the reverse strand, counting down.
GGTGCTGACCCTGATGAACGACCCCGAGCGCATCCGGGTCGCGGCCAAGGTGGTCTGGGTCACCCCGCCGGGGGCGCAGGGCAACCGCCCGGCTGGCGTCGGGGTGCAGTTCCTCGAGGCCGACCAGGGGCAGACCCGCGCCAAGATCGAGAACTACCTCGCCGGCCTGCTCAAGAGCGACCAGCCGACCTACACCCTCTGACCGTATCCCTTCCTGCCCATGCTGCTTGCCGATTCCCATTGCCACCTCGACCGCATCGACCTCGCGCCCTGGGGGGGCGAGTTCGCGCGCTTCATGACCGATGCCCGTGCCCAGGGGCTCGGCCTGATGGTGTGTGTGGGCATCGACCTTGAACGCTATCCCGCGATGCGGGAGCTGGTCGAGCCTTACCCCGAGGTCGTGGTCAGTGTGGGCGTGCATCCGAACGAGGAGCCTGACTGTTCGCCGACGCTCGAGCGGCTGGTGGAGCTGGGCCAGGATCCGCGCGTGGTGGCGATCGGCGAGACCGGGCTCGATTACTACCGCACCGAACCCGGTGCCCCCTGGCAGCATGAGCGCTTCCGCACCCACATCGAGGCGGCCCGCGCGCTTGGCAAGCCGCTCATCATCCACACCCGCGAGGCGCGCGAGGACACCCTGCGCGTGCTGGAGGAGAGCGGTGCCCGCGAGGTGGGTGGGGTGATGCACTGTTTTGTCGAGGACTGGGCAACCGCCAAGCGTGCCCTGGACATCGGTTTCTACATCTCGTTCTCCGGCGTGCTCACCTACAAGAGCGCGGACGCCTTACGCGAGGTGGCGAAACAGGTGCCGGAGGATCGGCTCCTAATCGAGACCGACGCGCCCTACCTTGCCCCGGTGCCGCACCGCGGCAAGCCGAACGTGCCGCAGTACGTGCGCCACGTGGCGGAAACCCTGGCGGGCTTGCGGGGCTGGACGCTGGAGGAGACGGCGGCGCGGACCTATGCCAACGCCCGCCGTCTATTCGGGCTCGAGGGCTGAACTCAGGACGGTCGGGTCAGGCTGGATGGAATCGCCGCGGCACGCGGTTCCCACAGGCGCATTGAGCCGGTGTAGGAGCGGCGCCCTCGCCGCGATGAACACGCGGATGACTCATCGGCCCGGGGGCGGGCCTCCTACCTGGTTGCCCCGTGGGAGCGGCGTGTTGCCACGATGGAGAGCGCAGGCTCACACCCCGCGCCAGTGCGGGTCCAGCCAGCAGCGTGGCAGCGCCTCGCCAGACGGGAAGCTGAGGTTGCTCTTCTTGAACTCTTGGGCGTCCTGCAACTCCTCGCCGGAGTGGAACCGGCCCCGCACCGTGGCATGGCTGGGGTTGATCAGGGCGGTCAGATCGAGGATCTCGACGGCGTCGCCGCTGGCGTGGTCTTTGAGATACATGACGTGCTCCTCACGTGCGGGTAAAGACTCTTTCTTCACACTGAATATAGCAGGGCAGACATGCAACAGAGCGCCTTCCTGAAAACCGCCATCGAGGCCGCCAAGGCCGGTGAGGCGGTGATCCGTCACTATTACGAGAAGAACATCCAGGTGCAGATCAAGGAGGATCTCACCCCCGTGACCGTGGCCGACGTGGAGACCGAGCAGGCGATCAAGGCGGTGATCCAGGCCGCCTTCCCGGACCACGGCTTCTACGGTGAGGAAACCGGCAAGACCAACCCCTCGGCCGAGTACACCTGGCTGGTCGACCCGATCGACGGCACCAAGGCCTTCGTGCGCCAGTACCCGATGTTCTCCACCCAGATCGCACTGATGAAGGGCGATGAGCTGATCCTCGGCGTCTCCAACGCGCCGGTGTTCGATGGCGGGCAGATGGCCTGGGCCGAGCAGGGCGGCGGGGCCTTCCTCAACGGCCAGCCGATCCGGGTCAGCGGGATCGAGGCGCTGGAGCAGGCGGCGCTCTCCGCCGGCAATATCAAGACCCTGGCCGGCTCGCCGCAGTGGGCGGGGTTTGGTCGCATCTGCCAGGTGGTGAACCGCACCCGCGGCTACGGCGACTTCCTCCACTACCACCTCTTGGCCTCGGGGCGCATTGACCTTGTGATCGAGTCGGACGTCAACATCCTCGACATCGCTGCGCTCTCGGTGATCGTGCGCGAGGCGGGCGGGGTGTTCACCGACCTCGACGGCCAGCCGCTGACCCTCGAGACCCGTAGTGTGCTGGCCGCCTGCAGTCGCGAGGTCTATGCTCAGGCCCGGGGAATGCTGTTCGGCTGAGGTGCCGCAGGGGGCGGGGGAGGTAAGCATGCAGCACGCCAAACTCGCCCGGCTGGATGGCCGCCTCGTGATGCTCGGCTTCGGCAGCATTGGCCAGGGCGTGCTGCCCCTGATCCTGCGTCACGTCGAAGTCGATCCCTCCCGGATCACCATCCTCAGCCGGGGACGGCGGGGGAGGGCGGTGGCTGCGGCCCATGGTATCGCCTTCCACGCCGAGACTCTCACCCCGGCCAATCTTGAGTCCCTGCTTGCCCTCCACCTGAGGCCGGGCGACTTCCTGCTCAACCTCTCCTACGGCGTCTCGAGCCTCGCCGTGCTGGACTGGTGCCAGCGGCACGGCGTGGGTTATCTCGATGCCTGCATCGAGCCCTGGGAGGGGACCCACGAGGACCCAGCCACCCCGCCCGAGCAGCGCTCCAACTATGCCTATCGGGAGGCCGCCCTGTCCTTGCGGCGGCAGGGATCGTCCGCGCCGACGGCCGTGATCAATCACGGCGTCAACCCAGGGCTCGTCTCGCACTTCGTCAAGCGTGCCCTCCTGCACCTTGCCCGGGACACCGGATATGAGGCTCCCCCTCCGCGCGAACGGGAGGATTGGGCACGTCTGGCGTGCGCGCTCGGCGTGCGCGTGATCCACATCGCCGAGCGCGACACCCAGGTCGCCTCCCGGCCCAAGCGGCCGGGGGAGTTCGTCAATACCTGGTCGGCCGAGGCCTTCATCGGCGAGTCCTGTCAGCCCGCCGAACTGGGTTGGGGTACGCACGAGCGGCAACTCCCGCCCGATGGCGTCCAGCACGAGAACGGTTCCGGGGCGGCCATCTGGCTGCGTCGCCCGGGCGCCGCGACGCGGGTGCGCAGCTGGGCACCGCTCGCCGGGCCCTACCACGGCTTCCTCATCACCCATGCGGAATCCATCTCCATCGCCGATGCCCTGACCCTGCGCGAGGGCGGGCAGGTGGTCTACCGGCCGACCGTCCACTACGCCTACCACCCTTGCGACGATGCCGTGCTCTCCCTGCACGAGTTGGCCGGGCGCAACTGGCAGGCCCAGGATCGGACCTGCTTGCTGATGGATGAGCTTATCGACGGGCTCGACGAACTCGGCGTGCTGCTGCTCGGTCATGCGCGCACGGCCTACTGGTACGGCTCGCGCCTGACGCTGGCCGAGGCTCGCGCGCTCGCGCCCTGCAATAACGCCACCACCCTGCAGACCGCGGCCGGGGTGTTGGGCGGGTTGGTGTGGGCGCTCCATCACCCCCGCCGCGGGGTGGTGGAGCCGGATGATCTCGATCATGAGGAGGTGCTCGCCGCCGCGGAGCCGTACCTTGGCGAGATGGCGGGGGTGTACGGCGACTGGACGCCGCTCCAGGGCCGCGGCCGGCTGTTCCCGGAGGACGTGGATTACGAGGACCCCTGGCAGTTCGGCAACGTCCGGGTGTGCTGAGGGCATGGCCTCATGGCGAGGTGCAATGAAGCGACGCTCATGAGGTCTGTTCACCCCGTGGCGTGGAGTCGAGCAACAGCTCGGTCAGCGCACGCGAGGCATTCGAGACCGTGCGCCCGGCATGCCGCACCAGCCCCAGGGTGCGGCGGATATCTAGGCCCTCGACCGGCACCTCCACCACGTCATCGCCGAGCATCACCCGGGGCAGGGCGCTCCAGCCGAGGCCGATGGCGACCATGGTGCGGATGGTCTCGAGGTAGTTGGTCTCGAGGATGACATCCAGGGCCCCGTGCCGTTGCAGGATGGGGGCCTCGATGATGGTGCGGGTGTAGGTGCCCACGGCCGGCAGGATGGCCGGGTGCGCGCCAAGCTGCTCGAGCGACGCGCTGGCCTGGCCAGCCAGGGGGTGATCCCGGGCGACGGCGATCACCAGCCGGTCCTCCCACAGCGGGATGCACTCGAGCAGGGGCGAGGGGCGCAGCGGCAGGGTGACCACCCCGAGCTCGAACACGCCGCGTTCCACGGCCTGGCAGGCCTGCTCCGAATCCATGAAGGCGAGATCCAGTCGCACCCTGCGATAGCTGCGGGTGAAGTCGCGCAGGATCGGCGGCAGGCGGCGCAGGCCGATGTGGTGCGAGGTGACGACCGACAGCGGGCCGCTGACCTCGCGCGAGAGGTTGGCGATGACCTGGCGGGTCTCACGCACATCGCTGAGGATGCGCTCGGCCACCGGGCGCAGGGCCCGCCCGGCCTCGGTCAGGGCCACCCGGCGGCCGAGCCGGTCGAACAGGGTGACGCCAAGCTCACCCTCGAGTTGGGCGATGCGCTTGCTGATCGCCGGCTGGGTCAGGTGCAGCTGCTCTGCGGCCAGCGAGAAGGAGGCCTGTTCGGCCACCGCAAGGAAGGCGGCGTAGTTTGATATATCCATCGGGAATGGAATCCATGAAAAGAATGCATTGGAGTTATGGATAGGCCATTTCTACAATGCCTGCAAGATCTTCGAGGAGGGTTGCTTGATGGCTGCCAGAACGCTTTACGACAAACTCTGGGACATGCACGTGGTACGGCAGGAAGATGACGGCACCGCGCTGCTCTACATCGACCGCCAGCTGGTGCATGAGGTGACCTCGCCGCAGGCCTTCGAGGGCCTGCGCCTGGCAGGTCGCCAGCCCTGGCGGCGTGAGGCGATGCTCGCCGTGCCGGACCACAACGTGCCGACCCTCGGCCGCCGCGATGCGGGCGTGGAGGGGATCGCCGATCCCGTCTCGCGTGAGCAGGTCAGCACGCTGGACAAGAACTGCGCCGAGTTCAAGATCGTCGAGTTCAAGATGAACGACGTGCGCCAGGGCATCGTCCACGTGATCGGCCCGGAAGAGGGCTTTACCCTGCCGGGCATGACCATCGTCTGCGGGGATTCGCACACCTCCACCCACGGCGCGTTCGGCGCGCTGGCCTTCGGCATCGGCACCTCCGAGGTCGAGCATGTGATGGCCACCCAGACCCTGATCCAGAAAAAGGCCAAGAACATGCTGGTGCGGGTCAACGGCCACGTGGGCCCCGGGGTGACCGCCAAGGACATCGTGCTCGCCATCATCGGCAAGATTGGCACCGCGGGCGGTACCGGCTACACCATCGAGTTCGCCGGTGAGGCGATCGAGGATTTGTCCATGGAAGGGCGGATGACGGTCTGCAACATGGCGATCGAGGGTGGGGCCCGGGCCGGCCTGGTGGCGGTGGACGAGAAGACCATCGAGTATGTGCGCGGGCGCCCGTTCGCGCCGCAGGGCGAGACGTTCGAGCGCGCCGCCGCCGCCTGGCGTGGGCTGCGTTCTGATCCGGACGCGCACTTCGACCGCGTGGTCGAATTGAATGCCGCCGACATCGTGCCGCAGGTCACCTGGGGCACCTCGCCGGAGATGGTGGTGCCGGTATCTGCCGTGGTGCCCAACCCGGAGGAGGAGAGCGACCCGGTCAAGGCCAACGGCATGCGCAAGGCGCTGGCCTACATGGGCCTTGAGGCCGGTCAGCCGATCGAATCCATCGCCATCGACAAGGTGTTCATCGGCTCCTGCACCAACTCGCGCATCGAGGACATCCGCGCCGCCGCCGCGGTGATCAAGGGACGCAAGAAGGCGGATTCGGTCAAGCTCGCCATGGTCGTGCCGGGCTCCGGCCTGGTGAAAAAGCAGGCCGAGGAGGAGGGGCTGGACAAGATTTTCATCGAGGCCGGGTTTGAATGGCGTGAGCCGGGCTGCTCCATGTGCCTCGCCATGAACGCTGACCGCCTGAAGCCGGGCGAGCGCTGCGCCTCGACCTCCAACCGCAACTTCGAGGGTCGGCAGGGCCAGGGCGGGCGCACCCACCTGGTCAGTCCGGCGATGGCCGCCGCGGCCGCGATTGCGGGCCATTTCGTCGACGTGCGGCATTTCTGAGGAAGCCAAGCCATGCAAGCCTTTACCCAACACACCGGCATCGTCGCGCCGCTCGACCGCCCGAACGTCGACACCGACGCGATCATCCCCAAGCAGTACCTGAAGTCCATCCACCGCACCGGCTTCGGCCCGAATGCCTTCGACGACTGGCGCTACCTGGAGCCGGGCGAGCCGGGCATGGACCATTCCAAGCGCAAGAAGAACCCCGACTTCGTCCTCAACCAGCCGCCCTTCGACCGCGCCACCATCCTGCTGGCGCGGGAGAACTTCGGCTGCGGTTCCTCGCGCGAGCACGCGGTCTGGGCCCTCGACCAGTTCGGCTTCCGCGCGGTGATCGCGCCGAGCTTTGCCGATATCTTCTTCAACAACAGCTTCAAGAGTGGGCTGCTTCCCATTGTTCTGCCAACGGAAACCGTCGACCGCCTGTTCCAGGCCGTGGCGGCCAGGCCGGGGCTTGAGCTGACCATCGACCTGGAGAGCAAGACCATCCGTGGCCTTGGTGAGGAGGTCATCAGCTTCGAGGTCGATGACTTCCGCCGCTATTGCCTGTTGCATGGCCTGGATGACATCGGTCTGACCCTGCGCCATGCCGACGAGATCCGCGCCTACGAGGCGCGCCGCAAGGCCGAGGCCCCCTGGCTCTTTTAGTTTTAAAGTTCAATAAAATTGCATAAGGCTCTGAAATGACGAAGCGAGTTCTGGTTCTTCCGGGGGATGGCATCGGCCCGGAGATCGTCGACGAGGCGGTGAAGGTGCTGGATGTGCTGGTCGGCGAGTTCGACCTGGACATCGAGATGGACGAGGGCCTGATCGGTGGCGCGGCGTATGACGCGGCCGGCCACCCCTTCCCGGAGAGCACCCGCGAGATGGCCCTCGAGGCCGATGCCATCCTGCTCGGCGCCGTCGGCGGGCCGCAGTACGACAACCTGGAGCGCCCGCTGCGCCCGGAGCGCGGCCTGCTCGGCATCCGCTCCGCGCTGGGCCTGTTCGCCAACCTGCGTCCGGCCATCCTCTATCCGCAGCTCGCCGCCGCCTCCACCCTCAAGCCGGAGGTGGTGGCCGGGCTCGACATCCTGATCGTGCGCGAGCTGACCGGCAGCATCTACTTCGGCCAGCCGCGCGGCATCCAGGTCAACGACCAGGGCGAGCGTGAGGGCTTCAACACCATGCGCTATTCGGAGTCCGAGATCGAGCGCATCGGCCGGGTGGCCTTCGAGGCCGCCATGAAGCGCAACAAGAAGGTTTGCTCGGTCGACAAGGCCAACGTGCTGGAGACCTCCGAGCTGTGGCGCGAGGTCATGGAGCGTGTGGCGAAGGACTACCCGGAGGTCGAGCTGTCCCACATGTACGTCGACAATGCGGCCATGCAGCTGGTGCGCGCGCCCAAGCAGTTCGACGTGATGGTGACCGAGAACATGTTCGGCGACATCCTCTCGGATGAGGCCTCCATGCTCACCGGTTCGATCGGCATGCTGCCGTCCGCCTCGCTCAACGGCTCCAACCAGGGCCTGTACGAGCCAAGCCATGGTTCCGCGCCGGACATCGCCGGCCAGGGTATTGCCAACCCGCTCGCCACCATCCTCTCCGCGGCCATGATGCTGCGTTACAGCCTCGGCCGCGCGGACCTCGCCGAGCGCATCGAGCGCGCGGTCTCCGCCGTGCTCGATCAGGGGCTTCGAACCCGCGACATCATGGAGCCGGGGATGACCGAGGTTTCCACCTCCGCCATGGGCGATGCTATCGTGGCCGCGCTGCGTGCCGGCTGATCTGTCTTGAAGAAAAGGTTAGTGCTATGAGTCGTGTATTTGATGTGGCCGTGGTCGGCGCCACCGGCGCGGTGGGCGAGACCATGCTGTCGATCCTGGCCCAGCGCAAGTTCCCGGTGGGCAAGGTGTATGCCCTGGCCTCCGAGCGCTCGGCGGGCAAGCGCGTGCAGTTTGGCGATAAGTACCTGACGGTCGAAAACCTGGCCGATTTCGATTTCTCCAAGGTGCAGATCGGCCTGTTCTCCCCAGGGGCCTCGGTGTCCGCGGTGTATGCGCCCAAGGCCGCGGCGGCGGGCTGCGTGGTGATCGACAACACCTCCCAATTCCGCTACGACGATGACATCCCGCTGGTGGTGCCGGAGGTCAACCCGCACGCGGTGGCGATGTACAAGAACCGCGGCATCATTGCCAACCCCAACTGCTCCACCATCCAGATGCTGGTGGCGCTCAAGCCCATCCATGACGCGGTGGGCATCGAGCGCATCAACGTCGCCACCTACCAGGCCGTGTCCGGCACTGGCAAGGAGGCGATCGAGGAGCTCGCGAGCCAGACCGCCAACCTGCTCAATGGCAAGCCGATCAAGGCCGAGGTCTATCCCAAGCAGATCGCCTTCAACGTCATCCCGCAGATCGACGTCTTCATGGACAACGGCTACACCAAGGAAGAGATGAAGATGGTGTGGGAGACCAAGAAGATCATGGGCGATGACTCCATCCTGGTGAACCCGACCTGCGTGCGGGTGCCGGTGTTCTACGGCCACTCCGAGGCGGTGCACATCGAGACGCGCGAGAAGATCACCGCCGAGCAGGCGCGCGAGCTGCTGCGCAAGGCCCCGGGCGTCGAGGTTCTGGACGAGCACGTGCCGGGCGGCTACCCGACCGCGGTGACCGAGGCCGCCAATCACGACGCAACCTACGTCGGCCGCATCCGTGAGGATGTCTCCCATCCGCGCGGCCTGAACCTGTGGGTGGTGTCGGACAACGTGCGCAAGGGCGCGGCGCTCAACAGCGTGCAGATCGCCGAGCTCCTGATCCGGGATTACCTGTAAGCCTCCCTGCGCCGGCGCGGTGACGGGCCGGCGGTCAAGCGGCGGAAAAAGGTTGTGGAATCCACCCAACCGCGATTATTTTGTGGGAACCTCGGGAAACGCCATGCATGGCGCCTTTACGAGGTGCTCTCGTGGTTGAGATGGCAGCATGAAGCCGCTGTCTGCAGGCCCTGAGAGTTCTATCCAACATCCTGGGCGGTGTGGAACACCGTCCCCTTGGAGACACGACATGCGGAAACTGGCCCTCGCGCTTGCATGCGCCTCGATTCTCGGAACATCGAACGCCCAGGCCATGGGACTGGGGGAGGTGACGGTACGTTCCTATCTCAACCAGCCCTTGCTTGCCGAAATCCCCCTTGTCGATGTTTCGGCCCAGGATCTGGAGGGCATCCGTGTCCGCCTGGCCAACGCGCAGGCCTTCGAGCGCCAGGGTTTTTCCCTGAGTGCCGTGTCCGGGCGTATCCAGCTCCAAGTGCAAGGCGGCAAACGACCGCATGTGGTGCTGACCTCCAAGGCCCCGATCCATGATCCGGTGCTGGGGCTGGTGCTGGAGCTGGAGGGGCCGGACGGACTCATCCAGCGGGGTTATGACATCCTGCTCGACCCTGTCAGCTACCGCGCCCCGCTGCCGAACGTGAGCGGGGCGAATGTGCCGGCAGCCCCAACGGTTGCCGGCACGGCCCTGCAAGGCAGCGTGGAGGACGGTCATTACCGGGTGCGCGAGGGTGAAACCCTGTGGCGCGTGGCCTACAACCTGCGTCCGCAGGGGGTGAGCACCGAGCAGATGATGGCCGCCCTGCGCGATGCCAACCCCAAAGCCTTCGCCGGCTCGGGCCGGGGCGAGACGCTCCTCTCCGGCGCGGTCCTGCGCATTCCCGAAACCGAGGAGATCCTCCGGGCACGGGCGCGGAAGCAAGAGGCCCCTGTTGCCCAAAAGGCGCCTGCCGAGGCCGTGGCGCCCGCTGCCAAGGCGGCCGAGAGCCTTGCCGAACCCAAGGTGGCGATCGTGGCGCCTGCCCAGCCGGTGCCGGCCGTCGTGGCTCCCGTGGTGGGTGAGGTTGTCAGCCCGCCTGTGACGGCCTCGGAGCCGAGGGGCGTGGCTGGTGGTGAATCCGTCCTGCAGGAGCAGTTCGAGGCAGCGAAGGTCGAAAAGGAGCAACTTCTCGCGCGCCTGGGGGCGGTCGAGGGGCAGATGCAGAAGATGGAAGAGCTGCTGCGTCTTAAGGACGAGCAGATCAAGCATCTGGAGCAGCTTTTGCAGGCGGCCGCGCCTGGTTCGGAAAAAACTGCGCCGGTCGAGGTGAAGGAGGCCCAGCCGCCGGTGGCGGCGCCATCGCAGCCTGAGGAGCAAGGCGGCTTGCTGGCCACCCTGACCCAGCCGGTCGTCCTTGGTGCAGGAGGGGTGGGGGCCCTGCTTCTCGCCCTGCTGATCGGCCGTCTGCGCCGCCGTCGCGAGGAGGCGATGGTTCAGGCCGCACCGGTGGTCCAGCCCGAGGCGCCGGCTCCGGTCGCCGAGGTCGCGCCCATGGCGGCCGTCGCAGGGGCCGCTGTGGGTGGTGCCGTGGCGGGGAGTCTGGCGGAAGAGGAGGCTTCCGGGGCGGCGATCGATCCGGTGCAGTCGGCACTCGAGGAGGTCGATGTCATGCAGGCCTACGGGCTGCATGACCGGGCTCGTGAAGTGCTTGACGAGGCCATCGCGCGCATGCCCGAGGCCGATGTCCTGCAGGCCCGTCGTGTCCGCCTGTTCCACGAGATGGGGGCGCGGGATGAGTTCCTGCGTGCCGCGGAGGCCTACCGTGCCACGCATCCCGCCGAGGATGATCCGCACTGGGCCGCCATCCAGGCCATCGGTGCGGCTGCCTATGCCGACGCCCCCCTGTTCGGTGGATCCGCTGTCGTCCAGTCTGAAACCTCGGGCGAGGCTGCCCGCGAGTCTCAGGCTGAGGCCGTCCCAGAGCCCCATCTCCCCTTCGTCCTGCCGGAGGCCGTTAGCCAGGCGGGGGAGGTGGTGCTCGAGTTGCCGACGGTGCCCGAATCCGTCGAACCCCTCCCTGCGGAGGCCGCCGCGCCGGAACAGCCTGCCCAGGAGGAGGCGGGCATCGAATCCCTGTCGCTGGAATGGCCCGCGCTCGAACTGGGCGAGAGCAGGGAAGCCGAAGCACCCCGGGCCGTCGAGCCTGAGCCGCTCCCGGTTTTCGACCTGCAGGCCCTCTCGCTTGAGCCCGCTGGAGAGGAGGTGCCATCTTCGGTGCCTGAGACCGAAGAGACGCCAGCTCTGCCGGAGGCGGCCAGTCCTGAGGCTCCGCTGGTGCCGGCTGCAGAGGCGCCAGCCATGGCCGAGATGACGGCTGAGCAGGGCATCAGCGAGGATGACCTGATGCTGTTGGGGTTGGATACAGTCAGTCTCGAGGCCCAGCCGCTGGATCTTCCCAGCCTGTCCGTGAGCGAGGAGTCTCAACCCACTCCGTCAATGACGACCGCGGCACCGGTTGCGGTGGAGCCTGTCGTAAACCCCTTGCAGAGCCCGGTTGTGCAGGAGCCGGAGCTGGCCTCTGCACCGTCCGCGACCCCGGCGGCAGCCTTCGATGAGCGCTCGGTCAAGCTGGACATGGCGGAGGCCCTCGTTGATCTGGGAGATCTCGATGGGGCGCGCAGCATGCTGGAGGAAGTCCTCTCCAGTGGGGAGGACGAGCTTTCGGCGCGTGCCCGCGAGATGCTTGAGCGGACCACGCCCTGATGATCTCCGTGGTCCCCTTCCCCGCCAGCCTCCGGGCTGGCTTTTGTGTTTTTGAGTCATGAGAATCGCCCTCGGCATCGAATATCAGGGCACGCGCTACCACGGCTGGCAGAGGCAGGCGGCGGTGGACAGCATTCAGGCCCGTCTTGAGGCCGCCATTGCAAGCGTTGCGGCGCATCCCATCGAGCTGGTCTGCGCTGGACGGACCGACCGCGGGGTGCATGCGACCGTGCAGGTGGCCCACTTCGAGACCACGGCAAGGCGTGAGCCCCATGCCTGGCAGCTGGGCACCCTGGCCAACCTGCCCGAGGACATTGGCGTGCTCTGGGTCAAGCCGGTGGGGGAGGGCTTCCATGCCCGTTTCTCGGCCACGGCCCGGCAGTACCGCTACGTCATCTACAACCGCCTCAACCGTCCGGGCCTGTTGTACGGGCGGGTGACCTGGCAACGCAAACCCCTGGATGCCGAGCTGATGCATGAGGCAGCCCAGCATCTCTTGGGCACGCACGACTTCACGAGCTTCCGCGGCAAGGACTGCCAGGCCAAAAGCCCGGTGCGTACCCTCGAATGGATCCGCGTGACCCGCGAGGGGGATTACCTCTACCTCGACGTGCGCGCCAACGCCTTCCTGCATCACATGGTGCGCAATATCGCCGGGACTCTGATGCAGGTGGGGATGGGGCTCAAGCCTCCCGAATGGGTGGTGGGGGTGCGCGACGCCTGCCTGCGCGAGGCGGCGGGATTCACCGCCCCGGCCGATGGCCTGTACCTCGTGCACGTCCAGTACCCGGAGGAGCATGGCCTGAGGCTTACGCCGCGCCTGCCGGTTTTCTACTGAGTGCGTGCGCGCTCTGTTACCATTGCTTGTTATGTCATCATCCAGCCCGCACCGCACCCGCATCAAGATCTGCGGCATCACCCGTCCCGAGGATGCCCTCGAGGCCGCGCGTCTTGGCGCGGACGCCGTGGGCCTCGTGCTCTATCCGCCCAGTCCGCGCGCGATCGATGTCGTGCGCGCCGCGCGCATCCGCGACGTGCTGCCGCCGTTCGTGCAGCCGGTCGCCCTGTTCGTGGATCCTGCCGAGGCCGAGGTCGAGGCGGTGCTGAACCTTATCCCCGAGGTCATGCTGCAGTTCCACGGCAGCGAAACACACGAGTTCTGCGCCTCCTTCGGGCGCCCGTATCTCAAGGCCCTGCCGATGGGCAAGGGGGGCGATCCGGTCAACGAGGCCGCCCGCCATGCGCGGGCCAGCGGCTTCTTGCTCGACAGTCATGATGCGGGCGGGGTCGGGGGAACCGGCCATGCCTTCGACTGGTCGACCATCCCATCCCTGGATCGCCCCATCGTGCTCGCCGGGGGGCTGCGCCCCGAGAACGTGGGCGAGGCCGTGCGCGGGGTACGCCCGTGGGCGGTGGATGTCAGTTCGGGCGTCGAGCGCGCCCCAGGAATCAAGGATCCCGCCAGGATGGCCGCATTCATCAACGAGGTTCGCCATGCCGACCGCAGCGATTGACTTTAACCAATACCCCGACGAGCACGGCCATTTCGGCCCCTACGGTGGCATCTTCGCCCCCGAGACCCTGATGGCGCCCCTGGAGGAGCTGGCCGAGGCCTACGCGCGGGTCAAGAACGACCCGGCCTTCCAGGCCGAGCTCGATGCCGACCTTGCGGACTATGTCGGCCGTCCGAGCCCGCTCTATCTTGCGAAGCGTATGACCGCGGAGCTTGGCGGGGCGAAGATCTACCTCAAGCGCGAGGACCTCAACCACACCGGCGCGCACAAGGTGAACAACACCATCGGCCAGGCCCTGCTCGCCAAGCGCCTGGGCAAGACGCGCATCATCGCCGAGACCGGGGCCGGCCAGCACGGCGTGGCCTCCGCCACCGTGGCTGCGCGCCTGGGGCTTGAATGCGTGGTGTACATGGGCGCGGACGATGTGGTGCGCCAGGCGCCGAATGTGGCGCGCATGAAGATGCTCGGCGCCACCGTGGTGCCGGTCACCTCCGGCACTCGCACCCTCAAGGACGCCCTCAACGAGGCGATGCGCGACTGGGTGACGAATGTGGACAACACCTTCTACATCATCGGCACCGTCGCCGGGCCCCATCCGTACCCGATGATGGTGCGCGATTTCCAGGCCGTGATCGGCCGCGAGGCGCGCCGCCAGTGTCTGGAGAAAGAGGGGCGCCTGCCGGACGCGCTGGTGGCCTGTGTCGGCGGGGGCTCCAATGCCATCGGCCTGTTCCATCCTTTCCTTGGCGACCCCTCGGTCAAGTTGATCGGTGTGGAGGCCGGCGGCAAGGGCCTGGAGACCGGTGAGCACGCCGCGCCGCTGTGCGCCGGCCGCCCGGGCGTACTGCACGGCAACCGTACCTACCTGATGGAGGATGCCAACGGCCAGATCATTGGCACCCACTCCATCTCCGCGGGGTTGGACTACCCCGGGGTCGGCCCGGAACACGCCTGGCTCAAGGACATCGGCCGGGCCCAGTACGTGGCGATCACCGACGACGAGGCGCTGGAAGGCTTCCGCATGCTGACCCGCACCGAGGGCATCATCCCGGCGCTGGAATCCAGCCATGCCATTGCCTACGCGATGAAGCTCGCCCCGACCATGGACAAGGACGAGATCATCATCGTCAACCTCTCCGGTCGCGGCGACAAGGACATGAACACCATCGCCCGCATCGAAGGCTTCGAGTTCTGAGCATGAGCCGTATCGCTTCCCGTTTTGCCGAACTGCGCGTCGCCAACCGCGCCGCGCTGATCCCTTACATCACCGCCGGTGATCCGCATCCGGATCAGACCGTGGGCCTGATGCACCACCTGGTCGCCCAGGGGGCGGACCTTCTGGAACTCGGCGTGCCGTTCTCCGACCCCATGGCCGATGGGCCGGTGATCCAGCGCGCCACCGAGCGTGCACTGGCCCACCAGGTGTCCATGCACGACGTGCTGGGCATGGTGCGCGCCTTCCGTCAGACCGACACCACGACGCCCGTCATCCTCATGGGCTACCTCAATCCGATCGAGGTGCTGGGGTATGAGACCTTTGCCCGCGAGGCGGCCGCAGCCGGGGTGGATGGGGTGCTGACCGTGGACATGCCGCCCGAGGAGACTGCGGGCTACAACGAGGCCCTGCAGGCGGCTGGTCTGGACCGCATCTTCCTGGTCTCGCCGACGACCCCGGCGCGCCGGGTCAAGGCGATTGCGCAAAAGGGGAGTGGTTTCGTCTACTACGTCTCGCTCAAGGGCGTGACTGGTGCGAAAACCCTGGACGTGGCCGATGTGGAGCAGCACCTCGCCACCCTGCGCAGCCAGATCGAGCTGCCGCTGGGCGTCGGCTTCGGCATCCGTGATGCGGTGTCCGCCGCCCAGGTGGCGCGCATCGCCGATGCGGTGGTGGTGGGCTCGGCCCTTGTGCACCTGATCGAGACCCACATGAACGATCCCGAGGTCATGCGTCAGGCCGTGGGTGGACTGGTGGCCGAGATGCGCGCGGCCATGAATCAGGCTCGCAGCCAAGGGGGTTGAGTATGAGCTGGATCCAGAAACTTCTCCCCTCCCGCATCCGCACCGAAGGCGCGGCCAAGAAGGCCATCCCCGAAGGGCTGTGGATCAAGTGCGACGCCTGCGGCGCGGTGCTCTACCGTGCCGAGCTCGAGCGCAACCAGCAGGTGTGCCCCAAGTGCGGTCACCACATGCGCATCGGCATCCGCAAGCGCCTGGATCACTTCCTTGATCCCGAGCCGCGCGAGGAGATCGCCGCCCACCTCGAGCCGGTGGATGTGCTCAAGTTCCGCGACCAGAAGAAGTACAAGGACCGCATCACCCAGGCCCAGCGCGCCACCGGCGAGAAGGATGCCTTCATCGCCATCAAGGGGCGCGTGCTCGGCGTGCCGCTGATCGCCACCGGTTTCGAGTTCGCCTACATGGGCGGCTCGATGGGCGCGGTGGTGGGCGAGAAGTTCGTCCGTGCTGCCAACCGTGCGCTGGAGGAGCGGATCCCGCTGGTCACCTTTACCGCCTCGGGCGGCGCGCGCATGCAGGAGGCCCTGTTCTCGCTGATGCAGATGGCCAAGACCTCCGCCGTGCTCACCCGCCTGTCCAAGGCCGGGGTGCCCTACATCGTGGTGCTCACCGACCCGACCATGGGTGGCGTCTCTGCGAGCTTCGCCATGCTTGGGGATGTGCAGATCGCCGAGCCGAATGCCCTGATCGGCTTTGCCGGCCCGCGGGTGATCGAGCAGACGGTGCGCGAGAAGCTGCCGGAGGGCTTCCAGCGCAGCGAGTTCCTGCTCGCGCATGGGGTGGTGGACATGATCGTGCCGCGTAACGAACAGCGCGAGACCATCGCCCGCATCGTCACCATGTTGCAGAAGCGTCCGGCCCCTGCGGCCTCCTGATCCCCCGCCCATCCTTCCATGTTCCACGCCGAGACCCTGGCCGAGTGGCTGAGCTTCCTCGAGGCCCAGCACCCCAAGGGTCAGGCGGGCATCGAGCTTGGCCTTGAGCGGGTCAGGCGGGTTCTTGGCGCGATGGGGCTCTCCGCACGTCTGCCGTTTCCCGTCATTACCGTCGCCGGGACCAATGGCAAGGGCTCCTCGGTGGCCATGCTCGAGGCCGTCCTGCGCGCCGCCGGCCACCGGGTGGGGGCCTACACCTCCCCGCATCTGTTGCGCTACAACGAGCGCGTCCGCCTGGACGGCGAGCCGGCCGCGGATGGGCTCCTGGTGCGCGGCTTCGCCCAGGTCGAGGCCGCGCGGGGCGAGGTACCGCTGACCTATTTCGAGTTCGGCACCCTCGCGGCGCTGGCGGTGCTGGTCGAGGCCCAGGTGGATGTCGCCATCCTCGAGGTCGGGATGGGCGGGCGGCTGGATGCGGTCAATGTCGTGGATGCCGATGCCGCCCTGATCACCAATGTCGCCCTCGACCACACCGAGTGGCTGGGCCCGGATCGGGAAGCCATCGGCCGGGAGAAGGCAGGCATCCTCCGCGCCGGACAGTGGGCCGTGATTGCCGAGGCCGGGCCGCCCCAGAGCGTGCTGGATCACGCCCAACGGCTTGGCCTGCGCCTGTGGCGACGCGGTTGCGACTTTGACTGGACTCTGGGGGAGGCGGGCTGGACCTGGCAAGGCCCACAGGGCTCCTATCTGCTGCCTCTGCCAGCCCTGCCGGGGACCCACCAGCTCGATAATGCCGCGGGGGTGGTGATGCTGCTCGAAGGCCTGCGCGGGCGCCTGCCCTGGACGATCGAGCACTTGCGCACCGGGCTTGCCACGGTCCGCCATCCGGGGCGCCTGCAGTGCGTGCCCCAGGGCGGCGTGCCGGTATGGATCGACGTGGCGCACAACCCCGCAGGAGTCGAGGCCCTGGCGCGGGCCATGGCGGAGGAGTCTACCGGCGGTCGTACCCTCGCCGTGTTCTCCGCCCTGGCCGACAAGGACGCCGGGGGCATGGCGCGTGCGCTCGCCGGGCAGGTCGATGCCTGGTACGTGGCCGGTCTGCCGGGCCCGCGCGGGCGTGAGGCCGATGCCCTGGCCGATCTGCTTCGGCAGGCTGGGCTGCCTGTGGCCGGGGCGTGGTCACGGCCGGCCATGGCGTATAATGCAGCCATGGACGAGACCGGGGTGGGTGACCGGTTGCTCGTCTTCGGTTCCTTCCTGTGCGTGGCGGACATTCTCGACCACATCCATCCTTCGGATCCTGAGGCCTAACGTGGATCGTGTGTTGCTGAAGCGGCTGCTTGGAGCGGGGGTCATCGTGGCCCTGGCGGTGATCGTGCTGCCGTTCTTCCTGCAGGGGGAGGGCTACAAGGCCGCCCTGCGCACCGATATCCCCGCCCGTCCGCAACCGCCCCAGCCGCTGGACACTGCAAGCCGGGAGCCTCCCGCGGAAGTGCGCGAGCTGATGGAGCCGCCGCCCCCCCTCCCCATGGCGCAGGCTCCGGCGCCCCGTCCCGAGCCCGCCAAGGAGGCCGTGGACGCCGGAGCCGCCAAGCCGGCCCCGAAGCCCGCCGCGCCCCCTGCGCCGCCCGAAGTCAAGCCCGCGTCCAAGCCGGCTCCCACGCCACAGGCACCCCAGGCACCGGCGGCCAAGCCCGCGCCTGAAGCCAGCAAACCCGAGGCGGTGCCCAACGCCGCGGTGAAGCCGGCTGCCCCGCCTGCCCAGCCACCGCTGGCGGCCGCCAAGCCTCAGGCGGGCGGGGTATGGATGATCCAACTCGGCAGCTTCAGCGCCGAGGCCAATGCCCAGCAGCTGCGTGGCCAGGTACAGCGCGTGGGTATTCCCTGCCTGATCGAACCACTGGACATCGAGGGCCGCAAGGTATGGCGCGTGCGCGCCGGCCCCTTTGCCAGCCAGGCCGAGGCGGATGCGGCATTGAAACGCCTGCAGGGTGGCCTCAAGCTTGGCGGCATGGTGATGCAGGTCCGCTGATCTGCTTTCTTCCCCATTTTTCGGGACCCCAATGAACGAGATCGTTCCTGATGACGTGTCCGTTGCGGACATGGCGACCCTTGATGGCGGACGCCAGCACGACCGCAAGCTGAGCGCCCTGCGCGCACCCCCGCACTCGATGGAGGCCGAACTCTCCGTGCTCGGCGGCCTGATGCTGGCCCCTGACGCCTGGGAGCGCGTCGCCGACCGCATCACCGAGGACGATTTCTACCGCCGCGACCACCGCCTGATCTTCCGCGCGCTGCAGTCACTCGCCGACGCCGATCAGCCGCGCGACGTGGTCACCGTGGCCGAGTGGCTGGACAAGCACGCCCTGCTGGACGACGTCGGCGGCCTGGCCTACCTCGGCCGGGTGGCGGCCGACACCCCGACCGCGGCGAACATCGTTGCCTATGCCGACATCGTGCGCGAGCACGCCATCAAGCGGCAGCTGATCGAGGTCGGCACCGGCATCGCCCAGAGCGCCTACCAGCCGGACGGACGCGACAGCCGTCAGCTGCTGGAGGAGGCCGAGCAGAAGGTGTTCCAGATCGCCGAGCAGGGCAACCGCCAGCGCAAGGGCTTTGCCCCGATCAAGAACCTGCTCACCCTGGCGGTCGAGCGCATCCAGACCCTGTACGAGCAGGACGAACCGATCACCGGACTGCCGACCGGCTTTGACGACTTCGACACCATGACCTCGGGCCTGCAGAAGGGGGATCTTGTGATCGTGGCCGGGCGCCCGTCGATGGGTAAGACCACCTTCGCGATGAACATCGGCGAGAATGCGGCGATCCGCACCAAGAAGCCGGTGGCGGTGTTCTCCATGGAGATGCCGGGCGAGCAGCTCGCGCTGCGCATGATGTCCTCGCTCGGGCGCATCGACCAGCACCGCGTGCGCACCGGCAAGCTCGAGGACGAGGACTGGCCGCGCCTGACCTCGGCCGTGGTGATGCTGTCCGAGGCGCCGATCTTCATCGACGACACCCCCGCGCTCAGCCCGACTGAGCTGCGCGCACGCGCCCGTCGCCTGAAGAAGGAGCATGGCCTGGGGCTGATCATCATCGACTACCTGCAGCTGATGCAGGTGCCGGGCAACAGCGAGAACCGCACCGCCGAGATCTCCGAGATCTCCCGCTCGCTCAAGGCGCTGGCCAAGGAGCTGGATGTGCCGGTGATCGCCCTCTCGCAGCTCAACCGCTCGCTCGAACAGCGGCCGAACAAGCGGCCGGTGATGTCCGACCTGCGTGAATCGGGCGCGATCGAGCAGGATGCCGACCTGATCGTGTTCATTTACCGCGACGAGGTCTACCACCCGGACAGCGCGGACAAGGGGGTGGCCGAGATCATCATCGGCAAGCAGCGTAACGGCCCCATCGGCACGGTGCGCCTGACCTTCCTTGGCAAGTACACCCAGTTCGCCAACTACACCCCCGAGGTCTATTCCAGCGGGGATTACGCGTGATGGACGCCTTGCGCCCCGCCCGGGCCCGCATCGACCTGACCGCCCTGCGCCACAACTTTGGCGTGCTCAAGAGCGCTGCGGACGGCGCGAAGGTCTTCCCCGCCATCAAGGCGGATGCCTACGGTCATGGCATGCTCGCCTGCGCCCAGGCCCTGCGCGATCTCGCCGACGGCTTCGTGGTGGCGACCCTGGGCGAGGCCGAGGTCCTGCGCAAGGCCGGCATCACCCAGCGGATCATGGTCCTGCAGGGCTTTGCCTCGCTGGCTGAGGCCCGGCTGGCGGCGCGCCTGATGCTGGAACCCGTCATTCACCAGGCCTGGCAGGTCGACATCCTGGAGCGCGGCCATACCGGCCTGCCGCTGCGGGTCTGGCTCAAGATCGACACCGGCATGCACCGCATGGGCATCGAGCCGGAGCAGGTCGGTGTGCTGCATAAGCGCCTCATGGCGAGCGGCCGGCTGCGCGGTGCGCCGGGGTTCATGACCCACTTCGCCTGCGCGGATGAGCCCGACCCCGCGCTCACCCGGCGCCAGATCGAGGTCTTCCGGCGGGCCACCGAGGGCCTTGAGGGCGAGCGCAGCCTGTCCAATTCGGCCGGGCTGCTCGGCGGCTTTGATGCGGGCGGGGACATCGTCCGCCCCGGCATCGCCCTCTATGGCGGCAACCCCTTCGTGTACGGGCAGGCGGCCGAGCATGGCCTGCGTCCGGTCATGACCCTCACCACCCGCCTGCTCGCCGTGCGAGAACACCCGGCCGGGGCCGCCATCGGTTACGGTGCCACCTGGACCTGCCCGGAGGCGATGCCGGTCGGCATTGCCGCGATCGGCTACGGTGATGGCTACCCGCGTCGCATCCCGCCGGGGACGCCGGTGCTGGTCAATGGCCAGCGTGCCGCCATCATCGGGCGAGTGTCGATGGATCTCATCACCCTCGATCTGCGCGGGGTGGAGGCGAGGCCGGGCGATGAGGTCGAACTGTGGGGCAGGGCGCTACCGGTGGACGAGGTCGCCCAGGCCATCGGCACCATCAGCTATGACCTCACCTGTGCGGCGGGCGCGCACGCGGCGCGTGAATATTTGGGAGAGGCGCCGGCCGTCACGGTTCCGGCTGCAGGGTGACTCGCTTTTCGCTGCGCTGACCCTGGTTGACGATGGTCAGCCGTACCGTATCCCCCACCTTGAAATCATCCAGGCGCGCCTGAAGCTCACGCACCGAGCTGAGCGGGCGCCCCTCCACAGCGAGGATGATGTCGCCGGGGACGATGAGCCCATCCCGGGCGCGCGTGGCCCCGGCCAGGCCCGCGGCCTCGGCGCCGGACCCCGGCGTGACGCCAAGGATCACCACCCCCTCCACCCCCAGCAGGCGGGTCAGCCTGCGGTTGATGTCCTCGTTGACCTGGATGCCGAGCGAGGGGCGCAGGTAGCGCCCGTGGCGGATGAGCTGCGGGACGATGCGGTTGACCGTGTCCACCGGCACGGCAAAGCCAATCCCGGCGCTCGTGCCGCTGGGACTGTAGATGGCCGTGTTGATGCCGATCAGCCGCCCCGCCGAATCCAGCAGCGGGCCGCCGGAGTTGCCGGGATTGATCGCCGCATCGGTCTGGATCAGATGCTCCATGGTGGTCCCCGCATCCGTGGTCAGCGAGCGGTCGAGCGCGGAGACGATGCCGGTGGTGAGCGTCCAGTCGAGGCCGAAGGGATTGCCGATGGCAAACACCTTCTGCCCGACCCGCAGGTTGTGACTCTCGCCCAGCGGGATGGGGGCAGGGCGCTGCTGGCCGAGGCCGATGCGCAGCACCGCAAGATCGTGCGCAGGGCTCGCCCCGACCAGGGACGCCCGCAGCTGGCGGCCATCGGCCAGCCGCACCCACGCCTCGCTGGCGCCCTGGATGACATGGAAGTTGGTGACCACGTGGCCGGCATCATCCCAGAGAAAGCCGGAGCCGGTGCCGCGCGGCACGGAGAAGATGTTGCGGGTCCAGAGGTCCTGCACCTGCTCGCGCGTGGTGATGAACACCACCGACTCGCGTGCCCGCTCGAACAGCTCGATGGTCGCCGCCTCGTCCGCGGCAAGGTCGCCTCGCGGGGTGACGATGCGGGGCTCGGCGTTTGGGGTGTCGCGCCAGGGGGCGAGGGGAAGCTGCCAGAGCAGCAGGGCGAGGATGAGCAGAAGCAGCAGCCCGAGCAGGAGACCGCCCGGGCGGGAGGGAGATGGCGACATGGCGAGGCCCTACGGAGCAAGGAGCCTCGATTTTATCGCCTTCAAACGGGCTTTGAGGGGGCGAGGGTGGGGGCTCTTTCGTTTCTCAGCCGCTGTGCCGCGCTCACCATATTGCGCAGACCCGCCTCGGTCTCCGCCCAGCCGCGGGTCTTCAGCCCGCAGTCGGGATTGACCCACAGGTTCTTGAGCGGGATGACCTCGCAGGCCTTGCGCAGGAGGCGCTCCATCTCCTCCACGCTGGGGACGCGCGGCGAGTGGATGTCCCACACGCCGGGACCGATCTCGTTGGGATAATGGAAGGCACCAAAGCCCTTGAGCAGCTCCATGTCCGAGCGTGAGGTCTCGATGGTGATGACATCGGCATCCAGCGCGGCAATGGCGGGCAGGATGTCGTTGAACTCCGAGTAGCACATGTGGGTGTGAATCTGGGTGGCATCCTCCACCGCCGAGGCGCTGATGCGAAAGCACCGTCCCGCCCAGTCGAGGTAGTCCTGCCATTGGGCGCGTCGCAGCGGCAGCCCCTCGCGGAAGGCCGGCTCATCGATCTGGATGATGCGGATGCCGGCGCGCGCAAGGTCCGCCACCTCGTCGCGGATGGCCAGGGCGATCTGCTCGCAGGTGGTCTTGCGCGGCTGGTCGTCGCGCACGAAGGACCATTGCAGGATGGTCACCGGCCCTGTGAGCATGCCCTTCATCGGTTTTTCGGTGAGGGATTGGGCGAACGTCGTCCAGCCGACGGTCATGGGGGCAGGGCGGCTGACATCACCAAAGATGACCGGTGGCTTGACGCAGCGTGAGCCGTAGGACTGCACCCAGCCGTTGCGGGTGAAGGCGAAACCGGCCAGCTGTTCGCCGAAATATTCCACCATGTCGTTGCGCTCCGGCTCGCCGTGGACGAGCACGTCCAGCCCCAGGGCCTCCTGCTTCTGCACCACCTGGGCGATCTCCTCCTTCATGCGTGCCTCGTAGGCCGCTTGGTCCAGCTCACCGCGCTTGAAGGCGGCGCGGGCCTTGCGCAGCTCCTGGGTCTGCGGGAAGGAGCCGATGGTGGTGGTGGGGAGTAAAGGCAGGCCCAGGGCGGTATGTTGCAGGCGCTGGCGCTCGGCAAAGGGGGCGGCGCGACGGTCGGCGTTCTCGGGCAGGGCGGCCAGGCGTGCCGCGACCTTGTCATCGTGTACACGGGGACTCGCACGCCGGGCGGTGAGGGCGGCGCGCGCCTCGGCCAGGGCGTCATGTACGGCATCCTCCCCCTCGCTGAGGGCGAGGCGCAGCACGTTGATCTCGTCGAGCTTCTGCCGGGCGAAGGCCAGCCAGGACTTCAACTCCGCATCCAGCCCATCTTCCGCCGCAAGATCGATGGGCACATGCAGCAGGGAGCAGCTTGGTGCCAGCCAGAGGCGCTCGCCGCGCTGCTCTGCCAGTGGCCTGAGCTGGGCAAGTGCAGCATCGAGGTCGGCGCGCCAGATGTTGCGCCCGTCGATGATGCCGGCGGAGAGCACCTTGTGCGCGGGCAGCCAGTCAGCCACGCGGGCCAGTTCGTCCGGCGCGCGCACGGCGTCGACATGCAGTCCGTCGACCGGCAGCTGGCAGGTCAGGCGCAGGTTGTCGGCCAAGGCACTGAAATAGGTCGTCAGCAGGATCTTGGGGCGCTCCCCCGCAAGGCGGGCATAGGCTCCTTCGAAGGCCTGGCGCCAACGCTCGGGCAGGTCCAGCCCCAGGATGGGCTCATCCAACTGGACCCATTCCACCCCCTGCCGGCGCAGGCGGGCCAGAAGCTCGCCATAGACCGGCAGCAGATGCTCCAGCAGGTCGAGTCGATCGAAGCCTTCGGTTTTCGCCTTGCCCAGCCAGAGGAAGGTCAAGGGGCCGATCAGCACGGCCTTGACCGGATGCCCCAGGGCCTGCGCCTCGGCCACCTGGTCAAACAGGCGCTCGCTGCTGGGCTTAAAGCGCGTCTCGGGTGTGAATTCGGGGACCAGGTAGTGGTAGTTGGTGTCGAACCACTTGGTCATTTCCAGCGCACGCTGGTCGCCATGATCGTGGTGGGCGCCACAGCATGAGGGCGATTGGCCGTGCACCCCGCGCGCCATGATGAAGTGGCGGGTGAGTTCGTCCTCTTCCGTGAAGCCGAAGCGCGCCGGCTCGCAGCCAAGGAGCTGAATGTGGTCGAGGACGTGGTCGTAGAGGGCGAAGTCGCCGACCGTGACGAAGCTGAGGCTGGCCGCACGCTGGATATCCCAGTGGCGGGCGCGCAGCGCGCGGGCCGTCTCGTGCAGGGCATCGGCGCGGGTTTCGCCCCGCCAGAAGGCCTCCAGCGCGAACTTGAGCTCGCGCTTAAGGCCGATGCGCGGGAAGCCAAGGGTATGGGTTGTATTCATGGCAGTACTCTGTTGATGAATGCATGACATGATCCTGCGGGCTGTTTTATGATTCAAACGAATGTTTTTCATTGTTTGATGATGGTGGTTCATGATTGAGTTGCGCCACTTGCGCATGGTCCAGGCCTTGGCGGAGACGGGTTCGGTCTCGGCAGCGGCGGCCCGGGTGCATCTGACCCAATCCGCGCTATCGCACCAGCTCGGCGCGTTGGAGCGCTATTTCGGGATCCCTCTGCTCGACCGCTCGCGCCGACCGCTGCGCCTGACGCCTGCGGGGGAGCGGCTGCTGCTGGCGGCGCGGCGTGTCCTGCCCGAGGTGGAGGCGGCGCGCGCCGAGCTCCTGCGCCAAGGCTCCGATCAGGCACCCGAGAGCCTGCGCATCGCGGTTGAGTGCCATTCCTGCTTCGACTGGCTGATGCCGGCGATGGATGCCTACCGCGCCGAGCGGCCGGAGGCGGAGCTCGACCTGGTCGGCGGCTTCCTGCCCGAGCCCGTTGACCTGCTGTTGGAGGGGCGGGCGGATCTGGCCGTGGTGTCGCAGCCCGAGGATCGGCCAGGGATCAGCTATCTGCCGCTGTTCCGCTACGAGATCGTTGCCCTGCTGGCCCCGGGGCATCCCTTGGCAGACCGCGCATTTCTGACCGCTGCCGATTTTGCCGGGCAGACCCTGATCAGCTATCCCGTGCCGGACCAGGCGTTGGACGTGGTGCAGCGTGTCCTGCGTCCTGCGGGGGTGGTGCCGGAACGGCGGACCGCCGAGCTGACCGTCGCCATCCTCCAGCTCGTCGCCTCCCGCCGTGGTCTGGCTGCCCTGCCGCGCTGGGCGGCACAGACGCAGATCGAGCGCGGTTACGTCTTGGCGCGCAGCATCGGTCAGGAAGGCCTGTGGAGTACCCTGTACGCCGCCATGCGTACCGAGGAGGCCGATGCCCGGGGTTCCTTCGTATCAACCTTGCGCCGTACGGCTTTCACCACGTTACAGGGCATTGAGCAACCGGTCGGTGAAGGTTGATCTTGGCACTCGGGAATTTGCCCCCGCTCTGTGCTATAAACGCGCAGAAAGCCGTTCCCGTTCATTCCAAGGAGATCTGACATGGCCTTCGTTCTGCCCGAACTGACCTATGCCTATGATGCGCTGGAGAAGTC
The DNA here is from genome assembly GCF_039822285.1 of Thiofaba sp. EF100. NCBI lineage: Bacteria > Pseudomonadati > Pseudomonadota > Gammaproteobacteria > Chromatiales > Halothiobacillaceae > Thiofaba > Thiofaba sp. EF100. Next base: position 357,765 of record NZ_JBAJEY010000001.1, on the reverse strand, counting down.
GATCGACGCCCGCACCATGGAGATCCACCATACCAAGCACCACGGCGCGTACGTGAATAACTGCAACGCTGCCATTGCCGGCACCGAGTGGGACGAGAAGCCGATCGAGGAGCTGATGGCGAATGTCTCCAAGCTGCCGGTGGCCGTGCGCAACAACGGTGGTGGTCACTACAACCACAGCCTGTTCTGGCAGGTCCTCTCGCCGAATGGCGGCGGCAAGCCGAAGGGCGATCTGCTCGCCGACATCGAGACCACCTTTGGCAGCTTCGAGTCCTTCCGCGAGAAGTTCTCCACCGCCGGCGCGACCCGCTTCGGCTCGGGCTGGGCCTGGCTGATCGTCGACGGCGAGGGCAAGCTTGCGATCTGCTCCACTCCGAACCAGGACAACCCGATCATGGACATCGCCGAGGTCAAGGGCACCCCGGTGCTCGGTCTGGATGTCTGGGAGCACGCCTATTACCTGCGCTACCAGAACCGTCGCCCGGACTACATCAATGCCTTCTGGGACGTGGTGAACTGGGACGAGGTCACCCGCCGCTACGCGTCTGCCAAGGGTTGATCCACGGTCCTCGAGGCCGTCCGCGTCGCCCTTCACAAGCCTGGGCGGCGCGGTTAAACTCCAGAAAACATGGCCCGTCTGCCGGGCCATTATTGTTTCTGGAGCATGCTGATTCATTCGCTGAGGCGATCGGATATCGCCTGATCAAATCGATCAGACACTTTCATGGAGCGGGATTTCATGTCCACCCCCCATCTGATGAACACCTACAACCGCCTGCCCGTCACCTTTGCCAAGGGGCAGGGTGCCATCCTCTGGGACACCGAAGGCAAAGCTTACCTCGACGCCATCACCGGCGTGGCCGTCTGCGGCCTGGGGCATGCCCAGCCGGACATCGCCCACGCCATTTGCGAGCAGGCCCAGACGCTCATCCATACCTCCAACATCTACGGCATCGCCTGGCAGGAGAAGTTGGCGGACCGGCTGTGCGGCATCTCCGGCATGGAGAAGGTCTTCTTCTGCAACTCTGGCGCCGAGGCCAACGAGGCCGCGATCAAGCTCGCCCGCCTCTATGCCCACCGCAAGGGCATTGCCGAGCCGCGCATCGTGGTGATGGAGGCGAGCTTCCACGGCCGTACCCTGGCCACCCTGTCCGCCACCGGCAACCGCAAGGTCCAGGCCGGCTTCGAGCCGCTGGTCGGCGGCTTCGTGCGCGTGCCCTACGGCGATCTCGAAACCCTGCGCCAGGTCGGCAGCCACGATCGCAACATCGTCGCCGTGCTGGTCGAGCCGGTGCAGGGGGAGGGCGGGGTGCGCGTGCCGCCGCTATCCTACCTTGCGGGCGTGCGCGAGATCTGTACGGCGCACGGCTGGCTGATGATGGTGGACGAGGTGCAGACCGGCATCGGCCGGACCGGCCAGTGGTTCGGCTTCCAGCACGCCGGTATCCTGCCGGACGTGATGAGTCTGGCCAAGGGGCTCGGCAACGGCGTGCCCATCGGCGCCTGCCTTGCCGCCGGGGCCGCAGCCGAATTGTTCGCGCCCGGCAACCACGGTTCGACCTTCGGCGGCAATCCGCTGGTCTGCCGCGTGGCCCACACCGTGCTCGAGGTGATCGAGCGCGACGGACTGGTCGCACGTGCGGCGAAGCTCGGTACCCGTATCCGCGAGGGTCTCGTCGCTCGCCTGGAGGGTGTGCGCGGGGTGGTCGAGGTGCGCGGGCTCGGGCTGATGATCGGCGTCCAGTTGGACCGTCCCTGTGGCGAGCTGGTCAAGCAGGCCCTGGCGCGTGGCTTGCTGATCAATGTCACCGCCGACTCGGTGATCCGCCTGCTGCCCGCGCTGATCATGAGCGACGAGCAGGCTGACCAGCTGGTGGATATCCTGTCCGGGTTGGTGACGGACTTCCTGGCGGCCGAGGTGAAGGCATGAAAGCCCCGCGCCACTTCATCTCGCTGGACGATCTGAGTCCGGACGAGCTGCGTCGGGTCTTGGACCGTGCCCTCCACCTGAAGGCGGCCCGCGCGCGCGGCGAGCAGGTGCTGACCCTGCAGAACCGCGTGCTCGGCATGATCTTCGAGAAGGCCTCAACCCGTACGCGCGTGTCATTCGAGGCCGGGATGGCGCAGCTTGGAGGGCACGCCATCTTCCTCTCCCCGCGCGACACCCAGCTTGGGCGTGGCGAGCCGATTGCTGATTCCGCCCGCGTGCTATCGCGCATGGTCGACATCATCATGATCCGGGCGCATCACCACGCGGATCTGGTGGAATTCGCCGCCCATTCGCGGGTACCGGTCATCAATGCCCTGACCGACCTGAACCACCCCTGCCAGCTGCTGGCCGACATGCTGACCTACGAGGAGCATCGCGGCAGCATTGCCGGCAAGACCGTGGCCTGGGTGGGCGATGGCTTCAACATGTGCCACAGCTATATCCAGGCAGCGCGCGTGTTCGGCTTCAGGCTGAATGTCGCCACCCCCGCCGGCTACGGGCCCGACCCGGCCATCGTGGCCGAGGCGGACGGGCAGGTGATGCTGACCCACGACCCGCGCGTGGCCTGCCGCGATGCCGACCTCGTGGTCACCGACGTGTGGACCAGCATGGGACAGGAGGATGAGACCGAGCGTCGCCGCCGTGACTTCGCCGGCTATTGTGTGAACGAAGAGCTGATGGCCCTGGCACGCCCGGATGCACTGTTCATGCACTGCCTGCCGGCCCACCGCGGCGAGGAGGTGGACGCCGCCGTGATCGACGGCCCCTGGAGCGTGGTCTGGGATGAGGCGGAGAATCGCCTGCACACCCAGAAGGCCCTGCTCGAGTTCCTGCTCGGTGTCCTGGACTGAGACTTTGCGATGAGCGCAGACACGCATCCCACCCTCCAGCAGCTGCTGCGGGATGCCGCGCCCTACATCCATGCCCACCGCGGCAGGACCGTGGTCCTGGCTTTCGCGGGGGAGGCCCTGCTCGAACAGGGGCTGGAGGCGCTGGCCTCCGATGTGGCTCTGCTCTCGAGCCTCGGCGTCCGTCTCGTGCTCGTGCCCGGGTCGCGCCCGCAGATCGAGGCCGAGCTGCATGGCGCAGGCCTTCGTTCCCGCTTCCACGCCGGTCTGCGCATCACCGGTGAGGCGGAGCTGCCGCACGTCAAGCGTGCCGTCGCCGCGCAGACCGTGGACCTCATCGCCCGCCTCTCCCAGGGCATGCCCAACACCCCGCTCGAAGGCGCGCGCCTGTCCGTGGTGACGGCCAATCTCGTCATTGCCCGTCCTGCGGGGGTTCGCGATGGCGTCGATCTGGGCTGGACGGGGGAGGTACGCAAAGTCGAAGCCGAGCGCCTGACCCGCCTGCTGGACGCCGGGTCTGTCATCCTTCAACCCTGCCTTGGCACCTCGCCGACCGGCGAAGTCTTCAACTTGCGCGCGGAGGATGTGGCCGTGGAGTTGGCGGCCGCGATCCGCGCCGACAAACTGGTGTTCCTCACCGAGTCGGCCAGCCAGCTCCCTGCGCAGCTGACCGTCGCTGAGGCCGCCGCCTGGCAGGAGAGCCCTGCCTTGTCGGCCGAGTTCCGCCTGCATCTCGCGAGCGCGGTGCAGGCCGTGCGCCGCGGGGTGGGGCGGGTTCACCTGGTCGACCGGCGCAACGAGGGCGCCCTGCTGCGCGAGCTGTTCACTCGCGAGGGCAATGGCACGCTGGTGACCGCCGAGCCCGTGGAAAAGCTGCGCCGGGCCACGATCGACGATGTGGGGGGGATTCTCGAACTGATCCGGCCGCTGGAGGAGGAGGGCGTGCTCGTGCGCCGCCCGCGTGAACAGCTCGAGCTCGAGATCGAGCGCTACTGGGTGGTTGACCTGGACGGGCGCATCATCGCCACGGCGGCCCTGCACACCTTCCCGGACGCACCGCTGGCCGAACTGGCCTGCCTGACCGTGCACCCCGACTACCGTCGCGGTGGGCGGGCCAGCCAGCTTTTGCGTCAGATGGAGCGCGAAGCCACTTCGCGGGGACTGGAAGGCTTGTTCGTGTTGACCACCCATACCTCGCACTGGTTCATCGAGCACGGTTTCCGCAAGGCCGAGGTGAGTGAGTTGCCGGTTTCGCGTCAGGCCATCTACAACGCCCAGCGCAATTCCAAGGTCTTCATCAAGAGTCTGGCCGCGCCGGTGGCCGGTCATGGCTCCTCAGATACTCCGGGCTGATGCTCTCACCCATCGTCGTCGTTCCTGAGGGGGCGGATGGGTTGGATCCGGCCCGGCAGCTCGCTCATCGCCTGAACATCCCCTGCGTCGATCAGCCGCCGGCGCACGGCCTCCTTCTTCTGGTCGGGAGGGACGGCTTGGCCCTCCATGATGCCGATGCCCCGCGTGAGCAGCCCCTGCGGGTCGATTTCGAGTCCGGCAGCATGGGGTATCGCCAGCGGGCGGGTTTTCGCCGCGACGAACTGCTTGCGCGTGCGGTGGGCATCAAGGGGGGGTATCTTCCGTCCATCCTCGATGCTACGGCGGGGCTTGGGCGTGACGCCTTCATGCTCGCGAGCCTGGGGTGCGAGCTCACTCTGTGTGAGCGCCATCCCGTCGTCTTTGCCCTGCTTGAGGACGGGCTGTGTCGGGCCGGGCAGGTGCCTGCCCTTGCCCCGGTGATCGGGCGGATGCATCTTGTGGCCGGCGATGCTGCCGCCTACCTGGACTCTGCTGCGGCTCTCGCGCCTGATGTGGTCGTGCTCGACCCGATGTTTCCGGAGCGGGGAAAGTCCGCACTGGTGAAAAAACCGATGCGTCTTTTCCATGGTCTCGTGGGCATGGATCCGGATGCGGACGGCCTGCTGGAGCGGGCGATGGCGAAGGCGCGCAGGCGCGTGGTGGTCAAGCGGCCGCTGCATGCCCCGGCGCTGGGCGGGCTTGCTCCATCCCTCAGCTACAAGGGCAAGGCCGTGCGCTTCGATGTTTACCTGACCTGCGGAGGGTAGGGGAGGCTGAACGCGGCTGCATGGCAGACGCATGGGGTGTCAAACGCACCAAACAAAAAGGGCGCCCTTGCGGGCGCCCCTTGCGTCAGGCCGTCTCCAGATTACTTGGAGGCGGCGTTGACGGTCACTTCCACGCGACGGTTCTTCGCGCGGCCAGCCTTGGTCTTGTTGTCAGCGATCGGCTGGGTCTCACCCTTGCCAGATGCCTTGATCTTGGCGGCCGGCACGCCCTTGCCAACCAGGTAGTCGGCTACGGTCTTGGCGCGGCGCTCGGACAGTTTCTGGTTGTAGGCCTCGGTGCCGATGCTGTCGGTGTGGCCGACGACGGTGATCTCTTCGACCTGGTCGATCTTCATCTCGGCCACCAGCGCGTCGAGGGCCTTCTTACCTTCCGGCTTCAGGTTGGACTTGTCGAAGTCGAAGTAGGTGTCAGCGTTCAGGGTGATCTTCTTGGCGGCGACGACCGGGGCCTTCGGTGCTTCAACGGCCGGCTTGGCCTCGGCCTTCTTCTCCTCTTCCTTGAAGAATTCCGGGTTGCACTCTTTGATGGCGGTGTCTTTGCTCAGGGCGATGTGGCCGTTGAGGACGCACTTGCCCACGCCATCCTTAACCACGACTTTCTGGCTGTCATAGACATACGCGGTCGGCTTGTCGGCGGCGAAGGCCGGAGCGGCCAGAACAGCAGAAGCCAGCAGGCCTGCGCTGAGAGCAGCGAAGTTCTTCATGATTGTTCTTCCCTTCTCGAAGGTTGAGTTTGCAAAAGGGCAAGCCATCGCATTCAACGGCTTGTTGCAATTTATAATACGTTCCCGAGGCCGAAAAAGCTAAGGAACGTTGTTTTTTTGCACGGCTGCTGTTGCTCACCTGCACAGCCATTCGTTCACGGCACCCTTGCACGAAAAGGGTATAGCGCCCAGCGGGCCGGTTCACAAGTCCAAATAACGCGAGACCTTATATTTATGAGTACCTACGACGCCGTCCGCGCCCTGGTCTGGAAGCACGACGCCCTGGAATTGCTCGACCAGCGTCGGTTGCCGGCCGTGCGCGAGTTTGTGCGTTGCACGACGGCCCAGGAGGTGGCCGAGGCCATTCGTGCCATGGTGGTGCGCGGGGCGCCCGCGATCGGTATCGCCGCGGCCTACGGTGTCGTGCTGGCGGGGCGCCAGCACGGCCTCAGGGATGCTGATGCCGTTCGCCGGGTGGAGGAGGACATCGAGCGGCTGGCCCAGTCGCGCCCGACGGCGGTCAATCTGTTCTGGGCCTTGCAGCGGATGCGCCAGGTTCTCGCCGATGGCGGCACGCTGGAGCTTCTGGAAGAGGCGGCGCGGCGGATCGAGCAGGAGGACCTCGAGGCCAACCGGCGCATGGGTGAGTTTGGTGCGGCCCTGATCGAGCCTGGCCGGGATGTCCTGACCCACTGCAACACCGGTTCGCTCGCCACCGCCGGACTCGGGACCGCGCTTGGGGTGATCCGCACGGCTTATGCACAGAAGCGGGTGGCTCATGTCTTCGCGGATGAAACCCGCCCCTGGCTGCAAGGCGCCCGCCTGACCGCCTGGGAGCTCAAGGAGGACGGCATCCCAGTCACCCTGCTCTGCGAGGGCGCAGCGGCCAGTCTGATGCAGACCGGAAGGATTGGCTGGGTCATCGTTGGGGCCGACCGCATCACCGCCCGCGGGGATGTGGCCAACAAGATCGGCACCTATGGCCTGGCCATCCTGGCTCGCCACCATGGGGTGCGCTTCATGGTGGTGGCGCCGTCTTCGACCTTCGACCTGGCCCTGCATTCGGGAGCGGAGATCCCCATCGAGACCCGTCCGATGGAGGAGGTGACGATGCTTGCCGGGCAGCGCATCGCCCCCGAAGGGGTGGAGGCCTGGAACCCCTCGTTCGATGTCACCCCGGCCGAGCTGATCGATGCCATCGTGACCGAGCGCGGCGTGATCCTGCGGCCGGACGCCGAGCGGGTGCGCGCGATCATCGGCGGCGCCTGAGGCGGCTCAAGCCTTGCCGGGCGCAGGCGGTTTTGCCCGCCTGTGGTATAGTTTCGGGCTTTGATGTGCCCTAAACCGAGTGTCATCGTACATGGCTGATTTCGCCAAGGAGATCTTCCCGGTCAACCTCGAAGACGAGATGCGTCAGTCCTACATGGACTACGCCATGAGCGTCATCGTTGGCCGGGCCCTGCCTGATGTTCGTGACGGCCTGAAGCCCGTGCATCGCCGCGCCCTGTACGCCATGAGCGAGCTGGGCAACGACTGGAACAAGCCCTACAAGAAATCGGCCCGCGTGGTCGGTGACGTCATCGGTAAATACCACCCGCACGGTGACACGGCGGTGTACGACACCATCGTGCGCATGGCCCAGCCGTTCTCCATGCGCTACGTGCTGGTCGACGGCCAGGGTAACTTCGGCTCGATCGACGGCGATGCCCCGGCCGCCATGCGTTACACCGAGGTTCGCCAGGCCCGCATCGCGCATGAGCTGCAGGCGGACATCGACAAGGACACCGTCGATTTCGTGCCGAACTACGACGGCTCCGAGCGCGAGCCCGCCGTCTTCCCGACCCGCATCCCCAACCTGCTGGTCAACGGCTCGGCCGGCATCGCCGTGGGCATGGCGACCAACATCCCGCCGCACAACCTCGGTGAGGTCATCGATGCCTGCCTGGCACTGGTGGACGATCCGGAGGTGGCGGACGCTCGCCTGCTCGAGCTGGTGCCGGGGCCGGATTTTCCGACCGCCGGCATCATCTTCGGCGGCGCCGGTATCCGCGAGGCCTACCTGACCGGCCGTGGTCGCATCCAGGTGCGTGCCCGGGCGCACGTCGAGGAGGACGAGCGCACCGGTCGCCAGACCATCATCGTCACCGAGCTTCCCTACCAGGTGAACAAGGCGCGCCTGATCGAGCGTATTGCCGAGCTGGTCAAGGAGAAGAAGATCGAGGGCATCGCGGAGCTGCGCGATGAGTCCGACAAGGACGGCCTGCGCGTGGTGATCGAGGTCAAGCGCGGCGAGATGGCCGAGGTGCTGCTCAACAACCTCTATCAGCAGACCCAGCTGCAGACCGTGTTTGGGATCAACATGGTCGCCCTGGTCGACGGCCAGCCGCGCACCCTGCCGCTGCGCGACATGCTGGAAGCCTTCCTGCGCCACCGCCGTGACGTGGTCACCCGCCGCACCCTGTTCGACCTGCGCAAGGCGCGTGATCGGGCCCACATCTTGGAAGGGCTGGCGGTCGCCTTGGCCAACATCGATGAGATCATCGCTCTGATCAAGGCGGCGGCGAGCCCTCAGGAGGCCAAGGAGCAACTGCTCGAGCGCCGCTGGCATTCGGGCCTCGTGCGCGAGATGCTGGCCCGTGCCGGTGCCACGGCCTCGCGTCCGGAGGGCCTGGAGGCCAGCTTCGGCATGGCGGAGGATGGCACGTATCGGCTCTCCCCGGCCCAGGCCCAGGCCATCCTCGAACTGCGCCTGCACCGCCTGACCGGTCTCGAGCAGGACAAGATCGTCGGCGAGTTTGCCGAGATCCTCCATACCATTGCGGACTTGCTCGACATCCTGGCCCATCCCGACCGGCTGATGGCGGTGATCCGCGAGGAGTTGGTGGCGATCCGCACCCAGTACGCCGATGCGCGCCGTACCGAGATCCAGGCGGCCCGCGCGGACCTATCCGAGGAGGACCTGATCGCCGAGGAGCAGCGCGTGGTGACCCTCTCGCATGCCGGCTACATCAAGACCCAGTCGCTGTCCGACTACCAGGCCCAGCATCGCGGCGGCCGCGGCCGCAGCGCGGCGAAGGTCAAGGGCGAGGACGCCATCCAGAAGCTGCTGGTGGCCAGCTCCCATGACATGATCATGCTGTTCACCAGCCGTGGCCGGGTCTACTGGAAGAAGGTGTGGGAGCTGCCGCTCGGCAGCGGTCAGGCCCGTGGCCGGCCGATCGTCAACATCCTGCCGCTGGAGGAGAACGAGCGCATCGAGGCCCTGCTGCCGTTGCGCGATTTCTCCTCCGATGCCTACGTGCTGTTTGCCACCCGCAACGGCATCGTCAAGAAGACCCCGCTCGCGGAGTTCTCCCGTCCGCGTCCGAGTGGCATCATCGCCATCGACATCCGCGAGGGTGACAGCCTGATCGGCGCGGCCCTGACCGACGGTGCGCAGGACGTGATGCTGTTCACCAACGCCGGCAAGGTCATCCGCTTCCCGGAGACCGATGTGCGGGCGATGGGGCGCAGCGCCTCCGGCGTGATCGGTGTCCGCCTGGCGGAAGGCCAGACCGTGGTGTCGATGATCGTGGCCCAGGACGGTGATAACAAGGGCGATATCCTGACCGCCTCCGAGAACGGCTACGGCAAGCGCACCCCGCTGGACGACTTCCCGCGCCATGGGCGCGGCGGTCAGGGTGTGATCGCCCTGCAGACCAGCGAACGCAACGGCCTGCTGGTTGGGGCGGTGCAGGTGGCGGAAGAGGACGAACTGATGCTGATCAGCGACCAGGGCACGCTGGTGCGTACCCCCGTCGCCGAGGTATCCCGCCTTGGACGCAACACCCAGGGTGTGACGCTCATCCGTCTGGGCAAGGACGAACATCTGGTCCAGATCGAACGTATCCAGAGTGTGGGCGAGGCCGGGGAGGCCGCCGACGCTCCATCAGAATCCACAGATCAATAATTTGAAGAGGGGAGTTCCCATGGCCCATACCCACAAGCGGGTTTACAACTTCAGCGCCGGCCCGGCCATGCTGCCGACCGAGGTCCTTGAGCGTGCACGTGAGGAAATGCTGGACTGGAACGGCTCCGGCATGTCCGTGATGGAGATGAGCCACCGTGGCAAGGAGTACGTCTCCATCGCCGAGAAGGCCGAGGCCGACCTGCGCAAGCTGATGGCCATCCCCGATCACTACAAGGTGCTGTTCCTCCAGGGCGGCGCCTCCGCGCAGTTCGCCATGGTTCCGATGAACCTGTTGCGCGGCAAGACCAGCGCCGATTACCTGAATACCGGCCACTGGTCCGAGAAGGCCGTCGCTGAGGGCAAGCGTTACTGCAACGTCAACATCATTGCCGACACCAAGGGCAGCAAGTACACCACCCTGCCGGACGCCTCCGAGCTGTCGTTCAGCAAGGATGCCGCCTATGTGCACTACACCCCGAACGAGACCATCGCCGGCGTGGAGTTCGGTTACATCCCGGACACCGGCGACATCCCGCTGGTGGCCGACATGTCCTCCACCATCCTCTCCCGTCCGGTGGACGTGTCCAAGTTCGGCGTGATCTACGCCGGCGCGCAGAAGAACATCGGTCCGGCCGGCCTGACCATCGCCATCGTGCGTGAGGATCTGATCGGCGAGACCCTGCCGGGGACCCCGACCATGTTCGATTACAAGATCCACGCCGACAACGGCTCGATGTACAACACCCCGCCGACCTACGCCTGGTACATCGCCGGCCTGGTGTTCGAGCACCTCCTGGCCAAGGGCGGCCTGGCGGCGATGGCCGAGATCAACAAGCGCAAGGCGCAGAAGCTGTACGACGCGATCGACAACTCGCCGTTCTACTCCAACCCGGTGGATCCGAAGTGCCGCTCCTGGATGAACGTGCCGTTCATCCTTGCCAACAGCGAGCTGGACAAGACCTTCCTCAAGGAGGCCGAGGCCGCCGGCCTGTCGACCCTGGCTGGGCACCGCTCCGTCGGTGGCATGCGTGCCAGCATCTACAACGCCATGCCGGAGGCCGGTGTCGATGCGCTGGTCGACTTCATGAACGATTTCGCCCGTCGCCACGGCTGATCAAGCTATAAATCAAGGGGTTATACGATGTACAAGATCCTTACTCTGAACAATATCTCGGCCGTTGGCCTGGACCGTCTGCCGCGCGACAAGTACGAGATCGCCTCCGAGATCCAGCACCCGGACGCCATCCTGGTGCGCTCCGCCAAGATGCACGGCATGGAGGTCCCCGCCACCCTGAAGGCCATCGGCCGCGCCGGCGCGGGTGTGAACAACATCCCGGTCAAGGAGATGAGCGAGAAGGGCATCGTGGTGTTCAACGCCCCGGGCGCCAACGCCAACGCGGTGAAGGAACTGGTCATCGCCGGCATGCTGATGGCCGCGCGCAACATTGCCCAGGCCTGGAAGTTCGCCGTGGAGCTGGAGGGGGATGATGCCTTCCTGCACAAGGCCGTCGAGGATGGCAAGAAGAACTACGTCGGCTTCGAGCTGCCGGGGCGCACCCTGGGTGTGATCGGCCTGGGCGCCATCGGCGTGCGGGTGGCCAACGCTGCGCGTGCGCTCGGCATGAAGGTGATCGGCTTCGACCCGGGCATCACCGTCGAGCGTGCCTGGGAGCTGTCTGCGGACGTGCAGCAGGCGAGCAGCGTGGACGAGGTGCTGGTCAAGGCCGATTTCGTCACCTTCCACGTGCCGCTGATCGATGCGACCCGCAACCTGGTCAACGCCGAGCGCCTGAAGTTCATGAAGGACAACGTCGTGGTGCTCAACTTCGCCCGTGAGGGCGTGGTGGACGAGGCCGCGATGGTCGAGGCGCTGAATTCCGGCAAGGCACATGCCTACGTGTCCGACTTCCCGACCAACCTGACCAAGAACCATCCGCGCTGCATCACCCTGCCGCACCTCGGTGCCTCCACTGGTGAGGCCGAGGACAACTGCGCGATCATGGTCGCCGACCAGGTGCGTGACTTCCTCGAGAACGGCAACATCACCAACTCCGTGAACTTCCCGGAAGTGAAGCTGCCGCGCAAGGGCAGCCATCGCCTGGCGATCGCCAACAAGAACCTGCCGGACATGGTCGGCCAGATGTCGCACATCCTAGGCCAACACAAGGTCAACATCGCCCACATGGTCAACGAGTCCCGTGGTGATCTGGCCTACACCCTGATCGATGTCGAGGGCGAGGTGCCGGCGGCGGCTGCCGAGGCCATCCGCGCCATCGACGGCGTGCTCAACGTCCGCGTGATCTGATCAGGCATGAGTGAGGGCGTAACGCCGCTGCCGCGGCTTGAGGAGATACGCGAGCGTATCGATCAGGTCGACCAGCGGCTGCTGGAACTGCTGTCCGAGCGTGCGCGCCTGGCCCACACCGTGGGCGAGATCAAGCGCGCCGAGGATGGCGCAGGCAGCGTCCAGTTCTACCGCCCGGAGCGGGAGGCGCAGGTCCTGCGCCGTGTGCAGGGGCTCAACCCAGGGCCCTTGGACGATGCCAGCATCGCCTGGCTGTTCCGCGAGATCATGTCGGCCTGCCTGGCCCTGGAGCAACCGACCCGCGTGGCCTATCTTGGCCCCGCAGGCACCTTCAGCCAGATGGCCGCCCTGCGCCAGTTCGGCCATGCCGCCGAACTGGTGCCCTGTCATTCCATCCCCGAGGTGTTCCGTGCGGTGGCCTCGGGGAACGCCGCCTATGGCGTGGCCCCGGTGGAGAACTCCACCGAGGGCGGCGTCGCCCAGACGCAGGAGGCCCTGCTGGCCCACGATCTGTCGATCTGCGGCGAGCTGGCCCTGCGTATCCATCACCAGCTGCTCAGCAACAGCGGCACCCTCGCCGAGGTTCGCCGGGTGTACGGCCATGCCCAGGCCCTGGGCCAGTGCCGGCGCTGGCTGGATGAACACCTGCCGCAGGCCGAGCGCGTGCCGGTGAGCAGCAACGGCGAGGGCGCACGCCTGGCCGCCGGGGAAGAGGGGGCGGCCGCGATTGCCCCCGAGCTTGCGGCCGAGCTTTACCAGCTCCCGATCCTGGCGGCGAACATCGAGGATGAGGCGCACAACACCACGCGCTTCGTCGTGCTGGGGACGAGCGATGCCGGGCCGAGCGGGGAGGACAAGACCTCGCTCGCCGTCTCTACCGCCAACCAGCCGGGGGCGCTCTACCAGCTGCTCAAACCGCTGGCGGAGCGGGGCATCAGCCTCACCCGGATCGAGTCCCGCCCGGTGCGCGCCCGGGCGTGGGAATACCTGTTCTTCATCGACCTCGAAGGGCACCGACTCGAGCCCAGGGTCGCCGAGGCCCTGCGTGAGCTTGAGCAGCATGCGGCCTGGCTGCGCGTGTTCGGTTCCTACCCCAAGGCGGTACTCAAGGCATGAGCAACCATCCATGGCTCAACCTGGCCTTGCCCCAGGTGGCAGGGCTGGCCCCCTATGTCCCCGGCAAGCCCATCGAAGAGCTGGAGCGGGAGCTCGGCATCAGCGGGGCGATCAAGCTCGCCTCCAACGAGAACCCGCTCGGCCCCTCGCCGCGGGCGGTGGAGGCCATGCGCGCCCTGCTGCCGCAGGTGCACCTCTACCCGGATGGCAGCGGCCATGCCCTCAAGCAGACCCTGGCCGCGCACCTCGGGGTCAGGGCGGAGGGCATCACCCTCGGCAATGGCTCCAATGACGTCCTCGACCTCATCGCCCGCGCCTTCCTTGGCCCTGGGCGAGGCGCGGTGTTTTCCGAGTACGCCTTTGCCGTCTACCCCATCAGCACCCAGGCGGCCGGTGGAAAGGCCCAAATCGCCCGTGCCCTGCCGCCGGATCATCCCACCCAGCCCTACGGCCATGACCTGGCCGCCCTCAGGGCGGCGGTGGATGAAACCACCCGCGTGGTGTTTCTCGCCAACCCCAACAATCCCACTGGGACCTGGGTTGAGCGGGATGCCCTGCGGGGTTTCATCGCCTCGCTGCCCAAGGATGTGCTGGTGGTGGTGGACGAGGCCTACATCGAGTATGTCGAGCCGGACTCGGATTTCCCCAACGCCGTCGCGTGGTTGGACGACTTCCCCAACCTGATCGTCACCCGTACCTTCTCCAAGATCCATGGCCTTGCGGGGCTTCGGGTGGGCTATGCGGTGTCCAGCCCGCAGATCGCGGAGGTGCTCAACCGCGTGCGCCAGCCCTTCAACGTCAACCTGCTCGCCCTGGAGGCGGCGCGCGCCGCGCTTGCCGACCCCGAGCATGTGCGCCGTACCCGTGAGCTCAACCGCGCAGGGCTGGCCCAGGTGCGCGAGGGGCTGAGCAAGCTCGGCCTGGCCGCCCTGCCGAGCCTTGGCAACTTCCTCTGCATCGACATGCAGCGGCCGGCTATGCCGGTGTACGACGGCCTGCTGCGCCAGGGCGTGATCGTGCGCCCGGTCGGCAACTACGGCCTGCCGAATTTCCTGCGGGTGAGCATCGGTACCGAGGCGGAGAACGCGCGCTTCCTGGCCGCGCTGGGCAAGGTGCTGGAGGGGCTCCAGTGAGCTTCTACTGCCCGCGCCTGTGCATCATCGGTAGCGGCCTGATCGGCGGCTCGCTCGCGCTCGCCCTCAAGCGCGCCGGACGGGTAGGGGAGGTCGTTGGCGCCGGGCGCAACGCTGCGACGCTGGAGCGCGCGCGCGAGCTTGGCATCATCGACCGCTATGCGACCGATGTGGCCGAGGCGGCCCGCGGGGCGGACATCGTCGTCCTCGCGGTGCCCCTGCTGGCCATGCGTGGGGTGTTCGAGCAGCTTTTGCCCGCGCTGGCGCCTGGCATGGTCCTGACCGACGTGGGCAGCGCCAAGATGAGCGTGATCGAGGATGCACGCACGGTGCTCGGTCAGAAGAGCCGCCAGTTCGTGCCCGGTCATCCGATCGCCGGCACCGAGAAGAGCGGCCCCGAGGCGGCCTTTGCCGAGTTGTTCGAAGGGCGGCGGGTCATCCTCACGCCGCTGTCCGACAACGATGCCGCCGACGTGCAGCGCATCACCGAGATGTGGCGGATCGTTGGCGCGGAGGTGGAGGCGATGACCGCCCTCCACCATGACCATGTGCTGGCGGCCACCAGCCACCTGCCCCACCTGCTGGCCTTCGCCCTGGTCGAGAGCCTGGCACGCATGGAGGAGCGGCACGAGGTGTTCCGCTACGCCGCCGGGGGCTTCCGCGACTTCACCCGCATCGCCGCCTCCGACCCGACCATGTGGCGCGACATCGCCCTGGCCAATGCGGCCGAGATCAAAGGCATGCTCCGGCGCTATCAGAAGGACCTTGAGCACCTCTATCAGCTGCTCGATGCGGGGGATGGCGAGGCCCTGCATGCCCTGTTTAGCCGTGCCAAGCAGACGCGTGAGGGCCTCAAGCTCTGAATTCGGCGCGCGGCCCATGATGGCCGCGCACACCCCTTCCAGATCAAGCGACTCAAAGGCTAGCCCATGACCCTGCGTTACATCGTCCAACCCGGCGGCAAGCTCACCGGCCGCGTGCGCGTCCCGGGGGATAAGTCCATTTCCCACCGCTCGATCATGCTCGGGGCCCTCGCCGAGGGCGTCACCGAGGTCTCCGGTTTCCTTGAGGGTGAGGACAGCCTCAACACCCTGCGTTGCTTCCGCCGCATGGGGGTGCACATCGAGGGGCCGGAAACCCTCGGTGCCGGTCGGGTGCGCATCCACGGGGTGGGGCTGCATGGGCTCAAAAAACCGGAGGGCGCGCTGTGGCTGGGCAACTCCGGCACCTCCATGCGCCTGATGGCGGGCATCATCGCCGGACAGGACTTCGATGCAATCATGGAGGGCGATGCCTCGCTCTCCCGCCGGCCGATGCGCCGGGTCACCGAGCCGTTGGGGCTGATGGGCGCGCGCATCGACACCGCCGAGGGTGGGCGGCCGCCGCTGACCGTGCATGGCGGGTCCAAACTCAAGGGGATCCGCTACGTCATGCCGATGGCGAGCGCCCAGGTCAAATCCTGCCTGCTGCTTGCCGGCCTGTATGCCGAGGGGGAGACCTGTGTGACCGAGCCGGCGCCCACCCGCGATCACACCGAGCGCATGTTGCAGGGTTTCGGCTATGAGGTGCGTCGACACCCGGGCGAGGGCGGTTCGAGCACGGTCTGCGTCACCGGCGGTGGCAAGCTCACCGCCACCAGCATCGATGTGCCCTCGGACATCTCCTCCGCGGCCTTCTTCCTGGTGGCGGCCAGCATCGCCGAGGGCTCGGACCTGGTGCTTGAGCATGTGGGCATGAACCCGACCCGCACCGGGGTGATCGAGATCCTGCGGATGATGGGCGGGAACATCGAGGTGCTGAACGAGCGCGTGGTGGGTGGCGAGCCGGTGGCCGACCTTCGAGTGAAAAGCGCCAGGCTCAAGGGTATCCGCATCCCGGAGGCGCTGGTGCCGCTCGCGATCGACGAGTTCCCCATCCTGTTCGTCGCTGCCGCCTGCGCCGAGGGCGAGACGGTGCTGACCGGCGCGGAGGAGCTGCGGGTGAAGGAATCCGACCGCATCCAGGTCATGGCGGATGGTCTGACCACCCTTGGCATCGATGCCCGCCCCACGCCGGATGGCATGGTCATCCGCGGCGGGCAGCTCGGCGGCGGCACGGTCCTGAGCCACGATGACCACCGCATCGCCATGTCCTTTGCCATGGCCGCGCTCTGCGCCAGCGGTGAGATCCGCATCGAGGAGTGTGACAACGTCAACACCTCCTTCCCCGGCTTCGTCGAGCTGGCGCGGGGGGCGGGCCTCGCCATCACCACTGAGGTTGTGGGCGCATGAGCCGCGTGCCCGTGCTGACCATCGACGGCCCGAGCGGCTCCGGCAAGGGCACGATCGCCCGCTTGCTGGCGAAGCAGCTCGGCTGGCACATGCTCGACTCGGGGGCCCTCTACCGCCTGACCGCGCTGGCCGCGCGGCGGCGCGGCATCGACCTTGGTGACGCCGAGGCCGTGGCCCGCGTGGCTGCCGCGCTGGACGCGCGTTTTGAGGGGGAGGAGGAGACCCGCGTGCTGCTTGATGGCGAGGACGTCACCCTGACAATCCGCAGCGAGGAGGCCGGTGCGGACGCCTCGAAGGTGGCCGCCCATCCTGCGGTGCGCGAGGCCCTGCTTGAGCGCCAGCGCCGCTTCGCCCAGCCGCCGGGTCTGGTGGCGGACGGGCGGGACATGGGCACGGTGGTCTTCCCCGACGCGTTGGTGAAGATTTACCTTGACGCCAGCGCCGAGGTGCGCGGCGAGCGGCGCTATAAGCAGTTGAAAGACAAGGGTCTTGATGCTAACTTAGGCCAGATCATCGAGGACATCCGTCAGCGCGATGCGCGCGACATGCAGCGCCCCGTGGCGCCGCTCAAGCCCGCGGCAGACGCCTACGTGATCGACTCGAGCCATTTGACAGTGGAGCAAGTGCTTGCCGAGTGCCTCGGTCGGTTGGGTCGCTGACCCACCCCGGACCTCTTCTTGCAGCCATCCCACGGCCCCGCGTGCAGGCAGGCGCGCGGGTTTTTTGTTTGACCATGCCGACACGGACGCTTAAGGCATGCGAAACCCTAGACAACGCCCAACCCAACATGACTGAAAGTTTCGCCCAACTCTTCGAGGAAAGCCTCAAGACCACCCCCATGAAGCCGGGCGTGATCGTCCACGGCACCGTGGTTGAAGTCCGTCCCGACTTCGTCGTCGTCAACGCCGGTCTGAAGACCGAAGGCGTGATCCCCGCCGAGCAGTTCAAGGACGAGAACGGCAACATCACCGTCAAGGCCGGCGACGTGGTGGAAGTGGCGCTCAAGTCCCTCGAAGATGGCTTTGGCGCAACCCAGATGTCCCGTGATGACGCCAAGCGTGCGCAGGCCTGGATCCAGCTGGAGAAGGCCTTCGAGAACAACGAGATCATCACCGGTCGCATCACCGGCAAGGTCAAAGGCGGCTTCACCGTCGACATCGGCGAGATCCGTGCCTTCCTCCCCGGCTCCCTGGTCGACGTGCGTCCGATCCGCGACACCACCTTCCTGGAAGGCAAGGACATCGAGTTCAAGCTGATCAAGCTCGATCAGAAGCGCAACAACGTGGTCGTCTCCCGCCGTGCGGTGGTCGAGCAGGAATACAGCGCCGAGCGCGAGGCCCTGCTGGAGAACCTGCAGGAAGGCCAGATGATCAAGGGTATCGTCAAGAACCTCACCGACTACGGTGCGTTCATCGACCTCGGCGGCATCGACGGCCTGCTGCACATCACCGACATGGCGTGGAAACGCGTCAAGCATCCGTCCGAGGTGGTCAACATCGGCGACGAGATCGAGGTGCGCGTGCTCAAGTTCGACCGCGAGCGCAACCGCGTCTCCCTCGGCCTCAAGCAGCTGGGCGCTGACCCCTGGGCGGATCTGGCCCGCCGCAACCCGGTCGGCACCCGCCTGTTCGGCAAGGTCACCAACATCACCGACTACGGCTGCTTCGTCGAGATCGAGGATGGCATCGAGGGTCTGGTGCACGTCTCCGAGATGGACTGGACCAACAAGAACGTCAACCCGGCCAAGGTCGTGTCCGTGGGCGACGAGGTCGAGGTGATGATCCTCGACATCGACGAGGAGCGCCGCCGCATCTCCCTGGGCATGAAGCAGTGCAAGCCGAACCCCTGGGACGAGTTCGCCGCCACCCACCAGAAGGGCGAGCGCGTCGTCGGCCAGGTCAAGTCCATCACCGACTTCGGTGTGTTCGTGGGCCTGGAAGGCGGTATCGACGGTCTGATCCACCTCTCCGACATCTCCTGGAACGAGCAGGGCGAGGAGGCCGTGCGTCGCTTCAAGAAGGGTGACGAGGTCGAGGCGGTCATCATCGCCATCGATCCGGAGCGCGAGCGCATCTCCCTGGGCCTCAAGCAGCTGGAGAATGATCCGTTCACCACCTACGTGGCCGATCATCCGAAGGGCAGCATCGTCAAGGGCACCATCCTGGACGTCGATGCCAAGGGTGCGACCGTGCAGCTGGCCGACAGCGTCGAGGGTTACATCCGTGCCTCCGACATCTCCCGCGATCGTGTGGAAGATGCCCGCAGCGTGCTGAAGGCCGGTGAGGAGATCGAGGCCAAGTTCGTCGGCATCGACCGTAAGAACCGCACCATCTCCCTGTCCATCAAGGCCAAGGACAGCCAGGAAGAGGCCGAAGTGATGAGCGAGTACAGCCGTGCTGCCACCGCTTCCGCACCGACCCTGGGCGACCTGCTCAAGGAACAGCTCGGCCGCGGCGAGTAAGACTCGCCCTGCCGCCCGCGTGCACCCATCCCTGGGTGCACGCTTCCCATCCATGCACGCCTAAGCTTACGGGACATGACGAAGTCCGAGTTGATCGAACTCTTGGCCCGACGACAGGAGCATCTTCCCCCTCGTGATGTCGAGATGGCGGTCAAGTGCATCCTGGAGCAGATGGGCTCGGCGCTGGCCATGGGCGAGCGCATCGAGGTGCGTGGCTTCGGCAGCTTCACCCTGCATTACCGTCGCCCGCGTCAGGGGCGAAACCCCAAGACCGGCGAGCAGGTGATTCTGGAGGGCAAGCACGTTCCGCACTTCAAGCCCGGCAAGGATCTCCGTCTGCAGGTCAATGGCCTGCCTGCCCAAGGCAAGGCAGGGCATGACGACGCTATGGACGAGGACTGAGGTCTTTTGACCTCGCTGCCCGGCTCAATCATCAAGGCCCCCGTTTTCGGGGGCCTTTTCTTTTCATGTTCTTCAGGACATGGCGGCTGTTTTCCTTGCTGCCGGGCTTTCCGGGGGGAATGCCTGGGTCTGGTAAACTGCGAGGGTGATCCCGCGCCTGCAAAGGCTGCCCATTCTGGACTGCTTGAGGACATTCCCCGCCATGGCCTTTCCTGATCCCCGTATTGTTGTTGCCCTCGACTATGCCCATCCTGCGGAGGCCATCGCCCTGGCGCAGCAGCTCGATCCGCGCAGCTGCCGGCTCAAGGTGGGTAAGGAGCTGTTCACCCTTGCGGGCCCGGCGGTGGTGGAGCAGCTGCACCAGCTCGGCTTCGAGGTCTTCCTCGATCTCAAGTTTCACGACATCCCCAACACCGTAGCGCAGGCGGTGAAGGCCGCCGCCTCGCTCGGGGTGTGGATGGTGAACGTCCATGCCCTCGGCGGGCGGCGCATGCTGGAGGCCGCGCGCGAGGCCCTGGAGAACGTCCAACAGCGGCCGCACCTGATCGCGGTCACCGTGCTGACCAGCATGGATGAGGAGGATCTGCACGAGATCGGCCTTTTGGGCAGTCCCGCCCATCACGTCGAGCACCTGGCGGGCTTGGCGCGCCAGTGTGGCCTGGATGGGGTGGTGTGTTCGGCACGGGAGGCCAACGATCTTCGTCGCCTGTGGGGACCACGTGGCCTGCTGGTCACCCCGGGCGTGCGTCCGCGCGGGAGTGACGTGGGCGACCAGCGCCGGGTGGTGACGCCGGGCGAGGCGATCGCTCTCGGGGCGAGTCATCTGGTGGTGGGGCGTCCGATCACCCGCGCAGCGGATCCGCAGGCCGCGCTCCAGGCCATCCGCGCTGAGATCGGCGAGCTGTCCTGAGCTTTTTGGGGAGAGGGGCGCTCAGCCTCTGTCAGTCCTCCGCGCCCCGCTCCGCCAGCATCCGCCGGTACAGCTCAAGATACTGGCCGGCACTTTTTTCCCAGCTGAAGTCGCAGCGCATACCCGTGCGCTGGAGGGCGTGCCAGCGCGCCTTGTCACGGAAATGGTGGAGCGCCTGTCCCACCGCCCAGATGATCGCCGGGGCGTCGAGATAGCGCATCACGATCCCGTTGGCCGTCCCGTCCGCGAGGGTCTCCGGGGTGATGTCGACGACGGTGTCGTTGAGTCCGCCGACACCGTGCACGATCGGCAGGGTGCCATAACGCAGGCTGTACATCTGGTTCAGCCCGCAGGGCTCGAAGCGTGAGGGCATGAGGAACACGTCGCTGCCGGCCTCGATGCGATGGGCCAGCCCCTCGTTGTAGCCGAGGCGCACACTCACGCGCCCGGGGTGACGTGCCGCCAGTTCCGTGAAACTCCATTCGAGGGCCTTGTCCCCGCTGCCAAGCACGGCCAGTTGTACCGGCATGGCAAGCACGTCATCTGCCGCCTGCAGCACAAGGTCCAGCCCCTTCTGTTCGGTCATGCGTCCGATGACGCCGATCAAGAGGGCGTCGTCATCCTGTGCAAGTTCGAGCTCCGCCTGCAGGATGCGCTTGTTCTCGCGCTTGGCCTCCAGATGTTCGGCATCGTAATTGCGTGGCAAGGCGGGGTCGTGGGCCGGGTCCCATTCGCGCGGGTCGATGCCGTTGAGGATGCCGACCACGTCCGCCTGCCGGTGCCGAAGCAGGCCGTCCAGGCCGTTGCCGAATGGAGGCGTCTGGATTTCCCGCGCATAGCTCGGGCTGACGGTGGTGATGAAACGGGCGCCGTTGATGCCGGCCTTGAGGAAATTCATCTCGCCCCAGTGCTCAACCCCGTGCGGTTGCCACAGTGTCCAGGGCAGGCCCAGACGCTCGAAGGTCGCGCGGTCGAACACGCCTTGGTAGGCGAGGTTATGGATCGTGATCAGGCGGGCGTGGCTGGGGGCATGAAGCTGGAGCAGGGCGAGCAGCAGGCCACTCTGCCAGTCATTGGCATGCACGATATCGGGCTTCCAACCGATCCCGGCCCGATCCAGGGCGATGAGCTCACAGGCGCGGCAGAAGAGGGTGAAGCGCTCGGCATTGTCCGGCCAGGCATGGCCGTCGGCGGTGTTGTAGGGGTTGCCGGGGCGGCTGCTGAACAGCGGGTGCTCGACCAGCAGCACCGGGACATCGCTGCCAGGGAGGATCGTCTCGAGGAGACGGCAGGGGCCGAAGGGCTCCACGTGCAGCTCGCTCAAGGGATGCCAGGCGGGCAGCCGCGTCAGGGTGTCGGCATAGGCCGGCATGATGAGGCGCACATCGGCTCCCTGCGCCCGCAGGGCAGAGGGGAGGCTGCCTGAAACATCACCCAGTCCGCCTGTCTTCATCAGCGGATGGGCTTCGGAGGTAGCGAACAGGACGCGCAAGGGTGGGTTCAAGGTGGCTCCCGGACAGAGGGTGTTCATTCGGTCTGCAGGATGAGGGCACCGAGCGGCGGCAGGGTGAGGCGGATGGAGAAGGGCAGTCCATTCCATCCGGTTGCCTCGGCTTCGGCCGCGGTCGGACCGATGTTGCTTCCGCCGTAGAACGCGGCATCCGTATTGAGCAGGACGCGGTAACGCCCCGGGGCAGGCACGCCGACCCGGTAGTCCTCCCGCGGAAGCGGGGTGAAGTTCAGCACCACCACCACTTTGCGTTCGCTGTCCTGGCGCAGGTAGCTCAGCACGGATTGCGCGGCGTCGCCGCAGTCGATCCAGCGGAAACCGTTCCAGTCGAAGTCGCGGACGTGCAAGGCGGGGAGGCGGCGGTACAAGCGGTTCAGGTCACCGATCAGGCGCTGTACACCGGCGTGGAGCGGGTACTGCAGCACCCACCACTCGAGCTCGCGGCCAAAGGCCCATTCTGCCACCTGGCCGAACTCCCCGCCCATGAACAGCAGTTTCTTGCCAGGATAGGTCCACATCATGCTGTAGAGCAGGCGCAGGTTGGCGAAGCGCTGCCATTCGTCGCCTGCCATCTTGCCCACCAGCGAGCCTTTGCCATGCACCACCTCGTCGTGCGAGAGGGGAAGAACGAAGTTCTCCGAGAAGGCATACAAAAGCCCGAAGGTGAGGTCGTTGTGGTGATGCTGGCGGTGGATGGGGTCGCGCGCCATGTAGCCGAGCGTGTCGTGCATCCAGCCCATGTTCCACTTCATGGTGAAGCCGAGGCCGCCGGCATCGGTCGGCTTGGTGACACCGGGCCAGGCCGTGGATTCCTCGGCGATGACCACGGCGCCGGGGAAGCGGCCGTGCACGATGCGGTTGAGCTCGCGCAGGAACTCGATCGCCTCGAGGTTCTCTCTGCCGCCGTACTGATTGGGCAGCCAGTCGTGCGGGTCGCGCGAGTAGTCGAGGTAGAGCATGGAGGCGACCGCGTCCACGCGCAGGCCGTCGATGTGGTACTCCTCCAGCCAGTGCACGGCGGAGGCGAGCAGGAAGTTGCGTACCTCGTTGCGGCCGTAGTTGAAGATGTAGGTGCCCCAGTCACGGTGTTCGCCACGGCGCGGATCGGCGTGCTCGTACAAGGGGGTGCCGTCGAAGCGGGCCAGCGCCCATTCGTCCTTGGGAAAGTGGCCGGGGGCCCAGTCCAGTAGCACGCCGACGTCGTTTTGGTGCAAATAGTCGACGAAGTAGCGGAAATCGTCGGGGGTGCCGAAGCGGCTGGTGGGGGCGAAGTAGCCGGTGGTCTGGTAGCCCCAGGAATCGTCTAGCGGGTGTTCGGTGATCGGCAGCAGCTCGACATGGGTGAAGCCCAGGGGTTTGACGTAGTCCACCAGCTGGTGGGCGAGGGTGCGGTAGTCGAGGAAGCCGCCGTCCTCGCGGCGGCGCCATGAGCCGAGGTGGACCTCGTAGATCGACATCGGCCGGTTCAGCCAGCCCTCCTGCCCGCGGCTCTGCATCCATGTCCCGTCGCTCCATGCATGCGTGGATGGGGCGGGCACGCGGGCGGCCGTGCCGGGGCGGAGCTCGAATTCGCCGCCATAGGGGTCGGTCTTGAGCAGGATGGTGCCGCTGTCGCGGTTGCGAAGCTCGTATTTGTACAGATCGCCGGGCACAAGGCCCGGGATGAAGAGCTCCCACAGCCCGCCACCGCCCCGGCTGCGCATCATGTTGCGTCGGCCGTCCCACTGGTTGAAGTCACCCACCACGCTGACGCGCTCCGCGTTCGGGGCCCACACGGCAAAAAGCACGCCGTCGATGCCGTCCACCTGGTGGGGATGGGCGCCCAGCACGCGGTAGACATGCCAGTGACGGCCCTCGCCGAACAGGTACATGTCCAGCTCGCCGAGCTGGGGCTCGAAGGTGTAGGGGTCGATCAGTTCGAAGGTATGGCCATGTTGGTCGGTGCAATGCAGGCTGTGATGCCGGGGCAGGTCGCCGTCCGGGCCTTCCCACTGCCACAGGCCGCGTGGATCGATGCATTCCATGGCCGGTCCCTGCGGTCCGACTCTGACCGACGCGGCCTGGGGTAGCAAGGCGCGCACGCAGGACCAGCCCTCGCCGAGGGGATGCCGGCCAAGCAGGCTGAAAGGGTCGTGGTGGCGTCCGTCGAGCAAACGGGCAATCGACTGATCCATGAATTCTCCCGGCGGTCGAGGCTGCAGTAGTTTTTTAACAGACTAAACTCATAGTACTAGGCTTAGATTACAGTCGAAAAATCGGTTTTTTTGCCAAGGAGCACGTCGATATGCTGATTGCACAGCCGCAGCGTCTAGTCAGCCGCATTACCCGGGATACCCTGGCCCTGGTGTTGGCGGGAGGACGAGGGTCCCGCCTCAAGCAGCTGACAGACTGGCGGGCCAAGCCGGGCGTGCCCTTCGGGGGTAAATTCCGCATCATCGACTTTCCCCTCTCCAACTGCGTCAACTCGGGCATCCGCCGCATCGGCGTGCTGACCCAGTACAAGGCACATTCGCTGATCCGCCACATCCAGCTCGGCTGGGGCAATTCCAATCCGCAGATGGGCGAGTTCATCGAGCTTCTGCCGGCCCAGCAGCGCATCCATGAGAACTCGTGGTATGCCGGCACCGCGGATGCCGTGTACCAGAACCTCGACATCATCCGCTCCCATGATCCCGAGTATGTGCTGATCCTCGCCGGGGATCACATCTACAAGATGGACTACGGTCTCATGCTGGCCTATCACGTGGAAAAGCAGGCCGACCTGACCATCGGCTGCATCCAGGTGCCGCTCGAGGAGGCCAAGGCCTTCGGGGTGATGGGCATCGATGCCGACGGGCGGGTGCAGCGCTTCCGGGAGAAGCCCGACAACCCGGACCCCATCCCCGGCAAGCCGGATACCGCGCTGGCTTCGATGGGGATCTACGTGTTCAACACCAAGTTCCTGTACGAGCAGCTGATCCGCGATGCCGATGATCCGAAGTCGGAGCATGACTTCGGCAAGAACATCATCCCGTCGGTCATCAACAACTACCGCGTGTTCGCCTACCCCTTCCTCGACGTGCAGAGCGGCAAGCAGAGCTATTGGCGCGACGTGGGGACGGTGGATTCGTACTGGGCCGCCAATCTCGAGTTGATCGGTGTCACCCCGGACCTGAACCTTTACGACAAGGAATGGCCGATCTGGACCTACCAGGAGCAGCTGCCTCCGGCCAAGTTCGTCTTCGATGACGAGGACCGCCGCGGCATGGCAGTGGACTCCATGGTCTCCGGTGGTTGCATCATCTCCGGCGCCGTCGTGCGCCACTCGCTGCTGTTCTCCAATGTCGTCGTGCATGAGCAGGCGCTGGTTCAGGACAGCGTGATCCTGCCCAACGTTACGGTGGGCGAGGGGGCGCGTGTGCGCAAGGCGGTGGTCGACAAGGGCTGCATCATCCCGCCGGGCATGGTGATTGGCGAGGATCCAGCCGAGGACCGCAAGCGCTTCGAGGTCAGCCCCGGGGGGGTGGTGCTGGTGACCCCGGAGATGCTCCACCAGCCCCTGCACCATGTCCGCTGAGGTCGATGCGATGGCCAGCCGCCTGCATGTCGTGCTGCTGTGGCACATGCATCAGCCCGAATATCGCGATCCCTTCAGCGGCCAGTACCAGCGCCCGTGGACCTACCTCCACGCGATCAAGGACTACGTGGACATGGCCGCCCACCTTGAGGCGCATCCCGAGGCCCATGCGGTGGTCAACTTCGTGCCCGTCCTGCTCGAGCAGATCGCGGACTACGCTGGGGCCCTGCGTGCCCACCTCGATGGCGGAGACGTGCTGCCGGACCCACTCCTGGCGGCATTGGCTTCGGGGGATGCGCCCGCAGCGGCCGAGGGGCGCGCCGCGCTGATCGAATCCTGCCTGAAGGCCCACGAGCAGCGGCTGATCCAGCGTTTCGCGCCCTATGCCCGTCTGGCGCGCATCGCGCGGGATTTCCTCGCCCATCCGGAGGGCTTGGTCTATCTTGACGGATCCTTCTTCATCGACCTCAATGTCTGGTACCACCTGGCCTGGCTAGGGGAGAGCGTGCGTCGCCAGGATGCGCGCGCCCGCCGCCTGATCCACAAGGCCAGCGGCTTTGACGCGGAGGATCGCCGTCAGCTGCTGGAGCTTCTCGCCGACCTGCTGGGGGGAGTGATCGAGCGCTACCGGCTGCTCGCCGAGTGCGGTCAGGTGGAGCTCTCCATGACCCCTTACGCCCACCCGATCATGCCCCTGCTCTTGGACATGAATTCCGCGCGCGAGGCCTGGCCCGAGGTGGTGCTGCCCGAGACCGACCACTATCCCGGCGGGGAGGCGCGGGTGCGCTGGCATCTCCAGGAGGGGTTGCGCGTGTTCGAGCGTTTCTTCGGTCGCCGGCCCACAGGCTGCTGGCCGTCCGAGGGCAGCCTCAGCGAGCGGACTCTGCCCCTGCTGGCGGAGGCCGGTTTCCGTTGGTGCGCCACCGGCAGCCAGGTGCTCAGCAACAGCCTGCACCAGGCCGGCCTGTTCGAAAACTATCGCCATTGCCTGCACCGCTTCTACCAGTACAGCACGAATGGCAACGGGGAGGATGGCGTGGTCCAGTCGACGCCGACCGTCTTCTTTCGCGACGATGGCCTCTCCGACCTGATCGGCTTCCGCTACGCGGACTGGCATGCCGATCATGCAGTGGAGGACCTGATCCGCCATCTGGAAACCATCGCGGACGCCTGTCACGACGGCCAGTATGTCGCCTCCATCATCATGGACGGGGAGAATGCCTGGGAGTATTACCCGGAGAATGGCTATTACTTCCTCGATGCCCTCTACCGCCGCCTGGTGGGGCACCCCCGCCTGCACCTGACCACCTACCAGCGTCTGTTGGATGAGGCCCCGCCGATGACCCCGATCCCGCGGCTCGTCGCCGGAAGCTGGGTCTATGGCACCTTCTCCACCTGGATTGGCGAGAAGGACAAGAACCATGCCTGGGTGCTACTGGTCGAGGCCAAGAAGGTCTATGACCGCGTTGTGGCCAGCGGCCGCCTGACGGACGAACAGCTTGCGGCCTGTGAGCGGCAGCTCGGCATCTGCGAAGGGTCCGATTGGTTCTGGTGGTTTGGTGACTACAATCCCGCGGAGGCCGTGCGCGATTTCGAGCGCCTGTTCCGCCTGCACCTGCGCCGGCTCTACGAGCTTTTGGGCGAACCTCCGCCTGAGGTCCTCAAGCATGTCCTTGCCGAAGGTCACGGTGCGCCCTCCATGGGCGGCGTCATGCGCACGGGGCAGGCCGGATGATGGAAGGGGGAGGATCCGAAATCCTGAGCCATCGCCGCGCGGGCATCCTCCTCCATCCCACCTCGTTGCCCGGCGGAACCCTGGGCGATGAGGCCCACCACCTGGTCGACCGTCTCGCCGCCTGCGGCATCACCCTCTGGCAGATGCTGCCGCTCGGTCCAACCCATGCCGATGGCTCGCCCTACCAGTGCCTCTCATCCCACGCCGGTAGCCCTTCCCTCATCAGTCTGGAACGTCTGCGCCACGAGGGGTGGCTGGAACCCTCCGGCACAAGCCTGCGGGAGGCATTCGCCGGCTTCATGCGCCATGCCCGGCCGGAAGAACGCATGGCATTCTCCGCCTTCATGGAAGAGGAGGCGGCGTGGCTGGAGGACTACGCCATGTTCGTCGCCCTGCGCGAGCGGCAGGGCGGACAGGCCTGGTATGACTGGCCCCCCGCGCTGCGCGATCGCGATGCGGATGCGTTGCGCCAGGCGCGGGTCGAACTGCACGAGCGCATCGACCTGGTGCGCTTCGAGCAGTTCGTCTTCTTCCGCCAGTGGCATGCGCTCCGATCCCACGCACGCCGGCAGGGCATCCTTCTGTTCGGCGATGTGCCGATCTACGTTGCGCACGACAGTGCCGAGGTCTGGGCGCGCCCGGACTTGTTCACCGTGGACGCGCAGGGACGGGCGGAGGAGGTGGCCGGTGTGCCCCCCGACTACTTCTCCGCCACCGGCCAGCGCTGGGGCAATCCGCTCTACCGCTGGGAGCGGCACGCGGCCGACGGCTTTGCCTGGTGGAAGGCACGCTTTGCTACCCAGTTCAAGCTGTTCGACCTGGTGCGGATTGACCACTTCCGCGGTCTCGAGGCCTACTGGGCCATCCCGGCCGCCTGCGAAACCGCCATTGATGGCCGTTGGGTCAAGGCTCCGGGGGAGGCGCTCCTGAGCGCCTTACGCGAGCACTTCGGCACCCTGCCGGTGGTGGCCGAGGATCTTGGCATCATCACCGACGAGGTCGTGGCGCTTCGTCAGCGCCATGCGCTGCCCGGCATGCGCATCCTGCATTTTGCCTTCGACGGCAACCCCGACAACCCCTACTTGCCGCACAACCACACCCACGATTCCGTGGTCTACACCGGCACCCACGACAACGACACCACCCTTGGCTGGTGGTCCGGCCTGGACGATGAGACCCGGACACGGGTGCTCGACTACCTGGGCCACATCCCCGAGCCCATGCCCTGGCCGCTGATCCGCGCGGCGCTCGAGTCCGTCGCCAACCTCGTCATCTTGCCGTTGCAGGACGTGCTTGAACTCGGCAGCGAGGCGCGCATGAACACCCCCGGCACGACCGAGGGCAACTGGCAGTGGCGTTTTGCCTGGGAGCAATGGGATGAGGCGCGGAGCGAGCGCCTGCGGCGGGAGATCGAGATGTACGGCCGGCGGCCGGGGGGATGGGATTGAGGGCACCCCAGCTGGGCTAGGTCCCCTCACCGCAATGATTTCTCTTGGCCCGCGGGCGGGCCTCCTACATCAGCTTCACATCGACTGATGCAATCAGCGGGCGGTCGCGTCGGCTTTCCAGCGCGCCCAGACCCGGATCACCACATGCCTGGGCATGGCGGTGCGCGAAGCCTTCCACGGACGCACCAGGCCTTCGAGGCGTGCGCTGTCCTGCGCGACCTCCATGGCCCACAGCGCTTCGGCAGGATGGGCCGGGCGCGGGTTCAGGCGCTCGTGCAGGAAGAACAGGGCGATGAAACGCGGGATGGGCAGGGAGGCCAGCATCAGACCGAGCAGCAGGGTGAGCACGCCCATGGCGGGATAGCCGCTGACGACGAGGGAAGGGTCAGCGCGGAACAGCGGCCAGAGAAAGCTCACGCCGGCAGCCAACAGGCCGGCGGAGAACAGGATGCGCCGCTCGGTGAGCGTGCGGTGGGCGGCATTGAGTAAACGGATCAAGCGCGGTTCGTCCATCGTGGGGCTGACCTCAGGCCGTGGGATGGTCACTGTTTTGAGTGCGATCGATGGTGCGCAGTTTCAAGTGCAACGCGGCCTTGGCCATCAGGTGGGCGCTGACCGGGGCGGTGATGAACAAAAACAGGGTCACCAGCACCTCGTGCAGGCTCGGGCTCTCCGTGCGCAGGCTGAAGTAGAGCGCCGACACCACCAGGATGGCCCCGACCCCCAGGGTGGTGGCCTTGGTCGGGCCGTGCAGGCGCATGTAGAAATCCGGCAGGCGGAATAGGCCGAGCGAGCCGACCAGGGTGAAGAAGGCGCCGAGCAGGACCAGGGCGGCGAGGATGAACTCGATCATCGATCGTTACTCCATGATGTCGCCGCGCAGCAGGTACTTGCTCAGCGCGACCGTGCCGACGAACCCCATCACCGCGATCAGCAGCGCGGCCTCGAAGTAGAGGGCGCTGCCCTGCATCAGGCCGAACAGGATCAAGAGGGCGATGGCATTGATGTACAGGGTGTCCAGGGCGAGGATGCGGTCCGGGGCGTCCGGGCCAAGGAGCAGGCGGAGCAGGCTCAAGGCCAGCGCGAGGCTGACCATGGCGATGGCGTAGGGCAGGACGGCGGCGAGCATCAGGTGAACACCTCTTGCAGGGGCCGTTCGTAGCGGCTCTTGATCTGGCGGATCTCCGCCTCGACGTCGGTGACGTGCAGGGCGTGTACCAGCAGGAAACGGCGGTCCGGCGAAACATCGCAGGACACCGTGCCCGGAGTGAGGGAGATGGTGTTCGCCAGCAGGCTGATGGCGAGCGGCGACTGCACATCGAGCGGGATGCGCATGAACCCCGGCTGCAGGGCCTCCACCGGCCCGAGGATGCGGCGCGCGACGATGAAGTTCGCCACCAGGATGTCCCACAGCACGATACCGACGAACCGCAGCAGGACGCCGGGACGGCGGATGCGCACCTGCTCCGGCCAGAAGGCCGCGGTCAGGCGGGGGATGAGCACGGCCAGCAGGCTTCCGAGCAGCAGCTGACCGGCGGAGAGGCTGTTGTTGAGCAACAGCCAGAGCACCAGCAGGGTCAGGCTGAGCAGGGGGTGAGGCAGGGCTTGGCGGAGCAGACTCATGGTGCGCTTTGGACGGCAGGGGTGGCGAGCACAGCGTTCACGTAGCCGCGCGTGTCGTGCAGTTGCAGGGCGGTCGCCTCCAGCCAGGCCGTGAGCGGCTGGGCGAGGACCACCATCAGCGGTGCGGCCAGCAGCAGCCCCAGGACCGCGGGCAGGGCGGCCTTCTGCGGCGGCAGGCCGGTGGATGGGGCCTCGGCCTGCGTCTGGTAGAACAGGGTGCTGCCGCTCTTCGCCAGCGCGACGATGATGACAAAGCTCGACAGCAGGATCACCGCGTAGTGGACGGCCATCTGCGCATCGTCCAGCGCCGCGTGCAGGATGAGCAGCTTGCCGAAGAAGCCCGACAGCGGCGGCATGCCAGCCAGGGCGATGGCAAGCCCAAAGAACAGCGCGCCGAGCAGCACCCCGTTCGGCATGGCCGCACCGGGCTCCAGCCGATCCCCATCCTCACCGCGCGCCCGCACGATCAGGTCAGCCAGCAGGAAGAAGGCGGCGGCCAGCAGGGTGGAGTGGATCAGGTAGTAGAGCGCGCCGGCCGAAGCCTTTGGGGTGGCGAGGCCGAAGCCGATCAGCAGGGTGCCGATCGAGGCGAGCACCAGATAGGCGATCTGCACCCGCAGGCGGGTGGCGGCCAGCCCCCCCAAGGCCGCCAGGCCCAGGGTGATCCAGCCCGAGACCGCAAGCCAGGGGCTGATGAGCCCGGCCAGCGCGCCGGCCTCCGGCCCGAACAGCGTGCCGTGCACACGCACGATGGCGTAAAGCCCGACCTTGGTCATGATGGCGAACAGCGCGGCGATGGGCGCGCTGGTCCCGGCGTAGGCGGCGGGCAGCCACAGGTAGAGCGGGAAGGCGGCGGCCTTGATGCCGAACACCACCAACAGGAGCAGGCCGGCAGCGGCGATCAGGCCGTGGTTTTCCGCCGGGGCGGCGGCCACCCGCTGGGCCATGTCAGCGAGGTTCAGGCTGCCGAGCACCCCGTACAGCGCGCCTACGGCGAACAGGAACAGGGTCGAGCCCACCAGGTTGATGACCACGTAGTGCAGGCCGGCCTTGGTGCGCAGCCGCCCGCCGCCGTGGAGCAGCAGCCCGTAGGAGGCGAGCAGCAGCACCTCGAAGAACACGAACAGGTTGAACACATCCCCGGTCAGGAAGGCGCCGTTGAGACCGAACAGCTGGAGCTGGAACAGCACGTGGAAATGCGGGCCGCGTGTATCCACATCCGTGGCGATGGCATACACCAGGCTGGCCAGGGCCAGCAGCATGGTCAGGCCGACCATCAGCGCCGAGAGGCGATCGAGCACCAGCACGATGCCAAACGGCGGCACCCAGTTGCCCAGGGCATAGACGCGGTGGACGTCGTCCGAGGCGACGCCGATCAGGGCCAGCGCCAAGGCGGTCACGCCCAGCACGGAGATGAGGTTGATGATCCGCGCAAGGCGCAGGCCGCCCCGGGCGGCGAACAGCAGGATGAAGCCGGTGATCAGCGGCAGCAGGACGGGCCAGGCGGCGAGCGTGCTCATGCGTGGCCTTCCTCCCGCCGCTCCTGGCCCGCAGCCTCGCTGTGCAGGCCATCGACATGGTCATTGCCCAGCTCGCTCTTGGCGCGCAGGGCCAGCACGATCACGAAGGCGGTCATGCCAAAGGCGATCACGATGGCGGTCAGCACCAGCGCCTGCGGCAGGGGGTCGGTGTAACCGGACGCCGCGGGGTCGAGGATGGGCGGCAGGCCGATGGCCAGGCGCCCCATGACGAACAGGAACAGGTTGACTGCGTAGGAAAGCAGGGTCAGGCCGAGCACCACCGGGAAGGTGTGCCCGCGTAAGGAGAGAAAGACGCCGCCAGCGGTCAGCACGCCGATGGCGAGGGCGATCACAAGCTCCATCAGGCAAGCTCCATCAGGGGTTCTCCGGCAGGGATGCACGCTCAGCGGCGCGGCTCAGGCGGCCGAGCTGGACCAGGATCAGCACGGTCGCGCCGACCACCACCAGGAACACCCCGAAGTCGAAGGCCATCGCACTCGCCAGCTCGAACTCACCCACCACGGGCCAGTGCAGGTGGGTGAAGGTGGAAGTCAGGAAGGGGAAGCCGAGGCCCATCGCCACCAGCCCGGTGCCGGTGGCAAGGGCGAGACCCGCGGCGATGACGCGGTGCATGTCCAGCCGCAGGCGTTGTTCGGTCCAGTCGATGCCGTTGGCGAGGTACTGGACGATCAGCGCCACGGCGGTGATCAGCCCGGCAATGAAACCGCCGCCCGGCAGGTTGTGGCCGCGCAGCAGGATGAACACCGCGACCAGCAGGGTCAGAGGTAGTAACAGCCGGGTGAGGGTGGCCATGATCAGCGAGTGGCCGTCAGCATTCCAGCGGCGGCCTTCGGCATCCGCGGCCGGCATGGGCAGCCTCAGGCCGTGCAGCAGGGCGACGATGCCTAGCCCGGCAAGCGCCAGCACGGTGATCTCGCCCAGGGTATCGAAACCGCGGAAGTCGACCAGGATCACGTTGACCACGTTGGTGCCGCCCCCGCCGGGGAGGGCCTGGTCGAGGTAGTAGCCGGCGATGGTGTCGAGCGGGCGGGTGAGGACGGCGAGGGTCAGCAGGGTGGCGCCCAGGCCCGCGCCCAGCGCCAGCAGCCCATCCCGCCCGATACGCAGGCGGCAAGACTCAGACGAGGTCTGCTGCGGCAGGAAGAATAGGGCCAGCAGCAGGAGCACGATGGTGACCACCTCCACCGAGAGCTGGGTCAGGGCGAGATCCGGCGCGGAGAACTTCACAAAGGCGAGCGAGACGATCAGGCCGATCACCCCCATGGTGATGAGCGCGGTGAGGCGCTGCCGGTGCCAGCGCACGGTGGCGAGGGTGGCGAGCACAAGAGCCAGCGCGGCGGTGAGCGAGACGGCATCCACCGGCAGCATCTCGGCCATACCCAAGAGCGGGGCATGGTGGAGGGCAAAGCCGGCCACGGTCACCCCGAGTGCGGCGAGCACCAGCCAGGCGACGGCGCCCTGCAGGCTGCCACGATCCATTCGCTGGGTCACGCCTGCGGCCAGCCGACCGAGGGTGCCCATCAGGGCGTGGTAGGGCACCCGTGCGTCGAGCCGGCCCACGGTGCGCTCGTGCCAGGCGAACAGCGGCTGGCGGAAGACATACACCAGTACGCCGAGGGCCAGCGCGGCCATAGACATCATGAGCGGCAGATTGAAGCCATGCCAGAGTGCAAGGCTGTATTCCGGGACCTGGCCCTGCAGGGTGCCATCCACCGCCACCGCGAGCAGCGGGCCAACGGTCAGGCTGGGCAGGATGCCGACCGCGAGGCAGAGTACCACCAGGATATCGACCGGCACCTTCATGAAGCGCGGCGGCTCGTGCGGGGTCTTCGGCAGGTCGATGGGATCGCCGTTGAAGAACACGTCGTGGATGAAGCGCAGCGAGTAGGCCACCGACAGCATTCCCGCGAGGGTGACCAAGAGCGGGATCAGCCAGGCCAGGGGTAGCTGGCTGCCCACCTCCACCGCCTCGGCGAAGAACATCTCCTTGCTAAGAAAGCCGTTGAGCAGGGGCACGCCGGCCATCGCCGCCGCCGCGATCATTGCCAGCACCGCGGTGTGGGGCATGTAGCGGAGCAGGCCGTTGAGGCGGCGCATGTCGCGGGTGCCGGTCTCGTGGTCGATGATCCCGGCGACCATGAACAGCGAGGCCTTGAAGGTGGCATGGTTGATGATGTGAAACACCCCGGCCACCGCCGCGAGCGGCGTGCCGAAGCCAAACAACAGGGTGATCAGACCAAGATGGGAAACGGTCGAGTAGGCCAAAAGCCCCTTCAAGTCATGTTTGAACAGTGCGGTGTAGGCCCCGACCAAAAGGGTCAAAAGTCCCGCCCCGCCCACCAGCACGCTCCATTCGAGTGTCCCGGAGAGGGCCGGGAACAGGCGCGCGAGCAGGAACACGCCCGCCTTGACCATGGTCGCCGAGTGCAGGTAGGCCGAGACCGGGGTGGGCGCGGCCATCGCGTGCGGCAGCCAGAAGTGGAACGGGAACTGGGCGGACTTGGTGAACACCCCGAGCAGGATGAGCACCAGGATGGGCAGGTAGAGCGGATGGGCGCGGATCATCTCGCCCGCCGCGAGCACCTCGGTCAGGTTGTAGCTGCCGACCACATGGCCAAGCAGCAGTACCCCGGCAAGCAGGGCCAGCCCCCCACCGCCGGTGATCGCCAGGGCCATGCGCGCGCCCTCGCGGGCGTCCTTGCGGTACTGCCAGTAGCTGATCAGGAGAAAAGAAGAGAGCGAGGTCAGCTCCCAGAACACCACCAGCTGCAGCAGGTTCTCGGACAGCACCACCCCCAGCATGGAGCCCATGAACAGCAGCATGTAGGCGTAAAAACGCCCCATCGAGTCGCGCGCGGAGAGGTAGTAACGCGCGTAGATCACGATCAAAAGGCCGATGCCCAGGATCAAGAGGGCGAACAGCAACGCAAGACCGTCCAGGCGGAAGGCGAAGGACAGGCCGAGGGCGGGGATCCAGTCCCACGCCTCGACCCGCTGCTCACCCCCGAACACCCTGAGCGCCTCGGGCAGCAGGGTCAGCGCAGCCGCGAGGGTCACGGCGCCCGCGCTCCAGGCCGAGGCCAGGCGGTTGAGGCGGGCGGACCCGGCGGCCAGGGCGGCCCCGAGGAAGGGCAGCAGGACGACAAGGGCGAGGTTCATGAGCAGTAAGTTTGGTCGATCGGGCTCGAAGGATCAGTCTCGAACCTTAGCATGACCCGGCAGGGTGACCTACCCCGTAAGGGCCATGGCCTGAAGCTGGCTGTAGGAGGTCCGACCTCCAGGCTGTTTCAAAACCCATTGAAACAGCCTGGAGGGGCGAGCCAAGGATGGCTCGTGCGAGTTTCAAAAGGGCAGGACAGCCCTTTTGAAACAGTCAGTCTAGGGCCGATAACCCATTCAGCGCAGTGAGACAGGTTCATGCCATGGCTCGGCGGTCATCATGACGCCGGGTTTTGCGGGGTTGCATGACTGAAGACCACGGCATCGCCCAAGTCCGCGCGCAGGCGGATGGCGAGCGCGTCGGGGAGCCATTCGCTGCTCGCAGCGAGGACCCGGTGGCCGTCGGGCAGCTGCACCGTGTAGAGCTGGCGGTCGCCGCGGAACACCCGGCGCACGATCTCGCCCGCTACTGGGCCATTCGGGTCGGGCACGACCATCTCCGGGCGCAGGAACAGGGTCAGGTGCTCGCCTGCGGGAAGGTGCTGCCCCGGCAGGGCGCCGAGGGCGCAGCGCCACTGGCCCGCGGCATCGCGCTGCAGCGGCAGGAAGCTGCCGTGGCCGATGAAGCGGGCGACAAAGGGATGGGCCGGCTGGTGGTAGAGGGTGTGGGCATCCCCCCACTGCAGGATACGCCCCTGGTGCATCACCCCGATCTGGTCGGCCATGGCGAAGGCCTCGTACTGGTCATGGGTGACCAGCAGGGCGGTCATGCCTTCCTCGCGCAACAGCTCGCGTACATCGCCGGCGAGCTGCTCGCGCAACTCCCGATCCAGCGCGGCGAAGGGTTCGTCGAGCAGCAGCAGGCGCGGGCGTGCGGCCAGCGCACGGGCCAGGGCCACGCGCTGGCGTTGCCCCCCCGAAAGCTCGTGCGGGTAACGTGCAAGCAAGCCCTGGAGGTGCAGGCGCTGCGCGAGCCGCTGCACCCGTTCGCGCCGCTCCAAGGCACTGAGTGAGTGCAGACCGAAGGCGATGTTTTCCGCCGTGCTCAGGTGGGGGAACAGGGCGTCGTCCTGAAAGACGAGGCCGATGCCGCGCCGCTCCGGCGGCAGCCTCCCTACATCCTCGCCGAACAGATGAATGCGGCCTTCGACATGGGCCTGCAGGCCGGCCATGGCACGCAGCAGGGTGGTCTTGCCGCAGCCCGAGGGGCCGAGCAGGCAGGCCAGTTGCTGCTCTTCAAGGCAAAGATCGAGGTGGCGGAGAACCCAGTCCGTGTCCAGGCGGATGCCCAGATCCTGGATGTCGAGCGCTGCGGGCATGGCATGTGTCTGATCGGGAAGGCGCTCAAGTTAACGGATGCGCGTCCCGTAGGCCAGCGCGACCATTCAGGCGGGCGAGCAGGATGACCGCCGGCAGGCTGAGCAGGACGATGCACAGGGCGGGCAGAGCAGCATCGGCCAGACGCTCGTCGGAGGCCAGCTCATGCGCCCGCACGGCCAGGGTATTGAAGTTGAAGGGGCGCAGCACGAGGGTGGCCGGCAGCTCCTTCAGCGTCTCGACGAAGGCGAGGATCAGCACCGTGATGAGGCTGCCGCGCAAGAGCGGCAGGTGGACCTGGATGGCGCTGCGCCACGGGGACAGACCCAAAAGGCGCGCGCTCTCGGTCAGGCTGGGGCGGAGCGTGGCGAGGCCGCTCTCCACGCCCTGCTGACCCAGGGCGAGGAAGCGGGAGAGGTAGGCCCACAGCAGGGCGAGCAGGCCGCCGCTGAATAGCAGGCCGGAAACGATCCCTTGCGCGTTGAGCCAGCGGTCGAATTGGCCGAGCGGGATCATCAGCCCCAGGGCGATCACCATGCCCGGCACCGCGTAGCCGAGGCCAGCGAGCCGGTACAGGCTATGCCTGAGCGGGGAGGGGTGGCGCCGCACACCGAGGGCGAGCAGCAGGGCGAGGGCGGTGATGAGTCCTGCCGCGCCCAAGGCCAGGAGCAGGGAGTGGATCAGCAGGCGCTGGAAGTCCGGCGCAAGCACCTGCTCGATGCGCGGCAGGGCCCACAGGCCAAGCTGCAGCAAGGGCGCGCCGAAGCCCAGGGTCACGATCACCCCGCCCGCCAGCCACGCCGCCAGGGCCTGCCCGCGGCTCAGGCGCCGCGGCAGGATCGGGCGGGCGTGGCGGCCGTAGTCGAACCGGGCCCGGCCGCGCGCGCGCAGCTCAAGGACAAACAGGGTCATGGTCACGGCGGCCAGCACCGCGGCCAGGGCCATCGCCCCCTGCACGTCCCCCAGGCCATGCCAGGTGCGCAGGATGCCGGTGGTGAAGGTGGGGACACCGAAGTGATACACCGCGCCGTAGTCCGCCATGGTCTCCATCAGCGCGAGCATGACCCCGGCGAACAGGGCCGGACGGATCAGCGGCAAGCGCACCGCAAGAAACAGGCGCCAGCCGCGCTGGCCCAGGGTCCGGGCGGCCTCCTCGAAGCCCTGGTGGGGGGCGCGCAGGGCCTCGCGGGCGAGCAGATAGACGTAGGGGTAAAACCCCAGGCTGAAGATCAGGATGGCCCCCGGCAGCGAGCGGATGTCCGGCCACAGGGCACCGCGCGTCCCCAGAAGTTCCCGCAGCCCGGTCTGAAGCCAGCCTTCGGGGGCGAGCAGGCCGGTATAGGTGTAGGCGAGGATGTAGGCCGGCAGGGCGAGCGGAAGCAGAAAGAGTCCGGCAAGCAGACTGCGGCCTGGGAAGTCCAGGCGGGTGACCAGCCAGGCGGAAAACAGCCCAAGCAGGAGGGTGCCTGCGCCCACCCCAAGGCCAAGCAGCAGGCTGTTGATCAGGTATTCGGGCAGGACCGTCTGCCACAACCCAAGCCAGAGTTCGATGCCGGTACCGGGCAGGGCAGCAAAGACCACCAGGATGGGCAGGGCGGGAAGCAGGGCGGCCAGCACCCACCCCGCGCGCGGCAGGCGCAGGCTCAGGGGGCGGGCCGCGAGGGCAGAGATCAACGCCATCCGGCGCGGTCGAGCAGGCGTACGGCCTGGGCGTTCAGCTCGCCCAGGCGGGCGAGCGGCAGGGCATCGGCCTTGAACGCGCCCATGGTACGCAGGGTGGGACTGATCGCGATGCCCGCCTTCACCGGGTATTCCTGATTGACCTCGGCATACCAGCGCTGGGCCTCGTCGGAGACCAGGAACTCCAGCAGCTTGCGCGCCTCAGCAACGTTCTTGGCTGCCGCGGTGATGCCCGCGCCGCTGACGTTCACATGCGCGCCGCGATCCTTCTGGTTGGGCCAGAACACCGCCACCTTGGCTGCGGCCTCGCGCTCGGCGGGCTCCTCGGCGTTCTGCATGCCGGCGAGGTAGTAAGTGTTCACCAGCGAGACATCACACTCGCCGGCGGCGATGGCCTTGATCTGGTCGCGATCCCCCCCCTTCGGCGGGCGGGCGAGGTTGGCCACCACCCCCTTGGCCCAGTCCAGGGTGGCCGCTTCGCCATCGTGGGCGATGAGCGCGGCGGTCAGCGACTGGTTGTAGATGCTGTCCGAGGAGCGCATGCACACACGGCCTTTCCAGCTCGGATCGGCCAGGCCCTCGTAGGTGGACAGCTCCTCACGCTTGACCCGCTCCGGGGCATAGACGATGACCCGCGCCCGCAGGGTCAGCCCGAACCACTGGTTGCCCGGATCGCGGTAGGCGGCGGGAATGGCGGCGTTGAGGGTGGGGGAATCGACCGCCTGCAGCAGGCCGGCGGCCTTGGCACGGTGCAGGCGACCGGCGTCCGCGGTCATCAGCACATCGGCGGGAGACTGCGCGCCCTCGGCCTTGAGGCGTTCGATCAGGGCATCGTCCTTGCCGCTGACCAGGTTGACCTTGATCCCGGTCTCCTTGCTGAAGGTGTCGAGCAGGGGCTTGATGAGGGCCTCACCGCGACCCGAATAGACATTGACCTCGGCGGACTGGGCGGAGACGGCGCTCAGCAGGGTGGCACAGAGGGTGGCGAGAACACGCTTGGACGTCATGGTGGCAGCTCCGGGGGATCTGATTCGAGGCCATTGTGCTTGGCGGCATAAAAAAATCAAGTAAGAAACATTCTCAATTACGTTTGCGTGCATGGGGGTATGATTCCGTCCGTGCCGGCGCCCTCCGAGGCACGGCAACTGCGTGAAAGCCTGAAGCGATCGAACAAGGCGAGAATCCAGCGTGCGAAGGGTGCAATCTTTACCCCCTTTGGCCGTAGGAGGCCCGCCCCCCGGCCGACGGTCCCTTCAGTACCGCCCTATCGCGACGAGGGCGTCGCTCCTACGTCCCGTTCATGCGTTTGACCAGCCCTCCGAGGAGAGGCCGGTGTGAGGTGGTGGGCGGCTCTGGTAATATCCCGGCTTTGCCACGTATTTGAGCCTGTTAGCCGTGACCATGTATCTCACCGACGATCTGCGCATCGTGGGCATCCAGGAAGTCATGCCGCCCGTGGAGGTGCGCCGCAAGCATCCGCTGACCGAGCGCGGGGCGGAGACGGTGTATTCCGCGCGCCAGGCCATCCACGCGATCCTGACCGGTGAGGACGACCGCCTGCTGGTCATCATGGGGCCGTGCTCGATTCACGACGTGAAGGCCGCGCGCGACTACGCCCAGCGCCTCAAGGGGCTGGCGGAGGCGGTGAAGGACGACATCCTGCTCATCATGCGCGTGTACTTCGAAAAGCCGCGTACCACCGTGGGCTGGAAGGGGCTGATCAACGACCCGAACCTGGACGGCAGCTACCGCATCAACGAGGGCTTGCATCTGGCGCGTCACCTGCTGGCGGACCTCGCCGACATGGGTGTGCCGGCCGCGACCGAGTACCTCGACCTCATCAGCCCGCAGTATGTCTCCGACCTGGTCAGCTGGGGCGCCATCGGGGCGCGCACCACCGAGAGCCAGGTGCACCGCGAGCTGGCCTCCGGTCTCTCCTGCCCGGTCGGGTTCAAGAACGGCACCGACGGCGGCCTGCAGGTGGCCATCGACGCGATCCGCGCGGCGGAGCGCCCGCACCATTTCCTGTCGGTGACCAAGGAGGGGCATTCCGCGATCTTCTCCACCCGCGGCAACGAGGACTGCCACATCATCCTGCGCGGCGGCAAGCAGCCCAATTACGATGCCGAAAGCGTCGCCGCCGCCGTGTCCGCGCTGGACAAGGCGAATCTGCCGAAGCGCCTGATGATCGACTTCTCGCACGCCAACAGCCGCAAGGAATACCTGCGCCAGATCGACGTGGCGCGCGACGTGGCCGGCCAGATTGCGGCGGGCAACCGCCACATCATCGGCGCCATGATCGAGAGCCATATCGTTGGTGGCCGCCAGGACGTGCAGGACCCCTGCACACTGACCTACGGCCAGAGCATCACCGACGCGTGCATCGGCTGGGAGGACAGCGTGGGGGTCATCCACGAGCTCGCGGCCGCGGTGCGTGAGCGCCGGAGCAAGGGTTGAGCGGGATGCTGGAGCTTCTCCTCGCGGGTGGCTGGTGGATGGCGCCCATCCTGCTCGCCTCGGTGGTCGCGCTCGGCCTCATCATCGAGCGGGCTTGGAGCCTGCGGCGCGCCCGGGTCCTGCCGCCCGGTGTGGTGGAGGAAATCGAGCGGCTGGTCCAGCGCCGTGAACTCACCGCCGAGCGGCTGCGTGCCATCGGCCTGCGTTCGCCGCTCGGGCGGGTGCTGGTGGCGGGACTCGCCCCCTACGCGATCAGCCGCGAGGAGATGAAGGCCAGGATCGAGGACGCCGGTCGCCATGTGGCGCATGAACTCGAATGCTGCCTGACCACCCTTGGCACCATCGCCGTCATCAGCCCGCTGCTTGGCCTGCTCGGCACCGTGGTGGGGATGATCATGACCTTCGATGTCATCACCAGCCAGGGCCTCGGGCGGCCGTCCGATCTTGCCGGCGGGATCTCCACCGCGCTGTTGACCACCGCGGCCGGCCTGATCGTGGCCGTGCCGAGTGTGATCGCCCACCGCGCCTTCCGCGCCCAGGTCGACCGGCTGGTGATCGACATGGAACGCGAGGCCATGCGCCTGCTCGATGGCCTGTTCGCCATCGAGGCGCGCGCGGCCCTGCGCGAGGCGGGCAAGCCCTCCGCAAGCGCCCCAGTGACGCCGGCGGGATGAGCCGTTCATGAACTTCCGTCCGCGCCAGCGCGACGAGGTTGGCCTCGATCTCACCTCCCTGATCGACGTGGTCTTCCTCCTGCTGCTGTTCTTCATGCTCACTACCACTTTCGTGGAGGCCACCCGGCTCAAGGTCGATCTGCCCGAGGCCGGGCAGGGCGCGGCCGCCGAGCGCAAGGATGAGCCCTGGGTGATCGAGATCGACGCGGCCGGGCACTATGCCCTCAATGGCGAGGTGGTCGAGGCCGATCAGCTGGCGGCCCGCCTGCGCGCCGTCCCGGGGCGCAGCGAGGACACCCAGGTTCTGATCCGGGCCGATGGCCGGGCCACTCACCAGGCCGTGGTGCGCGCCCTCGATGCCGCACGTGCGGCGGGTCTGGTGCACGTCGGCCTCGCCACCGAACCGGCCCCGCCCGCACGATGACGGACCGCACCCACACCCTGCGCGGGGTGGATACCTACCGTCGCCTGTTGGGCTATGTTCGCCCGCACTGGCGCATCTTCGCCCTCGCCATCCTCGGCATGATCGCCGCCTCGCTCACCGACGTGGCCTTTGCCGCGCTGATGAAGCCCCTGCTCGATGGCAGCTTCGTCGCCAAGGACCTCGCCACCACCCAGTGGGTGCCGCTGGCCCTGGTCGGGGTGTTCCTCGTCCGCGCGGTGGGCGAGTTCGGCGCCAAGTACGGCATGACCTGGGTGGCGCGCAAGGTGGTCAGCACCCTGCGCCAGCAGGTGTTCGACAAGCTCCTGCGCCTGCCCACCCGCTTCTTCGACCATGCCCAGTCAGGCGATCTGCTCGCCCGCCTGACCTACACCGTGGAGCAGGTGGCCAGT
The DNA here is from genome assembly GCF_039822285.1 of Thiofaba sp. EF100. Taxonomy (NCBI): domain Bacteria; kingdom Pseudomonadati; phylum Pseudomonadota; class Gammaproteobacteria; order Chromatiales; family Halothiobacillaceae; genus Thiofaba; species Thiofaba sp. EF100. The sequence goes on along the minus strand of NZ_JBAJEY010000001.1, from coordinate 316,002 downwards.
GCCGCCACCGGGGCGCTGACGGTGCTGGTGCGCGATGGCCTGTCGGTGATCGGCCTTTTGGCGTGGATGTTCTGGCTCAGCCCGCAGCTGACGGTGTTCATCCTGGTGGTGGCGCCCATCGTGGTCGCCCTCATTGCCCTGGTGAGCCGCAACTTTCGCCGCTACAGCCGGCGCATCCAGGCCTCGGTCGGCGAGATCGCCCAGGTGGCGGATGAGGTGGTCGGGGGGCATCGCCTGGTGCGGGTCTACGGCGGCGAGCCCTACGAGCAGGCGCGCTTTGCCGCGGCGAACGAGCGCAACCGCCGGGCCTTCATGCGCATGGAACTGCTGGATGCCTCCAGCACCCCCATCGTGCAGTTCCTGGTGGCGGTGGCGATTGCCAGCATCATCGCCTTCGCCACCAGCGGCGAGCGCCTGGAGCAGCTCACCGTCGGTACCTTCATCTCCTTCATCACTGCCCTCGCGATGCTGCTCTCGCCGCTCAAGCGTCTGACCAGCCTCAATGCCACCCTGCAAAAGGGGATTGCCGCCGGCGAGCAGCTGTTCGCCACCCTGGACGAAATCGAGGAGCGGGACGAGGGGCGCCATGCCCTGGGGAGCGCAACGGGGCACGTGCGCTTCGAAGGGGTGCGCTTTGCCTACGGCGAGGGCCAGCCGGAGGTGCTGCACGGCATCGACCTCGATGTCCCGGCGGGCACCACGGTCGCCATCGTCGGCCAGTCCGGCAGCGGCAAGACCACGCTGCTCAACCTCTTGCCGCGCTTCTACGACCCCACGGGTGGGCGCATCCTGATCGACGGGGTGGACATCCGCGCGCTGCCGCTCGCCGACCTGCGCGCCCAGCTCGCCTGGGTGGGGCAGGAGATCACCCTGTTCGACGACACGGTGGCCAACAACATCGCCTACGGCAGCCTGCAGGGGGCGTCGATGGAGGCCATCCGCGCCGCCGCCGACCAGGCCCAGGCCACCGCCTTCATCGAGGGCCTGCCGGAGGGTTTCGAGACGCGGGTGGGCGAGCGTGGCGTGCTGCTCTCTGGCGGCCAGCGCCAGCGCATCGCCATCGCCCGCGCTTTGCTTCGCCAGGCGCCGATCCTGCTGTTGGACGAGGCGACCTCGGCCCTGGACACCGCCTCCGAGCGCCTGATCCAGCAGGCCCTGGAAGGCCTGATGCGCCATCGCACCACCCTGATTATCGCCCACCGCCTCTCCACCATCCGCAATGCCGACCGCATCGTGGTCATGGACGCGGGGCGCATCGTCGAGCAGGGCAGGCATGAGGAGTTGCTCGCGCGTGGCGGGCATTACGCGCGCCTGTACCGCCTGCAGTTCAGCGAATCCGGGGACGGTGAGGGGTGAGGACGCCGGACTTCTGGCAATCCCCCGCCGACCCGCGCAGCCTGCTGCTGGCGCCGCTCGGCTGGCTGTGGTGCCGCCTTGCCCGCCGTCGCCTGCTCGCCTACCGCAAGGGTCTGAAGCATGCCGAGCGCCTGCCGGTGCCGGTGATCGTCGTCGGCAATATCACCGCGGGCGGCAGTGGCAAGACCCCCTTGACCCTGTGGCTGGCGCGGACGCTCCAGTCCGCCGGCTGGCACCCCGCGGTGCTCAGCCGCGGCTACGGGGCAAGGATCGAGGGCGAGCCCCGGCGGGTGCGGGCGGACAGCCCGGCCACCGAGGTCGGGGATGAGCCGCTGCTGCTCAAGCGTCGGCTGGGGGAGGCGGTGGAGGTCATCGTCCACCCCGAACGGGCGCGGGCCGGGCGCCTGGCACTTGATCTCGGGGCGGATGTGCTGTTGCTCGATGATGGCTTGCAGCACCTGCAACTCGCCCGTGACCTGGAGATTGCCGTGGTCGATGGCGCGCGGGGCGTGGGCAATGGCCGCTGCCTGCCCGCGGGTCCCTTGCGCGAACCGGCAACGCGTCTGCAGGAGGTGGATGCCGTGGTGGTCCAAGGCGGACCGCCCCAAGCCGGGCAGTGGGGCATGCGGCTGGTGCCCGGGGCTGCGGTCAACCTTGTGGATGGTCGCAGCCAGCCGCTTTCCACCTTCCGCGGCCAAATGTGCGACGCCCTGGCCGGGATTGGCCATCCTGAGCGCTTCTTCGCCATGCTACGCGGGCTGGGTCTTGAGATTGAGGGCCACCCCTTCGCCGATCACCACCCGTTCAGCGCGGCCGATCTTGTCCCTTTTACCGCCCGGCCGCTGCTGATGACCGAGAAGGATGCGGTAAAATGCCAAGCCTATGCCCAGCCCAACCACTGGTATGTCCCCGTCGAAGCCGAGGTGGACGCCGGGTTGGCCGAATTCATCCTCTCCCGCCTGGAGCCCTTGCGCGATGGACAAACGCCTGCTTGAGATCCTTGCCTGCCCGGTGACCAAGGGGCCGCTCATCTATGACCAATCCGCCCAGGAGTTGATCTCCATCGCCGCCCGGCTGGCCTATCCGATCCGCGATGGCATCCCGGTGATGCTGCCCGAGGAGGCCCGCCAGCTCTCCGAAGAGGAGGCTGAGCGCCTGCGCGCCCAGCATCCGGCGGCCGCGTGATGGGCTACAAGCTCGTCATCCCCGCCCGCTACGGTTCCTCCCGCCTGCCGGGCAAGCCGCTCTTGCCGCTCGCGGGCCGGCCGCTGATTGCCCATGTCATCGAGCGCGCCCGCACCTGCCAGGCCGACGAGATCATCCTCGCCACCGACGATGAGCGCATCCGTGTGGCCGGCGAGGGGCTTGGGGTGCGGGTGGTGATGACCTCGTCCAGCCATGCCACCGGCACCGACCGGTTGGCCGAGGTGGTCCGCCTCATGGGCTGGCCGGATGACACCCTGGTCCTGAACCTGCAGGGCGATGAGCCGCTGATCCCGGCCGACCTGCTGGACCGGCTGGCGGAGAATCTCGCCGCCCATCCACAGGCCGCCATCGCCACCCTGTGCACCCCGATCCACTCCGCGCGCGATTTGTTCGACCCGCACGTGGTCAAGGTGGTGCGCGACCGCTTCGGTTTTGCCCTCTACTTCAGCCGCGCGCCTATCCCCTGGGAGCGCGATGCCTTTGGCATGGAGGCCGATGCGTATCACGACCATGCCTTCCGTCATCTTGGGCTGTATGCCTACCGTGCCGGCTTTCTGCGCAACTTCGCCGAATGGCCGGAGGCGCCGATCGAAAAATTGGAGAAGCTCGAACAGCTGCGCGCCCTGTGGCAGGGCGCGCGCATCCACGTGGACGTGGTCATGGAGCCGCCGGGGCACGGGGTGGACACGGCGGAGGACCTAGCCCGGGTTGAGGCCTTGTTGGCGCCCCGTCTGTAGGAGGCCCGCCCCCGGGCCGATGAGCCCGTTTAGGCTTTTGTCGCGGCGAGGGCGCCGCTCCTACGCGGCTGAGGTGGCCGTGTGCTGCAGCGATTTTCCCCTTGAAAACAGGGTTTTAGTCCGTCCCCGCAAACAGCTTCCGGCCCAGCGCCTCGGCCTCCTCCGCGCTCATGAACTGGCGCGCCACGGGATGCAGCCGGTCGCCGAGTTCGCTGACCAGCGGCACCTGAAAATGGCGCGGGGCATGGCGGCGCGGCTGGCCGTAGAGGTTGTCCTGCAGGGTGGCATTGCCCGGCTCCCTGAGCACGAGCATGGGGCCTTCGCGCAGGATCTCGACCACGCACAGCCTGCGACCCTCGATCAGGGCCTCGCGACCCAGCAAGCCGCTCAGGTGCTGGAGCAGGGTATCGTCGCTCATCGGACATCAACATGTAGCAGGGGATCAGGAGTATGCAGTGGGAACTGCTTGACCGCGAGGTCATGTATCAGGGGTTTTTCCGTCTGGAGCGCTATCACCTGCGCCACCAGCGTTACGCCGGGGGCTGGACGGACACCATCCGGCGGGAGATGTTCGAGCGCGGGCATGCCGTGGCGGTCCTGCCCTACGATCCCAAGCGCGATGCGGTGGTGTTGCTGGAACAGTTCCGTCCGGGGGCGCTGGACGCCCCGGGCGGGCCGTGGCTGAAGGAGTTTCCTGCCGGCATGATCGAGCCTGGCGAGTCGCCCGAGGATGTGGCGCGCCGCGAGATGCAGGAGGAGGCGGGCCTGGTGCCGCTCTCGCTCGAATACATCACCCGCTTCTGGGTCAGCCCCGGCGGTACCACTGAGAGCCTGTACCTGTACTGGGCCGAGGTGGACAGCGAGGGTGTGGGCGGCCTGCACGGCCTTGAGCATGAGCACGAGGACATCAAGGTCAGCGTCGTGCCGCGCGAGGAGGCCCTGGGGCTGCTGGAGCAGGGGCTGATCTGCTCGGCTGGGCCGATGATCCTGATGCAGTGGCTGGCCCTGCACGGTGACCGCCTGCGGGGAAGAGCGGGCCCGGCTTTCTGATCGGCGGCCTTCAAGCGCCCGGCCGATCCTGGGGCAGGCCGAGCAGCGCGCGCACCTCGGCGGACGAGTGGGCCTTGAGGGCCTCCTCGAGCAGGGCGCGTGCCTCGCCCGTTTCCGTCGTGTGCGCCACATGACCGAGCATGGGGAGCATGAGCGGCTCGACCGAGAAGGCGTGGAAGCCCATGCCGAGCAGGAGCGGGAAAAAACCCGGTACGGCAGGCAACTGGCCGCAGATCCGCATGGATAATCCGAGCGCCTTGCCTTCCTCGGCCAGCCGGGCGAGGAAGCGCAGCCAGGCTGGCGCGTAGGGATCGAGCCAGCGGGCGAGCTCGGGGCGGTTGCGGTCGGTGGCATGGAAGGCCTGCATCAGATCGTTGCAGCCAATCCCGACGAAGTCGGCCTGCGTCTTCCATTCCGGCAGGGCAAAGGCCGCCGCCGGGGTCTCCACCATGGCGCCGAGCGGCAGCCTGCTTAGCCGGGGCCAGCGTTGCAGGCGCGCCTTGATGGCCTCGAACTCCCAAGGGTGGGTCAGGTAGGGCGCCAGCAGGGCGAGGCGGTCATCCCCACTCACTTCCTCCAGGGCGGCAAGTTCGGCATCGAGCACGCACGCCATGCGCTCCAGGGCGTACAGCCGGCTGCCTTGCCAGCCGAGCGGCGCGATGGGCGCCTCCGTCCACCACGGCACCGGTTTGTCCGGGCCGTAGTCGAACAGGCGCACGGTGACCGGCAGGGGGTATGACGCTTCAAGAACCTCACCCAAGGCCTTGATGTAGAAAGCCACATCAGGCACAGCCGGTGGTTCGGGATGGAGGTATTCGCTGCGCACCAGGCCGATGGCCGAGGCCCCGCGGCGCAGGGCCTGGGCCGCACCACGTGCATCGCTGATGCTTGCCATCAGCTCGATCGGTTCACCGTCGGCCAGCCGCCAGGCGTGCTGTCCCCCCTCCGGCTTGGTAAGCGGCGGGGGCAGCGGCTCATCACCCAGCAACCCCTGCTCCCCGTCCAGCTCGAACCACTGCCCCGACACGAGGCTGGTCGCCTGCTGGCTTTCGAGCAGGAGGGTGGGGATGGCGAGGGTGAACAGCCGGATGAGGATGTGCCCAAAGCGTGCCGCATGGTGGACGATCAGTCCGGCCGGCGGGTTGCCCGCATGCCTCAACAGGGCCGGGATGTCCTGCTGATCCAGGAGCAGGATATGCCCGGCAAGATCGCCCTCCATGCGGCTGGTCAGCCGTCCCCGCGCATGGCCGGGGATGAGGGGGATGCCGCGCAGGATCACATCATGCCCCCAGCTTCCATGATCAGGGTTTGGAGGCGCCCGGCGGCCTGTCTAAGCGCCTCAAGCTCGTCGGCCTCAAGTTTTGGGGGCAGGATGGCCTGGATGCCCGCCCCGCCAAGCCGCACGGGCAGGGCGAGGCAGACGTCATGCAGGCCATACTCGCCCTCGAGCAGCACGGAGGCGTTCACCAGCCGGTGCTGGTCACGCGCGATCGCCCGCGCAAGTTCCGTGATCGTCGCCGCGGCGGAGAAAAAGGGTGAGAGCCCGCCGGTCTGGGTGATCAGCCGCCCTCCGGCCTGGCGCGTGGCCTCCAGCAGTTCGGCGATGCGCGGGGCAGGCAGCAGTTCGGTCAGCGGCATGCCCTTGACCGTGCACAGGCGGGGCAGGATCAGCATGTCGTCGCTGTGCGGGCCGAGCACCTGGGCCTGCACGTCCTCGATCGCGACGGACAGGGCATCGGCGACGAAGCGGCGCAGGCGGTGGGCATCCAGCTGGCCGCTGAGGCCAAGGATGCGCTGCCGCGGCCAGCCCCCCATGCGCAGGGCGGCGTGGGTGAGCAGATCCACCGGGTTGCTGACCACGAGGATGATGGCTTCGGGTGCATGCGTACGCACGGCGTCCATGACCTCGCGCAGCACGCCGAGATTCACACGCAGCAGAGCCTCGCGGCTCATCCTCACCGTGCGCGGGGTCCCGGCGGTGACGACGACCAGCCCGGCCCCCGCGCACAGGGTAGGGGCCTCGCCGCCGCTCACCTGCACGGGGCTCGAGGTGAGGGCGAGCGACTGGCGCATGTCCTCCGCCTTGCCCGCGGCAAGGCCGGGCCGGTTGTCGATGAGCACGACATCGCCCAGACCCTCGCGGGCCATGAGGAAGCCGCTGGTGGCGCCGACGTTGCCCGCACCGAAGATGGCGATGCGCAAGCGCGTCGGGATCATGGCTCGCCCCACTCCAGCGCGCGGGCCAGTGCGGGATGCACGACCTTGCCCTCGGCTATGTTGAGTCCATGCGCCAGGTGCGGGTCATCGTACGTGGCCTGCCGCCAGCCCTTGCTGGCCAAGGCGAGCACATGGGGCAAGGTGGCGGCATTGAGGGCCAGGGTCGAGGTGCGGGGTACGGCGCCCGGCATATTGCTCACCCCGTAGTGCAGCACGCCCTCCTCGACATAGGTCGGTTCGGCATGGGTGGTCGGCCGCGCCGTCTCGACACAACCGCCCTGGTCGATGTCCACGTCCACGATCACCGCCCCCTCGGGCATGGTGCGCACCATCTCGCGGGTAACGAGGGTGGGGGCCCGCCCGCCGGGCACCAGCACGGCGCCGATCAAGAGGTCAGTGCGGGTGAGCTCCTGTTCGATGGCCTCGCGCGTGGCGATGCCGGTGCGCAGGCGGCCCGGCATGGCCGCATCCAGCTGACGCAGTGGCGGCAGCGAGCGGTTGAGCACGGTGACCTCGGCCCCGAGGCCGGCTGCCATGCGCGCGGCGTTGCGCCCCACATGGCCGGCGCCGAGGATCAGCACCCGCCCGGGCGGTACTCCCGGCACCCCCGCGAGCAGGATGCCGCGCCCCCCCTGGGATCGCTGCAGGTACCAGGCACCGACCTGCACGCTCATGCGCCCGGCCACCTCGGACATGGGCGCGAGGAGCGGCAGGCTGCCATCCGGCGCGGTGACCGTCTCGTAGGCGATGCCGACGCAGCCGCGCTCCAGCATCACCCGTGCAAGCTCGGGTGCGGCGGCCAGGTGCAGGAAGGTGAATAGCGTAAGGTCGGCGCGCAGGAAGGGATACTCGGCGGGCAGCGGCTCCTTCACCTTCACCACCATCTCGGCCGTGCTCCAGACGGTTTCGGCATCCTCCGCAACACGGGCCCCCGCGCGCCGGTAGTCCTCGTCCGAGGCCCCGATGCCAAGCCCCGCGCCGGTCTCGACCATGACCTCGTGGCCCTGCCCGAGCAGCTCCCGGACGCTCGCCGGAGTCAGGCCGACCCGGTATTCGTGCGTCTTGATCTCCTTGGGTACGCCAATGTGCATGCTGTGGCTCCTCATTGCCGTCTCATGCTTGAGCATAGCCACAGCGCGGGGATGCGGGCGTCCAGCGGCCTCCCGCGGGGTGTTACAATGCCGAAAATTTTTTCATGTCTCCGGGAGTCCAGATCCATGCTCGAAGCTTACCGCCTGCACGTTCATGAGCGCGCCGCCCAGGGCCTGCCGCCGCTGCCGCTCACCGCGGAACAGACCGCCGCCCTGGTCGACCTGCTCAAGGATCCCCCTGCGGGCGAGGAGCAGGCCCTGCTGGAACTGATCACCGACCGCGTGCCGCCCGGGGTGGATCCGGCCGCCTACGTCAAGGCCGCCTTCCTGGCCGATGTGGCCCGCGGCAAGGCCGCCTGCCCGCTGATCGACCGCAAGCGTGCCACCTTCCTTTTGGGCACCATGCTCGGTGGCTACAACATCCAGCCGCTGATTGAGCTTTTGGATGATGAGGCGGTGGCCGAGGAGGCGGTCAAGGCCCTCTCCGGCACCCTGCTCGTGTACGACGCCTTCCGTGACGTGGAGGACAAGGCCAAGGCGAGCAATCCGCATGCCAAGCAGGTCATGCACGCCTGGGCCGAGGCCGAGTGGTTCAAGAACCGCCCGTCCTTGCCCGAGGCGATCACCGTCACCGTATTCAAGGTGCCGGGTGAGACCAATACCGACGACCTCTCCCCGGCCACCGAGGCCTGGAGCCGCCCGGACATCCCCCTGCACGCCAAGGCCATGCTGGCCAGCAAGATGCCCGGCGGGCTCGCTACCATCGAGCAGCTCAAGGCCAAGGGCCATCCCATCGCCTATGTGGGCGATGTGGTCGGCACCGGCTCCAGCCGCAAGTCGGCCATCAACTCCGTGCTCTGGCACATGGGTGAGGACATCCCCTTCGTGCCGAACAAGCGCACCGGCGGGGTGATCCTGGGCGGCAAGATCGCGCCGATCTTCTTCAACACCGCCGAGGATTCCGGCGCGCTGCCGATCGAGGTGGACGTGTCCGCCATGGAGACCGGCGATGTGATCATCGTGCGCCCGTATGCGGGTGAGGTGCTGAAGAACGGCGCGGTCATCGCCCGCTTCGACTTCAAGCCGACCACCCTGGCCGATGAGGTGCGGGCCGGGGGGCGCATCCCGCTCATCATCGGCCGCGCCCTGACCGACCGCGCCCGTGCCGCGCTGGGTCTGCCTCCCTCCGACGTGTTCGTGCGTCCGCTCGCGCCGAAGGACACCGGCAAGGGCTTTACCCTGGCGCAGAAGATCGTCGGCCGCGCCTGCGGCGTTGCGGGGGTGCGCCCGGGCACCTACTGCGAGCCGCGCATGACCACCGTCGGTTCCCAGGACACCACCGGCGCCATGACCCGTGACGAGCTGACCGAACTGGCCTGCCTGGGATTCTCGGCTGACCTCGTCATGCAGTCCTTCTGCCACACCGCGGCCTATCCGAAGCCGGTGGACATCAAGCTGCAGCACACCCTGCCGGAGTTCATCCAGACCCGCGGCGGGGTGTCGCTGCGCCCGGGGGATGGGGTGATCCACTCCTGGCTCAACCGCATGATCCTGCCGGACACCGTGGGCACCGGCGGCGACTCGCATACCCGCTTCCCGATCGGCATCTCCTTCCCCGCGGGCTCGGGCCTCGTGGCCTTCGCCGCGGCGCTCGGGGTGATGCCGCTCGACATGCCGGAATCCGTGCTGGTGCGCTTCAAGGGCGAGATGCAGCCGGGCATCACCCTGCGCGACCTGGTCAACGCCATCCCCTACGTCGCCATCCAGAAGGGGCTGTTGACGGTCGAGAAGAAGGGCAAGAAGAACGTCTTCAACGGCCGCGTACTGGAGATCGAGGGACTGCCGAACCTCAAGGTCGAGCAGGCCTTCGAGTTCGCCGACGCCTCGGCCGAGCGCTCGGCCAACGGCTGCACCGTGCGCCTGAACAAGGAGCCGATCATCGAGTTCCTGCAGTCCAACATCACCCTGCTCAAATGGATGATCGCCAACGGCTACGAGGACAAGCGCACCCTCTCCCGCCGCATCGAAGCGATGGAGAAGTGGCTGGCGAACCCCGAGCTGCTGGAGCCCGATGCGGACGCCGAATACGCCGAGGTTATCGAGATCGACCTCAATGAGATCAAGGAGCCGCTGCTCGCCTGCCCGAACGACCCGGACGACATCAAGCCGCTGTCCGAGGTGGCTGGCGACACCATCCATGAGGTCTTTATCGGCTCCTGCATGACCAACATCGGTCACTACCGCGCGGCCGGCAAGGTGCTGGAAAAGCACGGTGGCATGGTGCCCACCCGCCTGTGGATCGCGCCCCCGACCCGGATGGATGCCCATCAACTCACCGAGGAGGGCTACTACGCCACCTTCGGCAAGGCTGGTGCGCGCACTGAGATGCCCGGTTGCTCGCTGTGCATGGGCAACCAGGCGCGTGTGGCCGATGGCGCGACCGTCATGTCCACCTCCACCCGCAACTTCCCCAACCGGATGGGCAAGGATACCAACGTCTACCTCGGCTCCGCCGAGCTCGCGGCGGTCTGCTCCATCCTCGGCCGCCTGCCGACCGTGGAGGAGTACCTGCAGCACGTGAAGACCCTGGAGCCGCTGGCTGATGATGTGTACCGCTACCTCAACTTCCACGAGATTGCGGAATACAAGAAGGTGGCGGACAAGGTCATTCCCATCGTCGCGGCATGAGTCTGGCTCCTCCCAGGGCCATCGCATGAACTTGTTTCCTCGGTCTGAGGGCTCGCGTAGGAGCGGCGCCCTCGCCGCGACGGGCGTGTCGTGCGTGGGCTATCGGCCCGGGGGCGGGCCTCCTGCGGCCAAAAAGAACACGGATGGCATCATGCGCACGCTGGCTTTGCGCTTTGTGCGATCGCTCCAAGCTTTCATGCTATTGCCCTGCAGGTTCCCCGTGGGCCCTTCACAAAAGGGCCTCGGGCTGGCATAATGTTTGCCTTGAGTCGGGGTGTAGCGCAGCCTGGTAGCGCACCTGTATGGGGTGCAGGTGGTCGGAGGTTCAAATCCTCTCACCCCGACCAAACTTATTCAGAAAGGGTCGCCGAGTGCGGCCCTTTTGCTTTTCGGTCTTGTGGCTAGCCATCGACGCGCTATGCCAACGCAGCGTCTACCTTGCGATCAGCATGGTCCGCGTGGGTCGCGCGATTTCGTTTGTAAATCGTTGTTTTTATTGGTGCCCGGAGCGGGGGTCGAACCCGCACAGCCTTGCGGCCGAGGGATTTTAAGTCCCTTGCGTCTACCGGTTTCGCCATCCGGGCGGAGGAGGGTGGCGGCATGCTAGCACGCGTCTGGCCTTGTCGCCCAGACCGCTGAGCCCTCAGCGGCCGCGCAGCGCGTCCAGCCGTCGGCGGAAGTCCTGGGCGATGGCCTCGTAGAGCTTCTCGCCAAGCACGGCATCCTCGACCCCGCTTTCGATGGACGGATTGTCATTGACCTCGATCACCACCACGCGTCCATCCACCTGCTTGAGGTCGACGCCATACAATCCGTCGCCGATGAGGTTGGCGACCCGGAGGGCGGTTTGGATGACCTCGTGTGGGGTGTCCTGCAAGGGGACGCCGATGGAGCCGCCTTCGCGGGTCTTGCCCTTTGAGTAGTCGACGATCTGCCAATGGTGCTTCGACATGAGGTACTGGCAGGCGTAGAGAGGCTGCCTGTTGAGGATGCCGATGCGCCAGTCGAAGGGGGTGTAGAGGTATTCCTGGGCGAGGATCAGGTCCGATTCGCGCAGCAGGGCGCGGGCCCGATCCTCCATCTGGGCACGGTCGTCGGCCCTGAATACGCCGCTCGAGAAGGAGCCCTCGGGCACCTTTAGCACCACCGGATAGCCGATGTCCGTTTCGATGCGCGCGAGATCCCCGCGGCCGAGGATGAGGGTGCGTGGCATAGGGATACCGTGGGCGCGCATCAACTCCGCGAGGTAGACCTTGTTGGCGCAGCGCAGGATGTCGTCAGGGTGGTCGATGACCACCATCCCCTCGGCCAGCGCCTTGCGCGCGAAGCGGTAGGTGTGGTGGACGATGTGGGTGGTCTCGCGGATGAACAGGGCATCGTATTCGGCCAGCCGGCCGTAATCCTTGGGCTCGATGAGGTCGACGTTCAACCCGGCGGCCCGCCCTGCACGCGCGAAGGCGCGCAGGGCCCGGCGGTCGGAGGGGGGCATGGATTCGTCGGGGTTGTGGAGGATGGCCAGGTCGTAGCGGGCGGAGCGGGGGCGGGGCGCCCGGGGTGGCCGGGCAAGGTAACGGGCGAGCCCTTCGTGGAGGAGGTGGCGGCCCGCCTCATCCAGGGTCTGGATGGCGGGAGCGCTCACACCTTCGATGCGCCAGTGCCCTTGGCGGCGGAAGCTGACCCGCAGCAGGGGGGCGGGGAGGGCGGTGAACACCTGGCGGGCGATTTCGTGGAATCCCTGGACCGCACAGTGACCGAAGGCGATGTCGAGCGAGTATTCATCGCCCTTCACGCCAGCGAGTGCTCTCCCAAGGTCGATGCCCTCCAGGCCGAGGAGGTAGATGGACTTGCGGGACAGATCCTGCGTGGTCCGCACCGACGGAATGACCCGATGGCCGCGCGCCTCGGCCAGGAGGGAGCAGTAATAGCCCTCGGAGAGATAGCGGTAGCTGCGGCAGAGATTCAGCATGCGCGTGTGGCGCCCGGCAGGCAGGCTGGCGCCGGAAAGGTAGTCGCGCGGGGCGATGACGGTGGCCCCGGGCAGGTCGATTTCCCAGTCTTGCGGCTGGGCGATGATCAGCAGGCGTTCAGCCATGCTTGCCTCGCCGCCACAGCACCACCGCAGCCTTCAGGCCGGTTTTGCCGTAGCGTGCCATGCGGTCGAAGTCGCGCTTGCGGATGGGCATGTTGATGGAGTCCATCACCGTTTCCCCGTGCTCGTGGTCCACGAAGGGGTCGTGGAGGTAGATGAAGCGGCTGTCGAAGCCGGTCACCACGACCCAGTGGGGAAATTTCTCGCCGTAGATGGCGTAGGAGGAGATCAGCACCAGTGCCGCCCCGCCTTCGGCGTAGATGCGCTCAAGGTCCGCCACCTGCAGGCTGGTGTAGTGGATGGGGATGCCGAGCTGGCGGGCCTCGTCCTCCATGTCTTCCTGCACCAGGCGCATGACTTCCTTCTTCTCCCGGCTGCGCACCGAGTCCACCAGCAGGGTGCCACGCTCGTTGGTGTAGACCTCGACGTCGAAGCCGCGCCGTGCGGCCGCCAGGGCCAGGCCGTAGGGGCCACAGCCGCCATGGCCCGAGGTCATGAAGATGGTGTTTGCCTCGCGCCAGAGGCGCAGCTCCTTTTTGCGGTCCATGACCACCTCGGGGTCCAGGGCGCGCATGGCCATCATCAGCGAGGCAGGGCCGCAGGTGAAATCGAGGGTCTGCTCGTAGAACGGCACCCGCGTCAGCTCGGTCTTGAGGTGGGGGGCGAGGGACTTCTCGTAGCGCACCGCGTCCGCGTGGTCCTCGTAATAGTCGTGCAGGACATCGAACGGGCGGTAGCCAAGCCGCTCGAACAGGGCGCGGGAGGCGGCATTGTCCTCACGGATCTCCAGCCGCAGGGAGACGCAGTCATGGGCGAGGGCGGCCTCCTCCGCCGCCTTCACCAGGGCGCTCCCAATGCCCTGGCGGACATGCTCGGGGCGAATGGCGATGGAGTAGATCCGTGCCATGGAGACCCCGCGCGAGAACAGGACCAGGACATAGCCGCGTATCCGGCCCGCCTCCTCGTCGACCAGGGTCACCGCGTGGGCCTTGGTCAGCATGTAGCGGAACTGGCGACGGCTGAGGCGATCCCCCTTGAAGCAGGCATTCTCGATCTCGACCAAGGCAGGGATATCGTCCAGCGTGGCAGGTCGCAGCATGGTCAGGTCTGGAGGATAAGGGTTGTTTCAAGCTTAGCAGGGCCCAGCCGGAGGTGCGGAAGGCCCGGAATCTGCGATGATGCGTCCATCGCATGACCGTAGACGCCAGGAGTTCGCATGCCCGCCCCAAGCCTGCACGAGATGCTCGCCCGCTTGATTGCCATCCCTTCGGTGAGCAGCGTCAACCCGGCCTTCGACCAGGGCAACCGCGCCCTGATCGACGAGGTGGCGGGCTGGATGGCGTCCGCGGGTTTTGCGGTCGAGATCATTCCCATCCCCGGCAAGCCCGGCAAGGCCAATGTCATGGGCACCCTCGGTCAGGGGGCGGGTGGGCTGGTGCTCGCCGGTCACACGGATACGGTGCCGTGCGATGAGCACCTCTGGACGCACGATCCCTTCCGGCTCACCGAGGCGGACGGGCGGCTGTACGGACTCGGCACCTCGGACATGAAATCCTTCATCGCCCTGGCACTGGAGGCCGCACGCGGTCTTGATCCGGCCATGCTCAAGCAGCCCTTGATCCTCCTCGCCACCGCCGACGAGGAAAGCTCCATGGCCGGGGCAGAGACCCTGGTCAAGCTTGGGCGCCCGAAGGCGCGCTATGCGGTGATTGGCGAGCCGACCGGGCTGCGCCCCGTGCGCATGCACAAGGGGGTGATGATGGAGGCGATCCGCATCACCGGCCATTCCGGTCACTCCAGCGACCCGAGTCTCGGGGCCAATGCCATCGAAGGCATGCAGCAGGCGCTGGGGGCGCTGCTCGAGTTCCGCACGGAACTGCAGGCCTGCCACTGCAATCCGCTGTTCCATGTGCCGGTGCCGACCATGAACCTCGGCTACATCCACGGTGGGGACAACCCCAACCGCATCTGCGGCCACTGCGAGCTGCATATCGACGTGCGCCCCCTGCCGGGCATGAACATGCTCGAACTGCGGGACATGCTCAAGGAGCGCCTGGACAAGGCCGTGACCCTGCCGGGGTTGAGTCTTGCCATCGAGCCCCTGTTTGCCGGCACGCCGCCGATGGAGACCCCGGCGGACTCCCCGCTGGTGCGGGCGGCGGAGGTGCTCACCGGGCATGCCGCCGAGGCCGTGCCCTTCGGCACGGAGGGGCCTTACCTTAGGGAGCTTGGGATGGATGTGGTGGTGCTGGGCCCCGGGGATATCGCCCAGGCCCACCAGCCGGATGAATACCTCGCCCTGGATCGCATCGAGCCGACGCTTGCGCTGTTGCGCGGGCTGATCCAGCGCTTCTGCATCAGCCCACAAGGGGAATGAAACGATCAGGCCCGCTCAAAGGGCGGGCCTGATCGGGGTGTTTGGAGGCTGGACCCGGAATCGAACCGAGGTACACGGATTTGCAATCCGCTGCATCACCACTCTGCCATCCAGCCAGGATGTCGTCTGAGACGGGAGGAATCTGGAGCGGGAAACGAGACTCGAACTCGCGACCCCAACCTTGGCAAGGTTGTGCTCTACCAACTGAGCTATTCCCGCTCGGGAGGCTGTGAATTGTAGGGCCCCGCACGCTCCTGTCAAGCCGCCCATGCGGCGGAAAATGCTTTGGCAGGGGAGGGCGCAAAGCCCGCACTGGTATAAAATGCCCGTTTTGCATTCCCTGGGTTCCGCGCATGCTCATCCTGCCTGGCCGTTCGGCGCTCTCCGCTGCCCGTCTTGCCAAACTGCTCGCCGATCTTCGCCGTGACGAACCGCGCATTGAGGCGGTCGCCGCGCAGCTCGTGCACTTTGTTGACCTGGAGTCGGCGCTCACCGACGGCGAGCGCGAACGGCTCGGCGCTGTGCTGGACTATGGCTCCGGCGAGGTAAAGGGCTACAAGGATGCGCAGCTGGTGGTCATCCCGCGCCCGGGCACCATCTCGCCGTGGGCAAGCAAGGCGACGGATATCGCCCACAACTGTGGCCTGTCTAAGGTTCACCGCATCGAGCGCGGCATCCTCTACACCCTGAAGACCCGCGACGGCCAGCCGCTGACCGAGGGGCAGTTCGAGGCCGTGGCGGCCATGCTGCATGACCGCATGACCGAGGCGGTGGTGAATGCGGTGGAAGATGCCATCGTGCTGTTTGCGACCGCCGAGCCCAAGCCGCTGCGCAGCGTGGACATCCTCACCGGCGGGCGTCCGGCGCTGGAGCAGGCCAACCGCGACTGGGGTCTGGCCCTGTCGGAGGATGAGATCGACTACCTGGTCGAGAACTTCCAGAACCTGAACCGCAACCCGACCGACGTCGAGCTGATGATGTTCGCGCAGGCGAACTCCGAGCACTGCCGGCACAAGATCTTCAACGCCGATTGGGTGATCGACGGCAAGCCCCAGGCCAAGAGCCTGTTCGGCATGATCCGCAACACCTATCACCACGCCCCGCAGGGCATCCTGTCCGCCTACAAGGACAACGCCTCGGTGATCGAGGGGGCCCGCGGCGGCCGCTTCTATCCGGATGCCGATGGCGTCTACCGCGCGCATGAGGAAGACATCCACATCCTCATGAAGGTGGAGACCCACAACCATCCGACCGCGATCTCGCCCTTCCCCGGCGCGGCGACCGGCTCGGGCGGCGAGATCCGCGACGAGGGGGCGACCGGGCGCGGCAGCAAGCCGAAGGCGGGGTTGTCCGGCTTCTCGGTCTCCAACCTGCGCATCCCGGGGGCCGAGCAGCCGTGGGAGAAGGACCACGGCAAGCCCAACCGCATCGTCTCCGCGCTGGAGATCATGATCGAGGGCCCGCTCGGCTCCGCCGCCTTCAACAACGAGTTCGGCCGCCCGAACCTGTGCGGCTACTTCCGTACCTTCGAGCTGGAGGCCCCAGCGCCGGAGGGGACCGAGCTGCGTGGCTACCACAAGCCGATCATGATTGCCGGTGGGGTCGGCAATATCCGCGGCGAGCATGTCGAGAAGCACACCATCAACGATGGCGACTTGCTGATCGTGCTCGGTGGTCCGGCCATGCTGATCGGCCTCGGTGGCGGGGCGGCCTCCTCGGTCGCCACCGGCAGCCAGGCCGAGGATCTGGACTTTGCTTCCGTGCAGCGCGGCAACCCGGAGATGCAGCGCCGCTGCCAGGAGGTCATCGACCGCTGCTGGGCGATGGGCAAGGACAACCCCATCGTCTCCATCCACGACGTGGGGGCGGGCGGTATCTCCAATGCCTTCCCGGAGCTGGTCAACGATGCTGGCCGCGGTGGCCGCTTCGAGCTTAGGGCAGTGCCGAACGATGAGCCGGGCATGTCGCCGATGGAGATCTGGAGCAACGAGTCGCAGGAGCGCTACGTGCTCGCCATCCCGCCCGAGAAGCTGGAGCTGTTCCAGTCGATCTGCGAGCGCGAGCGTGCCCCGTTCGCCGTGGTCGGCGTGGCCACCAGCGAGCAGCGCCTGGTCGTCGGCGATGCCCATTTCGACAACACCCCGGTCGACCTGCCGATGGACGTGCTGCTCGGCAAGCCGCCGAAGATGCTGCGCGATGTGAAGCACCGCAGCTTCCAGCGCCCCGCGCTGGAGTTTGCGGGCGTGTCCCCGTGCGAGGCGGCGTATCGCGTGCTCCGTCTGCCGACCGTGGCCGACAAACGCTTCCTCATCACCATTGGCGATCGCACCATCACCGGCCTCGTGGCGCGTGACCCGATGGTCGGCCCGTGGCAGGAGCCGGTGGCCGACGTGGCGGTGACCGCCTCGGCGCTGGATGTGTACACCGGCGAGGCCATGGCCATGGGCGAGCGCACCCCCGTGGCCCTGATCGACGGCCCGGCCTCCGGGCGCATGGCCATCGGCGAGGCCATCACCAATATCGCCGCCGCGCCGATCGAAAAACTCTCCGACATCCGCCTGTCCGCCAACTGGATGGCCGCGGCTGGCCACCCGGGCGAGGATGCCAACCTGTTCGACACCGTGCACGCGGTGGGCGAGGAACTGTGCCCGAAGCTTGGCATCGCCATCCCGGTGGGCAAGGATTCGTTGTCGATGAAGACGGTGTGGGAAGAGCATGGCAAACGGCGCGAGATGACCGCGCCGCTCTCGCTGATCATCAGCGCCTTCGCCCCCGTGAGTGATGTGCGCCACGTGCTCACCCCCGAGCTGCGCCGCGATGCGGGCGACACCGACCTGATCCTGATCGACCTAGGCAAGGGCAAGAACCGCCTTGGGGCCTCCTGCCTCGCGCAGGTCTACGGTCAGGTGGGGGATGAAGCGCCCGATCTCGAGGATGCCGAGGCGCTCAAGGCCTTCTTTGGCGTGATCCAGGATCTCAACCGCGACCGCCTGCTCCTGGCCTACCATGACCGCTCCGACGGTGGCCTGTTCGCCACCATCGCCGAGATGGCCTTCGCCGCCCACTGCGGGGTCGAGGTGCGGATCGACACCTTGGGCGAGGATGACCTCGCGGCCCTGTTCGCCGAGGAGCTCGGTGCCGTGATCCAGGTGCGTCACTGCGACACCGATTTCGCCCTGATGGCGCTGCGCGAGGCGGGTCTTTCCGCCCACAGCCACGTCATCGGCACCCTGCGCGAGGATGACCGCATCGTCTTCACCCGCCATGGCCGCGCCGTGCTGGACGAGGCGCGGGTGGACCTGCAACGCGCCTGGAGCGAGACCAGCTTCCACATCCAGCGCTTGCGTGATAATGCGGAGTGTGCCCAGCAGGAATTCGACCGCCTGCTGGACACCCTGGACCCCGGCCTGTCGGTCAGCCTGACCTATGACATGGAGGACAACATCGCCGCGCCGATGATCGCCACAGGCATGCGGCCGCGCGTGGCGGTGCTGCGCGAGCAGGGCGTGAATGGCCAGATCGAGATGGCCGCCGCCTTCACCCGCGCCGGGTTCGATGCGGTGGACGTGCACATGAGTGACATCCTTGAAGGGCGCATCACCCTGGAGGGCTTCAAGGGCATCGTTGCCTGCGGCGGCTTCTCCTACGGCGACGTGCTCGGTGCGGGGGGCGGCTGGGCCAAGTCCATCCGCTTCAATGCGCGCGCCTTCGATCAGTTCTCCGCCTTCTTTGCCCGCGAGGACAGCTTCGGCCTTGGCGTGTGCAACGGCTGCCAGATGCTCTCCCAGCTCTCAGACATCATCCCCGGTGCAGGGCACTGGCCGCGCTTTATGCGCAACCGCTCCGAGCAGTTCGAGGCGCGGGTGGCGATGGTCGAGGTGATGGATTCCCCCTCCATCTTCCTGACCGGCATGGCCGGCTCGAAGATGCCCATCGCCGTTGCCCACGGCGAGGGTCGGGTCGAGTTCGGTCCGGGGCTGGACCCGGAGGCGGTGGCCGTTGGGGGACTCGTGGCCCTGCGCTATGTGGACCACTACGGCCAGCCGACCGAGGTCTACCCGCTGAACCCGAATGGCTCCGCCCACGGCATGACCGGCTTCACCACTGAGGATGGCCGCTTCACCATCATGATGCCGCACCCGGAGCGCGTGTTCCGCGCCGTGCAGTATTCCTGGCGGCCCAAGGGCTGGGGCGAGGATGGCCCCTGGATGCGCATGTTCCGTAACGCGCGGGTGTGGGTGGGCTAAACCCCAGGTCGTACGCTCATAGCTCGCGAGCCCAGTCAGGCGGTCGATTCGAGGAGGAACCTTCATGGATCGTGCCATGGCAACACAGAAGCTGGCGCAGGCCAAACCCGAGTTGCAACGACGTTTCGGAGTGACGCGGCTGGCCCTGTTTGGCTCCACGGCGCGCGACGAAGCGCGTGCAGACAGTGACGTGGATGTGCTGGTCGCCTTTGACGGGGCGGCCAGTGCCGCACGCTACTTTGGTGTGCAGTTTTATCTGGAGGATGTGCTGGGCAGCCCGGTCGACCTGGTGACCGAGAAGGCCCTGCGCCCCGAGCTCAAGCCTTTCATCGAGGCTGAAGTGGTCGATGTCTGAGTACACACGCGCTTGGCGCTTTTACCTCGATGACATGATCGGCTTTGCCGAGAAGGTGCTGGCCTACACCGGCGGGTTCGATCAGGCCGCCTTTGTGTCCAGCGGGCTCAACTACGATGCAACGCTGCGTAATCTGGAACTCATCGGCGAAGCGGCGACGCATATCCCCGACGCCGTGCGTGCGGCGCATCCCTAGATTCCCTGGCGCATGATCGTGGCCACCCGCAACCGGCTCATTCATGGCTATCTTGGGATCGACGACGACATCGTGTGGAGCATCGTGCGCGATGAGGTGCCGGGGTTGTTGGAACAGCTCCGCGCCCTACGTGACTCCACAGCGATGGGTTGAGCGGAGCCGCTCAACGCTCAGCGAGGTACCGTCGCCCGCGGATCATCCTCCGCCACGTGGTAGTGCGGGTCCTCGGCGATATTCACCTCCACCAGATCGCCCGCCTTGCGCAGCAGCTCCCGGCACTCGGGGCTCAAGTGACGCAGGTGCAGGGTCTTGCCCAGGGCGCGGTACTTGTCCGCCAGGTTGTCGATGGCCTCGAGCGCAGAGTGGTCGGCCACGCGCGAGCGGGCGAAGTCGATGATGACATCGTCGGGGTCATTCTTCGGGTCGAACAGTTCGTGAAAGTTTTGTACCGAGGCGAAGAACAGCGGGCCGATCAGGCGGTAGACCTTGCTGCCGTTCGGCAGGGTCTCGGTCTCCGCACGGATATGCTTGGCGTGTTCCCAGGCAAAGATGAGGGCGGAGACGATCACCCCGGTAATGACCGCGGCGGCCAGGTCGACCATGACGGTGATGGCGGCCACCATGATGCTGATGGCGATCTCGCGCCGGGGCACCTTGCCGATCATGTGCAGCGTGCCCCATTCGAAGGTGCCGATCACGACCATGAACATCAGCCCCACCAGGGCAGCGAGCGGGATCTGTTCGATCAGCGGGGCGAGGAAGAGGATGAAGGCCAGCAGGGCCAGCGCGGCGGTGATGCCGGAGAGGCGTCCGCGCCCACCGGACTCCACGTTGATCACACTCTGACCCACCAGGGCGCAGCCGCCCATGCCGCCAAAGAAGCCGGTGGTGATGTTGGCGGCGCCGAGGGCCACGCACTCGCGGTTCGGCTGGCCGCGGGTCTCGGTGATCTCATCCACCAGTTGCAGGGTCAGCAGGGACTCAATCAGACCCACTCCGGCGAAGACGAAGGCGTAGGGCAGGACGACCCACAGGGTCTCCCAGGTCAGCGGTACCTGCGGGATGGCGAACTCAGGCAGGCCGCCGGCGATCGAGGCCATGTCGCCCACGGTGCGGGTCTCCAGGCCGAGCACGATGGCAAGCAGGCTGACCGTGACGATGGCGACCAGGGTGGAGGGTACCGCCCGGGTCAGACGCGGGAAGAAATGGATGATGGCCATGGTCAGGGCGATCAAGCCCAGCATGACGTACATCGCGGTACCGGACATCCATGCCTTGCCGCCCTCGGCCGCGGGGACTTTGAAGTGCTCAAACTGGGCCAGCAGGATGACGATCGCCAAGCCGTTCACAAAGCCCAGAAACACGGGGTAAGGCACGATGCGGATGAACTTGCCGAGCTTGAGCATCCCCACCACGACCTGGATCACCCCCATCAGCACCACGGCAGCGAGCAGGTACTGGGGCCCGTGCTGGACCACGAGAGCCACCATCACCACCGCCAGCGAGCCTGCGGCCGCGGAGATCATGCCCGGACGGCCGCCGAAGGTGGAGGTGATGAGGGCGACGATGAAGGCGGCGTAAAGGCCCATCAGCGGGTGGACCTGGGCCACCAGGGCGAAGGCCACGGCCTCCGGCACCAGGGCCAGGGCGACGGTCAGCCCGGAGAGCACATCGGCACGCACATTGTTGGGCGCATGGCGGGCAATCAAATGAAACATGGGGTTAGCGCGTGTTCTTGAAGCGAGAGGGCGTGCAGTCTAGCATCGCAGGATGGGGGCACCAACCGGATGGAGGTGGCGAAACGGGCCTGGAACGGGTACACAGTAAGCGTGGATCGTCGTCCGTCCATGACGCCAGGGAGCTGCCGTGATCGAGCCCACCGACTTCCTCAAGATGACCGTCAGCCTGCTCGCCATCGTCGAGCCGTTCGGCATCGTGCCGTTCTTCCTCGCCGTGACCCAGGGATGGCCGCGGCAGCGATGCCTGGCGGCTGCTCGCACCGCCGCGCTCACGGTGCTGATCGTGCTGGTGATGACGGTCCTGGTGGGGGAGATGCTGCTCGGCGTGTTCGGCATCAGCCTGGCTTCGTTCGCCGTGGGGGGCGGCCTGATTCTGCTGATGCTGGCGCTCTCCATGCTGCGCGCCCAGGAGGTGGGGCTCAGGCAGACCCCGGAGGAGGCCGAGGAGACCCCCGAACGGAGTGCTGCGGCGGTGGTTCCTTTGGGCGTGCCGCTGCTGGCCGGTCCGGGGGCCATCAGCAACGTCATCATCCAGTCCCACCAGTACGGCGGGGGGATGGATGTGCAGGTGGCCATCGTGCTGGCGATCACCATCGTGGCCTTGGTCGTGGGGCTGGTGTTTAGCTTTGCGGGTTGGATCGCCGAGCGGCTCGGCACCATCGGCGTCAACCTGGTCACCCGGCTGATGGGTCTCATCCTCGCCGCCCTGGCGGTGGAGATGATGGCGAATGGGCTGGTCGAACTGTTTCCGGGCCTCGCGCACTAAACCATGCCCATGCTCGGCTCACGCCTGCGCAACACCTTGCAGACCCTGGCCCTGCTGACCGGCATGGCCATGGTGCTCGGGGCACTGGGATGGATCCTGGGGGGCTGGGGCGGCGTGGCCTGGGCCCTGTTCATGGTACTGGCCACCCTGCTGCTCGTGCCGCGCCTACCGGGCGACCTGTTGGCGCGTCTGATGGGGGCCATACCCCTTGGCGCCTATGCCGCACCCGAGCTGCACGAGCTGCTTGTCCGGCTGACCGAGCGCGCGGGGCTCGACCAGCCTCCCAGACTGTATCTGCTGCCTGGGGCGTCCCTGCAGGCCATGAGCTTTGGTTCGCGCGACGCGCCGGCCATGGCCGTCACCGAAGGCCTGCTGTTCGCACTCGACCGGCGCGAACTGGCCGCCGTGCTGGCCCATGAGCTGGCTCATCTGCGCAACAACGACCTGGGCGTGATGCTGCTTGCCGCCGTGGTGGGGCGCATCACGGCTCTGCTCGCCCTGCTCGGCCAGATCATGCTCCTCCTCGCCCTGCCCGCCATGGCCCTCGGCGTGGCAGACATCCCGTGGTTTGCCTTGCTGCTGCTCGCCTTCGCGCCATGGGTCAGCGACCTGATGCAGCTTGGCCTCGCCCGCACGCGGGAGTATGACGCCGATCATCAGGCCGCCCTGCTGACCGGCGATCCCGAGGGGCTGGCGCGTGCCCTGATCCGGCTGGAGCGTGCCCAGCGCGGCTGGTGGGAGGCGTGGTTCACGCCGTTGCGCCACTGGGAGCCGCCTTCCTGGTTGCGTACCCATCCGCCGACTGCGGAGCGGGTGCGCCGCCTGCTGGAACTGGCCGAATCCGGCAGGCTATGATCCCGACTCGATGAGCTTGTGCTGCTTGCTGCTAAGATCCGTCCTATGAAAGGCATGCTCCCCATACTGGCGCTTGGAATCTTCGCCACGTGGTCCGGCACCGCGGCGGCGGACATCTATGCCTACACCGACGCCAACGGTGTGCGTCACATCACCAACGTGCCGCAGGGCGACTCGCGTTACCAGCTGATCTACAAGAGCCGTTATACCAAGCCAAAGGGCTGGGTGGATTCACCCTCTGCCGCCTACTGGCGGCTCAACCCGTCGGCCTTTGATGACCTGATCCGTAGCACAGCCAGCCAGCACGGCATCGACCCCTCCCTGGTGCGCGCGGTGATGCATGCCGAGAGCGGCTTCAACCCGCAGGCGGTCTCGCCCAAGGGGGCGGCTGGGCTGATGCAGCTCATGCCTGCCACGGCCTCCCGCTTCGGCGTGAGCAACATTTACGATCCCCTTGAAAACGTGCGCGGCGGGGTGGCTTACCTGCGTTTCCTGCTCAACCTGTTCGATGGGGACGTGCGCCTGGCCGTCGCCGCCTACAATGCGGGGGAGGGGGCGGTGAAGAAGTTCGGCGGCATCCCGCCGTACGATGAGACCATCACCTATGTCGCGCGGGTGATGAACCTGCATGGCCGCTATCGTGCCCAGCCCTGATCTGGGGGAGGCTCAGGCCGAACTTGCGGCCTTCCTCGCCAGCCGGCGTTCGCTGGTGCTCGGCACCTTGGGCGAGGATGGCCGTGTGGAATTGAGCGTGGCCCCCTTCGTGCCGCATGGCGATGGCTTTGCCGTCTTCCTCAGCGACCTCGCCCCGCACACGGGCAACCTTCGGCGCACAGAGCTTGCCGAAGTCCTGCTTCTTGAGGATGAAGCTGCAGCGCGTCAACCGTTTGCACGTACCCGGGTGAGTCTCACATGCCGTGCCGGGATGCTCGACCGGGGAGATGCCCAGGGCAGGGCCGTGCTTCAGGCCATGGAAGCGTCCTTCGGCGGCATCGTGCCGCTGCTGCGCAGCCTGCCCGATTTCCACCTCTTCGTACTCACCCCCGGCGGGGGGCGCTTCGTAGCGGGCTTCGGTCGTGCCTTCCGGCTGGAGGGTCTGCAGGTGGTCGAGCATCTTGGGCGGTGAGCCGCCTCAGAGCTCGATCCCGACCTGCCGCAGGGCCTCGCGCAGTACTTCGGGCGTGCTGCCCTTGCGTGGTGCCAGCTCGCTCAGGTGGCGGCGGAAGGCCCGGGCGCCCGGCTGGCCGTGGAAGGCACCGAGGATGTGGCGGGTCATGGCGTGCAGTGGCGTCCCCTTGTCCCATTCGGCCTGCACATAGTCCATCCAGGCGCGCATGACGGCGGTAGGGGCCGGATCGGGCAGCGTGCTCCCATACAGGCGACGGTCGGCCTCGCGCAGCAGGAAGGGGTTCTCGTAGGCCGCGCGGCCGATCATCACCCCGTCCACCTGCGCAAGCTGTGCCTCGGCCTCATCCAGGCTGCGGAGACCACCGTTGATGACGATGGTCAGGTGTGGGAAGTCCTGCTTCAGCCGGTGCACCATCTCATAGCGCAGCGGCGGAATCTCCCGGTTCTCCTTGGGCGAGAGCCCGGCAAGCCAAGCCTTGCGTGCATGGACGATGAACACCTCGCAGCCGGCGGCGGCCACCTGCCCGACAAAACACGCCAGTGGCTCGTAGCCCTCCTGATGGTCGATGCCGATGCGTGACTTGACCGTGACCGGAACCCTCACCGCCTCCCGCATGGCGGCGACGCAGTCAGCCACGAGCCGCGGCTCGGCCATCAGGCAGGCGCCGAAGCGGCCGCTCTGCACCCGGTCGGAGGGACAGCCGACGTTCAGGTTGATCTCGTCATAGCCGAACTGCTCGCCGATCCGGCTGCACTCGGCCAGTTCGCGCGGATCGCTGCCGCCGAGCTGCAGGGCGACCGGATGCTCGGTGGTGTTGAAGGCCAGATGCCGTTCGGCGTCGCCATGCAGGATGGCGCCGGTGGTCACCATTTCGGTGTAGAGCAGGGCCTCGCGGCTGAGCAGACGGAAAAACATGCGCGCGTGGCGGTCCGTCCAGTCGAGCATGGGGGCGGTGGCGAGCCGCCGGTGGCGGCGAAGTGGGTCGGTCATGGGGTGACGGCCATCAGGATGGGGTATGGGCCACCATGCGCGGGGCCCGCTCGGTGACCCAGATCATCAGGTCATAGTAGGCGCGGATGCTGTCTACGTAGTCCAGGGTCAGTTGGCGCCGCTTGCGGCCGTGGGCGCTACCCTGGGCTTCCTCCAGCAGGGCGGAGCGGAAGGCATCCCAGCCCGGAGGGAGGCCGTGCGTGCGCTGGTGGCGACGGATCGCGCCGTTCACCGTGCCCATGCCGATGTTGTAGGCGGCCAGCGCGAACCACGGGCGCTCGACCTCGGGCAGGTCCTTCGGCAGTTGCTGCAGCAAAAGGTCGAGATAGCGGGCCGCGCCTTCGATGCTCGAAGGGGCATCGTGCGGATTCGCGATGCCGAGCTCAAGGGCGGTCGGCGCAGTGAGCTGCATCATGCCGCGTGTCCCGCTGGGGGCAACAGCGTCAGGATCCCAGCGGGACTCCTGGTAGCCGATCGCAGCGAGCAGGCGCCAGTCCAGGCCGTGTTTCTGGGCCGATCGCATGAAGTGCTGGCGGTAGGCCGGCAGACGGTAGCGCACGTCGCGCACGAACTGGCGGGCGCCATCGGGATCAAGGCTGTCGAGGTGATCGAAATAGCGGTCGATGATGCGATCCAGCTCGCCGTTCCGTTTGTTTTCCTCGATGAAGCGCACGGCCTGCTCGCGTAGACTGTCATCCGCACCGGGCGGGAAGGCCCAGGCGTAATCTCTCGGTTCCCCGACGTCGAAGGCCACCTTCACCTCAGGGAAGATCTTCCTGGCCCAGCGGGCCATCGAGGAGTCGATCAAGGCATAGTCCAGTTCCTTGCGGGCCAGCATGGCCACAAGGTCAGTGCCGGACACTTTCTGCAGGGGCTGGGGCACGATCTCGGGATTGTCACGGTTGAGCTCCCGCAGCGTCTCCGCATGGCTGCTGCCTGCCACCACGCTGATGTAGGCGTTGCCGATGTCCTCCAGGCTGGCAGGCTCCCCCAGCCCCTCACGCACCACAAGCTGTTGGCGGACCTGCATGTAGCTCGGGCCGAAATTCACCTGGCCTAGGCGTTCCGGGCTGATGATCAATCCCGCCGCGGCCATGTGGACCTGGCCGCGGCGAACCATCTCGTAGATGTCATTCAGGGAAGCGGCGGGAATGAACTCGACGCCTACCCCCAGCGAGTCGGCAAAGGCACGGACCAGGTCAGCCTCGAGCCCGCTGACCTCACCGCTGTCATTCTTGAAGTAGGTGAGCGGGCCCTCGCGTGTGGCGACGCGCAGAACCCCTTTGCCCAGCACGTCCTCCAGCTGGGTTGGCCCTGCCGCTGCAGGGGGCGATCCGGGCTCGGGTGCCAGGTTGAATTGCAGCATCAACCAGAAGATGGGGACGATGAACAGCGCGATCCATCCGATCGGACTGGCCTTGCAGGGGGGGGGCTGAGGCCCGCGGGTAGGTCGGACGCCCCCTTGGGATAGGGCCCTGCGTGGGATGTTGCGTATGCCGGCGGCGTTTCTCTCGTCGCGCTTCATGCCGGTTTTGGACGCTTGGACGGATGTGGCATTTGCCGATGATGCCGCAAATTGATAACCTCTCAAACCTTCGGAGGGGTACCGAAGTGGCCGTAACGGGCTCGACTCGAAATCGAGTTGGGGCTTCACCGCCCCACGAGGGTTCGAATCCCTCTCCCTCCGCCATCTGATCCAATGTCTGACTCCAGACGTTCTTCCAAGTTCCCCCCCCGCTCTCGAATGGGGTGCGGCTGCGCCGCCTGTCCGTGTTCCTCAAGCCGTGAACCCATGCGGCGGAAATCGGTCTTTGGCTTGCATAAGTGACTGATCCTTCAGGCCCCAAGAGCGTGAACGCAACGAACACCTACAGTGACGACCTGTCCCTCCTGATCGCTGCCCTCCCGGCCGCCCTCAGAGAGCGTTTGCATGCCGTGCCCGCCACCGACCTGGTGGAGGTGGTGCTGGACCTCGGGCGGGTGCCGGAGGCGCGCTTCGCGGAGGGCGGGCAGCGGCTCGGCGAGGAGCCCGTCAGCCGCGAAGAGCTCGACCATGTAATCGCCCACCTCGGCGAGTTCTCCGCGGATAACCGCGCCGGCATCGAGCGCACCCTGCACCGCATCTCCGCCATCCGCAACCGCAAGGGCGAGGTGGTGGGGTTGACCCTGCGCGTTGGCCGTGCAGTCTTTGGCACCATCGACCTCATCCGTGACGTGATCGAGTCGGGGGCCAATGTACTCCTGGTTGGCCGGCCGGGCGTGGGCAAGACCACCAAGCTGCGCGAGATCGCCCGCACCCTGGCGGACGAGCTCCAGCGCCGGGTGATGGTGATCGACACCTCCAATGAGATCGCGGGTGACGGCGACATCCCGCACCCGGCCATCGGCGGGGCGCGGCGCATGCAGGTGGCTCACCCCGACCGCCAGCACGCGGTGATGATCGAGGCAGTGGAAAACCACATGCCGCAGGTCATTATCGTCGATGAGATCGGCACCGCCGCCGAGGCAGCGGCCGCCCGCACCATCGCCGAGCGTGGCGTGCAGCTGATCGCCACCGCGCACGGCAACACGCTCGAGAACCTGGTCATGAACCCCACCCTGTCCGATCTCGTGGGCGGGGTGCAGACGGTGACCCTGGGCGATGATGAGGCGCGCTTCCGCGGTACGCAGAAGACCGTGACCGAGAGGAAGGGGCCGCCCACCTTCGACGTGGTGGTCGAGATCGTGGCCCGCGACGAGGTGATCGTGCACGCCGATACCGCCGCGGCGGTGGATCAGCTGCTGCGCGGCCGGCCTCCCGTGGGAGAGCGACGGGGCGGGGGCAGCGGGCCTGCCGAGCCCGCCTTCGAGCGCAGGGCCGAGACCGTGTCTGCGGCTCGTCGTACCACCGTGCCGGCCACGCCTGCGGGCACGGTCCGTATTTATCCCTATGCCATCAGCCGCGACCAGGTCGAGCGCGTGCTGCGCGACCTGCGCCTCGATGCCCGCACGGTGCCCCACCCAGAGGGGGCCGACATGGTCGTGGCGCTGCGCTCGCGCGGTGACGACCCGCGCCTGCAGCGGCTCGTGCGCGCCATGGGGATCCCGCTGCACCTGGTGAAGAAAAACACCACCGCGCAGATCAGCAAACTCCTGCGTGAGGTCTTCCATCACTATCCTGACCTCGAGGAGGACGAGGCGAGGGAGGCCCTGCTCGAGGCGGAGGAGGGGATCCGGCGCGCCCTGGAGGAGGGCGTGGTGATCGAGCTCGCCCCACGCAGCCCCGCGCTGCGCCAATTGCAGCACAAGCTGGTGGTGCAGCACCGGATGGTCGCGGAAAGCTTTGGCAGCGAGCCGCAACGGCGCCTGGCGATCTATCCTTCCGAATGAGCCCGCATCACCTCGAAATCCTCCCTATAGTCGAAGGCATGCGGCGCTGATGTCCCGCGCTGGGAAGGAGGGATGGGCATGACCAAGTTCTCGATCATGGTGGACGAGGTGCACAGGGTGCTCGGCTGGATACCCGGCCCACGTTCCGAAGGCTTGCAGGAGAGGCTCGTCAGGCTCTGCCGGGAACACTGGCAGGAGATGCGCGGGCCGATGCCGGACACCCGCCTGGCGAAGGTGCTGTGGGGGACGCCGCCCCATCTCGCCTACCTCTTCGCGCATCTGTATGCCACCGGCGACCCGCGCCTGGCGGACGTGCTCGGCCACCTCACCCCGCAACAGGGGCTTGCGCTGCTCGTGCTCGCCGAGATCGCGCAGGGGGATGCCGAGGGTGCGCGCAGCGCGTATGCGGAGATGCACGTGTTCGAGTCCCCCGCGGCGCGCGAAGCCTGGCTGGAGACCCTGCGCGCCGGACCGGGCGGTCATGCGCCGGAGGCGAGGCTGCGGCACGCCCATCGTCCTGTCCTCTGGCGGGCGGTGGTGGAGTTCGCCACCCAGACCGGGCGCTGGGATCTCGACGGCGTGCTGGCTGGCCTCGGTCTGCTGGGGGAGGTCCAGGCCGGGGCGCTGCCGGTGGAGCCTGACGCGCAGCCCCTCCTGGCCCTGCTCGACGAGCTCGGTGTGACCATCCTCGGCGTCGAGGCGGAGCACCTGCGCTTTGCGGTGCGCGGCGAGGAGCACGAGCCCGTCCACTTCAAGAAGATCACGGAGATGTTGTCCGAGGGGCGGGAAGTGGAGGGGATTTAGTTTGGCATCGCCGAAGGGTGGGGGAGCCGGGAAACACCTTGCCTTTCCCTAAGCTGCTAGACTTCGCGCCCATGCTGAACCTCAACCATCTCTCCCTCCGCCGCGGTCCGAAGCTGCTGTTCCGCGACGCGAACTTCCAGATCCATCCCGGCCAGCGCGTGGGCGTGACCGGGGCCAACGGCTGTGGCAAGTCCAGCCTGTTCGCCTTGCTGCGTGGTGAGCTCTCGCCCGACGCGGGCGAGGCGGTCTATCCGTCGCACTGGGTGTTGGCGCACGTGGCGCAGGAAACTCCGCCGGATCCGCGCCCCGCCATTGAATATGTCCTCGATGGTGATACGGAGCTGCGAGCCATCGAGCGCGCCATGGCCGAGGCCGAGGCCGCGGGGGAGGGGACGCGCCTGGCCGAGCTGCACGGGCGGCTGGAGGCGATCGGCGGCTATGAGGCGCGCGCCCGCGCCGCGCGCCTGCTGCATGGCCTCGGTTTCGCGCCCGGAGCGGAGTTGCGCCCGGTGGCCGAGTTCTCCGGCGGCTGGCGGATGCGCCTGAACCTTGCCCGCGCGCTGATGTGCCGCTCCGACCTGCTGCTCCTGGACGAGCCGACCAACCACCTGGACCTTGAGGCCGTGGTCTGGCTGGAGGACTGGTTGAAAGGCTACCGCGGCACCCTGCTGTTGATCTCGCACGATCGCGACTTTCTCGACGCCGTTTGCACCCACATCGTGCACATCGAGAACGAGGCGGCGATCCTCTACACCGGCAATTACAGCGCCTTCGAACGCCTGCGTGCCGAGCGTCTGGCGACCCGCCAGGCCGAATACGCGCGCCAGCAGCGCGAGATCGCCCACATCCGCGGTTTCGTCGACCGCTTCAAGGCCAAGGCGAGCAAGGCCAGGCAGGCGCAGAGTCGTCTCAAGGCCCTCGAGCGCATGGAGCTGATCGCCGCCGCGCACGCGGACTCCCCCTTCCATTTTGCCTTCCAGCCGCCCGAGAAACTGCCCAACCCGCTCCTGCGTCTGGATGGGGTCAGCGCGGGCTATGGCGAGCGGCCGGTGCTAGGCGGAGTGAAGCTGATCCTCGCCCCGGGGGATCGGATCGGTCTTTTGGGCGTCAATGGCGCGGGCAAGTCGACCCTGATCAAGCTCTTGGCGGGCGAGATCGCGCCGCTTGCTGGAGAGCGCCTGCCGGCCAAGGATCTGCGCGTCGGCTATTTCGCCCAGCACCAGCTCGAGCAGCTTCGTCCAGAGTGGACGGCGCTCGAACATCTGCGCCATGAACATCCTCAGGTCCCCGAACAGGAGCTGCGCGACTACCTCGGCGGCTTCGGTTTCGTGGGCGACATGGCGCTCGCTCCGGTTGCGCCGTTCTCGGGCGGCGAGAAGGCCCGCCTGGTGCTCGCCCTGCTGGTCTACCGTCGGCCGAACCTGTTGCTGCTCGACGAGCCGACCAACCACCTCGACCTCGACATGCGCGATGCCCTGGCCCTGGCGCTCCAGGACTTCGAGGGGGCCATGGTGATCGTCTCGCACGACCGGCACATGCTGCGCACCTGTGCCGACCGGTTGTGGCTGGTGCATGGCGGGCGGGTGGATGAGTTTCCGGACAGCCTGGATGACTATCCGCGCTGGCTGGCGGCCCAGCAGGTCGCCTCCCATCCGGTGGCGGCCGTCACCGCCGAGGCCGAGCACAGCGCCGCGGCGCGCAAGGACCGCCGACGCTTGGAGGCCGAGTTGCGCAAGCGCCTGCAACCCCTGCGCCGGGAGGTGGAGCGGCTGGAGGCCGAGATGGGGCGCCTCACGGGGGAGAAGGGGACGCTGGAGCAGACCCTCGCCGATCCCGCGATCTATGCCGAATCCAGCAAGGAGGAGCTCAAGCGCCTTCTTGCGGACAAGGCGCGGGTCGATGCCGCCCTCGCCAAGGTCGAGGAGGAGTGGCTTGCGGCCAGCGAGGCGCTGGAGGAGGCGATGCAGGCGGCCGAAGGCTAGGGAAGGTCTGAAAAAATGCTTCTCCCTAACCCTCCCCCACCAGGGGGGAGGGAACGTGCCACATGCCGGGTTTTTCAGCGTTTCCCCAAGGACCGTGAGGCGTT
This sequence comes from Thiofaba sp. EF100, assembly GCF_039822285.1. Taxonomy (NCBI): domain Bacteria; kingdom Pseudomonadati; phylum Pseudomonadota; class Gammaproteobacteria; order Chromatiales; family Halothiobacillaceae; genus Thiofaba; species Thiofaba sp. EF100. The sequence continues at coordinate 284,655 of NZ_JBAJEY010000001.1, read as the reverse complement.
GCCCCGCCCCCTGTCACCGCTCCGCAGGAGACCGATGAAGGCGATGTAGGAGGCCCGCCCCGGGCCGACGGGCATTTCTCCTCCAAAGCCCGGCGTGGTTTGTGAGGCGATCCGCTGGGCCGGCAGAGGAGGGCTCAGGCCCCCGAGGCCTCCTCGGGATGGAGGTGTGGATACGGCTTCGGCGGTTCCGGCGTCAGCACGGTGTCCTCCGGCGGCCCCGGCAGCAGGCCAGGATGGTCGAGGATGTAGTGCAGACCGCGGCTCTCCTTGCGTGCCATGGCACAGCGCACGATCAGCTCGGCCACCACCACCAGATTGCGCAGTTCGATCAGGTTGTGGGTGACGCGGAAATGACCGTAGTAGTCGTTGATCTCCCGCTTGAGCAGGTCGATGCGGTTGAGGGCGCGTTCCAGGCGCTTGGTGGTGCGCACGATGCCCACGTAGTCCCACATGGTCTGCCGCAGCTCGTGCCAGTTATGGCTGACGACGACCTCCTCGTCGGAGTCGGTCACCTGGCTCTCATCCCACTCCGGAATCTCCGGTAGGGCGTTGGCCTCCCGCATGCGGCGGGCGATGTCCTGCGCCGCGGCCCGGCCGTAGACCAGGCACTCGAGCAGCGAGTTGCTCGCCAGCCGGTTGGCGCCGTGCAGGCCGGTGTGGCTGACCTCGCCAATCGCATACAGGCGGTCGATGTCGGTGCGGCCGTGCTCGTCCACCATCACCCCGCCGCAGGTGTAGTGCGCGGCCGGGACCACCGGGATGGGCTGACGGGTGATGTCGTAGCCGTACTCCAGGCAGCGGGCATAGATGGTGGGGAAGTGCTCGCGCACGAACTCCGGCGGCTTGTGACTGATGTCCAGATACACGCAGTCCAGCCCCAGGCGCTTCATTTCGTGGTCGATGGCGCGGGCGACGATGTCGCGCGGCGCCAGCTCGCCGCGCGGGTCGTAACGGTGCATGAAGGGGGTGCCATCCGGCAGCAGCAGGCGCCCGCCCTCGCCGCGCACCGCCTCGGAGATCAGGTAGGTCTTGGCGCGCGGATCAAAGAGGGCGGTGGGGTGGAACTGGATGAACTCCATGTTCGCCACCCGGCAGCCGGCACGCCAGGCCATGGCGATCCCATCCCCGGTCGAGCCATCCGGGTTGGTGGTGTAGAGGTAGACCTTGCTCGCGCCGCCGGTTGCCAGCACCACGAAACGGGCGCGGAAGACTTCGACATGCCCAGTGTTGCGGTTGAGGGCATACGCGCCCACGCAGCGGTCGCCCTCAAGCCCCAGGCGGCGGGTGGTGATGAGGTCGATGGCGGTGTGCTGATCGAGCAGGGTGATGGTCCGGCGTGCACGGGCGGCGCGCAGGAGGGTGCTCTCCAGCGCCGCGCCGGTCGCGTCCTGGGCGTGGGCCACCCTCCGGTGACTGTGCCCCCCCTCGCGGGTCAGATGCAGGCGCCCTTTCTCACGGGTGAAGGGCATGCCCAGGCGCTCGAGCCAGCCGATGAGGTCGGCAGCCTCCGAGGCGATGCGTTCGACCACCGCACGATGGGGCAGGGCCGCTCCCGAGTCCAGGGTGTCCTCGACATGGCTGGCCACGCTGTCCGTGGGATCCAGCACGGCCGCGATGCCCCCCTGAGCCCATTGGGTGCTGCCCTCGAACATGGCGTTCTTGGCCAGCACCCCGACCCGCAGGCCGCCGGGCAGATGGAGCGCGCAGGTCAGCCCTGCGGCCCCGCTGCCCAGGATGAGCACGTCGAAGGTGTGAGGAGCAGCGGTCATGCGGGTGATCCCATCGTTCGGTCCATTTACGTTGTATGATTCCAACAATATCGACAATCCCGCTTTGACGGAACCTTCCCGCCCCGCAGCCGTCTATCCCCTTGTGCATGGGACGTGATGTGGGGGGTAACCCAGGAATGCAGCACGCATGTCGTCCAGTCCAACCGACCAGCAACTCGTCGCCCGTGCGCGCGAAGGCGACCAACGCGCCTTCGAGTTGTTGGTGCGCAAATACCAGCACAAGGTGCTCAAGCTCATCATGCGCTACGTGCGGGACATGGACGAGGCCATGGATCTGACCCAGGAAACCTTCGTCAAGGCCTGGAGAGCGTTGGGCTCCTTCCGTGGCGAGAGCGCCTTCTACACCTGGATCTACCGCATTGCCGTCAACACGGCCAAGAATCACCTGGTCAGCGTGCAGCGTCAGCCCTACACGGTCGATCTGGATGCCGACGAGACGGACCAGTATGCCGCCGAGCCCGGCCTGACCGACACCGACACGCCGGAGGGTGAGGCGCTGGGGAGTGAATTGCACCGCGTGGTCATGCAGGCCATCCACGACCTGCCGGAAGACCTGCGTACCGCCATCACCCTGCGGGAGCTGGAAGGGCTGAGTTACGAGGAAATCGCCGAGGTGATGGGATGCCCCATCGGCACCGTCCGTTCGCGGATCTTCCGTGCGCGTGAAGCGATCGACAAGCGCCTGCAGCCCTTGCTGGGCTGAGCGGGCGGGAGAATGCAGATGAACAAACCAAGCCTTGATGAAACCCTGTCCGCCATGCTGGACGATGCCCTCAGCCGCCATGAGGTCGACCAGTTGCTCGAGCAATTGCGCCATGATCCGCAGGGGAGTGAGCGCATGGGGCGCTACAGCCTGATCGGCATGGCCATGCGGGGCGAGCTGGTGGAAGCCCCTTCGCGCGACATGACGGCGCGCATCATGGCCAGCATCCGGGCCGAACAGATGGCGCCGGCACGCCGGGTCACGCTGCTCGACACCCTCCGCGAGGGGCTGCGCACCTGGCGTATTCCCGCCTTGGGGCTAGCCCTTGCGGCCACCGTGGCGGGCGTTGCCGTGCTGGTGATCCAGCCCGCGCAGCAAAACCCGGATGGATCGTTCGTCGTCCTCTCCGCCCCGCAGGGGCCGCAGCACACCGTTCAGGTCGCGGCCAAGGGCGCGCAGGAGGCGCAGGAGGCGGATGTCATGCCCGATCCTTATCTCGTTCAGCACCTGACCTATGCCGAGGGTGGTCCGATGACCTCCATGGCCTCCAATATCCGCCTGGTAGCCTACGAGCGTCCCTGATGCCTCTTGCCCTGAATCGCCTTCTCCCCATCGCCTTTCTCCTCGGGCTTGCCGGTGCCGCAGACGCCTCGCCGGGGACCGAGGCCTTGCTCCAGCGCATGGCGCACACCATGCACACCGTCAATTACGAGGGGCTGCTGCTGCATGTCCAAGGGCAGGAGGGCGATACCCGCACCCTGCGCATCTTTCATCTCTTTGATGAACAGCATGGCGAGCGTGAGCGCCTGGTGAGCATGGATGGCCCGCCGCGGGAGGTGTTGCAGGAAGGGGATCGTTGCACCTGTGTCTGGCCGCGTGCGCGGCTGGTGGTCACCGGCCGTGCTCCTTCATGGCGAGGACGTTTGTCCGCCGAGCGCTTTGGCGAGACGGCCCAGCTGTCCAAGTTCTACGATTTCATCCAGAACGGGGATGCGCGCGTGGCCAACCTGACCTGCAAAGTGGTCAGGCTGGTGCCCAAGGACTCTTACCGTCATGGCTACCGCCTGTGCATCCACGAGCCGAGCGCCATGTTGCTCCGTCTCGAGCTGCTCGATGGCGACCGGCGCCTGGAGATGAGCCAGTTTGCCAGCCTGCGCATCGTGCCGGAGATGGGTGAGGAGGCCATGCGTCTGAGCACGGACATCCAGGGGTTCCGCGTGGTGGAGGAGCCTTTCGAGGAGAAACCTTTTCAGCCGCACTGGATTGCCACGACCTTGCCGCCTGGCTATGCCTTGCGCAATGCGGCTGAGCGTCGCAGCCCACACAACGGCAAGGTGCTGGAGCATCTCATCTATTCTGACGGCCTGGGCAGTGTGTCGGTCTTTATTGAACGCCAATCCGAGCAGGCGCCGCCTGAGCAGGCCGGAAGCGGTGTCATGCACCGCGTCACGCGCGACGCGGACGGATTCCGTCTGACGGCCATTGGCGAGGCGCCGGAGGCCGCCATGCGCATGATCCTCGACGGTCTGCGTCCGATGGGGGCGCCCTGAGATGCTCGAGGCACGGGGCAGAGTGGTCGCCATCGAGGACGGCATGGCCTGGGTCGAAAGCCCGCGCCAGTCCGCCTGCGGCAGCTGCGCCTCCAAGGGGCATTGCGGCACCGGCCTGCTGGGGGATGCGCTGATGGGCGGCAAGGTGAGCCGTATGGCCGTGCGCGACACGCTCGGCGTGCGGGTGGGGGATGAGGTCATCCTCGGCCTGCCGGAAGAGGGCGTTGTACGTGCCTCGCTGCTGCTCTATGGCCTGCCTCTCGCAGGCTTCGTCGGCGGCATGGCCCTGTTTCAGCCGGCCGGGGAAGGCTGGTCCCTCTTGGCGGGGGGGCTTGGCCTTGTCGGTGGGCTGTTGCTGCTCGGCCCCCTTGGCCGGCGTGCCGCGGGCCGGCAGGCCGAACCCCGCATCCTCGCCCGTATCCAGGGCCCCGTGGTCGCCCGCTGTAATGTCCATCCATGAAAAAGCATTTCTTCGCCCTGCTGCTGGGCCTGACTCTTGCGGGCTGTTCCGAACCGAAGGTCGCCCTGCCTGATTTCAGCGATCTCGTCGATCGCGCCGCGCCTGCGGTGGTGAATATCAGCACCACCCTCAAGAACACCCCCAAGTCCGAGACGGCGATGGCGAATCCGTTTCCGGAAGGGTCCTCCCTGGGCGAGCTGTTCCGTCACTTCTTTGGCTCTCCCGATCAGGGCGAGGGGGAGGATGAGGGCTCGCTCGGCTCCGGCTTCATCCTCGAGCCCGATGGCTATATCCTGACCAACCAGCACGTCATCGCCGATGCGGAGCAGATCGTGGTGCGCCTCTCCGATCGGCGCGAGCTGGTGGCGACGGTGGTTGGACAGGATGTCACGAGCGATATCGCCCTGCTCAAGGTGGACGCCAGCGGCCTGCCGACCCTGCGGATGGGCAATGCGGACAAGCTGCGCGTGGGCGAGTGGGTGCTTGCCATCGGCACCCCATTCGGCTTCGACCATTCCGTCACCGCCGGCATCGTCAGCGCCAAGGGCCGCGGCATTCCGAACGACAGCAACCAGACCTACGTGCCCTTCATCCAGACCGACGTGGCGATCAACCCCGGCAACTCGGGTGGGCCCCTGCTCAACATGCGCGGCGAGGTGGTGGGCATCAATGCGCAGATTTACACCGAATCCGGCGGCTACATGGGGCTGTCCTTCGCCATTCCGGTGAATCTCGCCATGGAGGTGGTGGATCAGCTCAAGCGTCAGGGGCATGTCTCGCGCGGCTTCCTTGGCGTGCAGGTGCAGGACATGGATCGCGAGCTGGCCGCGGCCTTCGGCCTGGACCGGCCGGTCGGCGCCCTGGTGGTGCGGGTGCTGCCCGACAGCCCGGCCGAACGTGCGGGCCTGCTGCCGGGGGACGTGGTGCTGGAGGTGAATGGAGTATCACTCGCGGACGCCAGCAGCCTGCCGATGCTGGTGGGGCGCATCCCGCCGGGTGGAGAGGCCAAGCTGACTGTCGCGCGGGAGGGCAAGTTCGTCACCCTGCGCCTGCGCGTGGTTGAAACGCCCGAGGCCGCCTCGGCCCCCCAGGCTCCCGAGGCGGATGCACCGACCACGCCCACCCGTGCCCCCCGAGGCCATCCGCAGCTGCACCACGCCTGATATCGCCCCGCCTCATGGCGGGGTTGCTGGTATACTCCGCGCCTCTTTGCTTACCGATCGCATTCCATGGATCAAGCCCACATTCGCAATTTCTCCATCATCGCCCACATCGACCACGGCAAGTCGACCCTGGCCGACCGCTTCATCCAGCTCTGCGGGGGCCTGGAGGCGCGTGAGATGGAGGCCCAGGTGCTCGATTCGATGGACATCGAGCGCGAGCGCGGTATCACCATCAAGGCGCAGAGCGTGTCGCTGCGCTACGTGGCGCGCGATGGCCAGGAGTATGAGCTGAACATGATCGACACCCCGGGCCACGTGGACTTCTCCTACGAGGTGTCGCGCTCGCTCGCCGCCTGTGAGGGGGCGCTCCTGGTGGTGGATGCCTCGCAGGGGGTGGAGGCGCAGTCGGTGGCCAACTGTTACACCGCCATCGACCTTGGCCTTGAGGTGGTGCCGGTGCTCAACAAGATGGACCTGCCGAATGCCGACCCCGAGCGGGTGGCCAAGGAGATCGAGGACATCATCGGCATCGACGCGAGCGATGCCGAGCGCGTCTCGGCCAAGAGCGGCCTGAACGTGCCAGAGCTGCTCGAGGCCCTGGTCAAGCGCATCCCGCCGCCCTCCGGCAAGGAGGACGGTCCGCTCAAGGCACTGATCATCGACTCCTGGTTCGACAACTACGTCGGCGTGGTCGCCCTGGTGCGCATCGTCGATGGCGAGCTGCGCCTGAAGCAGAAGATCCGCATGATGGGCACCCGCGGGGTGTTCAGCGTCGACAAGGTGGGGGTGTTCACCCCCAAGCGTCAGGATCGCGAGGTGCTGAAGACCGGCGAGGTCGGCTTCATGATCGCGGGGATCAAGGAGATCGACGCGGCCAAGGTGGGCGACACCATCACCGATTTCGAGAATCCCGCCGCCGAGCCCCTGCCGGGCTTCAAGGAGGTCCAGCCGCGGGTGTTCGCCGGTCTCTACCCGGTGGAGTCCGAGGACTACGAGAACCTGCGTGAGGCGCTGCGCAAGCTGCGCCTGAACGATGCCGCCCTGCATTTCGAGCCGGAGGTGTCGCAGGCGCTGGGGTTCGGCTTCCGCATCGGTTTCCTCGGCCTCTTGCACATGGAGATCATCCAGGAGCGTCTGGAGCGCGAGTACAACCTGGATTTGATCACCACCGCCCCGACGGTGGTGTATGAGGTGGTGACCACCTCGGGCGAAACCCTGCACATCCACAACCCCGCCGACCTGCCGCCGGTCTCCAACATCAGCGAGATGCGCGAGCCGATCATCGAGGCCAACATCCTCGTGCCGCAAGACTATGTCGGCAACGTCATCACCCTGTGCATCGAGAAGCGCGGGGTGCAGAAGCAGATGCTCTACCTTGGCAACCAGGTCTCGCTCAAGTTCGAGCTGCCGCTCGCCGAGGTGGTGATGGACTTCTTCGACAAGCTCAAGTCGGTCAGCCGCGGCTACGCCTCGTTCGACTACCACTTCCTGCGCTTCCAGCAGGCCCCGCTGGTCAAGCTCGATGTACTCATCAACGGCGAGCCGGTCGATGCCCTGTCGATGATCGTCCACCGGCAGATCTCCGAAGCGCGCGGGCGCGAGCTGTGCGAGAAGCTCAAGGAGCTGATCCCGCAGCAGCAGTTCGAGGTACCGATCCAGGCCGCGATCGGCGGCAAGATCATCGCGCGCACGAATATCAAGGCCTTGCGCAAGAATGTTCTGGCGAAATGTTACGGTGGTGACGTCTCCCGCAAGCGCAAGCTCCTGGAGAAGCAGAAGGAAGGCAAGAAGCGGATGAAGTCCATCGGCCGGGTCGAGGTGCCGCAGGAGGCCTTCCTCGCTGTGCTGCAGATGGACAAGAAGTAAGGCGACGCATGAATTTCGAACTCATCCTGGTGCTGGCCACCCTGTTCACCGGCGTGGTCGTTGGCATCGATCGGCTGTATTTCCGCCGCGCGCGTGAGGAGGCGCAGGGCAAGGAGCCGCTGCTGGTCGAATACTCGCGCAGCTTCTTCCCCGTGCTGCTGGTCGTACTGCTGCTGCGCTCGTTTGTCGCCGAGCCCTTCCGCATCCCCTCCGGCTCGATGATGCCGACCCTGGAGGTCGGGGATTTCATCCTGGTCAACAAATTCGCCTACGGCATCCGCCTGCCGGTGCTGCGCACCAAGGTGGTGGCGCTTGGGGAGCCGAAACGCGGCGATGTGGTGGTGTTCAAGTACCCGCAGCAGCCCGAGGTGGACTACATCAAGCGCATCATCGGCCTGCCGGGGGATCGCGTGCGCTACGAGAACAAGCAGTTGTTCATCAACGGGAAGCCGATGCCCCTCAAGCCGCTCGGCGTCTATTCCGGCGATGGGCCGCAGGGGCGCATGCTGGGCGCGCAGATGTTCGAGGAAGACCTCGCGGGCGTGCTGCACGCCATCCTCCAGCGCCCGGAGGCCCAGGGGCCGGAGGGCGAGATCGTCGTGCCGGCCGGGCAGTATTTCGTCATGGGCGACAACCGCGACAATAGCAACGACAGCCGTTATTGGGGCTTCGTACCGGAGGAAAATCTGGTCGGCCGCGCTATGCTGATCTGGATGCATTTCGACGGCGAAGCCGTGCGTCTCGATTTTTCTCGCATTGGCATGGGCATCCATTGAGTCACAGGGAGAATCATGATGGGTTACAGACAGCAGCGGGGCATGAGCTTCATCGGCCTGTTGATCACCGCCTCCTTCCTTGGGGTGCTCATCGTGGCGGGGCTCCATATCCTGCCGCTCTATCTTGATGACATGAAAATGACCACCATCTTCCGCGCTTTGGAGAAGGAGGGGAACGGTCAGATGTCGCGCAGCGAGATCGTCAAGTTCATTCAGGCGCGCATGGACATCAACGAGATCGACGACAAGATCGTGCTCGAGGGGGTGCTGGTCGAACCCACCCCGGGCAACGGCAAGCGGGTGGTGTTCGAGTACGAGGCCCGCGCCCCCCTGCTTGGCAACCTGGATGCGGTGGCGACCTTCCGCCATGAAGTGATCATTCGCTGACCATGGCCGACCCCCTCAAGCGCCTGGAGGAGCGCATCGGGCACACCTTCACGGATCCGGCCCTGCTCGAGCTCGCGCTGCGCCATCGCAGTGCCGGCGGTCGGCACAACGAGCGGCTGGAGTTCCTGGGCGATGGCCTGCTCAACTTCGTGATCGCCGACGAGCTCTACGCCCGCCGGCCGAAGGCGAGCGAGGGTGAGCTTTCCCGCTACCGGGCGAGCCTGGTGCGCGAGGATACCCTGGCGGAGCTCGCCGCCGAGCTCGATCTTGGCGACTACCTCATCCTCGGCAGCGGCGAGCTGAAATCCGGTGGTTACCGGCGCGGTTCCACCCTGGCGGATGCCTTCGAGGCGATGATCGGCGCCGTCTACCTGGACGCGGGGTTTGAGCCTGCGCGTGCGCTGATCCTGCGCCTGTACCGCGACCGCCTCGAACACCTCCCGGCCCAGGCGGGGCAGAAGGACCCGAAGACGCGCCTGCAGGAGTGGCTGCAGGGGCGTCAGCGGCCCCTGCCCGAGTATGAGGTCATCGATACCCTCGGTCAGGCCCACGCCCAGACCTTCGTGGTCGAGTGCCGGGTGGACGGGCTCGACCAACCCACCACGGGCCGCGGCACCAGCCGTCGCCGCGCCGAGCAGGCCGCCGCGGAGGCGGCTCTGTCCCTCCTTCAACCGGGTGCGAACGTTTCATGAGTCACCGTTGCGGTTACGTCGGCATCGTGGGCCGCCCCAACGTGGGCAAGTCCACCCTGCTCAACACCCTGATCGGGCAGAAGATCAGCATCACCGCGCCCAAGCCGCAGACCACGCGGCACACCATCATCGGCGTCAAGACCCTGCCGGAGGCGCAGATCCTCTATGTCGATACCCCGGGGCTGCACAAGAGCACCGGGCGTGCTTTGAGCCGCGTACTCAATCGCACGGCGCAGGGCATCCTCGAGGGCGTGGACGTGGTGGTGTTCCTGATCGAGGCCATGCGCTGGACCGATGAGGATGCCGAGGTGCTGGAGCGCCTGCGCCAGGTCAAGGTGCCGGTGATCCTCGCCATCAACAAGGTGGACCTTACGGCCGACAAGACCGCGTTATTGCCCTTCCTGCAGCAGATGGCGGAGCGTTTCGACTTTGCCGAAATCATCCCCATCTCCGCACGCAAGGGCAGCAACCTCGCCCGGCTGGAACAGGCCGTCGCCGAGCGTCTGCCCGAAGGGCCCGCGGCGTATGACGAGGACACCCTGACCACCGCGAGCTCCCGCTTCATCGCCGCCGAGTTCGTGCGCGAGCAGATCACCCGCCTGGCGCATGCCGAGGTCCCCTACGGGGTCACGGTCGAGATCGAGAACTACACCGTCGAGCCGGGGCTGACGCGCATCGACGCCCTGATCTGGGTCGAGCGGGAAGGGCAGAAGGCCATCCTGATCGGCAAGAACGGCGAGATGCTCAAAGAGATCGGCCGCCGCGCCCGCATCAACCTCGAGAACCTGCTCGGCACCAAGGTCTTCCTGCGCCTGTGGGTCAAGGTCAAGGGTGGCTGGTCGGATGACGAGCGCGCCCTGCGCGCGCTGGGGTACGGCGAGTCTTGAGCCCTGCGCGTCCAGCGCACGGGGAGGAGGGCTACATCCTTCACGCCCGGCCCTGGCGCGACACCAGCCTGCTGCTCGAGGTGTTCCTGCGCGAGGGCGGGCGGCGCGGCGTGATCGCACGGGGTGCGCGGGGCAACAGCCGCCTGCGTGCCCGTCTGCAACCCTTCCGCCGCGTGTGGCTGGACCTGGGCGGGCGGGGCGAACTGGCCCAGCTGCGTGCCGTCGAGGAACTGGCGGGCCCGCCCCGGCTTGCGGGCGGACGGGTGCTGGCCTGCGGTTATTACCTCAATGAGCTCGTGCTGCGGCTGTTGCCGCGCGAGGACGCCCATCCCGAATTGTTCGACCGCTACGCCGAGGCGCTCGAGTCCTTGGGCGGTGGTGCGCCTGAGGCCCCCATCCTGCGCCTGTTCGAGAAGCAGCTGCTCGAAGCGCTAGGCTGGGCCCCGGCCTGGGACGATTGTGCCGATGGCACGCCGGTGGAGGCGGAGGGGATGTATCATGTCCACCCTGAATCCGGCGTGTGCCGGGCGGAGGGTAGTCCTGCCGCCGTGCGTGGTCTCAGCCTGTTGCATCTGGCCGCAGGGCGCTGTGACGACCCGGCCACCGCGCGCGAGATCCGCCTGATCCTGCACGGCCTACTGGCCCCGCACCTCGGTCCCAGGCCCTTGCGCTCGCGCGAGCTGCTGGCGGTGACCCTGGGCGCAGGGCGAGCATCCACCCCATCCATCGGCTGAAGGAAGCCACCACCGTGAACCATCCGCATGACATCATCCTGCTTGGGCTGAACATCGACCATGTCGCCACCCTGCGCCAGGCCCGCGGGGAGATCTACCCCGAGCCGGTCCATGCCGCCCTGCTGGCCGAGCAGTCTGGCGCCGACTCCATCACCCTGCACCTGCGCGAGGACCGCCGCCACATCCAGGATCGCGACGTCGAGATCCTGCGCGGCCTGTTGCAGACCCGCATGAACCTTGAGATGGCAGTGACCGAGGAGATGCTCGCCATTGCCGAGCGTCTGAAGCCGCAGGACTGCTGCCTGGTGCCGGAGCGGCGCGAGGAGCTGACCACCGAGGGCGGGCTCGACGTGCTGGGCCAGGAGGCACGCATGAAGGAGGCCTGCGCCCGCCTCGCCGAGGCCGGGGTGCGGGTGTCGCTGTTCATCGACGCCGACCCGGCCCAGGTCGAGGCCGCCGTGCGGGTGGGCGCGCCGGTGATCGAGATCCACACCGGCCATTACGCCAATGCCCACGGCCTGGCCCGCCAGCGCGAGTTCGAGCGCATCGAGCGCGCCGCCATCCACGCGGCGGAGTTGGGTCTGCAGGTCAATGCCGGCCATGGCCTGCACTACCACAACGTGCAGCCGATCGCCGCCATTCCGGTGATGCGCGAGCTCAACATCGGTCACGCCATCATCGCGCGCGCCATCTTCGTCGGTCTGGCGGAGGCCGTGCGCGAGATGAAGCGGCTGATGGTCGAGGCGCGGCTGATGAGCCGTTGAGGGCGGCATGATCCACGGCATCGGCACCGACATCGTCGCCATCGCCCGCATGAGCCGCCTGTGGGCGCGCTATGGCGAGGCACTCGCGGCACGTCTGCTGGCGGAGGACGAGCGCGCCCGTCTGGCCGGTCAGGCCGACCCGGCCCGTTTCCTGGCCAAGCGCTTCGCCGCCAAGGAGGCCGCCGCCAAGGCCCTGGGCACCGGCTTTCGGGACGGCCTGGCGCTCAGGCACATTGCCGTGGACCACGACCCCCTGGGTAAACCCCTGCTGCGCCTGCACGGCCCGGCGGCGTCGCTTGCTGAGCGCCTGGGGGTGCGCGAGGCCCATCTCTCCTTAAGCGACGAGGCCGAGTATGCGGTGGCCTTCGTCGTCCTGACGCGCTGAGGAAGCCTGCATGAACCCCATCCCCCTGCCCACCCTCGCCAAGGCCATCGGCCACACCCCGCTGGTGCGCCTGCAGCACCTCTCCGCGGGCCGCAACAACCTCATCCTCGCCAAGCTCGAGGGCAACAACCCGGCAGGTTCGGTGAAGGATAGGCCGGCGCTGTCGATGATCGAGCACGCCGAGCGCCGCGGCGAGATTCGCCCTGGCGATACCCTGATCGAGGCCACCAGCGGCAACACCGGCATCGCCCTGGCGATGGCCGCCGCCATCAAGGGCTACCGCATGGTGCTGATCATGCCGGAGAACTTGAGCATCGAGCGCCGCCAGGTCATGCGCGCCTACGGCGCCGAGCTGATCCTGGTCAGCAAGGAGGAGGGCATGGAAGGGGCGCGCGACCTGGCCCTGGCCATGCAGGCGCGGGGAGAGGGTAGGGTGCTCGACCAGTTCGCCAACTCGGACAACCCGCTCGCCCACTACGAGACCACCGGCCCCGAGATCTGGCAGGCCACCGCGGGCCGCGTGACCCATTTTGTCAGCGCCATGGGCACCACCGGCACCATCATGGGCACCTCGCGCTACCTCAAGGAGCAGAATCCTTCTGTGCAGATCATCGGCGTACAGCCCGCGGAGGGGGCCTCCATCCCCGGCATCCGGCGCTGGCCTGAGGCTTACCTGCCCAAGATCTTCGACCCCCGTCGAGTGGATCGGATCATGGATGTGAGCCAGGAGGAGGCCGAGGCCATGACGCGCGAGTTGGCGCTGCGCGAAGGCCTGCTGGCCGGCATCTCCTCTGGCGGGGCCATGGCCGCCGCCCTGCGCCTGGCTGCGGAGCTGGAGGATGCCGTGATTGTCACCATCGTCTGCGACCGGGGCGATCGTTACCTCTCCACCGGGGTCTTTCCCGCCTGATTCAAAGCCTGAGAATTCATGTCGAGCAAGCGCAAGGGCCTGATCTTCGAGGCCAGCATCACCGGTTTTTCCCACGAGGGGCGCGGTGTCGCCCAGCATGAGGGCAAGGTCGTGTTTATTGACGGCGCCCTCATGGGCGAGCGCGTCAAGGCCCGGCTGACCCGGCCCCACCGCCGTTTCGACGAGGCAGAGGTGATCGAGGTCATCGAGCCCTCGCCCGAGCGGGTTACGCCGCGCTGTGCGCACTTTGGCGTGTGCGGCGGCTGCACGCTCCAGCACATGCGCGATACGGCGCAGATCCATGCCAAGCAGGGGGTGCTGCTCGACAACCTGCGCCAGCTCGGCAAGGTCGAACCCGAGCAGATCCTCGCCCCCCTGACCGGTCCGCTGTGGGGCTACCGCCGCCGCGCCCGCCTGGGGGTGAAATGGGTGGCCAAGAAGGGCAAGGTTCTGGTGGGCTTCCGCGAGCGCGGCACGCCCTACCTTGCCGAGCTGACTCGCTGCGAGGTGCTGGACCCGAGCGTGGGCGAGCGCCTGGAGGAGCTCGCGGGCCTGATCGCGGGTATGGAGGCCAAAGAGCGCATCCCGCAGATCGAGGTGGCGGTCGGCGATGACGTCACCGCCCTGGTCTTCCGCCATATGGACCCGCTCTCCGTGCAGGACCGCGCGCGCCTGGTCGACTACGCCAAGACCACCGGCCTGCACCTGTTCCTCCAGCCGGCCGGCCCCGAGAGCGTCCACCGTCTGTGGCCCGAGGCGGGGGAGCTGTACTACAGCTTGCCTGGGCACGAGGTGCGCATCGACTTCCTGCCGGTCGACTTCACCCAGGTCAACGGCCTGCTCAACCGTAAGATGGTGGATCTCGCGCTCGAGCTGCTCGACCCCAAGGCGGATGAGCGCGTGCTGGACCTGTTCGCGGGGCTGGGCAACTTCACCCTGCCGATCGCCCGCCGCGCCGCGGAGGTGGTGGGCGTGGAGGGGGATGAGGCCATGGTGCGCCGCGGCGAGGAGAGCGCCCGCCGCAACGGTATCGCCAACACCCGTCACTTCGTCGGCAACCTGTTCGAGCCGGACCCGGCCTTACCGTGGATGAAGGAACACTACGACAAGATCCTGCTCGACCCGCCGCGTGCCGGGGCGATGGAGATCATGCCGCACCTGGCCCGGATAAAGCCCAAGCGCATCGTCTATGTCTCCTGCAACCCGGCGACACTCGCTCGCGATGCCGGCATCCTGGTCAACGAGCATGGTTACCGGCTGAAGGCCGCCGGGGTGATGGACATGTTCCCGCACACCGCCCATGTCGAATCCATTGCGGTCTTCGAGCCGAAATAGAACCTACTACAGGCTGTGTAGGAGGCTGCCCTCGGGCCGATGAACCCTTGCCCTTTCGCGTTGGGGGTCGCGCTCCCACAACCAGAATGCCTCCTTGCCCCCCTCCCCCTTGAGGGGGAGGGGATGGGGGAGAGGGTGAAACCCACCTGGTTTGGAAGGAGCGCAGCAAAAGCCATAAAGCCCCACGATCGCGGCCTTCGACCCTCAGGGCACCTCGACAAACCTCCTGAACGCGACGCTAGCGGAGCCTGCGGGGCCGATGGCTGCGTCGCTGCTTCGCTCACCCCCTCCCCAACCCTCCCCCCTCCAGGGGGAGGGGCTGCCCACGCTCGGGTCTTGGCCCACCTCCAAACGTCCAAGGGACTCGGGGGGCTACGCAAACAAGACAGTTGCTCCCACACGGGCGTTCAGAATGAAGGGGTTGATGCTTCAGTCTTGGCCCAGCCATTGAATTCTCGCCCCGTCTCCGGTAAAGTTCGGCCCCACATCGCGCCAGGATGGCAGGTGACCGGAGAGGTGTCCGAGTGGTTGAAGGAGCACGCCTGGAAAGTGTGTATACGGTAATCCCGTATCGAGGGTTCGAATCCCTCTCTCTCCGCCAGATCTGAGAAGCCCTGCGCTGCAGGGCTTTGTTGTCACGGGGCCTTGCCCCAGCCCGCGTCGATGGCGGGCGCATTCGTCCTCTCGCGACGGGCAGCCGTCAACCCCGCCAGGTCCGGAAGGAAGCAACGGTAGCGGTGCGCACGGGCGCCGGGATGTGGCGGGTGCGCTTCGCCGCCCCCTCTGGCAAAAAGGGCCGCCCTTCGGGTGGCCCTTTTTGCTTTACCGTCATGCCGCTCCGCCCCCTGGCTTCTGTTAGAATCCAGCGCTTCCAAGACTTGCCGAGATCGACATGACCTATCAGGTCCTCGCGCGCAAATGGCGTCCGCGCCGCTTCGAAGACATGGTCGGCCAGGAGCATGTCCTGCGCGCCCTGACCTCCGCGCTGGACGATGGGCGCCTGCACCACGCCTACCTGTTCACCGGCACTCGCGGGGTGGGCAAGACGACCGTGGCGCGCATCTTCGCCAAGGCGCTCAACTGCGAGCGCGGCGTCTCCAGCCACCCCTGCGGCGAGTGTGCGGCCTGCCGCGCGATCGACGAGGGGCGGTTCGTGGACCTGATCGAGGTGGATGCCGCTTCCCGCACCGGGGTGGACGATACCCGCGAGCTTCTGGAGAACGTGCAATACGCCCCCAGCCAGGGCCGCTTCAAGGTGTACCTCATCGACGAGGTGCACATGTTCTCCAAATCGAGCTTCAACGCCCTGTTGAAGACCCTCGAGGAGCCGCCGCCGCACGTCAAGTTCCTGCTCGCCACCACCGACCCGCAGAAGTTGCCGGTCACGGTGCTCTCGCGCTGCCTGCAGTTCCACCTCAAGGCCCTCTCCCGGCGCATGATCCACGGCCGGCTGGCAAGCGTACTGACCGCCGAGGGGATTGCCTTTGACGACGGAGCGCTACAGCTGCTCGCCCGCGCCGCCGACGGCAGCCTGCGCGATGCCTTGAGCCTCTTGGACCAGGCCATTGCCTACGGCCAGGGCAGGGTGGGCGAGGAGGAGGTGGGCGCCATGCTCGGCCTGACCTCTGAGGCGCGCATCCGAGCCCTGCTGGAGGCCCTGATCGCGCAGGACGCCCCGGCGCTGTTCGCCGCCATCCAGCAGCTGGCCCAGGGCTCGCCGGACTATGCCGAGGTGTTGGCCGAGCTTCTGGCCCTGCTGCACGCCATCGCTGTGGTCCAGCTCATGCCTGAGGCCGATGCCGAGCTGTTCGAGGCCTCGCCGCAATTGGTGCGTGAGTTTGCCCCACGCCTCTCCCCCGAGGCCGTGCAGCTCTACTACCAGGTCGCCCTGCACGGGCGCCGGGACCTGCCGCTGGCCCCCAGTGCCCGGATGGGCTTGGAGATGACCCTGCTGCGTATGCTCGCCTTCGTGCCGGCCGATGCGGAGGCTGATCACAGCCGAGGCGGTGGCATGGGAGGGCGCAGGCCGGCATCCCCGGAGGGATGGCGCAGCGTCCCTTCCGGTGAGGCCGTGGCGCGTCAGGCCATCCCCCAGCCTCCTGCCGCTCCGGCGGACGCCCCTCGCAGCGAGGCGGTGTCGGCCAAAGGTCAGGTGCGGGACGGTCTGACACCGAAGGGGCTTTCGCCGGAGAAGGCGGAAGAAGCCTCGATGCGGGAGCCGCTCGATGCCGGGGCCTGGCACCGCTTGCTGCCGCGCCTTGGCCTGAAGGGCATGGCGCTGATGCTGGCCGAAAACTCCGAACTGGTCGCTCAGGACGGCGAGCTCATTCGCTTGCGCTGCCCCCCGAGCCATGCCAGCCTGCGTACCCCGCTCGCGGAAGAATCCATCCGCAAGGCCCTTGCCAAGACGCTCGGCATGGAGGTGCGCCTGCGCTACGAGGAAGGACGGCCAGCCCAGGATACGCCGGCAGAGGTGCGCAAGCAGAAGGAGGCGGCACGCCAGCAGGAGGCGGTCGAGTCCCTGCAGAACGATCCCATCGTGCGTAAGCTCGAAGAGCGCCTCGATGCCCGTCTACTGGAAGAGAGCGTGCGTCCTCTTGATTCGGCCTGAAGCGGCACGATCTCGAACCGATAATTCACTCCCATAGCACGAAGAGACAGCACATCATGATGAAAGGTGGCCTTGGCCAGCTCATGAAGCAGGCCCAGAAGATGCAGGAGAACCTGCAGAAAACCCAGGAAGAGATCGCGCGCATGGAGGTGACCGGGGAGTCCGGTGGGGGCATGGTGAGTGTGGTGATGACCGGTCGCCACGAGGTGCGTCGTGTGACCATCGACCCGAGCCTGATGGGCGATGACAAGGAGATGCTGGAGGATCTGATCGCCGCGGCCATGAACGATGCGGTGCGCAAGGTCGAGGCCGAGACCCAGAGCCGCATGGCCGGCGTCACCGCGGGCATGCCGATGCCGCCGGGCTTCAAGATGCCGTTCTAAGCCTCTGACCTGACCCCATGAACTTCTCTCCTCTCGTCGCCGAGCTGATGGAGTCCCTGCGGCGCCTGCCGGGTGTCGGGCCCAAGTCTGCCCAGCGACTGGCCCTGCACATGCTCCAGCGCGATCGCGACGGTGCCCGCCGCCTGGCCTCGGCGCTCGACGCGGCGGCCGAGCGGGTGGGGTATTGCGCAGAATGCCGGACCCTCACCGAGGAGCCGGTATGCGGACTGTGCCGCAACCCCCAGCGTGACCGCAGCTTGCTGTGTGTGGTCGAGTGGCCGCAGGACATGCTCTCGCTGGAAAATTCCGGTGCCTACGGCGGTCTTTACTTCATCCTCATGGGGCGTCTCAGCCCCTTGGATGGCATTGGCCCGCGCGAGCTCGGCCTCGATATGCTCGAGGCCCGGCTGGATGCAGGCGAGGTGCGGGAGGTGATCGTTGCCACCAGCAGCACCGTGGAGGGCGAAACCACCGCCCATGTCATCGGTGAAATGTGCCGCGCGCGCGGCATCCAGGCCACGCGCCTGGCGCAGGGCGTGCCGATGGGCGGGGAGTTGGAGTTCGTGGACGGTGGCACCCTTGCGCACGCCTTGCAGGGTCGCCGCCCCCTCTGACCGACGAGGAACGACGATGGCCGAAACCATTTTCAGCAAGATCATCCGCAAGGAAATCCCTGCCCAGATCGTCTACGAGGACGACGAGGTGCTGGCCTTCCGGGACATCAACCCGCAGGCGCCCGTGCACATCCTCATCATCCCGAAGAAGCCGATCGCGACCCTCAACGATCTCCAGCCTGAGGACGCGCCGCTGATTGGCAAGCTCTACCTTGTGGCCAAGCGGTTGGCGAGCGAGATGGGCTTTGCGGAGGACGGTTACCGCACCGTGTTCAACTGCAACCGGCACGGCGGACAGGAGGTCTATCACCTGCACCTGCACCTCTTGGCCGGCCGCCAGATGACCTGGCCGCCGGGCTGAAAAGCTCGCAATGCCTGAATGAGGAAGGGGAACCATTCCAGGCTGTGTCAAAAGCCTTTGACACAGCCTGGAAATGCGAGCCATGGATGGCTCGCGCGAGAATCAATCACAATAAGTGATTGATTCTCGGAGCCCGTCGCGGGCGTGTACCGCGACGAGGCGAGTTTGAAAAGGGCAGGACAGCCCTTTTGAAACAGTCTGCATTCGGCTCCCCCTTCTCTTTCCATGACCTGGACGGCACAGGTTCTCCTGTGCCGGAGGTCGTCATGTCTCGCCGGGGCGGCTTGAATGCTGTCGGGCCTGGTGGCGGCGCTTGATCTCATCCCAGTCGATATTATTGCAGGCCTCGCAGGCCTCCTTAATCACGCCCATCCTCACCAGGAGCGCGTGGACCTTGCAGCCCACGCAGAAGCCCAGGATGGCTTCGAGCCACATGAACCCGAGGCAGACCCAGACCAGCACCAGCGGAATCCAGTAGGGCATGAAGGTCTCGGTTTCCGGCAGCACCGCGCTTCCCGCGATGCGGTTGACGAATTCGGCCACCGGCACCGGGTTGAAAAAGACCAGGCAGACGACGATGAAGCTTGCGCCAATGCTCCAGGCAAAGCGTTTCGGAACCAGGGGTTTCCAGACGGGGGCCTGTCTTTGGGCGAGTAGGCTGGCGATCAGGATGGTGGGGGAGAGGCGGGAGGTGAAGACGAACATGCCCGCCAGCATCTCGAACAGGGCGTAGAACAGCACCCAGGTCTGGGTCGTGTATTCCCAGGTGCGCTTGATGACCTGGGCGGAGTAGATGGTGTGACCATCCCAGTCCGTCTCGTAGGTGTCGACGATGCTGTTGCCGTCGACGATCCAGTTGGTGCCATAGATGGCATCCCACAAGGTCAGCGCCATGTAGAGTGGGATGAACAGGAGCATACCGGCGCGAATGCGTACCGCAATGTCGTTGATGTAGACAGGGGTTTCGGAAGGGTCACGAAACCATAGGTTCTTCAGTGCCTGTAACATGACTCCACCTCCTGAAACGGTACGAATGGCAAAGTAATTTCGTAGGCTAACAGAAGCTGGGGCCGTCTATAAGAAATCCCTAATTGAACTTTCTTATGCAAGATAGTCATCCAGAAGACATTTCCATGTAAAAAATGCGTGAACACGAGGTGTGGTCCGCAACGGCCAAGCATTCTGATCGCTAGGTTCTGCGTAGCTGCAGTTGGCTGGTCTCTGTGAGTATGAAGGCGTGGCCGGGTACCTTGCTTTCACGCTCGAGCACCCTGCACAACCACCCCGCTTCCTCTTCCGAGGCGTGTTGAAGGCGAAAGCGTTTGATGCGCATGGGAAGCATGCTCATGGCGATGAGGTGGCCAGAGAATCGTTCGAGGACGGGAAGGTAGAGCAGGCTGAGTTCGCCCCGGTAGGACGCATAGCCACCGATGCCCTCGTAGTCGTTGAGCAGGTCGCCGCAGCCGTACAGGATCAGCCGCTCGCGGTAGAGCTCGAGCCCGATGGGATGGTGGCTGGAGTGGCCGTGGACGAGGTCCACGCCGGCCTGATCGATCAGCCCCCGGGCGAAGCGGCGGTGTTCCTCCGGGATGCGGTAGCCCCAGTTGGGACCCCAGTGGAGTGAGGCGATCACGAGATCGCCGGGGCGCCGGAAGGATGCGATCTGCTCCGTGATCCCTTCCAGGGTAGCTTTGGAGAGGTCGGGCAGGAGATTGACACCCGGACGGTCCGGGGCGGCCGCCCAGCGGCGTGGAATCCCGCTGCTCTCCGCCCCCCAGGCGAAGACCAGCACGCGGCCGCCCTTGGGCAGGGGCAGGATGGCTGGGGTGGCGGCCTGCGCGGTGTCGCGCCCGGCCCCGGCCGTCGCCAGCCCGGCATCGCGCAGGCTGGCGAGGGTCTCGATCAGTCCCGCCTCGCCCCAGTCGAGGACGTGGTTGTTCGCCAGCACGCAGCAGTCGATTTTGGCCGCCTGCAGGCAAGGCAGGTTGGCGGGATGCATGCGGTAGTTGATGCCCTTGGGCTCCCAGTCCTGCGAGGTGGTGACCGCGGTCTCGAGGTTGATGATGCGCAGGTCCGGACGCAGGCGCTCCAGTGCGGCGAGGGCATCGCCCCAGAGGTAGGTGGGATCGACCTTGCGTGGGATAGGACCGCTGGCCTCCTCGGCCAGGCGCACGTAGCCAAGCGAGGAGTCCATGGCGGGCTCGTGGATACTGGGCGGGCAGGGGTGGGGGAGGATCTGGTCGATCCCGCGCCCGGTCATCACGTCCCCTGTCAGGCAGAGGGTGATGAGGTGCCCTTGATGCTCGCCCATGTGCTCCCCCGGAGGCGTCGCTGTCCATGGAGCTTAGCAGGGGCGGCTTCAGCCTTCCCAGGGCTTGCTCGATGCCAGCTCCATCAGTTCCAGATAACTCTGGTAGCGCCGCGCGCTGATGCGGCCGTCCTCTACCGCCTGCTTGACCGCGCATCCCGGCTCCATGCGGTGGGTACAGTTGGCGAACCGGCACGCCTGCGCCGCCTCTTGGATCTCCGCGAAGCCGCGCAGGACGGCCTCGGGAGTCATGGCCCACACGCCGAAGTCACGGATGCCCGGGGCATCCACCACGTCTCCGCCATCGGGCAGGTGGTAGAGGGTGCTGGTGCGGGTGGTGTGGCGGCCTTCCAGGCTGTGTTCGGAGATCTCGCCCACGGCGACCTCGCTGCCCTCGGGCAGCAGGGCGCGCACGATGGACGACTTGCCCACCCCGGATAGGCCGACGAACAGGCTTTCGTGCCCGTCCAGCATGGCCTTCAGGGCCTCCAGACCCGCGCCCGTGCTGGCGGACAGTTCGAGGGCGGTGATGCCAAGGCCTGTCCATTCGCGCAGGAAGTCGCGCATCTGCTCGCGCTCCTCGTCATCCAGCAGGTCGATCTTGTTGAGCAGCAGGATGGGGCGGGCAGGCAGGTCGAGGGCGGCGACGATGGCGCGGTCGATCACGCTGGGGTTGGGCTCCGGCACCGGGGAGAGGGTGATCAGCACTTGGTCAATGTTGGCGGCCATCATGCGCGGCTTGCCCAGGGTGTCCGGCCGGATCAGGACCGATCTTCGGGGCTCGACGAACTCGACCGTGCCCTTGCCGTCGGGATGCATCTGCCAGCGCACCCGGTCGCCCGTGACCACCCCTCCCAGCGTCTGGCGGAAGGAGCAGGGATGGCGCGCGCCGGTCTCGGGATCCTCGACCAGCACCTGCTTGCCATGGTGAGCGACGACGAGGCCCGGACGTAGGGCAAGGTTCTCGGCCTCCTGGGCGCGCCGCTGCTGGATGTGACGCTTTTGTCGGTCGCTCAGGCGGCGCTTGCTCATGGGGCCTTACTTCAGCAGGAACAGGGTGGCCAGGCCAAGGAAGATGAAGAAGCCGCCGGTATCGGTGATGGCGGTGATCAGCACGCTCGAACCGAGGGCGGGGTCGCGCCCGAAGCGGGCACGCAGGACAGGTATGGTCACGCCCATGAGGGCGGCCACCAGGAAGTTCAGGGTCATCGCCAGCATCATCACCCCCGCCAGCGGGGCATCCTGGTAGAGCAGGAAGGTGATGAGGGCCATCATGCCGCCCCACACCGCACCGTTGATCAGCGCGAGTTTCACCTCCTTGAAGTAGAGGCCGCGGATATCGTGCTGGTTGAGTTGGCCGGTGGCCAGCGCGCGCACGATCATGGTGATGGTCTGATTGCCGATGTTGCCGCCCATGCCGGCGACGATGGGCATCAAGGTGGCAAGGGCGACCAATTGCTCGATGGTGCCTTCGAACAGGCCGATCACGCGCGAGGCGATGAGGGCGGTGATCAGGTTGAGGCCAAGCCAGGGGCCGCGGTTCTTTACGCTGCTCCAGATGGGGGCAAAGATGTCCTCCTCCTCGCGCAGACCGCCTTGGCTCAAGCGCTCGATGTCCTGACGCTCCTTGATGTAGTCCACGATGGCATCGACGGTGAGCCGCCCGACCAGCACGCCGTCGCGGTCGACGACCGGAGCGGTGATCAGGTCGTAACGCTCAAAGGCCTCGGCGGCCGCGCGCGCTGCGTCGTCAGGGCTAAAGCGCTTGGGGGTGGCATTCATGATGCTGCCGACCTCGGTGTCCGGGTCGGAGACCAGGAGCGCGTTGAGGGGCAGCACGCCACGCAGGTGTTCATCGCGATCGACCACGAACAGCTGGTCCGTGTGGTCGGGCAGCTCGCGCAGGCGGCGCAGGTAACGCAGCACCACCTCGACGGTGACGTCTTCGCGCACGCTCACCATCTCGAAGTCCATGCGTGCGCCGACCGAGTCCTCGGGATAGGAGAGGGCAATGCGCAGCTGTTCGCGCTCCTCGGGGTTGAGGGTCTTGTAGATGCCCTGCACCACCTCGTCGGGCAGGTCGGGCGCGAGGTCGGCGATCTCGTCGGTGCCGAGCTGCTCGGTCGCGGCGACCAGCTCGTGGGTGTCCATCGCCTCGATGAGCGACTCACGCACCGCATCGGAGACCTCCAGCAGCACCTCGCCGTCCATGTCGGCCTTCACCAGGTCCCAGACCACCAGGCGGTCCTGCAGCGGCAGCATCTCGAGGATGCGCGCGATGTCGGCGGCGTGCAGGGTCTCGAGCTTGGTGGACAGGGCGGCCAGGTGCTGCTTGTGCACCAGGGTCTCGACCAGATCGTTACGCTCCGGCAGGGTCTCCTGGCGATGGATCAACTGCTCGACCAGTCGCTGGCGCTCGAGGAGATCGCGGATCTCGCGCACCAGTTCCGGGATGCGATCCGAGGTGCGATTCTCCTCGCTCATGCCGATGCTCCTCAAGGCCAAAAACTACGGGGGGCTGCCCGGCGCTGGGGCAGCCCCCCGTGTCGAACCGGATATCACCGGTCAAAGGGTAACCAAGGCGTCGATTTTGGCGGCACAGATGAAGTCGTTTTCCGATAGTCCGCCGACATCGTGGGTTCGGTAGTGAACCGCGCAGGCATTATACCGAAGACGCAGTTCGGGATGATGGTTTTCCTGCTCGGCCATCCAGGCGATCACGTTGGCGAACAGCATGGTCTCACGGAAATTGCGGAAGCGGAACTCACGCACAATGGCGTCGCCGTGCGGACCGAGCCGCCAGTCGGGGTGCAGCTGGCCGAGCAGTTCCCCGATCCGCTCCGCGCCAAGGTGATCGAGCGCCCCGCGAGGCGTCAGGCAGTGGCGCTGCGCAAGCGGGGTGATGTTCATTTGAACTTGTAGAATTCCTTGTTCATGTAGGCCGCTACCGCATCCACCTCATCCTCGAACCAGGAGAGGCTGAGGTTGGTGGCGCAGCCCTGGACATAGGTCTTGAGGGTGCTCATGCTGTGCACCTTGCGATCGGGCCGGGAATATTTCTCCGCCCCATGGCACTTGACGCAGTTTTCGCTGTAGAGCTTCTTGCCGAGGGCAAGGTCGGCTGCCTGAGTCGCGGGGGCCATCAGGAGGGTGGCGGTGAGGGCTGCGGCGGACAGGACGAGGGTGTGGCGCATCATGCATCTCCTTTGGGGAACAATAT
This sequence comes from Thiofaba sp. EF100, assembly GCF_039822285.1. Classification (NCBI taxonomy): domain Bacteria; kingdom Pseudomonadati; phylum Pseudomonadota; class Gammaproteobacteria; order Chromatiales; family Halothiobacillaceae; genus Thiofaba; species Thiofaba sp. EF100. Next base: position 260,756 of record NZ_JBAJEY010000001.1, on the reverse strand, counting down.
CCGAGTCAGAGAGTAGACCATGGCCGTGGGGGACGAGAGACAAAGCTTTTTAGTCATGCCCGCATTTTATTTATCAATCAACAGGACACGTCATGCAAAACCGCCTTGTTTGGATCGATCTTGAGATGACCGGCCTGGATCCGGATCGGGACTCGATCATCGAGATCGCCACCCTGGTGACCGACGAGCAGTTGAATATCCTCGCCGAGGGGCCGGTGATCGCCGTGCATCAGCCAGAGGCGGTGCTGGCCGGCATGGATGAGTGGAATCAGCGCCAGCATGGCAGCTCGGGCCTCACCGCCCGGGTGCGGGCGAGCACCCAGGACACGCGCGCCGCGGAACTCGCCACGCTGGATTTCCTCAAGCGGTGGGTCGCGCCCCGAAGCTCACCGATGTGCGGCAACAGCATCTGTCAGGATCGCCGTTTCCTCGCCCGCCACATGCCTGAATTGGAGGCCTTCTTCCACTACCGCAATCTGGACGTCAGCACCCTCAAGGAACTGGCCCAGCGTTGGTACCTCGGGGTGCCGAAGTTCGAGAAGGTCGATGTGCACCTGGCCCTGGCCGATATTCGCGCCTCGATCGACGAACTGCGCTATTACCGGGAGCGTATCCTCAAGTGAGCCGGGTCAGCGTTCCAGGGGCAGCTCGGGCCGGTTGCCCCAGTCCGACCATGCGCCGGGGTAGCCATAGGCTCGCGGAAAGCCAAGCAGGCGAAGGGTGAACCAGGAGACGCAGGAACGCCGATGGGTCTGGCAGTAGGCGATCACCTCCTTGTCCGAGGTGATGCCCGCCGCGGCCAGCTCGTCGCGCAGGAGGGGCGGCGAGCGGAAGCGGTGGTGGCTGAGCGGATCGAGCGCGCGTGACCACTCGAAATGCACTGCGCCGGGAATGCGTCCGCCGCGCGCGGAGCGGACGTCGTGGCCAAGAAACTCGCCCGCGCTGCGTGCGTCCAGAAGCACCACGTCGGACTGACCGAGACGTTGCAGAATCTCTTCCGCCGTGCACACCCCGGCGCCGGTATATTGAAGTTCGATCATGGAGGGTGCAGGGACAATCTCGCCTGCCTCCAGCGGCAGCCCCTCGGCCTGCCAGGCCTCCAAGCCACCATTGAGCAGGGACACGGCTGTGAAACCGAAGGTGTGCAAGGTCCACAGCAGGCGGCAGGCCTTCAGCCCGCCGCACTCATCGTAGGCAACGAGGTGCATCCCCTCGCGCAGCCCCAGGGCACGCATGCGGGCATTGAAGTGCTCGGGGGTGGGCAACAGGCCGGAGGCGGGTGGGCGCTCGGCAGTGATGTCGGTGAAGTCCAGATGGATGGCGCCCGGCAGGTGGCCGCAGCGGTACTGCTCGAGTGCGGTCATGTCCACCAGCAGGATGTCGTCCCGGCCGAGGAGGGCGTTCAGTTCATGGGTCTCGATCAGCAAGGGGGGCAGCTCGGCGCGCGGAGCGGTCATGGGCAAGATCCTTCGGTGGCTTTTGGAAATTGAGGGAAAGGTTAGCAGGGCCGTCCCGTGGTCCCAATCCTTCGCTTGGCCTTCGCTTGGCGGCCGGGCGCCGCGGGGTGCATCCTGTTAAGATTCGGACGAAATCGAACAGGACCATCGTATGATCAATGTTGCCATCACCGGTGCCAGCGGCCGCATGGGCCGCGCGCTGATCGAAACCCTCGCCGCCTCCGACAAGGCTCGCCTGCACGGCTCCATCGACCGCAGCGGCAGTCCGCTCCTCGGCCTCGACGCGGGCGAGTTCGCCGGCGTGGGCGCGCTGAACGTGCGCATCCAGGATGACCTCGCCCTCGTGCTCCCCACCACCGATGTCGTCATCGACTTCACCCGCCCGGAGGCGACCATGCACTACCTGCCGCTGTGCGTGGCGGCCGGAACGCCGATGGTGATCGGCACCACGGGCTTTAGCCCCGAGCAGCGCGCGGCCATCGAGCAGGCCGCCCGGCACATCCCGATCGTGCTGGCCGCGAACTTCAGCGTGGGGGTCAATCTATGCCTCAAACTGCTGGACATGGCCGCACGCGTGCTCAGTGAGGGGTACGACATCGAGATCATCGAGGCCCATCACCGGCACAAGGTGGATGCGCCGTCCGGCACGGCACTGGCGCTGGGGCACGCGGTCGCCCATGCCCTCGGCCGCGACCTTGCGCAGTGCGCGGTCTACGGCCGTGAGGGCATCACCGGCGAGCGCGACCCGAAGACCATTGGCTTCGCCACCGTGCGCGGCGGGGATATCGTCGGTGACCACACCGTACTGTTCGCTGGCATCGGCGAGCGGGTGGAGATCACCCACAAGGCCTCCAGCCGGCAGACCTTCGCCCGTGGCGCGGTGCATGCCGCGCACTGGCTCAAGGGGCAGGCGGCGGGGCTGTATGACATGCAGGATGTGCTGAACCTGCGCTGATGCTGAAGCGAACGGGCCATTAATCACGTTCATCATCCATTCACATGGACGATGAAAGGCCCATCTGCTATAGTTTCAAAAATTTTCAGTGACTGACGGGATGGTCCGCGAACTTGCGAATCGTCCCGTTTTTGTGTGTGCAGAGCCATGTTTGAAAAGACCCCCGCCTTGCTTGCGCTCGAAGATGGCACCGTATTCCACGGCTATTCCGTGGGCGCCGACGGCCAGTCCGTAGGTGAGGTGGTGTTCAACACCGCCATGACGGGCTACCAGGAGATCCTGACCGATCCTTCCTACAGTCGCCAGATGGTGACCCTGACCTATCCCCACATCGGCAATGTCGGCGTCAATCCGGAGGATGAAGAGGATCCTCGGGTCCATGCGGCGGGGCTGATCGTCCGCGACGTGCCGCGCCTGCACAGCAACTGGCGTGCGACCGAGAGCCTGCCAGCCTACCTCAAGCGTCACGGCGTGGTCGGCATTGCCGGCATCGATACCCGCAAGCTGACCCGCATCCTGCGTGAGAAGGGGGCCCAGAACGGCTGCCTGATGGCGGGGGAGGGCATCGATGCGGCCCGGGCCGTCGAGGCCGCGCGCGGCTTCCCGGGGCTGAACGGCATGGATCTCGCCAAGGTGGTCTCCACCCGAGAACCTTACGTCTGGGCCGAGCCGAGCTGGGATGCCAAGACCTTGAACCAGCCGGGCCCGAAGGACGACCTGAAGTACAACGTGGTCGCCTACGATTACGGCGTGAAGCGTAACATCCTGCGCATGCTGGTCGATCGTGGCTGCCGCGTCACCGTGGTGCCCGCCCAGACCCCGGCGGCCGAGGTGCTGGCGATGAAGCCGGACGGCGTGTTCCTGTCCAACGGCCCCGGCGACCCCGCCGCCTGCGATTACGCCATCCAGGCGACCCGCGAGCTCCTGAAGACCGACATCCCGCTGTTTGGCATCTGCCTCGGCCACCAGATCCTCGGCCTGGCCTGCAACGCCAAGACCGTGAAGATGAAGTTCGGTCACCATGGCGCCAACCATCCGGTGCAGGATCTGGAAACCGGACGGGTCATGATCTCCAGCCAGAACCACGGTTTTGCCGTGGACGAGGCCACCCTGCCGCCGAATGTGAAGGCGACGCACAAATCACTGTTCGATGGCTCGCTGCAGGGCATTCGCCTGACCGACAAGCCGGCCTACAGCTTCCAGGGTCACCCGGAAGCCAGTCCGGGGCCGCACGATGTGGCCCCCGTGTTCGAGCCCTTCATCGAGGATATGCGCAAGCGCAAGCACCGTTGATCCAACGGTGCCGATTCCTCGCCTCGACGCCCCAGCAGACAGATCGCCATGCCGAAACGCACAGACATCCAGAGCATCCTCATCATTGGCGCGGGCCCGATCATCATCGGTCAGGCCTGCGAATTCGACTACTCCGGTGCCCAGGCCTGCAAGGCCCTGCGCGAGGAGGGCTACCGCGTCATCCTGGTCAACTCCAATCCGGCCACCATCATGACCGACCCGGAGATGGCCGATGCGACCTACATCGAGCCCATCCACTGGGAGACCGTCGCTAAGATCATCGAGAAGGAGCGCCCGGACGCCCTGCTGCCGACCATGGGTGGTCAGACGGCGCTCAACTGCGCGCTGGATCTCGAGCGCGAGGGCGTGCTGGCCAAATTCGGCGTGGAGTTGATCGGCGCCACCGCTGATGCCATCGACATGGCCGAGGACCGCGAGCGCTTCCGCGAGGCGATGACCGAGATCGGCCTCGACACGCCGAAGTCCTTCATCGTTCACAGCCTGGAGGAGGCCCTCCAGGTCCAGCCGCAGATCGGCTACCCGGTCATCATCCGTCCGTCCTTCACCATGGGCGGCACCGGCGGCGGCATTGCCTACAACCGCGAGGAGTACGAAGAGATCGTCCGCCGCGGCCTGGACCTGTCCCCGACCCGCGAACTTCTGGTCGAGGAGTCCGTGCTCGGTTGGAAGGAATACGAGATGGAGGTGGTGCGGGATCGGGCCGACAACGCCATCATCGTCTGCTCGATCGAAAACCTCGACCCGATGGGCGTGCACACCGGCGACTCCATCACCGTGGCCCCGGCCCAGACCCTGACCGACAAGGAATACCAGATCATGCGCAACGCGAGCCTCGCGGTGCTGCGCAAGATCGGCGTGGAGACCGGCGGCTCCAACGTCCAGTTCGCGATCAACCCGGCCAATGGGCGCATGATCGTGATCGAGATGAACCCGCGCGTGTCGCGCTCTTCCGCCCTGGCCTCCAAGGCCACCGGTTTCCCGATCGCCAAGGTCGCGGCCAAGCTCGCCGTGGGCTTCACCCTGGACGAACTGAAGAACGACATCACCGGCGGCGCCACCCCGGCCTCGTTCGAGCCGTCCATCGATTACGTGGTCACCAAGGTGCCGCGGTTCACCTTTGAGAAGTTCCCGCAGGCCAACAATCGCCTCACCACCCAGATGAAGTCGGTGGGCGAGGTGATGGCGATCGGGCGCACCTTCCAGGAATCCCTGCAGAAGGCGCTGCGCGGCCTTGAGACCGGTATGGATGGCCTCAATGAGATCGTCGATGCCACCCTGCCGTCGGAGGAGCTTCGCGCCAAGCTGATCCAGGAGATGCGCATGCCCGGCGCGGACCGCCTGTGGTACGTGGCGGATGCCTTCCGTCATGGCTTCACCCGGGAAGAGATCCACGAACATTCGCGCATCGACCCGTGGTTCCTGATCCAGATCGAGGAGATCGTGCGCGCGGAGAACGCCCTCAAGGGCCGCGATCTCGACAGCCTCTCCGCGGAGGAGATGCGCGAACTCAAGCGTATGGGCTTCTCCGACCGGCGTCTGGCGCGCCTGCTGAACGATACCGAGAAGTGTGTCCGTACCCGCCGCCATGCCCTGGGCGTGCGCCCGGTCTACAAGCGCGTCGATACCTGCGCGGGCGAGTTCGCCACCCAGACCGCCTACATGTACTCCACCTATGAGGAGGAGTGCGAGGCCCGTCCGACCAGCCGCGACAAGATCATCGTGCTCGGCGGCGGCCCGAACCGCATCGGCCAGGGCATCGAGTTCGACTACTGCTGCGTCCATGCCGCCTTCGCCATGCGCGAGGACGGCTATGAGACCATCATGGTCAACTGCAACCCGGAGACCGTGTCCACCGACTACGACTCCTCCGACCGCCTGTACTTCGAACCGCTGACCCTGGAGGACGTGCTCGAGATCATCGACCTCGAGCAGCCGAAGGGCGTGATCGTGCAGTACGGCGGCCAGACCCCGCTCAAGCTCGCCCGCGACCTGGAGAAGGCCGGTGCGCCGATCATCGGCACCACCCCGGACTCCATCGACCTCGCCGAAGACCGCGAACGCTTCCAGAAACTGATCCACGACCTCGGCCTGCGCCAGCCGCCCAACCGCACCGCGCGCTCGGCCGAGGAGGCCGTGCACCTGGCTGCCGAGATCGGCTACCCGCTGGTCGTGCGTCCGTCCTACGTGCTCGGTGGCCGGGCGATGGAGATCGTGCACGGCGAGGACGACCTGCGCCGCTACATGCGCGAGGCGGTCAAGGTCTCCAACGACTCCCCGGTGCTGCTCGACCGCTTCCTGGACGATGCCATCGAACTGGACGTGGACGCCATCTGCGACGGCCAGGATGTGCTGATCGGCGGCATCATGGAGCATATCGAACAGGCTGGCGTGCACTCCGGCGACTCGGCCTGTTCGCTGCCGCCGTACAGCATCTCTGCCGCCATCCAGGACGAACTGCGTGAGCAGATCCGCAAGATGGCCAAGGGCTTGGGCGTGGTCGGGCTGATGAACACCCAGTTCGCGGTCAAGGGCGAGGACATCTACGTGCTGGAGGTCAACCCGCGTGCCTCCCGTACCGTGCCGTTCGTCTCCAAGGCCATCGGCCGCCCGCTGGCCAAGATCGCCGCGCGCTGCATGGTGGGCAAGACCCTCCGGCAGCAGGGGACGCTTGATGAGGTGGTGCCGGACTTCTATTCGGTCAAGGAGGCGGTGTTCCCGTTCATCAAGTTCGCCGGAGTGGACCCCATCCTTGGCCCCGAGATGAAGTCCACCGGCGAGGTGATGGGTGTCGGCAAGACCTTCGGCGAGGCCTTTGCCAAGGCCCAGGCGGGCGCCGGCACCCATCTGCCCACCGGCGGGCGCGCCTTCATCAGCGTGCGCAAGGAGGATCGTGCGGCGGCGGTGGGCGTGGCGCGTGATCTGATCGCCCATGGCTTTACCATCGTCGCCACCCGCGGCACCGCCGCGAGCCTCGAAGAGGCCGGCGTGCCGTGCAGCGTGGTCAACAAGGTCATCGAGGGGCGTCCGCACATCGTCGACATGATCAAGAACGACGAGATCGACCTGATCGTCAACACCACCTCCGGCAGCCGTCAGGCCCTGGCCGACTCGTTCTCGATCCGGCGCGAGGCGCTGCACCACAAGGTGGCCTACTTCACCACCATCGCCGGCGCCCGCGCCACCTGCCAGGCGCTCAAGCACCTGGCCGAGGAGATTCACGTCAACCGTCTGCAGGACCTGCATGAAGGATTGAAGGCATGAACCGCATTCCCATGACCGCCCAGGGGGCGGCCAAGCTCGAGGAAGAACTCAAGCATCTGCGCAGTGTCGAGCGTCCGCGCATCATCCAGGCCATCGCCGAGGCGCGCGAGCTGGGTGATCTGAAGGAGAACGCCGAATACCACGCCGCGCGCGAGGAGCAGGGCTTCATCGAGGGGCGCATCAAGGAGATCGAACACAAGCTCTCCATGGCCCAGGTGATCGACGTGACCAAGCTGCCGAACACCGGCAAGGTCATCTTTGGCTGCACCGTGGTCGTGCTCGAGGAGGAGAGCGGGGAGGAGATCACCTATAAGCTGGTCGGCGACGACGAGGCCGACATCAAGCAGAACCTGATCTCCGTGCACTCGCCCATCGCCCGCGCCCTGATCGGCAAGCACATCGGCGACACCATCGTGTTCCAGGCCCCGGCGGGCGAGCGCACCTACGAAATCCTCGAAGTCCATCACATCTGATTGCTGCTGATGTAGGAGCGGCGCCCTCGCCGCGATCTCCCCTTTTCGCGGCGAGGACGCCGCTCCTACAAGGATGCCCCCATGCTCGATCCAAGACTCCTTCGCTCCGACCTTCCTGCCGTGGCCGCGGGCCTTGCCCGGCGCGGCTTTGTCCTCGATACGGCCGCGATCGAACGCCTGGAGGCCGAGCGCAAGGCCGCGCAGACCGAGGCCGAGCGCCTGCAGGCCGAGCGCAATGCGCGCTCCAAGGCCATCGGTCAGGCCAAGGCCCGTGGCGAGGACGTGCAGCCGCTACTGGACGAGGTGGCCAGCCTCGGCGAGCGTCTGGAGGCCGCCAAGGCCCGCTTTACGGCGATTGCCGAGCAGCTGGACGTCCTCATGCTCCAGCTGCCCAACATCCCGCACCCCAGCGTGCCGGATGGGGCGGATGAGACCGGCAATGTCGAGATCAAGCGCTGGGGCACGCCGAAAAGCTTCCCCTTCGCGCCGAAGGATCATGTCGCCCTGGGCGAGGGGCTCGGTTCCATGGACTTCGCCGCGGCTGCCAAGCTCACCGGCAGCCGCTTTGTCGTACTCAAGAGCGAACTCGCCCGCCTGCACCGCGCCCTGATCCAGTTCATGCTCGACCTCCACACCCGCGAGCATGGCTACCAGGAGGTCTACGTGCCCTACATGGTCAACGCGGACAGCCTGCGCGGCACCGGCCAATTGCCCAAGTTCGAGGACGACCTGTTCAAACTCGCGGGCGAGTCGCCCTATTACCTCATCCCGACCGCCGAGGTGCCAGTCACCAACCTGGTGCGCGATGAGATCCTCGACCTCGACGCCCTGCCGCTGAAGATGGTCGCCCACACCCCCTGCTTCCGCTCGGAGGCCGGATCCGCCGGGCGGGACACCCGCGGCATGATCCGCCAGCACCAGTTTGAGAAGGTGGAGCTGGTGCAGATCGTCCACCCCGAGCGTTCCTACGAGGCGCTGGAGGAGCTCACCGCCCATGCCGAGACCGTGCTCGAACGGCTCGGTCTGCCGTACCGGCGCATGCTGCTGTGCAGCGGCGACATGGGCTTTGGCTCGGCCAAGACCTATGACCTCGAGGTCTGGCTTCCGGCGCAGGATACCTACCGCGAAATCTCCTCCTGCTCAAACTTCGAGGCCTTCCAGGCCCGCCGCCTGCAGGCGCGCTTCCGCAACCCCGAGGGCAAGCCGGAGTTGGTGCACACCCTGAACGGCTCGGGCCTCGCGGTCGGCCGTACCCTGGTCGCTTTACTTGAGAACTACCAGGACGAGGCCGGACGCATCGCCATCCCCGAAGCCCTGCGGCCCTACATGGGCGGCCAGCAGCACCTGGGATACTGAACGCGTGCTTTTGCCATCCATGCACCCGGCCAGCCTGCCGCAGGATTCGGACTTTTCGCCGTCTTCGGATCTCGCGGCCGATCTGCGCGCCCTCCTGCACGACGCCCTGCAACTCGGCGAGGAGGCCTTCGAGTTCACCGTCGACACCCCGCTGCTCGGTGTCCTGCCTCAGCTCGACTCGATGGGCGTGCTCGCCGTGCTGACCGCGCTCGAACAGCGTTTAGGTCTTGCGCTCCACGACGATGAGGTCGATGCCAGCCTGTTCGAGACCTTCGGCGCGCTGCTTGAATTCGTCCGCCAGCGTCTGCATACCCAGGGGAAACGCTGAAAAACCCTGAATGGGCACCTCGAAAAACCTACTGCGCGGGCAGATTGCGGCGTCGCTTCCTCGCTCACCCCTCGCCTATCGACTTGATATGTCTCGGGGATTCGCTGCGGGGCTCCTTGCACTCTGCCCGCTCGTGACGGTTTTTCGAGGTGCCTGAATGTGGCTCGTTCCCTCCCCCCTGGCGGGGGAGGGCTAGGGAGAGGGGGGTTGATTTTCAGTGGCTTATCACCCTCTCCCCCAGCCCCTCCCCCATCAAGGGGGAGGGGAGATGGATAGGTTTTGCCTTTCCCTACGCACTGAGCGTTCCTACAGTACCTGACATACCATGCCCCTCCGTCGGGCAAGGATGGATTCAAGCCCCATGCCCCTGCTGACCGTCGATCACCTCGGCTTTGCCGTCGGTACCCGTACCCTGCTCAAGGATATCGCCTTCACCGTCGAGAAGGGCGAGCGCATCGCCCTGATCGGGCGCAACGGGGAGGGCAAGTCCACCTTGCTGCGCATCCTCACTGGCGAACAGCGCCCGGATGAGGGCGAGATCCGCCTGGCGCCCGGCGCGCGCGCGGCCTATCTGCAACAGGACCCGCGCCTGGAGTCCGACGCCACGGTGTACGACACCGTGCTGCAGGGCTTGGGCGACCTGCATGACATCCTGCTCGAATACCAGACCATCCTTGCCCGTCTGGATAGCGGTGACGAGGCGGCCATGGAACGGCTGTCCGCCCTGCAACATGAGCTGGATGCCCGCCACGGCTGGGACGTGGCGCGCCGGGTGGATGAGGTCATCAGCCGGCTGGAGCTGGATCCCAAGCGCAAGGTGCGCGAGCTCTCGGGCGGGGCGCAGCGCCGTGTCCTGCTCGCCCAGGCCCTGGTGCAGGAGCCGGACCTGTTGCTGCTTGATGAGCCGACCAACCACCTCGACATTGCCAGCATCGAATGGCTGGAAGGCTTCATCCGCGACTTCCGCGGCGCTGTCCTGTTCATCACCCACGACCGCGCCTTCCTGCAGCGCCTGGCCAACCGCATCCTCGAGCTCGATCGTGGCCAGCTCACCTCCTGGCCGGGGGACTGGGACAACTACCTGCGCCGCCGTGAGGAGCGCGAGCACGCCGAAGCGCAGCAGAATGCCGAATTCGACAAATTCCTCGCCCAGGAAGAGGTGTGGATCCGGCAGGGCATCAAGGCCCGCCGCACCCGCAACGAAGGCCGTGTGCGCCGCCTCATGGCCCTGCGGCGTGAGCGTGCCGAGCGGGTCAACAAGCAGGGCAGGGTAGAGGTCAGCCTGGGGAGCAGCCCCACCTCGGGCAAGCTCGTGGTCGAAACCGAACACGCGAGCAAGAGCTTTGCCGGCAAGCCGGTGATCAAGGATCTCTCTATTCGCATCCAGCGCGGCGACCGCATCGGCCTGGTCGGCCCCAACGGGGTGGGCAAGAGCACCCTGCTCAAGCTGCTCTTGGGGGAAATCCAGCCGGACAGTGGCACGGTCAGGATCGGCACCCAGCTTGAGATCGCCTATTTCGACCAGCACCGCGCCCAGCTCAACCCGGACTGGACGGCGATCGAGAACCTCTGCGACGGCGGCGATCGGATCGAGGTGCACGGTGAGAACATGCACGGCATCGGCTACCTCCAGCGCTTCCTGTTCACCCCGGACCGCGCCCGCACCAAGGTCTCCGCCCTCTCGGGGGGCGAACGCAATCGCCTCTTACTCGCCCGCCTGCTGGCCAAACCCGCCAACCTGTTGGTGCTGGACGAGCCTACCAACGACCTCGACCTGGAAACCCTTGAGGTCCTGGAGCAGGCCCTGCTGGACTACGACGGCACCCTGCTGGTGGTGAGCCACGACCGCGCCTTTCTCGACAACGTGGTCACCAGCCTCTTGGCCTTCGAGGGTGAGGGGAACATCCGTGAAGTCGTGGGCGGCTACGCCGACTGGATCAAGATCAGGGAGCAGGAAGCCACCCGATCGGCCCAGGCGCAGAAAGAGAGAGCCGGGGTGAAGGCGGATTCGCCCACCGTCGCGAAAGCCGGGGGCGAGGCATCCGCCTCATCCGCGGTCAAACCTCGATCCAAGCTGAGCTTCAAGGATCAGCGCGAGCTGGACCAGATGCCCGCGCACATTGATGCGCTGGAGGCTGAACAGGCCGAGCTTACCGCCCGAAGCAGTGATCCGGCCTTCTACCAGGGGGATCAGGCAACCATCAAGGCCGTGCTGGATCGCCTCGCCGCCATCGGGCAAGAACTGGAAACCGCCTATGCCCGCTGGGCCGAACTGGATGCCATGTCAGGATGAGTGAGGGCCCCCTTCGGTAGGCTGCCCCGTGGGGATCATGCCATCATTCCGTGCGCATCAGCTGACAAAAAACGGCATGTCCGATACGCATCTTGTTGATCTTGCCAAGCGTGTTTTCCAGCTCGGTGGATTTCTGAGGGATTGCTCCGGGCTGTGGCGGCCGGCCCCCTTCCACCACGACCTGCCGCCCTGGGTGGAGGGGCATCCCGAGCTTCATGCGGCCCTCCTCGCATTGACTCCAGAGCAGGTCGATGCCCTGCATGCCGACGAGCGGCGCCTGAGGCATTGGCTCGAACGATTCATTCCAGGCATGGACGCCCTCGAACCGCTCATCGGCTTCGAGCGTCTGCAAGGCCCGCCGCGCAAGGCCAACCCCGTCCATGCCCCCGCGCGGGACGTGCCCGGCAGAAAGTGGGCGCAAATCGACGCCTTTGCTGGCCTGGCGCTCGATGCCCTGGAGGGGGTGGACGAGGTGTGGGACTGGTGCGCGGGCAAGGCGCACCTCGGCCGCCTGATCGGCATGCACAGCGGCGTGCAGGTGCGCGCGCTGGAGCGTGACCCTGCCCTGTGCGCCGATGCACAGAGATTGGCGCAACGGGATGGCGTCCGGTTGACGGCGCAGGTATGCGACGTGCTCAGCGAGTCCGCGGAGCCCACCCCCACCACCTTGGCCTGTGCGCTGCACGCCTGCGGCGACCTGCACCTGACCCTTCTCGACCAGGTTGGGAGCCGATCGCCCGCAGGGCTGCTGCTCGCCCCATGCTGTTATCACCGCACGGTGCATGAACACCATCGGCCGCGCTCGTCCGCCGGACGGGCGTGCGGGCTGAGGCTGTCGCGCGAGGATCTGCGACTGGCCGTGCTGGAAACCTGTACGGCCGGTCACGCGCAGCGCGAGGCGGAAAAACGCCGCAAGGCCCGTCTGCTGGCATTGAAAGGATGGGGCGCGCAACATGGCCTGGAAGTGACGGATTACTCCCCGCTGAAGGACATCGGCCGGGATGATGACCGCATGGCCCTGCAGCGAGCCTGTGAGCGCCTCGGCTGGCCCGTTCCCGATGCCGGGCAGGCGGAAGACGCCATGCGGACAGGTTGGAAACGCTCCATGGAGGTACGCGCCTTCGAGCTGATCCGCGCCGCTGTTCGTCGGCCCCTGGAGGTGTGGCTGGTGCTGGACATGGCCCTGGGCCTGGCGGACGAGGGCCATGAGGTGGAGGTGGGGGAGTTCTGCGGACGCGAGCTGACCCCGCGCAATCTCCTCATTCGTGCTCGCCGTCGAGTAGCACCTCGGCCGGCAGGGGATGGCCAAGAAAGTGCACCGGGCTGGCCGTGAGGCCATAGGCGCCGGACTGGGTGACGGCGATCAGGTCGCCGACCTCGGCGCGGGGCAGTGCAACCTTGTGGCCGAGCACGTCCAGCGGGGTGCACAGGGGGCCGTGGATGTTGACGATCTCCTCGGGAGGGCTCCCCACCCGGTGGGCGAGGTAGACCGGATAGTTCTTGCGGAGGATCTGACCGAGGTTGCCGGACAGGGCCAGGTGGTGGTGCATGCCGCCGTCGGTGATGAGGAAGGTTTCTCCGCGGGAAACCTTGCGGTCGACGATACGGGTGACATACACGCCGGCCTCTCCGACCAGAAAGCGGCCAAGCTCAAGAATAAGGTGAGCATCCCCCAGCCAGCCTCCGTGATCCTCGAGAAGGTGATGAAGTCGATCCCCCATGGGGTTGATATTCAGGCGGTTTTCGCCAGGAAAATAGGGAATCCCCAGGCCGCCGCCGATATTGATCTGCCGGACCGGCAGGCCGGCCCCCTCCAGCAGCGTGCGGGCCAGGTCCAAGGCGCCGGACTGGGCCTGGATGATGGCCTCCATGTTCAGGCTCTGTGAGCCGGTGAAGATGTGCAGCCCTTGAAAATCAATGTCTAATGCATTGATTTTACGAATGATGGCTGGCGCCTGCTCGGCATCGATGCCGAAGGGTTTGGCGCCGCCGCCCATGCGCATGCCAGAGCCCTTCAGTTCGAAGTCCGGGTTGATGCGCAGGGCCACGCGCGGCCGGATGCCGAGCTTCTCACTCAGGCGGGTCAGGCGTTCCAGCTCGCCGGCCGATTCGACATTGACGGTGATGCCAGCTTGCAGGGCCGCCATGAGCTCCGCATCGCGCTTGCCGGGGCCGGCAAAGCTGATCGTCTCGGGCCTGAAGCCCGCTTCAAGCGATTTCTCAAGTTCCCCGGCGGAAGCGACGTCGCAGCCGTCCAGCAGCCCGGCCATGCGGTGCAGGAGGGGCGGGAATGGGTTGGCCTTGACGGCATAGTGGATCTGCACCCGTGAGGGCAGAACATCCCGCAGTTCCTTGATGCGCCGCTGGATCAGGCGGCTGTCGTAGGCGTAGAAGGGCGTGCCCACGCGCTCAGCCAGCGCGGTCGCCGGTTCCCCCCCGATGCACAGGATGCCGGCGCGGGTCTCGAACAGTAGCGGGGCGTGGGACGGATGGATCATACAGGCTCCACATGAGGGCCGGGCGGCGTGCCATACTGCTCCCGCAGGCGGCGGCGGTCGACCTTGCCATTGGGGGTGAGGGGAAGGACGGCGACCATCTCGATGGTTGTCGGGACCATGTAGACCGGAAGGTGGGCACGGCAGTGCCGGAGCAGCGGGGCGGGATCAAGATGCCCTGATTCGGGCACCACCACCGCGAGGATACGCTGCCCGAGGATGTCGTCTTCCACGCCGATGGCGGCGGCCTCGCGCACGAGTCCCGAGGCGTAGATGACGTCCTCGATCTCGGTTGGGCTGATGCGGTAGCCGGAGGTCTTGATCATGTCGTCGTCGCGACCGATGAAATAGAGGAAACCGTCCTCGTCCATGCGCACCCGGTCGCCCGACCAGACGGCCCGCTCCGGATGCGGCAGGCCGCAGGCCCGGCCAGGGATGGGGCGATAGCGCTCGGCGGTGCGTTCGGCGTCGTTCCAGTAGCCCAGGGCGACGGTCGGGCCGCGGTGCACCAGCTCCCCCGGCTCGTGCGGGGCGCAGGGGGTGCCGTCCGGGCGCAGCACCATGATCTCCGCATTGGGGATGGCCTTGCCGATGGAGCCCGGGCGGCGGTCGAGCTCTGCGGGCGGCAGGAAGGTCGAACGGAAGGCCTCGGTCAGGCCATACATCAGAAACAGTTCGGCAGCCGGCAAGCCCGCGCGCAGGCGGTCGATGATAGGAAGGGGCAGGCGCCCGCCGGAGTTGGTCAATATCCTCAACGAGTCGAGCTCTGGCAGCCAGTCCTGCGCGGCGAGCTGGTGCCAGAGGGGCGGCACGCCCGCTAGCACGGTCGCCCGATGGCGGGTGATCGCCTTGTGCAGGTCACGCGGTAGCAGGTAGTCGAGCAGGATGACCGATGCGCCGGCATGAAAGGCGATCGTGAGCTGAGACAGCCCATAATCGAAGCTGAGTGGCAGCACGGCGAGCAGGCGATCCTCAGGGCGGATGCCGAGATAGGCCGCGACGCTCGCCGCCCCGGCCAGCAGGTTGCGGTGCGAGAGGGCCACGCCCTTTGGCTTGCCGGTGCTGCCGGAGGTGTAGAGCAGGGCGGCGAGATCGAGCTCGGTCAGCGACGGCAGCGCCGCCTCCGCTCGTCCCGCGCCCGCCACCTCCGTCGTGGACAGGAGGCTCACACCAGGCACGGGCTCCACGCCGTCGATACCGTCAACCAGCAGGATCCAGCGTAGGTCGTGCACCTTCGCAAGTTCGCCGCGCAGGGCTTGCAAACGGGCCTTCTGGGTGACGAGCATGCGCGCTCCGCTGTCGCAGAGGATATGCGCGACCTGCGCGGACTTGAGCGCGGGGTTGATGGGGACCATCGCCCCACCCGCGGCACTGGCGGCGAACAGGGCGACAACCGCATCCGCGCTTTTGGGCAGCCAGATCGCCAGTCTCTCGCTGCGCATGAGGCCGAGTTCCTTGATCCCTGCCGCCAGCGCCCTGACCCGTGCGCCGAGCTGTCCGTAGTCCAGGCGCTCCTCGCCCGGGCCGTACAGGGCTAGGGCGTCGGCCTGACTTTCGGCCTGCTGCAGCAGAAGGTCGTGCGCGGCGATTGGATTCATGCCTTGCGTGGCTCCAGTTAATTTAGAATAAAAAAATTTAACAACCGGACGTGCGTCCGGTGCACGCGTCCCATCGACACCGTCAATCCGTCATGCCCTATCCATCCCGAGCCATTTTCGAGCACATCTTCAGCCCCGCGAACCATGATCTTCTGGTTCTCCTTGGTCAGCATGTGGAGGCGAGCGCGGACGAGCTTGCGGGTAGTTTCTACCAGGAGATGCTCCGGAATGAAGAGGCCCGCCAGTACCTGAGCCATGAGTTGGTCGATGCGCGCCTGCGCCGGAGCATGGCGGATTGGCTGGTCGACCTGTTCCGTCGGCGCGGGCCGGAGGATTATGCGGCCTTCGTCAGTCGGCAGAGGCGCATCGGCGAAGTTCATGCGCGGATCAACGTGCCGATGCTGCTGGTCCAGCAGGGGTTGCGGGTGATCAAGGAGGGGCTCTTCACCCGCCTCGCCGGGGAGGTGAAGGATCGTGTTGCCCTGATCCGGGCGATCCTGTTCGCAGACGACCTGCTCGATTACACCACGAACCTGTTCAATGAGCGCTACGTCGAGCAGATCGTCGAGTCGGAAAGCCAGGTCCAGGTCATGCGCATCCAGATGACGAGCCAGAACCTGGCCATGGATGTCGAGTCGCTGCGAGGCAGTCTGCTGGACTGGCTACGGCATACGCTCACCTCCCTGTACCAGTCCTGGATCAGCGGTGCCGAGCCCCCGGCCTATGCCCTGTCCACCAATGAGTTCGCCCTGTGGATCGAACACAAGGGGCAGCTGCTGTTCGCGGACCATCCTGACATTGAGGCGCTGCAGGCAGACAGGGCGCATCTTGAGCAGGCCTATGAGCATGCGCGCGAGGCCTGCCGCCGGAAGGACAGCAGCAGCTTCGAGAAAGCGCTCGCCGAACTCAACGACACGGTGACCAAGGCCAATTGGCACCTTACCGAGCTTGTGCGCCACATGTTGGAGATGCACAACCTGCGCGATCCTCTGACCGGCATCCTGAGCCGTCGCTACCTGCCTTATGTCATGCGCCAGGAGATCGCCCTCTATCGCAGAACGGGCAAGTCATTCGCGGTCCTCATGCTCGACGTCGATCATTTCAAGGCCATCAACGACGAGCACGGCCACGCAGCGGGCGATGCCGTTCTGACCCAGTTCAGCGCCACGCTGCAGGCTGCAGTGCGCTCCAGCGATTTCGTGTTCCGCTACGGCGGCGAGGAGTTCCTCATCCTGTTGAGCCACGCAACCGAGGCGCAGGCCCTCAAGGTGGCCGAAAAGATCCGCGCCGAGGTGGAGCGCCACCCCTTCATGACCCATACGGGCACGGTTCTCCATGTCACCACCAGCATCGGAGTGGCTCTGTATGACGGTCATCCTGATTACGAACGGGTGATCGACCAGGCGGACCGCGCGCTTTACCGCGCCAAGGATGCGGGGCGCAATCGCTGCGCACCGTATTCGGCCTGATGACGGGGCCGGGGCCTCCCATTTTCGCAGGTTTGGCGCGCAAAGCTGCTAAGATTCCCCCTCCCATCCGTCCGCAGCACGATCATGTCCGGCAATACTTTCGGCACCCTGTTCACCGTCACCACCTTCGGCGAGAGCCACGGCCTTGCGCTCGGCTGCATTGTCGACGGCTGCCCGCCGGGCATGGCGCTGACGGAGGACGACATCCAGCCCGACCTGGATCGCCGCAAACCAGGCCAGTCGCGTCACACCACCCAGCGTCGCGAGGAAGACCGGGTGCGTATCCTCTCCGGCGTCTTCGACGGCAAGACCACCGGCACGCCGATCGCCTTGGTGATCGAGAATACCGACCAGCGCTCGAAGGACTACTCTGACATCGCTCAGACCTTCCGTCCCGGCCATGCCGACTACACCTACCAGCAGAAGTACGGCATCCGCGACTACCGCGGTGGCGGCCGCTCCAGTGCGCGTGAGACCGCCGCCCGCGTGGCGGCTGGGGCCATCGCCAAGAAGTGGCTGAAGGAGCGCTACGGCGTGACCGTGCGCGGGTTCCTTAGCCAATTGGGCCCGATCCGCGCTGAGAAGCACGATTGGGATGAGGTCGAGCGCAACCCGTTCTTCAGCCCGGACGCCGGCAAGGTGGCGGAGATGGAGGCCTTCATGGACGCCCTGCGCAAGTCAGGGGATTCCATCGGCGCCAAGGTGACGGTCGTGGCCGAGGGCGTGCCGCCGGGCTGGGGCGAACCGGTGTTCGACCGCCTGGATGCCGACATTGCCCACGCCATGATGAGTATCAACGCGGTCAAGGGGGTGGAGATCGGCGATGGCTTCGCCTGCATCGAGGCGCGGGGGACCGAATTCCGCGACGAGATCACCCCGCAGGGGTTCCTCTCCAATCATGCGGGCGGCATCCTTGGCGGTATCTCCAGCGGCCAGGCCATCGTCGCCCACATCGCGCTCAAGCCAACCTCCAGCATCCGCCTGCCTGGGCAGAGCGTGGATGTCCACGGCGAGCCGGTCGAAGTGGTGACCAAGGGCCGGCACGACCCCTGCGTCGGCATTCGTGCCACGCCCATCGCCGAGGCTATGCTGGCCTTGGTGCTCATGGATCATGCCCTGCGCCACCGCGCGCAGAACGCGGATGTCGTGAGCGGCACGCCGGTCATCCCCGCGTTTCGCTAATCCATCATGCCTGCGGGACGTGATCCGCTGCTCTGGCGGATCCCGGGCTACTACTTCGCCTATTTCGCCGCGCTCGGCATCTTCCTGCCGTTCTGGCCGCTCTACCTCAAAGGGGAGGGCTTCGATCCCGCGGCGATCGGCTTCCTGATGGGGCTGTTCGGTCTGACCAAGCTGGCCGGACCACCGATCGTGGGCTGGCTGGCCGATCATCTCGGCCAGCCGATGCGCTGGGTGCGGCTGGCGAGCATGCTCACCCTGGCCGGATTCCTGGCCGTATTTGCTGCGCACGATCTGTGGTCGATGGCCCTGGCGATGATCGTATTCACCTTGGCCTGGAATGCGGCCATGCCGCAGTTCGACGCGGTGACCTTGCAGCATCTGGGTGAGAAGGCGCATCGCTACGCGCGCATCCGGTTGTGGGGCTCGGTGGGATTCATCGTCACCGCGCTCGGTGGAGGGCCTCTGCTCGACCTGTGGGGGGCAGGCATGTTGCCGTGGGGACTGGTCCTGGTCTTTGCCGGCATGAGCATGCTGGCCTTGGCGGTGCCGGGGCCTGCCGAGGAGACTCTGCCTCGGACCGTACAGGCGGGGCCTGTCTCTATCCTTCCCATCCTGCGGCGTCCCGAGGTGTACCTGTTTCTCGCCGCCAGCCTGCTGCTGCAGGCCAGCCACGGCACGTACTACGCCTTCTACAGCGTCCATCTCGAGCTGCACGGCCACAGTAAGGCCCTGACCGGGGCCCTGTGGGCGTTGGGGGTGCTGGCGGAGGTCGTCATCTTCCTGATCGTGCATCGTTGGCTGCCGCGCTACGGCGCTGTGCGCCTGATGCAGCTCACCCTCCTGCTGACGGCCCTGCGCTGGGTCCTCATCGGTGCCCTGCCTGAAAGCGTGGCGGTCCTGACCCTGGCGCAGCTTTTGCACGCCTTCAGCTTCGGCGTGGCGCATGCGGCGAGCATCGAGTTCATCCGCCAGCATTTCACCGGCAGCACGCAGGGGAGGGGGCAGGCGTTGCTGTCCTCGCTCTGCTACGGCGCCGGCGGGGTGCTGGGATTCTGGCTGGCAGGCGGGCTTTGGCAGGCCTTCGGCGCTTTGCCGAGTTTTGCGGTGAGCAGCGGCATGGCGCTGATGGGGGGGCTCTTGCTGACCCCCTTCGTGTGGAAAAGGCTTGGAACCTGAGGGTTCAGCCCAAGGGATCCAGGCCGGCTTCGCGCAGCAGGGTACAGAGCGCGATCAGTGGCAGGCCGATGAGAGCGCTCGGATCATTGCCCTCGAGGGCCTCGAACAGGGCGATGCCGAGCCCCTCCGACTTGAAGCTTCCGGCACAGTCGTAGGGTTTTTCCTTGGCGAGGTAATGTTCGATCTCCGCGTCATCCAGGTGGCGGAATCGGACCGTGAAAGGTACTTCAACGGTGCGTTCAAAGCCCTTTTCAATGCACATCAAACACAGGCCGGTATGGAATGCGACGCTGCGCCCGGAGGCGGAGCGCAACTGGGCGAAGGCCCGTTCGTGCGTGCCGGGCTTGCCGAGGACCGTATCGTCCAGTACCGCACATTGGTCGGAGCCGATGACCCAGGCCGAAGGATGCTGTGCTGCCACGGCCCGTGCCTTCTCGCTCGCCAGGCGCCGGACCATCGCCTCGGCAGGCTCTCCCTCACGGCGGGTCTCGTCGATGTGCGGGCCCACGGCGGCAAAGGGCAGGCCGAGACGTGCCAGAAGCTCGCGCCGGTAAGGCGATGTCGAGGCGAGAATCAGGGAAGAATCATCGGCCGGTGTGCCGGATGCGGTGGGCTGGACCATGAAATCCTTTGACAGTGAATGAATCGGGTTAATAAAATTAACAAATTATGTTTGATCAATGGCAACAGCCGCTGGATGTCCGCGCCCTGATCCGTCAGGGCATCACCCTCAAGGGCGAGGTGCAGGTGGCTGAGCTGCCCCGGTTGCAGGGGGTGGTCCTTCGGGACGCGCCGATCCGTTTTGGTTTGAGCTTCGGCAAGAACGATGAGGGTCTGGCGGTTGTGACCGGACAGGTGCAGGGCACGGTCGAGATGACATGCCAGCGCTGCCTGGAAGCCGTGGCCATCGAGCTGGATGCCGAGGTCGGACTGGGCGTGGTCGAGAGCGAAGAGGAGGCCAAGCGCCTTCCTCCCGAGCTGGACCCGCTGATCCTCGGCGAAGAGCCGGTTCGTCTGGCCGACCTGATCGAGGATGAGATTTTGCTGGCCCTGCCCGTGGTACCCATGCATGCACACGCCTGTGTGCCTGCCCACCGCGAGCACGAGGGCATGGAAAAGGCGGACAATCCGTTCGCGGCATTGCGCGGCCTGGTCAAACCATCCGCGCATTGATTGATTTACTTTATTTGAGTTTGGAGTTTGAACCATGGCCGTACAACAGACCCGCAAGAGCCGTTCCAAGCGTGACATGCGCCGCGCCCACGACGCGCTCGGCAAGCCGGCTTTCTCGGTCGACCGCACCAGCGGTGAAACCCACCTGCGCCACCATGTGAGCCCCGAGGGCTTCTACCGTGGCCGCAAGGTCATCGAGACCGTCACCGAGCAGGAATAAGCCGCTGCCCCGGCGTATCGACGCCGGGCGCCATCCTTGGGTGGCGCAGGATGGAGGTATCCAGCAGCATCGGTGACACCCACCCGCCAGAGGGTATCTCCAATCATCGTGACGGGCGTCCCAGTCTCAAGTCGGGTCGCCCGTTTTGTTTTTGCTCTCGAACGGCCACATGTCCATCACCCTTGCCCTTGACGCCATGGGGGGCGATCACGCCCCCGGCATCGTCCTTGACGCCGCCGTGGAGGCCCTGCGCCGCCATCCCGAACTGCACCTGATCCTGGTCGGCCAGGAATCCATGCTGCGCGATGAGTTGGCCCGTCGCAATGCGCTCAACGAGGGGCGTCTTTCCGTGCACCATGCCAGCGAGGTCGTGGCGATGGACGAGTCTCCCGCGCTCGCCCTGCGCGGCAAGAAGGACTCCTCCATGCGCGTGGCCATTGACCTCGTGCGCGAGGGCCGGGCAGACGCCTGCATCAGTGCCGGCAATACCGGCGCACTGATGGCGACCGCCAAGTTCGTGCTCAAGACCCTGCCAGGCATCGACCGCCCTGCCATCTGCACCATGTTGCCGACGGCTACAGGGCATACCCATGTGCTGGATCTTGGCGCAAATGTCGAGTGTGGTGCGGAGCACCTGTTCCAGTTCGCGGTCATGGGCTCGGTGCTGGCTTCCGCGGTCGACAACAATCCCAACCCGCGCGTCGGCCTGCTCAATGTCGGCGCCGAGGCGATCAAGGGTAACGACACGGTCAAGGCCGCCGCCCGCCTGCTCGAGGCCTCGCCGATCAACTACATCGGTTATGTCGAGGGGGATGACATCTACAAGGGCACGGCCGACGTGGTGGTGTGCGATGGCTTTGTCGGCAATGTCGCCCTCAAGGCCAGCGAGGGCGTGGCCAAGATGATCAGCGGCCACCTGCGCGACGCCTTCAGGCGCAACCTTTTCACCAAACTGGCCGCATTGATCTCGATGCCGGTGCTCAACTCGCTCAAGCAGCGTTTTGACCCGCGCCGCTACAATGGCGCCAGCCTGCTCGGCCTGCAGGGCATCGTGGTCAAGAGCCATGGCGGGGCGGATGCCTTTTCCTTCGGCCACGCCATCGACACAGCCATGCACGAAGTCGAGCAGGCCGTTCCAAGCCGCATCGACAGTCAGCTAGAAACCCTGCTTGCACAGAGGCAATCGCATTGATCTTTTCCCGCATCACCGGCACCGGGGGCTATCTGCCCGAGAAGATCCTCACCAACCAGGATCTCGAGCGGATGGTGGAGACCACCGATGAATGGATTCGCGAGCGGACCGGCATCGAGAAACGTCACATCGCGGCCGAGCACCAGTCCACCGTGGATCTTGCGGAGCAGGCCGCGCGTCGCGCGCTGGAGTCCGCCGGGATCGAGGGCAAGGACCTCGACCTGATCATCGTCGCCACCACCACGCCTGATCGCATCTTCCCGAGCACGGCCTGTCTGCTGCAGGACCGCATCGGCGCCAATGGCTGCGCCGCGTTCGACGTGCAGGCCGTATGCACCGGCTTTGTCTATGCCCTGGGCGTGGCCGACAAGTTCATCCGCGCAGGCGGCACCAAGCGTGCCCTGGTGGTGGGGGCGGAGACCCTCTCGCGCATCGTCGACTGGACGGACCGCACCACCTGCGTGCTGTTCGGCGATGGCGCCGGTGCCGTGGTGCTGGAGGCCTCCGAGGAGGCCGGCATCCTCTCCACCCACCTGCACGCTGATGGCCGTTACGACAGCCTGCTGACCGTGCCGGGCGGGGTTTCGCAAAACGCGGCCCTCTGCCGCGAGGGGCGCGCTTTCATCCAGATGAAGGGCAACGAGGTATTCAAGGTGGCGGTCAACACCCTCGGCCGCATCGTCGACGAGACCCTCGATGCGGCCGGCCTGGAGAAGTCTGACATCGACTGGCTGGTGCCCCATCAGGCCAACACCCGCATCATCGCCGCCACCGCCAAGAAGCTTGATCTGCCCATGGAGCGTGTCGTCCTGACCGTGGGCCAGCATGGCAACACCTCGGCGGCCTCGGTGCCGTTGGCGCTGGATGTCGCGGTGCGCGATGGCCGCATCCGTCGTGGCGACATGCTACTGCTCGAGGCTTTCGGTGGTGGGTTCACCTGGGGTTCGGCCCTGGTACGCTTTTAAGAAAGGGTATTCCCATGGCGCTCGAGATCGAACGCAAATTCCTGGTTATCAATGACGATTGGCGTGCGCGGGCGACCGGGTCGATCCGCCTGCGGCAGGGGTATCTCACCGCCTCCCCGGACAGCGGCCGTGCCTCGGTGAGGGTGCGGGTCGATGGCAAACAGGGCTACCTGAACATCAAGAGCGTGACCCTCGGCATCCACCGGCACGAGTTCGAGTACGTGATTCCGCTCGACGAGGCCAACGAGATGCTTGATACCCTCGCAAGCGGCCCCATCATCGACAAGACCCGCTATCTGGTTCCGAACGGCGGGCATGTCTGGGAAGTGGACGAGTTCCACGGAGACAATGACGGTCTGATCGTCGCCGAGATCGAGCTCGGCAGCCTGGACGAGCCGTTCGAAATGCCTGACTGGGCTGGTGCCGATGTCTCCGATGACCCGCGCTACTACAACGTCTCTCTCGCCCAGCACCCCTACAGCCGCTGGGCCCACGCCGCCGGCCGCGCCGAATGGGATGAGCGCGACTACTGAACGATCGGCCTTCGACCATCGTGCCTTCCTTGCGCGCGCCCCGGAGACGCCGGGGGTCTACCGCATGCTCGACGCCGAAGGCGTCATCCTCTACGTCGGCAAGGCCAGGAATCTCAAGAAGCGCCTGGCCAGTTATTTCCGCGGAAGCCACGTGGCGCCGAAGACGGCCGCGTTGGTCAGCCGCATCGCCGATATCCAGCTCACCGCCACGCACACTGAAACCGAGGCCCTGCTGCTTGAGAATCACCTGATCAAGCAACATCGTCCGCGCTACAACGTGCTGATGCGGGACGACAAGAGCTATCCGGAGATCTTTCTTGGCACCGCACACGCCTACCCGCGCCTGGGCTACCACCGCGGGCCGCACCGCGAGCCTGGGCGCTATTTCGGCCCCTACCCGAACGCCGTGGCCGTGCGCGAGACCCTGAACCTTTTGCAGAAGGTCTTCCGCCTGCGCGACTGTGCCGACCCCGAATTCGCGAACCGTTCGCGGCCCTGCATGCAGTACCAGATCAAACGCTGCACGGCCCCCTGTGTGGGGTATGTCAGCCGCGAGGAGTATGCCCGCGATGTGCGCGATGCCCAGCTCTTCCTCGAGGGGCGCAGCCAGCAGGTCATCCATGCCCTGGTCGAGCGTATGGAGCAGGCCGCGGAACATCTCGCCTTCGAGGAGGCGGCCCAGTTGCGCGACCGCATCAGCCAGTTGCGCGCGGTCAGCGAGCGCCAGTACGTCAGTACCCAGGGCGGTAGCGTGGACGTGCTGGCCTGCGTGCAGGGGGGAGGCACGTCCTGCGTCGAGGTGCTGACCATCCGCGATGGGCGCAACCTCGGCGGACGCGCCTACTTCCCCAAGAACACCGAGGGGCTGGGCGAGGGTGAGGTTCTCGCCGCCTTCATCGGCCAGGTCTATCTTGAGCGCGACCCTCCGCGTGAACTGCTGGTCAGCCATGCCCCCTTTGAGCGGGAGCTGCTCGAGCAGGCCCTGGGTGAGGCCAGCGGCCATTCGGTCCGCATCCAGGCCGCGCCCCGTGGAGAACGGGCGCGCTGGGTAGAGATGGCGCGCCAGAATGCCTCGCTCGCCCTTGGCCAGCGGTTGGCGTCGCGTGGCAGCCAGGAGCTTCGCCGGGAGGCCTTGCGCGAGGCGTTGGGGCTTGACGCCCCGCCAAGTCGGATCGAATGCTTCGATATCAGCCACACCCTCGGGGAGTCCACGGTGGCCTCCTGCGTGGTGTTCGGTCCGGAAGGTCCGCTCAAGACGGCCTACCGTCGGTACAATATCCAGGACATCACCCCGGGCGATGATTACGCGGCGATGGAACAGGCGTTGGAGCGGCGCTTCGGGCGTGCCGTGCGGGAACATGGGCCCCTGCCGGAGGTGCTCCTGATCGATGGCGGGGTGGGGCAGGTGGCCCGCGCGCAGGCGGTCCTTGCTACACTGGGGCTGACTGACGCACTGATGGTCATCGGCGTGGCCAAGGGGCCCGAGCGCCGCCCTGGGGAAGAAACCTTGCTACTGGCGAGCAGTGGCCGCGAACTCGACCTGCCGGCCCATTCGCCGGCCCTCCACCTGATCCAGCAGGTGCGGGATGAGGCACACCGCTTCGCCATCACCGGCCATCGGGCGCGGCGTGCCCGAAGCCGCGAGACCTCGACCCTGGAGGCCATCCCCGGAGTCGGAGGCAAGCGGCGCCAGCAATTGCTCAAGCACTTCGGTGGTCTGCAGGCACTGAGCCGCGCCGGGGTGGAGGACATCGCCAGCGTGCCGGGGATCAGCACGGCGCTGGCGCAGCGGATCTACGACCATTTCCACCATTGAACCATCACCACCACACGGCCACAGGCATGCCGCTCAATCTCCCGAACATCCTTACCTGGCTGCGCATCGGCATGATCCCGCTGTTCATTGCCGTGTTCTATCTGCCCTATGTCTGGGCCTTTCCGTTGGCCGCGATCATCTTCGCCCTGGCCGGGCTTACCGACGCGGTGGATGGTTACCTCGCGCGCAGGCTCAACCAGCAGTCACGCTTCGGCGCCTTCCTTGATCCGGTGGCCGACAAGCTGATGGTCGCCGCCGCCCTGGTCCTGCTGGTTGCCGAGCATGGCGGCATCGTCCTGGCCTTGCCGGCGATCATCATCATCGGCCGGGAGATCGCCATCTCCGCCCTGCGCGAGTGGATGGCGGAGATCGGCGAGCGCCGCAAGGTCGCGGTCTCGAGTCTCGGCAAACTCAAGACCATCCTGCAGATGGCGGCCATCTTCGCCCTGTTGTACTACCAGCCGATCCTCGGCCTGCCGACCTTCGAGATCGGCATCGCACTGCTCTACGCCGCCGCGCTGCTGACCCTCCTGTCCATGGTGGGCTACCTGCGCGCCGCCTTCGGTGCGCCACCGGAGGTGGGGCATTGACCCGCTCCTGGCGCGCCCTTAAGATATTGCGATCTTCGAGCCACCGGGTCGACGTCGGACCGGGCTTGCAGATGCGGCAGCCAAGCCGTGCTCGACCATGGGCCCTTTGAGGGCCTTTTTTATTGGTCGATTCCTGGAATTGAATGGCAGGTGTAAATCCAGCATGAATGCCCCCAAGATGGCTCCCGGTATCGGTCCGCTGCACCAGGATCCGTTCAACCTGACCGACATGCTCGCGCCGGTGGCGCGCGATCTCGGCTTTGAGCTGATCGGTGTCGAATACCAGCCGGGCACGCGCGCCCGTGTACGGCTGTACATCGACTCTCCGACGGGCATCACCGTGGACGACTGCGCTGACATGAGCCATGCCGTCAGCGCCGTGTTGGACGTCGAGGATCCGATCCCCGGCAAGTACACCCTCGAGGTGTCCTCCCCAGGGCTCGACCGGCCGCTGTTCCGCCTGGAGGACTTCGCGCGCTACACCGGCCAGCGCGCCCGCATCCGCCTGCAGCGTCCCCTTCCCGGCAGTGCGCCCGCCGTTCCAGGGGGGCGCCCGCAACGCAATTTCCTGGGCGTCCTGGCCGGTGTCGAGGGAGGCGAGGTCCTGCTCGATACCGAGACCGGTCCGCTGCGCCTGCCGTATGCCGACATCGACAAGGCCCATCTTGAACCCGAGTTTTAAGCCCGCGTGAGGCTGCCTGACATGAATAAAGAAATCCTCTATGTCGTCGACGCCGTTTCCAACGAGAAGGGCGTCGCCAAGCATGTGATCTTCGAGGCCATCGAGGCCGCGCTCGCTTCCGCCACCCGCAAGCGCCACGGTGGCGACATCGATGTGCGTGTGGAGATCGACCGCAACAGCGGCGACTACACCACGTACCGCCGCTGGCTGGTGGTCGAGGGCGAGACCAGCGAAAACCCCGAGCGGGAGATCATCGTCGAGGCCGCCCGCCTGGATGACCCGAACGCCCAGCCGGGCGATTACGTCGAGGAAGAGATCGAGTCGATCGAGTTCGGCCGCATCGCCGCCCAGGCTGCCAAGCAGGTCATCGTGCAGAAGGTGCGCGAGGCTGAGCGCCGGCAGGTGGTCGATGCCTACCTCGATCGCAAGGGCAGCCTGATCCTCGGCACGGTCAAGCGCGTCGAGCGCGGCAATGTGATCCTCGATATGGGCAACAACATCGAGGTGTTCATCCCGCGCGACGAGATGATCCCGCGCGAGATGGTGCGCGCCGGCGACCGCCTGCGCTGCTGGCTGCGCGATGTGCGTCATGAGCCTCGCGGGCCGCAGCTGTTCGGCAGCCGCACCGCCCCCGAATTCCTGATCGAGCTGTTCAAGCTCGAGGTGCCGGAGGTCGGCCAGGGCATGATCCAGATCATGGGCGCCGCCCGCGATCCGGGCTCGCGCGCCAAGATCGCCGTCAAGGCGCTCGACCAGCGCCTCGACCCGGTGGGGGCCTGCGTCGGCATGCGCGGCTCGCGCGTGCAGTCGGTGACCAACGAGATCGCCGGTGAGCGCGTCGACATCATCGTCTGGGACGAGAACCCCGTGCAGTTCGTCATCAACGCCATGTCGCCGGCCGAGGTCGTGTCCGTGGTCGTGGATGAGGATACCCACACCATGGACATCGCGGTGACCGAGGAGAAACTCTCCCAGGCCATCGGGCGCGGCGGACAGAACGTACGCCTGGCCAGCCAGCTGACGGGCTGGCGCCTGAACGTCATGACCCAGGAGGAAGCCAGCGCGAAGAGCGAGGCCGAGGCCCAGCGTATCGCACGCACCTTCGTCGAGGCCCTGGGCGTGGACGAAGAGGTGGCGGCAGTGCTGGTCGAGGAGGGCTTCTCCAGCCTGGAGGAGATCGCCTACGTGCCGCTGTCCGAGTTCCTGGAGATCGAGGGCTTCGACGAGGAGACCGTCGAGGAACTGCGCAATCGCGCACGCGACGCCCTGCTGACCCGCGCCATTGCCTCGGAAGAGAGCGAGGAGGGCACCGAGGTGCTGGCCCTGCGCGACCTGGCCAGCATGACTGACGAGATTGCCGCTCGTCTTGAAACACAAGGCATCCAGACTGCCGAGGATCTGGCCGAAATGGCTACGGACGAACTGGCCGAGATGGCCGGCATCGACGAGGAGACCGCCGGTCGCCTGATCGTTGAGGCCCGCGCCCCCTGGTTCAAGTAAGTTCGTCTTGCGGATCAGGATTATTGCTTAATCACCTGAATATTCAGGCTTCATTACGGGAGGACCCTATGTCCCAAACCGTCAAACAACTCGCCGAACAGGTGCGCACCCCTGTGGACCGCCTGCTCGAGCAGCTCAAGGACGCTGGCGTGAGCGCCAGCGGCCCGGATGCCATTGTCAGTGACGAAGACAAGCTTCGCCTTTTGACCCACCTGCGCAAGAGCCACGGCAAGGAGGCGGGCGAGGCCCAGCCTGCCCGCATCACCCTCAAGCGCCGCAGCCAGGAGGAGCTCAAGGTTCCGGCGGGTGCCCCGGGCAAGTCTGCCACGGTGAACGTCGAATACCGCAAGAAACGCACCTATGTACAGCGCGGTGCGATGGAAGAGCAGCCGGCCGCCGCCAAGGCCGTCGAATCCCAGGCCGAGCTCCTCGCGGCACGCCTGCGTGCCGAGGAGGAGGCCCGCCGCAAGGCCGAGGAGGAGGCCCGCCGCGCCAGTGAGGAGGAGGCTGCAGCGCGCCGTCGCGCAGAAGAGGAGGCTCGCCGTGCGGCTGCCGAGGCGGAGAGCCTGCGCCAGCAGGAGCAGGCCGCCGCTGTGGTCGAGCCGGTCGTCGCTGCGCCAGCGGTGACGAAGCCCACGGCGGAGGCCAAGCCTCGCGTGCGTCCGGCCGAGCCTTCGCGCCGCGAACTGGCCGAGGAGAAGCCCCGCGGTCCGGGGGCCAAGGCCACCCAGAACCGCGGTCGGGGAGGGCGACTTGCTGGCGCCGAGATGGAGGCCGTCCGCCGTGGCGGCGGTGGCCGCCGCGGCAAGCCGCAGGGCAAGCAGCAGCGCCACGGCTTCGAGATGCCGACCGCGCCGGTCGTGCACGAGGTCACCATCCCCGAGACCATCACCGTGGCCGACCTGGCCGCCAAGATGGCGGTCAAGGCGGTGGACGTGGTCAAGGTGCTGTTCGGCATGGGTGTGATGGCGACCATCAACCAGGCCATCGATCAGGACACCGCGACCCTGGTGGTCGAGGAGATGGGGCACATCGCCAAGCCCCTGACCGAATCCGATCTCGAGGCCGAACTGCTGGCCGGGATCCCGGAGGGTGCGCTCAAGCCCCGTCCGCCGATCATCACCGTGATGGGCCACGTTGACCACGGCAAGACCTCGCTCTTGGACTACATCCGCCGCGCCAAGGTGGCCGCGGGCGAGGCCGGTGGTATCACCCAGCATATCGGCGCCTATCACGTCGAAACCCCCAAGGGGGTCATCACCTTCCTCGATACCCCGGGCCACGAGGCGTTCACCGCCATGCGAGCGCGTGGTGCCAAGCTGACCGACATCGTCATCCTGGTGGTGGCTGCGGACGACGGCGTGATGCCGACCACCCGCGAGGCGATCACCCACGCCAAGGCCGCGGGTGTGCCGCTGGTCGTGGCGGTGAACAAGATCGACAAGCCACAGGCCGACCCGGACCGCGTGCGCAACGAACTGGTCCAGCTCTCGGTCATCCCCGAGGACTGGGGCGGGGATACCCAGTTCGTCAATGTCTCGGCCAAGACCGGCCAGGGCATCGACGATTTGCTGGATGCGATCCTGATCCAGGCCGAAGTGATGGAACTCAAGGCGAGCGAAGAGGGGCCGGCGCGCGGCACCGTGGTTGAATCTACCCTGGACAAGGGCCGCGGCCCGGTCGCCACTGTGCTTGTGCGCGGCGGCACCCTGCGCAAGGGCGACATCGTTCTGGCGGGGACCGAATACGGCCGTGTGCGCGCCCTGCTGGATGAGAACGGCAAGCCGATCGAATCCGCCGGCCCGTCCATCCCCGCGGTCATCCTCGGTCTCTCCGGCACGCCGAACGCCGGCGACGACTTCCTGGTCATGGACGAGGAGCGCAAGGCACGCGAGATGGCCATGCATCGCCAGGCCAAGGCCCGCGAAGGCAAGCTCGCCACCCAGCAGGCCACCAAGCTCGAGAACCTGTTCGACCAGATGAAGGAAGGCGAGACCGCCACCCTCAATGTGCTGGTCAAGGCCGACGTGCAGGGGTCCGCCGAGGCGATCCGCGATGCACTGGTCAAGCTGTCGACGGATGAGGTCAAGGTCAATGTCGTCGCCAGTGCAGTGGGCGGCATCACCGAGTCCGACATCAACCTGGCCGTGGCCTCCAATGCCGTGGTCATCGGCTTCAACGTCCGTGCCGACGGCGGCGCCCGCCGCCTGGCCGAGGCGCAGGGTGTGCAGGTGCGTTACTACAGCATCATCTACGAGATGCTGGACGACGTGCGCCAGGCCATGACCGGCTTGCTCGGTACTGAGATGCACGAGCGCATCATCGGCACCGCCGAGGTCCGCGACGTGTTCCGCTCGCCGAAGTTCGGCGCGGTGGCCGGCTGCCGCGTGGTCGAGGGCGTGGTCAAGCGCGGCAACCCGATCCGCGTGCTGCGCGACAACGTGGTCATCTACACCGGCGAGCTGGAATCCCTGCGCCGCTTCAAGGACGACGTCCAGGAAGTGCGCGAAGGCTTCGAGTGCGGCATTGCGGTGAAGAACTACAACGACGTGCGGCCGGGCGACCAGATCGAGTGCTACGAGCGCGTCGAAGTGGCCCGTACCCTGTAAGGAGTCTGCATGGCACGTCATGTCCCGCGCCATCAGCGCGTCGCCGACCAGATCCAGCGTGAGCTGGCCCAGCTCATCCGTGACGAGGTGCGCGACACGCGCCTCGGCATGCTGACGCTGACCGCCGTGCGGGTCTCGCCGGACCTGTCGCATGCCAAGGTCTTCTTCACCACCATGGATCCGGAGCAGAAGACCGTGGCCCTGGAGGTGCTCGGCGGGGCCGCACCTCACCTGCGCAGCCTGCTCGGCCGCCTGATGCGCCTGCGTATCACGCCGCAACTGCACTTCGTCTATGACGAATCCATCGAGCGCGGTGCGCACATGAGTGCGGTCATCTCCGCCGCGCTCGCGCGCGATGCGGCCCTGCGCGGTGAGGAGGCGGGCGAAGGGAAGGAGGCCACAGGCGACGATGACAGCGAGGGCCGTGCTTGACCGCACCGCGCAAGAAGACTTGGCGCGCCCTGCACGGCATCGTGCTGCTGGACAAGGCCAGGGGAATATCCTCCAACCACGCCCTGCAACAGGTCCGGCGGCTGTTCCAGGCGGAGAAGGCCGGCCATACCGGCAGCCTGGACCCGCTCGCCACCGGCCTGCTTCCCGTCTGCTTCGGCAAGGCCACCCGCGTGTCGGGCCTGCTGCTCGATGCCGACAAGAGCTATTCGGTCTGCGCGCGGCTCGGGCAGCGCACGGATACCGCGGACGCGGATGGCGAGGTGATTGAGGAGCGCCCCGTGCCAACGCTTGATCTTGCGCAGGTTGAGGCCGTGGTGGGCCGCTTTGTCGGCGAGGTTGACCAGGTCCCGCCGATGTACAGCGCGCTCAAGCACAAGGGCCAGCGCCTGTATGCGCTCGCCCGCAAGGGGATCGAGGTCGAACGCCCCGCGCGCCGTGTTCGCTTCGACTGGATCACCGTCGACCGCCTCGAAGGCTGTGAGCTGTGTCTCAGCCTGCGCTGCAGCAAGGGCGCCTATGTGCGCACCCTCATCGAGGATATCGGCGAGGCGCTCGGCTGTGGGGCGCACGTGACCATGCTCCGCCGCACCGGGCTCGGCCCGTTCATGGACCATCCTCGGATGTACACCTTCGAGGAGCTCAAGATGCTCGCCGAAGAGGGGCAGGACGCCCTCGATCGTGTTATCCTGCCGACCGATTCCGCGCTGACCGGTTATCCTGCCATCTCGCTGGATGCCGACAGCACGTTTCACATCCGCCACGGTCACCCCGTGTTCGTCGCCCATGCCCCACCTGAGGGCTGGTTTCGAATCTACGGGGCGGACGGCCTCTTCCTGGGTCTGGGGGAAGTCCTCGACGACGGGCGGGTGGCACCCAGGCGGCTGCTTGCAGCCTTCTAGGTGTTGTCTTAACCCCTTCGCGGAGTGATCTGCGGAACGGGCGTTTCCATCAACTTTGACCCTGGAGTAAACAGCATGACCATGACCGCAGAAGAAAAAGCCAAGATCGTTGCCGAATTCGGCCGTGACGGCAAAGACACCGGCTCCACCGAAGTTCAGGTGGCCCTCATCACCAGCCGCATTCAGCAACTGACCGAGCACTTCGGCACCCACAAACAGGACAACCACTCCCGCCGTGGTCTGATCCGCCTGGTCAACCAGCGCCGCAAGCTGCTCGACTACCTCAAGCGCAAGGACGTCAACCGTTACCAGGCGCTGATCGGCAAGCTGGGTCTGCGTAAGTAATTTGCAGACAAGCATGCGTTCAATACCGCAGGTATTGAAGGCGAGGGGAGGGGAAACCTCCCCACTGAAGGCGTTGGGCGCAGGTCCAGCGCCTTCATGACATTTATGGTCTGGAGAGGATGGTCCTCTTCAGGCCCGAACATTCGTACGCAAGGGAACCTATCGTGATCAAACCCACCACCAAGACCTTCCAGTACGGCGGCCATGCCGTCACGCTCGAAACCGGCGAGATCGCCCGCCAGGCCAGCGGTGCCGTCATGGTCCGCATGGGCGACACCGTCGTCCTCGTCACGGTGGTGGCAGAGAAAGAGGCGCGCCCCGGGCAGGATTTCTTCCCCCTCACCGTCGACTACCAGGAACGCTACTATGCCACCGGCCGCATCCCCGGCGGCTTCAAGAAGCGCGAGGGCCAGCCGGCCGAGCACGAGATCCTGACCGCACGCCTGATCGACCGCCCCCTGCGTCCGCTGTTCCCGGAAGGCTTCTACAACGAAGTCCAGATCATCGCGGTGGTGCATGCCAACGACCCGGACATGCCGGCGGACATCCCCGCCATGCTCGGGGCCTCGGCGGCCCTTGCCCTGTCCGGTGTGCCCTTCCAGGGGCCGATCGGCGCCATCCGGGTGGGCTACGAGAACGGCGAATACATCATCAACCCGGGCCGCCATGCTTTGACCACCTCCAAGCTCGACCTCGTCGTCGCTGGCACCCGCGAGGCGGTGCTGATGGTGGAGTCCGAGGCGCAGGAGCTGCCCGAGGACGTCATGCTCGGTGCGGTGGTCTTCGGCCACGAGCAGATGCAGACCGCCATCCAGGCGATCAGCGACTTCGCCCGCGAAGCGGGCGCCGAGCCCTGGGACTGGCAGCCGCCGGCGCGGGACGAGGCCCTGCGTGCCGAGATCCGCGCCTTTGCCGAAAAAGATCTGGCCGAGGCCTACCGCATCACTGTCAAGCAGCAGCGCTATGCCCGCACCGGTGAGATCCGCGCTGCGGCCATCGAGCATTTCTGCAGCGGCGAGACTCCGCGCAGCGATGCCCAGACGGTCGGTGACATCCTGTTTGCCCTGGAGTCCGAGATCGTCCGTACCCGCATCATCAACGGCGAGGCACGCATCGACGGCCGCGATACCAAGGGCATCCGTCCGATCACGGTGAAAACCGGCATCCTCCCGCGTGTGCATGGCTCCGCCCTGTTTACCCGCGGTGAGACCCAGGCCCTGGTGGTCGCCACCCTCGGCACCGCACGCGATGCCCAGCTGATCGACGCGATCGAGGGCGAGCGCAAAGAGCCGTTCATGCTGCATTACAACTTCCCGCCGTTCTCCGTGGGCGAGACCGGTCGCTTCGGCGCGCCCAAGCGCCGCGAGATCGGCCACGGCAACCTCGCCAAGCGCGGCGTCAGCGCCGTACTGCCAAGCCAGGAGCAATTCCCATACGTCATCCGCGTGGTCTCGGAGATCACCGAGTCGAACGGTTCCAGCTCCATGGCCACCGTGTGCGGCTCCTCCCTGGCCCTGATGGACGCCGGCGTGCCGCTCAAGGCCCCGGTGGCCGGCATTGCCATGGGCCTGATCAAGGAGGGTGACAAGTTCGCCGTACTGTCCGACATCCTCGGAGATGAGGATCACCTCGGCGACATGGACTTCAAGGTTGCGGGCACCGAGCAGGGTGTTACCGCCCTGCAAATGGATATCAAGATCAACGGCATCACCCGCGAGATCATGGATGTCGCCCTCAAGCAGGCGAGGGAAGGGCGGCTGCACATCCTGGGCATCATGAATGCCGGCCTCTCCAAGGCGCGCGAGGACGTCTCCGAACATGCCCCGCGCTTCACCACCTTCCGCATCAATCCGGACAAGATCCGCGAAGTGATCGGCAAGGGTGGGGCGACCATCCAGGCCCTGACCAAGGAGACCGGCACCAATATCGACATCAGCGACGATGGCACCATCACCATCGCTGCCACCAGCAAGGAGGCTGCCGACGAGGCGCGTCGCCGGATCGAGCTCATCACAGCGGATGTCGAAGTCGGGCGTATTTACGAGGGCAAGGTCGTCAAGATCGTCGAATTCGGCGCCTTCGTGAACATCCTCCCGGGCAAGGACGGTCTGTTGCACATCTCCCAGATTGCCGACCAGCGCGTCGAGAAGGTCACCGACTTCCTGCAGGAAGGCCAGACCATCAAAGTCAAAGTGCTGGAGCTCGACAAGCAGGGCAAGATGAAGCTCTCCATGCGTGGGCTCTGAGATCGAGCCCTAGCTGAGACGACGACGCCCCGCAAGACGGGGCGTTGTCATGAAAGGGGGCTATGGAGGACGAATGCATGAATGACTGTCCTTGCCTTATTCAACGCATAGTATTTTACATAATATACATTATGTGTCATTACTAGGATGGTTTATGGTGATACGTCAGCGCGGCTCACGGGAGCCTTTCCAGCACGATGTGCAAGCCCGCCTCGTTTGGACCCGCAGCATGCGTGGCATCGATCCACGACGCCCCAACCTGGACGAGTTGGTCGCCAATAAAAAACAACGGCAAACGCTCTCTTTCCCATGGCGGGATGGATGAGGCCTGAAAGAGGTTTTTCAGGCTTTGATGATGATGCGTCTGCCCGGCGACACGTATCTTTTCACCGCCCCGGCGCAGACGCATGACCAGGCCCTCGCTCGGCACGGACGCAAGACGCAGACCCGAGCCCATGGTCTTGTGCGGAATCACGCGCCAGCCAAGCTCCGGGCAATCCATGACGGTGTCTGGGTGCAAAATCCGCGTAAACGTAGGGTCGAGAGGCCTTGCCCGTTTACGCAGGGCATAAAGTCCTTCCCGCCAGCGCCGTAGCTCGCCTCCCGGCCAGCGGATCACGGGCAAGGCGTCCGCCCGGGCATCCAGCATGCGCCGGATCTCGGCAAGACGGGGCTCGGGAGGCAACGACAGGCCGAGTTCGATCAGCCAGGTGCGCACGGCGTTGAACAGGCGCTGATCCGGCAGTCGGGCAAGCTCCATGGCATCGAGCCGGTCCACCTGATCACTGCGGGCAGCCTCAAGGTCGAGGCGCCCAAGGTCTCCGAGCAGTTCCTCGGTGACGGCCATGCGGCGCGCGGCCCGGGCCAGCGTCGCTTCGGCCTTGGGCCAGTGGGTATGCAAAACCGGGAAGATATGGTGACGCACGAGGTTGCGGGCATGGCGCGGATCGGCGTTGCTGGGATCTTCGATCCAATGCAGACCGTGCGCCAAGGCATAGGCATGCAAGGTTTCGCGCCCGATGTCGAGCAGCGGCCGCAGATGCCAGCCGCCTGCCAAAGGGGCCATGACCGGCATGGAGGCCAGCCCCCGCACCCCTGCCCCACGCATGAGCTGGAGCAGGAAGGTTTCGGCCTGGTCATCCCGATGATGCGCGGTCACCAGCCCCCCGCCCGGCTCGAGGTGCCTGGCCAGGGCGGCATAACGCGCCTTGCGGGCGGCGGACTCGATCCCCTCCCCCGTCGGTGCGACCTGAATCCGTTCGACGATGAGCGGGATGCCAAGCGTCCGACAGGTCTCTTGCGCATGTTCAGCCCAACGATCCGCCTGAGTCTGAAGGCCGTGATGAACATGCACGGCGCTGAGCGCGGCGAGGTCGCCCGTCTCGCGCAGGCGGGACAACACATGGAGCAGGACGGAGGAATCCAGACCCCCGCTGAAGGCGACGAGCAGGGGTCGATGGCGTAGATGAGCAGGGATATGACGGCGAACGGCCTCGATCAGGCTCGGATCGTGCTCGTTCATGCCCCTAGCCGTGTCGGGCCTGCGGCGCGCCGGCGGAGGATTTAGGCCTTGTCCAGATAGTGGCCGTGGCTCATAAGGCGCTGGTAACGGCGCTCGAGCAGCCGGTCGATCGGCATGGCACTGACCTGGTCGAGGGCACGCAGCAGGGCCTGTTTGACGTTGGCCATGTGCAACGGCACATCGCGGTGGGCGCCCCCAGCGGGTTCCTCGATGATCTCATCGATCAGTCCCAGTTCCTTGAGCCGCGGTGCGGTAATCCCGAGGGCCTCGGCGGCCTCCGGGGCCTTGGCCGCATCCTTCCACAGGATGGCCGCGCAACCCTCGGGGGAAATGACCGAATAGGTGCTGTACTGGAGCATCATCAGGTGGTCGCCCACGCCGATGGCGAGCGCCCCACCCGAGCCGCCCTCCCCGATCACGGTGCAGACGATGGGGGTCGGCAGGTCGGCCATGACGAACAGGTTGCGGGCGATGGCCTCGCTCTGGCCGCGTTCCTCGGCGTCGATGCCAGGATAGGCCCCGGGGGTGTCAATGAAGGTCAACACCGGCAGGCCGAAGCGCGCGGCGGTCTCCATCAGGCGCTTGGCCTTGCGGTAGCCCTCCGGGCGCGGCATGCCGAAATTGCGGCGGGCGCGCTCCTTCACGTCCCTCCCCTTTTGATGGCCGATGATCATCACCGGACGGCCCTCGAAGCGCGCCAGTCCACCCACGATCGCGGCATCGTCGGCAAACGCCCGATCACCATGCATTTCGACGAAGTCGGTGAACAGGTGTTTGACGTAATCCAGGGTGTAGGGGCGCTGCGGGTGGCGCGCCATCTGCGACACCTGCCAGGGGGTGAGTTTGCTGAAGATGGAGCGGGTCAGCTGATCCGCCTTGGCGCGCAGACGCTCGACCTCATCGCCGAGATTGAGGTTGCTGTCGTTGCCCATCAGCCGCAGTTCGTTGATCTTCGCCTCGAGTTCGGCAATGGGCTGTTCAAAATCGAGATAGTTCGGGTTCATGCGCGCAGAGCTTCAAAGGGATCGCGTGAAAGCTGAATGTTAGCAGACCAGCACCACATGCGGGTTAGGCGTCCTCAGCGAGGCTTTTCTCCACCACCTCGCGCAGTTCGACCGAGATCGACTGCGCAGCGAGGAACCGCAGGGCATCACGCATCAAGCCGCGACGCTGGGGATCGAAACGCCGCCACTGCTGGAAGGCCCCCGCCATGCGCGCGGAGACCTGGGCGTTGAGGGCATCCAGCTTCAGCACCTGCTCGGCCACGAAGCGGTAGCCCGAGCCGTCCGGGGCGTGGAAAGCGACCGGGTTGGCGCGGGCGAAGCTGCCGATCAGGGCCCGAGCCTTGTTCGGGTTGGCCAGGTGGAAGGCACGGTGCCCCATCAGACGCTTCACCTCGTCCAGCGTACCCGGCAGGGGGCTGGTGGCCTGGATGCTGAACCACTTGTCCATCACAAGCGATTCATGGGCCCAACGGGCCTCGAAGGCTGCGAGCACCGAGCTGCGTTCAGCGCAAGCGCTGTGCGCGATGCTCTGCAGGGCTGCGAGGACATCGGTCATGTTGTGCCCCACGCGGAATTGATGGGTGGCCAGCGCATGGTGCGTGTCATGATCCAGCGCCATCAGCATGTTCAGGCAGAAGTTCTTCAAACGTCGGCGGCCGATGGCTTCCGGGGTGGGCTCGTAGGCGCCTGGCTCCTGCTGGGTGTGGTACACGGCGAGCAGGCTATCCTCCCAGGCCTCCGCCAGGGCGCGACGGAGGAATTCACGCGCCGTGTGGATGGCGTGCGGGTCCACCACCTCGCACTGGTCGGCCAACCAGGCCTCGGAGGGCAGGGTCAACAGGTCGGCCTTCATCCGTGCATCGAGCTTGGCGTCATGCAGCGCATGGCCCCAGGCGGTGCTCAGTTTGGGATCGAGGACGAGCTCGCGCTCGGCCTGCACATCGTCGATGAGGCCAAGCAGCACGCGGGTCATCAGGCGCTGGGCGGCCTCCCAGCGGTTGAAGTCGTCGTCGTCCCGCGCCATGAGGAAGGCAAGCTCCTCCGCCGTGTAGGGGAAGTCGATGCGCACCGGGGCGGAGAATCCGCGCAGCAGGGAGGGCACGGGGCGCTCAGGCATCCCCTCGAAGACGAAGTGTTGCTCCGCCGCGGTGAGTTCGAGCACGCCCTCGGCGAGTTGTTTTCCCTCGCGGTCAAGCAGGGCCATGTCGATGGGGATGACGAAGGGCGCCTTTTCCGGCTGGCCGGGTGTGGGGGGGGTATGTTGGCGCAGGGTCAGGGTATAGCGCTGGGCTTCGGCGTCATACGCCCCGCTTGCAGTGACACGTGGGGTGCCGGCCTGCACATACCAACGGCGGAATTGACTCAGGTCGCGCCCGGAGGCGTCTTCCATGGCCTTGACGAAGTCTTCGATGGTGACGGCCTGGCCGTCGTGGCGGGCAAAGTACAGGTCGCTGCCCTTGCGGAAGGTCGGCCAGCCGAGCAGGTTCTTGAGCATGCGCACCACCTCCGCGCCCTTGTTGTAGACCGTGGTGGTGTAGAAGTTATCGATCGCCTGGTATTCCGGCGGCTGCACCGGGTGCGCCAGGGGGCCGGCATCCTCGGCGAACTGCCAGGTGCGCAGCACATTGACATCCTCGATCCGCCGGCAGGCGCGCGCGCCCATGTCGGCGGAGAATTCCTGATCGCGGAAGACGGTGAAGCCTTCCTTGAGCGAGAGCTGGAACCAGTCGCGGCAGGTCACCCGGTTGCCGGACCAGTTGTGGAAGTATTCGTGGGCGATGACGCTCTCGATCGCCTCATAATCGCTGTCGGTGGCCACCTCCGGGCGCGCCAGCACGTACTTGGCGTTGAAGATGTTGAGCCCCTTGTTCTCCATCGCCCCGGCGTTGAAGTCCTCCACCGCGACGATCATGTAGCGCTCGAGGTCATACTCGCGGCCGTAGGTTTCCTCGTCCCACGTCATCGCCTTGATGAGCGACTGCATGGCGTGGCCGAGTTTGTCCACGTTGTGGTGCTCGGCATAGATCTCCAGCGCCACCTCGCGCCCGCTCATAGTGACGAAGCGATCACGCAGCACGCCGAGATCCCCCGCCACCAGGGCGTAGAGGTAGGTCGGCTTGGGGAAGGGGTCGTGCCAGGTGGCCTGCTTGCGCCCATCTGCCAGCAGCGTCTCACCGACAAGGTTGCCGTTGGAGAGCAGCACCGGGTAACGGGCGGGATCGGCCACCACATGCGTGGTGTAGATCGACAGCACATCCGGCCGGTCCAGGCTGTACATGATCCGGCGGAAGCCCTCCGGCTCGCACTGGGTGGTGAAGATGCCGTTGGAGAGATACAGCCCCATGCAACTGGTATTGGCGGAGGGGCGGATGCGCGTGGTGATGGAGAGGGTCAAGCGCTCGGGCGGCTGATGAATCACGAGCCCCCCCGCCTCCGTCAGGGCATAGGCATCGGGGCTGAGCGGCGCATCGTCGATGGCGATGCGCACCAGCTCCAGCGCCTCACCATCGAGCACCAGCGGCCCCTGCCCCCCGTCGGCACGCTCGAGGTGCAGCTGGCCGTGGACGAGGGTGCTCTCGGGATCGAGCTCGAAGGTCAGCTCGATGCGGGGCATGCGCCAGGCGGGCGGACGGTAATCGGCGAGGCGGATGGTGCGATCGTCAGTGCTCATGGGACGCGGGCCGGGCTCTTCGTGACAAACGGATGCGGCAGTATAACCGTGTTTGCCCCGCGCGTTCGGCGCCCGGATAATCCTTGGCCCCGCCATGCAACGACGATGCCGCCATGTGGTTCCGCGCCCTGAGTCTCTACCCCCTGACCGCCCCCCTGCCCTTCGGGCTCGATGACCTGGAGGCCGCACTCGGCCATCACCCATTCCGTCCCTGCGGCCCCCTGGAGCTTGCCAGCCACGGTTTCGAGCCGGTGCTCGGGCCCAAGGCGCAGGCCTTCGTGCATGCCGCAGAGGGCGTGTGGACGGTGCGCTGGGTGAGCGAAGAGAAGCGCCTGCCGGGGGGCTTTGTGCGCGAGCAGCTGGCCGAGAAGGTGCTGGAATACGAGGCCCGGGAGGGCCATGCCCCGGGATCGCGCGAGAAGAAGGAGATGCGCGAAGGGATCGAGCACGCCCTGCTGCCGCGCCTGATTCCGCGCCGTCGCCGCATGTTCGCAAGCATCGACGCCGAGCGCGGCTGGGTAATGGTGGACAGTGCGGCCAGTAAGCAGGCCGAGGCCCTGCTCGGCGCCCTCCGTCAGGCCACCGGCACCCTCCCCGTCGCCCCTTGGCGCACCCAGGAAGACTGGGGCGCAACCATGACCCGTTGGCTCGCCACCCGCCAGCTTCCCGAGGGCTTTGAACTGGACCAGACCTGCGTCCTCACCGCTCAGGAGGAAGAAGGTGGCACCGCCACCCTGCGCAAGCACGATCTCACCGCGGAGGAGGTCAAGGTCCACCTGGCCTCGGGCAAGAAGGTGACCCGCCTGGGCCTGGTGTGGCGCGACCGGATGAGCTTCGTGCTGGATGCCGCAGGCGTGCTGCGCAGCCTCAAACCCACCGATGTGCTGCTCGAACCGCTCGAGCAGGCGGACGATGACGACGCCATGGCGCGCATGGATCAGACCCTTGCGCTACAGAACATGACCCTGCGGGCCATGATCGATGACATCGACAGCGCGCTGGGAGGGTTGGCCGCACGCTCATGAGCGCGTGGCCATGGCGCCTTTGCCGAGTACACCGCGCTCCAGCAGGCCATCCCACAGGCGCGTCCAGGTCGGCCAGCTGTGGTCGCCCGGAATGGCGAGAACGCGCTCGGCAGGCAGCAGCCTTTGCAGGGCTAGATGTCCATAGACCAGCTTGTCCAAGCTTCCGTAGCCCATGAAGATGGGCGGGGCGGATGGATTGCGTGCGTTCTCTTCCAGCCAGGCCCATAGCTCCGGCTCGAAGCCCTCAGGCATGAAATCCATCCAGGAGTCCTGATGCTTGGGGGACCCTTCGCTTACCAGGCGTGCAATGGCATTCCTGCGCCCGAGGAACGGGGCCAGCAGCACAATCCCGCGGATTTCTTCCGGATGCTCCTTGGCATAAAGCAGACTCCCCAGCCCGCCGAGAGAGACCCCCACCAGCCAGATATCCGAATAACCCTGCGCGCGGGCAGGCAAAATCACGTCTTCGTGCAGTTGATCGACAATCCTGCCTGAAAGGAAATAGCCGACATGGCTATTGACGGCGACTGTATCAGCCTCCACCCCGTGGCGGCGAAGGGCCTCGTGGAAGCCGTGCTTGCGGAAGTCCTGTGCGGAATCCTCAATACCCGGAAGGAAGACGACGAGCGTCTTGTGGCGCCCGGTCATGCCCGCGGTGTCCTGACTCATAGGGGCGCCGGGCCAGTACCGATAGGCAGCACACCCCCCAAGCAGAAGGACAATGGAGGTAAGCAGGAGTATGAGGATGATGGCACCATTCATGGAGCGGGCCGACATGATCCTATCCTCCCCAGCATGGTACGGTTCGAAGTCAAACATGCCCAACCCCGGCCAACGACATACCAATGAAGGAGATAGGCCTCCTTCAGGCACAGCAGCCATTGTCCCGGTGTTTCATGGAACACATCCTCGGCTGCACAAGGATGGGCCCTCAACCCAAATCCTCGGGCCATATAGAGACATCTGGCCAGATGATAGCGATTACTGAGCAAGATCACGTCTTGCTGGTTTTCCCACATGGCTTGCACGTTGTAGATATTCTCCAACGTGTGTCGCGAGCTTTCCTCAATGTGAATGTGTTCGTCTCCCACGCCAAGAGAGAGCAATACATCCCTGCCCGCGCCCGATTCGGAGATATCGTGACTGCCCGTCCGGCCGCCCAAGAGGATGAGATCCAGCGCAGGCCGGGCACGATGGAGGAGATAAGCCCGCTCAAGCCGCAGAAGGTAGGGGTCAGGCACTCTCCCATCATCCCTCAGGCGCATGCCGAAGACCAGACAGGCCCCTGCTGCAGGTGGATTCGTCGTCGCCTGGCGGGCGACTTGCAATACCCGTAAGCACAGGATCATGAACAGCAGCCCCCCGCTTACGATGAAGGCGACGTGGGAGAGGAACAAGGTGAACAGTCCGTCAGGTCCGATGTCCCGCAGGGCGACCCTAGGTTGATGTGGTGGGGGGAGTGGCATGGGAACAAACACAAAACCCCTCGCGGAGGAGGGGTTAAAAGGAAACGGGTGCTCAGGTGGAGATCACATGGCGGCGAGGTTGGCACGGATGGCCTTGTCCAGATTCTGAACCCAGCCGTTGTAGTTGCTGTGAATGTTCTGGCCGTCGTAATCGAGGTTGGTGCTGTTCTTGTACTTGATGGTGTAATTCTGCTTGGTGTAGAGGATATCGACCTGCGCCATGTGGCTACGCAGCATCAAGGTGCCAAGCATGTGGCCATTGTCCACATCCTTCATCTGCCAACCGAGCCTTGCGCCGGCATCGAGGATGGCCCTGCGCACATCATCCTGCGTGTACTTCTGCGTGCTGGTGGTCACCGGGGCATCGACCACATCCTGTACCGGCGCAGACTTGCACCCCATCATGGTTACGGTCGAGAGGATGATAACGGCGGCTAGCGTTTTCTTACCCAACATGTCCTTCATTCCCTGTCTTGGTTATGGTTCATGACCGCTGCTGGAAAGGCAGCGATCGGTACATATCCTAATCATCGTTCCGCAGGCTTTCCAGTCTCGCAGGGGCGATGATTCCCGCCGGACTGCGCAAGGCGCTGAGCAGCCCCGGAATATACATTCCGCGCCGCAGGAGTTTCCCCCCCACCATGCGCACGATCGCCCAGGTATCTTCCAGGGGGCGGTAATGACTGGCGCGCCGGTCTTCCGGGTAGATGGTTTCGATCGGTATCTGCAGGGTGCGGATCCCCGCATGCGAGGCCTCGATCAGGATCTCGCTCTCAAGCACGAAGCCGGTACGCCTGTCCGGGCCAGGGCTGACAAGATCAAAGGCTTGGGCAGGATAGATGCGGAAGCCGGACTGGGTATCAACCATTCTCTGGCCCGCAGCCCAGGATATCCAGAAATCAGCGAACTTATTGGCGAACCGGCGCATGGGCGGTGCCTTATCGCGCCTATTCAAGCGCGCCGCCACGACGATGCTGTCCGGATAGCGCTGGGCCACGGTGACGAGGCTTGCGATGTGATG
The DNA here is from genome assembly GCF_039822285.1 of Thiofaba sp. EF100. Lineage (NCBI taxonomy): Bacteria > Pseudomonadati > Pseudomonadota > Gammaproteobacteria > Chromatiales > Halothiobacillaceae > Thiofaba > Thiofaba sp. EF100. The sequence continues at coordinate 217,467 of NZ_JBAJEY010000001.1, read as the reverse complement.
GGGAGGATGTTGACCATCGCCATCAAGCGTGACGATGGCCTCTGCCCCCTGCTCGATGGCCACGCGCGCCCCACGCCACAGGCTCGCGGCCTTACCCAGGTTGGCCTCGTTGCGGATGACCTGTACCGGCAGCCCGGCCAGTACCTGGGCCGTCCCATCCACGGAGCCATCATCGACGACGATGATGCTTGAGGCATGCTCACGCACCTGGCCTACGACCGCGGCGATGGTGGCGACCTCGTTATAAGCCGGAATGACAACGCTGAATTTCATGTGATGCTTCATCCTTTTGCCTGTCCGCGGGCTTGCTCCTTGGGTCTCCGAATCAGCGGAGGACAGATCGAAGCCTGACTTTCAGTGGTGGATCTTCCACTGCCCGAAGCAGATCTTGGGAAGAGCGGCAAATCTACTTGCTCAGGCCATGGCTCCGTTGATGGAAATGACCTGTCCCGAGATATAGGCAGCCTCTTCCGAGGCCAGGAAGGCCACGAGGCTCGCGACCTCCTCCGGTCGCCCCGCCCGCTTCATCGGTACCAAGGCCTGGATGCGCTCACGGTCGAACACATCCTCCGTCATCGAGCCCTCGATCACTCCGGGTGCAACCACGTTGGCGGTGATGCCACGTGAGGCAAGTTCAATGGCCAGAGACTTGACCGCACCTGCCAGACCCGCCTTGGCCGCGGCGTAGTTGGCCTGCCCCCGGTTGCCCATGATGCCGGCCACGGATGACATAGCGATGACCCGTCCCCAACGCGTACCGATCATCGGCAGTAACAGAGGGTGGAGTGTGTTGTAGAAGCCGTTCAACGACACGTCGATGACTTCGTGCCAGGCTGCCGGGGCCATGCCGGCAAGCGGGGCGTCGCGGTGGATGCCGGCATTGCACACCACCGTCTGGATCGGGCCAGCGGTGAGAAGTCCCTCAAGGCCCGTACGGGCCGCCTCGGTGTCCGTGACATCGAATACCGTGGCCTCGGCGCGCCCACCTTCTGCAAGAATGACTTCGACTACCGCGGCTGCCCTTTCCGGGCGCGAGTTCGCGTGCACGATCACGTGATAGCCGTCGCGGGCCAGCCGGCGGCAGATGGCTTGGCCGATGTCTCCGCTTCCGCCCGTGACGAGTGCGCGTTTCATGGATGGTGTTCTCCTGGCTTGGGCATGACCGTCACGCGAGCCTCGGCGACCGGTTCGCCGCCGGCCTCGACGCGGATGGCATAAATGAAACTTCCTCCCGCGCCCCCCAGGCGGCTGGCATGGATGCGTAGGGGGTGTTTGATGTCGTGCAGGGTGTCCCGATGGAGGTGCACGCCGCGAACGGCGGCGAGATAGCCGCCCTGCCCCACCGGCTCGCCGGCCGCCTGGGCCAACAGCCCGCCGTGGATCGCCATGGCCTGTGCACCGTATTCGATCGCACAGATCGCTGCCAGGCGGCCGGCCTCACGAAGAGGGAGATCAGCCGCCCGATGGCTGTTCGTCTCGCACTGGATCTGGACCGCATCCCAAGCAAGGACGCGTTCAATCAGACACATCCCCCCTGCATGAGGTATGAGGGTTCGTATGGCTTCCTGATCCAGGATCATACGGCCAGCCCGAGCGTGACACTGCTGCCATCCAGGTAGGGAAGTCGCACCGACCTCTCCGAGCCGATGGCCATGGCGCACAGCAGGGGCAGCGCCCGCGCGGAGGGGTTGGCAAGGCGCAGGCCCTCCAGCGCAGGATCTGCCGCAAGGGTGTCAGAGGGCTCCGCGGTGATGGCCCCAAGCTCAAGCCAGACTCCACCTGACCTCGACGCCCAAGGTTGCAGCACGAGGGCGCAGGCAAAGGGCTGGTCGATAGGACACAAAGGATGCAAGCGCTCAGGGGTGGAACCGTCGTACGCCACGAGGAGCACGGACCGGGCTTCGGTATGCACCAGGCTCATCGCATCCATCAGCCCGGAGGCGAAGCTCGCCTCCCCGGCGGAAAGACTGGTGGATGCCGCATGTGATTTCCGCCCGAGATGCCAATAGCCCGCAGGAGCATTGTGCACCGAGTTGTGGAACTGGGTGGGAGAAACGGGACGGTGCGGCTCAGCGAGCGCGGTACAGAGGTGGTCGATGACCCCCAAGTCCCCTTCGCTGCTCGCGAACACGGTGGACAGATCCACATGCTCGTCGCCCATGGCCTCCAGAGCCGCCTGCAGGGCAATCCGGATCACGGGGGTCATTCGCCGACGCTCGTTCGGCGGGCAGAAGGCTGGGGCCTTCGGTTCAAAGGGCGATGGGCTGTAGGGTGCCCGCCCGGCCAGAACAGGGATGGATGCCTGCCAGCCTTCCAGTCCTGGAGCGATCAGCCCCACGCCTGCGATCCGGACCTTCATGCCTCAATCCTCCCGAAGACCAGGCTGCAGTTGCTGCCGCCAAAACCGAACGAATTCGACATGGCATAGTCCACCCGCTGCTCGCGCGCATTGACTACGACGGGGGTGTGCAGGCTAGGGTCGGGCTGGCCAAGGGTCGGCATCCCCGGCACGAAACCGTGCTCGATCGCCATGCAGGCAAACAGGGCCTCGATCATGCCGGCCGCACCGAGGGTGTGGCCGGTGCCACCCTTGGTCCCGCTGCAGCAGACCTTGCCCCCGAAGACGGCCCTCATCGCCTGGTCCTCCGCCTGATCATTGGCACGCGTACCGGTCGCATGCAGGTTGACGTAATCAATATCCGACGGGGAGAGTCCTGAGCGATCGAGGGCATCCTGCATGGCCCGCGCGGCCCACAGTCCCTCGGGGTGTGGTGTGGACATGTGGTAGGCATCGCTGCTTTCGCCATAGCCGATCAGGCCGATGCCTTCCGCAGCCGGCTCGAGCAGGGCAAAACCGGCCCCCTCGCCGATGGAGATGCCAGCACGGTCGCGATCCCACGGACGGCAGGGGCCGGAGGCAAGGAGTTCCAGTGCATTGAAGCCATAAAGTGTGGTGAGGCACAAACTATCGACCCCACCCACCAGGGCCGCATCGCAGAGACCCGCCTGGATGTGTCGCCAAGCGGTCGCGAAGACCTTTGCGCTGGATGAGCAGGCGGTGGAAATGACGTGCATGGGGCCGCGCAGGCCCAGCCATTCGCGCACGAAGCGCCCCGTGGCCGCCATATTGTGCGTCAGGGCATGATCGTGCTCACCTACCGGGAGATGTTTTTGGTCAGGTAAAGATGCGTAAGCATGCTCGGTGCGTTCGATGCCGGAGGTGCTGGTGCCGAGGAACACGCCGATCCGCGTGGCGCCGTGTCGGGCGATGGCGCGCCTGACACCCTCGAGGAAGCCATCCTGTTCCAAAGCGAGGAGGGCAAGTCGGTTATTTCGGCAGTCGTAACCAGCAAGGGAGGCTGGAAGGGAAACATCCTCCACCCCGTCCACCCGCCCGATCCAGGTTTTCGGGGTGGGTTCCTCCAGATCGATCGGGCGCAGGGCGGAACGCCCCCCGCGCAAGCCGCTGAGCGAGGCTGTCCTGCCTGCTCCAAAGGCGTTGGTAAGGGTGTAGTCGGCGATGCTTAGGAGCTTCATGCGTCGTTGCGGCATCAAGGTTGATTCAATGCCCCCCCCGGGGGCCCATCAATAAGGCAGCGCCGAGTGCCAGCGGCACGCCGAGGCTGACGGTCAGTCCGATGGCGTGGAGCACCGGGATAGGCGATCCGGCCAGCAAAGCGAAGACGACAGTCGTCGATGCCACACAGGCCAATAAGGCATGCAGGGTATGCGCCAACGACGATGCGTTGCCGCCGTGGGACTGGAGGAAAACCACATAGTCGATCGCGATCCCCAGCACGAGCAGCAGGGAGATCAGATGGAACAGGGTCAGTGCCTCCCCCAAAGCCAGCAGGGCAGCCACAGTCAACGCCATGGCTGCAAAAACGGGAATGATGGCACGGATGAGGGCGGCAGGCGACCTCAGCCAGAGCAGGAGGGCCAGAAGGATGGCCACACCAACCATTACGCTATTGGCCAGTGTTTCAGTGCGGAAGCGTGCCACCATGGCTTCGGTGTCCTGCTTGAGATCCAGCGCCAGGACATAGGCAGGACGAACAGGCCCCAAGGTTTCAGCCAGGCGTGTGGGGGAATAAACCCCGCGCAACACGACCAGCGCCGTCCAGGCATCGGCATCCTGGCGCAGCAGGCTGTCAACACGCAAACCAAGCGGGGTACCGCTTAGATCTTCTTTTCTGAGCAGGGGTAGATCACGCGCAAGCTCGACATCGGCGATGAACGGTGCGAACAGGCCGGTGCGGAAGGGCAGACCCTCCCCTGCCCGGGTAAGCCTTGCATACAGTTCATCCGGCAAAGGAAGCGCCTTGCGCCTGGCCTCCTGGGTGGCCTGACTCGGCAGATAGCGGGCTGCAAGATCAAACCCCTGGATGACGCCCTCCCTGACGAGATCATCCAATAGCGGGATGAGCATTTCGCTTTGTTGGAGGGTTTGCTCCAGATCCTGTCCCTTCACCAGGAGCAGATGACGGACGTCCGGTGCGCCAAGCGCTTGGCGCAATGCTTGATCCTGTAGGCGATCGGCGGACGGAATGGGGCTCAAGGCGCCCAGATCGTCCTCCCATGGCGCTGAGATGGTCAGGCTGTACCCCACGGCCAGGGCAGCAGCCCCGGCCAAGAACCACAGGCGAACTGCTGTGCGATGAGGGGAAGCCAAGGCGCGCGCCAGTTTTTCAGGACGCACCACGCGGCGGTCCGGGAATGTGCCTGTCAGGGCTGGCAGGACCCAGAGGGTGGTGATGGCTGCAGCCAGCAGCCCAGATGCAGTCATCACCCCGAGCTGGACCAGCCCGGGAAAGTCACTCAGGGCCAGGACTGCGAAGGCCATTGCGGTGGTCAGGGCGCTGATCGCCATGGGGGTGGCGATGGAATGTGCGGCCTCAGCCAGAGTGGAGCCTTTCCGATGTTGGCTGAACAGGTGAAGCGGGTAATCGACCGTCAGCCCGAGCAACACCATGCCGAAGGCCAGAGCGATACCATGGATCGGCCCTGTAAGGAGGGCGGTCACGGCGATGCCCACCATCAGGGCGGTTGCGAGCGGAACGACGCTCAGGAGTGCAACCTTCCACGATCGGTAAGCCACGAGGAGGATGAATGCCACCGCAATACTCGTCCATAGGCTGAGGCGGCGAATCTCTGTGCTGATGATCTCACGCGACTTGACCGCGAACACCGCCGGGCCAGTCATACGCAGGGTCAGGTCGGATGCACCTTTCACCTCCTCAAATGCCTTTTGAATCGCGTCGATGACCGCCTGTTGCTGTTCAAGATCAAATCCCGCTGCGGTGCTGTGCACCATCAGAAGCGCCTGCTGGCCGGCGGGATCGCACCATACCCCATGCTCCTGTGTGGGATTGAACCCCCCCTGCCACCCCTGCAGCAAGGAAGGGAGAAGCCCGACCGGATCGTGGGCAAGCCAACGCTTGTCCAGTAGGGGGAGTCCGCTGGAAAGCTCGGCCAGTCGCTGCTGTAGGGCCTGATGTAACTGCTCCTGTTCGAACAGGGCGGGCACCACCAGGGGGCTAAGCAGGAAGCGGTAGGCCAACAGCTCACCATCCAGCTCAAGGCCGGTCTGCCGGTCGCCATTGGCGACCTCAGCAATGAGGCTGTAACCCCGCAGTGCGGCAGCCAACTGTTTGCTTGCATGGGCGCGCTGGGGGGCATCGCCACCACTGATCGACAGCAGGATCAACTGTGCGGCGTGCCCAGCCCGTAACTCCCCCAGAAGGAGTTGCTCCTCCGTGGAACTTCCGGCAGGCAGAAAGACGGAGAGATCGTGGGTCACTTCGAGCCGGGTGCTCAGCCAGGCCACAACGAACCCCATGGTCAGAAGCCAGACCAGCGGGGGGAGTGCGCGCTTCAGGTTCATGGCGGGAGAATGCGCATGTCGCTCTGATCGCCGCCACGTTCATGAGTCACGGCCCGCAGAAGCAGCGCTCCCCTGCCCTGAAGGCTCAAGCGCTCAACCTGGTCGGCCACGCGGCGATCCAGAGGTGTCAGCTCGAGGCTCCAGGCATCCTGACCTTGTTTGCTGAAACGTACCTCGAAATAGCGACGCAAACTGGCCAAGTCTCCCGAGAGGGTGGCGCGGAATGCCTCCGCTATGGCTCGCAGGGCGGGATGAGTGTCGATGTCGATGCGACTCAGCTTGCCATCGCGCTCAATGGTCAGGGTGTTCTTTTCAAGGACATAGTCCTCACGGACGGGAGTCTCGACCACCTTGATCAGTTGGTCGGGTGCCCTGAACTGCAACCGACCGCGCAAGACCACAGGGCTGGCCAGTGCCGAAAGGTGCCTCTCCTCCTCAAACCGGGCCGCCGTTTCCTGCCGGGTGGCGAAAGCCGCCATCAGCTCCTCAAGGTTCTCTGCTGCCATGGCTGAGCCTCCTGTAAGGAGCGCTCCAAGCAGAATCAAGTTAATGAGACTTCGTGTCCTCATTCCAAAAATCGTAGAAATTGAACCAGTTATAGGGCGAAAGCCTTGTGTAGTACTCGAGCCGTTCCACATAGAGGCGGACATAGTGCTGCAGCTTGGCTGGATCATGCGGCCGACCGAGGTCGACTCGCTCCACGAGGGGTTCGAAGTGCAGGTCATAGCGGTTGCCGCCTTGGTAAAGGCCAAACACAAGAAATAACGGCAGGCGAAGGCTGTGCGCGAGGATCATGGGGCCTGCGGGGAAGGATGCTTCCTTGCCCAGAAAGGGACAACATACTGACTTGTCGCTCTCTGCCACCCGGTCGCCGAGCAGGCCGATCAAGTAGCCCTCGTCGGCGCATTCCCTGACCTTGAGCAGGCTGTCGAAGGGGCCGAGAGGAATGATCGTCTCGGCCACGGCTGGATTGAGTTGATGCAGGAGGCGCGAGATCACCTGGTTGTGATCCGCGTACATCAGTACCTTGAGGCGAATGGCATCGTCCTCGACTGCCAGGGCGCGCAGGGCCTCGAAGCTTCCCAGGTGGGCACCGATCAGCAGGGCCCCCTCCCCGTCCTTCGCCCGTTGGCGAAGAGCTTCGAAACCGTGCAGGTGGATATCGAAGCGCTCGAGCTTTCCAGTGAGGAAATAGACTCGATCAAGGATCGTCGCGGCAAAGGTGTGTAAATGCCGCAGGCTGTCCCACGAAGTCGCCCGGCGTCTGAGGGCGCGGGCAAGAAAACGCTTGGAAGCCAGCCGGGCGCGCGGTGCGGCGACGTAAAAGTAGGCGGTAATCGGCAACAGCACTAGGCGAGCGACACCACGCGGCATGTTCAAGGCTATCCAGAGCATGAGGCGGACGAGCCACGGCGCGCCACGTTCGCGTTCGGTCAACCACTGACGACTCAAGATCGATCCTCGTTGATCTCAACATTTAACAGGCCGTGCGCCACCGGTTGTCCCGCATGTTGGCAGACAAAGCTGAGACGTCCCGGAGTCGACTCCTCCAGTACGATGTCGAGGTGCTCACCAGGGCGCCAGGGCTGCACGAATTTGGCCTGTGGCAGGCCACGGACCCGGCACCGGGGCCAGCCCCGCGCCACGGCCTGCAGGACCCGGTCTAGCAGAAGCACGCCCGGCGCAAGGGGGTTGCCGGGGAAGTGGCCTGCAAGAGTCGGATGCTCAGCTTCGAGCAGGGTGGTTTCTCTCCAAACCCTCATCCGGGCCTCCGTTGCTGATCGAACAATCGCAGCACGTCTTGGTGTGCGAGCTTGCCTGTCTCGTTGCGCGGCAGGGCGTTGACCCTGTACAGCGGCCGGGGTAAGAACACCGGGTCGACATGCTCGGCCAAGGCATTGAGGACAGCACGCGTGGGGAGCCCGGGCGCCACCACGAGGCCGGCGGGGCGCTCTCCTCCCTCAGGCATGAAGATCACTCCATCCTCGACACCTTCGATCTGGCGCAACTTGAGATTGAGATCCGCGAGCGATGCCCGCTTGCCGGCAACATTGACCAGGTCGCTGTCACGGCCGAGGAGTTCAAAGTGCTCGTCACCCAACAGCTGAATCCTGTCGTTGAGTGCCAAAGGCGCAGGGCCGACCCCATGCAAACGAGGCCCGCTCGCCGTCATCTCGAGATGCAATCCATCCAGCAGGCGCCAGGCTTCGCCGCAAGCCGTTCGGCGCGTGGCGACGGCCCCCGTTTCGCTACTGCCGTAGATCTCAAGGACCGGGGCTCCCATCACGGCCTCTGCCTGCTGAGCGAGTTCCAGGGGCAACACATCCGTGGCCGAGAGGATGAATTCCAGCTTGGGCCACTTCACCCCTGCCTCAATGCAGGCGCGCAGATGCAGGGGGGTTGTCACGAGTGCACGAGGTTCGGGCAGCGTGGCGAGGGTGTCAGCCACGTCCGCAGGATAAAACGGGCGCCCCGAGAAAGCGGACAGCGCGTGATGCAACGGCAGCAGGATGGACGTCTCCAAGCCGAACATGTGCTGGGGAGGCACGGTTGCGACCAGGTGCAGGCCATCCAGTCCCCCGACCAGCGCAGCAAGCCGCGCATGGATGCGTTGGCTGCCGGCCAGAAGCCCTGACCAGCGCTTGGGCTGCGGCTTAGGGGTTCCGGTACTGCCGGACGTGTAAAGGATGACCGCATCGAGTTCCGGGTCGACAGAAGCTGACCCCTCGGGCACACGCGGTAGTGTCTGCCGGATGAAATCGTCATCCACGAACAGGGCGCCAGGCCAATCGGCCGAGAGCTGCTCAAGGGTACGGGGCGCCCGGTTGGGCGGAAGCAGCGTGGTGACACCTGCTTCCAAGGCGCCAACCAGCCCTGCGGCAAACTGGGTGCGATCCTCACACAGGTTGAAGACGGCCCGCGTGGCCCCTCTCAGGCGGGCAGCCACGCCATGCGCAAGGGCAAGAAAATCCCGGCGGGAAAGGTGCTGGCCGCGGCTGCTGAAGACCACCTCCTCGCCCCCGGAAGAATCGAGCAAGGGGGTGTTCAAACGCGTCGTTTTCATGGTCTGCTGCCCGCGCGTATCTGCCCCATCCCGCGGAGGAAGGCGCCGAAGTCGGGGTTGGCCTCGCCCCGTAGGACCCGTCTCCGTACCATGAACTCGGCAATGAAAACAAAGGCGATCAACAGGTAGTTGAAGCCATTGGTGAACAAGGACCAGAGTTCGACCGTCGCGAACAGGGCGAGATAGAGAGCACCGAATCCAAGCAGTGCAAACACGACGACCCATACCAGGGTCACCGCGCGGGTGTAGCGGATCGCCTTGGGCGAGAGGGGACCTTCAAGCTGACTTGCAATCCTTGTCACCCATGGCGTCCGTCCAGGAATAAGGCTTGAGGCGAACAGGAGCATCAACCCAAGGGGAAGGATGACCGGGACATAAAACAGCCATGTAAGCGCCATCCCGCTCCACGCCCCCAGCCCGAGAAATAGAAGGGGCAGGAGGGCAAACCATCCCCTGACCGTCCCGCCTGCCCGGATGGCCCCCAGCACCCCGGGCAGGACCAAGAGCCCAAGAGCCAGGGTGGCGCCGACCGCCGATCCCCTGCTCGCGGCTAGATGGCTCGCCAGGGGAAAGGCGATAAAAAGCAGGAGTGGCCAGCGCATAGATGAGAGCGCGAAAGCCGATGAGTCGTCAGGCCGACTGGCTGGCAATGTGCGCGCTCAGCGCGCGCAACGAGGAGAAGATGCGCATGTTGTCAGGCGAATCGGAACGGAGCTGAAAGCCGTACCGACGGCTGATGGCTAGGGCAATCTCCAGCGCATCGATGGAATCGAGCCCCAGACCCTCGCGGAACAAGGGGGCAGCGGGATCGATCTCGTCGGCCTGGATGTCCTCCAGGTTGAGGGCGTCGATGATGATCTGGGCAACTTCCCGCTCATGGGGAGTCAGGTTCGGGTTCGTCATGATGAAACATCCCTGCATATCGAAAGGCGAAGCATCTGCAATGTTAAGGAATGCAGAGCGCAACCTAGTCAAATTTTAATGGTTCAACTCAGGCGTGAATAGCCTGAGAAGCCAATGAACGCACGTGAAAAGGCCAGGATGCTGTTGCTCCTGGTTAACCACGGCAAAGAGGTTCCCCGTCAAAGCGGATCCCCTCCCAGCCATGGCGCATGAACAGGCGGATATTGGGGTGCCCGATCCCCGCGGGGTCGTTTAGCACAGCCTGGTAGTGCTCACCGAAGCAGGCCAGGGTTTCGGCCTTGGAAAGGCCGTTAAGCCGGGCGAAGGCGAACACCTTGCAGGAACCTTCGTTGACCCCGGCCGGGCTGTCGAGCCGATCTTCCCCCACACCATTGCTGAAGGCGGTGGGGGTGTAGTCGTACAGCTCGGCGATCAGCGCCAGCGTGTCGGCAAACGGGACGAACTCGTCATGCAGGCGCTGGATATGGGCCTGGATGCGTGGATCCTTCATCGCTTGCCCCGATGCTTGAGCTGTTCGAGGTCACGCACCGCGCCGCGGGCCGCGGAGGTAGTCATAGCGGCATAGGCCTGCAGGGCCAGGCTCACCTCACGCTCACGGGCCATGGGCTGCCAGGCGTGGATGCCCTTGGCCTCCATCGCCTCACGGCGGCGGTGGAGTTCCTCCTCGCTCACGTCCACAGCGATGGTGCGGTTGGGGATGTCGATCATGATCAGATCCCCCTCCTCCACCAGGCCGATGGGGCCGCCTTCGGCCGCCTCAGGCGAAACGTGGCCGATGGAGAGGCCGGAGGTGCCGCCGGAGAAACGGCCATCGGTGATCAGGGCGCAGACCTTGCCCAAGCCTTTGGACTTCAGGTAGCTGGTGGGATAGAGCATCTCCTGCATGCCGGGACCGCCCTTCGGGCCCTCGTAGCGGATGATGACCACGTCGCCAGCGTTGATTCTGTCACCCAGGATGGCCTCGACCGCGGCGTCCTGGCTCTCGAAGATGCGCGCCGGGCCATGGAACTTGAGGATCTCCTCATCCACGCCCGCGGTCTTGACGATGCAGCCATCCGGGGCGAGGTTGCCGTACAGCACGGCCAGGCCGCCATCCTGGCTGTAGGCGTGGGCGCGGTCACGGATGCAGCCGCCCGCGCGGTCGAGGTCGAGGTCCGGCCAGCGGGTGTCCTGGGAAAAGGCGGTCTGGGTCGGGATGCCGGCGGGGCCAGCGAGGTAGCGGGTCTTCGCAGCCTCGGCGGCGGTCGGGCGGGCGATGTCCCATTGGTCCAGGGCCTCGCCAAGGGTGTTGCTGTGCACGGTATGGCAACCGGCGTGGATCAGGCCGGCGCGATCCAACTCGCCGAGAATGCCGAACACACCACCGGCGCGGTGCACGTCTTCCATGTGGTATTGCTGGGTGCTCGGCGCGACCTTGCAGAGGTGCGGCACCTTGCGGCTGATGCGATCGATGTCGGCCATGGTGAACTCCACCTTGGCCTCATGCGCGGCGGCGAGGAGGTGCAGCACGGTGTTGCTGGAGCCGCCCATGGCGATGTCCAACGCCATGGCGTTCTCGAAGGCCTCGAAGGTGGCGATGGAGCGCGGCAGCACACGCTCGTCGTCCTGCTCGTAGTAGCGGCGTGCCAGCTCGACAATCCGGCGCCCGGCCTCGAGGAACAGCTCCTTGCGGTCCGCGTGGGTCGCCAGGAGCGAACCGTTGCCCGGAAGGCTCAAGCCCAGCGCCTCGGTCAGGCAGTTCATCGAGTTGGCGGTGAACATGCCGGAGCAGGAACCGCAGGTCGGACAGGCGGAACGCTCGATCTGCTCGACGTCGGCATCGCAGGTGTTCGGATTGGCGGCCTCGATCATGGCATCGACCAGGTCGAGCTTGATGACCTTACCCGCAAGGCGAGTCTTGCCGGCCTCCATCGGGCCACCGGAGACGAAGATCACCGGGATGTTCAGGCGCAGCGCGGCCATCAGCATGCCCGGGGTGATCTTGTCGCAGTTGGAGATGCATACCAGGGCATCCGCGCAGTGGGCGTTGACCATGTACTCGACCGAGTCGGCAATCAAATCGCGGCTCGGCAGGGAATACAGCATGCCGCCATGGCCCATGGCGATGCCGTCGTCCACCGCGATGGTGTTGAATTCCTTGGCCACGCCCCCCGCCTTCTCGATCTCACGCGCCACCAGCTGGCCCATATCCTTGAGGTGGACGTGGCCCGGCACGAACTGGGTGAAGGAGTTGGCGATGGCGATGATCGGCTTGTCGAAATCGCCATCCTTCATGCCGGTGGCGCGCCACAGGGCGCGGGCGCCGGCCATGTTGCGGCCGTGGGTGGTGGTGCGGGAACGGTAGACGGGCATGGCATCCCTCGGAACACTGGACGGAAAGATGGACTATTCTACACGGCAATGCACCCGAATAACCTTCATGCCCGGGGGCTTCCAGAGACGTCCGGCATTCGCGGAGGCTGTCTGATGGACATCATCATCGTGGTTGACAACATCAAGTGTAGCGGCTGCGCCAACAGCATCCGCACGGGGCTGCTCAAGATCTCCGGCGTGATCTCGGTGGAGGTCGATATCGGCGGGGAGAGCGTGTTGATCGCGGCAGACCGGGATGTGCGCCTCCAGGCCATCGAGCGCCTCGCGGCGATGGGCTACCCCGAGAAGGGCAGCGCGGAAGGCATGCAGGCGATGGGGGCCAAGGCCCGCTCGTTCGTCAGCTGCGCCCTCGGGCGCCTGGACAAGGGAATGGGGTAACCCCGCTGAAACAACGAAGGCCGCATGATGCGGCCTTCTTTCCTTCGCCCGGACGGGCTTGGATCACGCGGCGTTCTTCAGGGCCGCGATGCGCTCCTCCAGCGGGGGGTGGGTCATGAACAGGCGGGCCAGGCTGAAGCCCTCCTTGCCACCACCGTTGATGCCGAAAGCGGCCATCTGGCTCGGCAGATGGCTGGGCTCGTGCATGGCGCGCAGCTTCTCCAGCGCCGCGATCATCTTGTGGCGGCCGGCCAGGCTCGCGCCGGCGGCATCCGCGCGGAATTCACGCTGACGCGAGAACCACATGACGATGATGCTGGCGAGGATCCCCAAGACCAGCTCGGCCACGATGGTGGCGACGATGTAGGCGATGCCATTGCCCTCTTCGTTCTTGAAGATCACGCGGTCGACAAAGTTGCCGATGATGCGGGCGAAGAAGATCACGAAGGTGTTCACCACGCCCTGGATCAGGGTCAGGGTGACCATGTCGCCGTTCGCCACGTGGCCAATCTCATGCCCCAACACGGCCTCGGCCTCGTCGCGGTTCATGTAGTTGAGCAGGCCGGTGCTCACCGCGACCAGGGCATTGTTGCGGCTCGGGCCGGTGGCGAAGGCGTTGATCTCAGGGGAGTCGTAGATCGCAACCTCCGGCATGGCAATGCCGGCCTTGTCGGCCTGACGGCGCACGGTCTCCATCAGCCACAGCTCTGTGGAGTTGCTCGGCTGCTCGATGACCTGTGCACCCACGCTTTGCTTGGCGACCCACTTGGACATCATCAGCGAAACGAAGGCACCGCCAAAACCGAATACGGCCGCGAACACCAGCAGGCTGCCGAGATTGAGGCCACCCGGTCCGTTCATCGCTCCGAGGCCGAACACGCGCGAGATGATGCTCCACGAGAGGGTGAGCACGATCATGATCGCGATGTTGGTGGCTAGGAACAGGAAGATGCGTTTCATGCGTCGATTTTTCCTTCAATGGGGATGCGGCTTATTAGATAGGGATTTTCGTCAAGAATTCAATCGTTGGAGCGTACGGTTTCCAGTCGCTCGGCCCGGGTAAAGCCGCGGGGGAGCGGACGGCCGCGCCGGGCGCGCTGGCCGACCATGCCCTGCCAGTCGGCGGGGGAAAGGTTGAGATAGCGGTTTGCTGTGTGCACGCGCAGGCTGTCGCTCTTGCTGAGCAGGGTAACGGCGAGCAGAGGCTCGTCCCGGCCCAGGGCCATGAGCTTGCTGCCACGACCGCCGCGCCCTTCTTCGAGCAGCTCTTCCAGCGGGAAGATGAGCAGGTTGCCGCCGCCCAGCAGGGCCACCCAGGCATCTCCGTCGCGTACCGGCACCGGCGGCAGCAGGTGCGCCCCTTCCGGCACAGTGATCAGCGCCTTGCCCGCGCGCTGGCGGCTGTGGGCCTGCTCCAGCGGGGCGACGAAGCCGAAGGCCGCACTGGAGGCGAAGAGGTAGCGATCCTCCGCCGGACCAAGCAGGACATGGGGCACCTGCACGCCTGCTGGAAGACTGAGGCGACCGGTGAGCGGTTCGCCATGCCCGCGCGCGGACGGCAGGGTGTGCGCGGGGAGGCTGTAGGCGCGGCCGGTGGCATCAAGGAACACCGCCAGCTGGGTGCTGCGTCCCACGGCTTGGGCCTGGAAGGCATCGCCGGTACGGTAGGCGAGGCTCGCCCCATCCACGTCATGACCCTTGGCCAAGCGCACCCACCCCTGCCTGGAGAGCACGATGGTGACCGGCTCGCTCGGGATCAGGGCGGTCTCGTCCAGGGCCTGGGCCGCCTGGGCCTCGATGAGCGGGGCGCGGCGTGGATCGCCATGGGTCTCGGCATCCGCCAGCAATTCCTCATGCACCCTACCCCGCAACTTCGCTTCGTCGTCGAGCAGGTTGCGCAGTCCATCGCGCTCCCGGGCCAAATCGGCCTGCTCGCCGCGCAGCTGCATCTCCTCCAGCCGCGCCAGGTGGCGCAGCTTGAGTTCGAGGATGGCCTCGGCCTGGGTGTCGGAGAGGCCAAAGCGCGCCATCAGCACCGGCTTGGGCTCGTCCTCGTGACGGATGATGGCGATGACCTCGTCGATGTTGAGGAAGGCGATGAGCAGGCCATCGAGGATGTGCAGGCGGCGCTCGACCCGTTCCAGCCGCCACTGCACCCGGCGGCGCACGGTCTCGATGCGGTAGTTCAGCCATTCGCCCAGCAGCTCAGGCAGGGACATGACGCGCGGGCGGCCATCCAGGCCGATCACGTTCATGTTGACCCGGTAGCTGCGCTCAAGGTCCGTGGTGGCGAACAGGTGGGCCATCAGCGCCTCGATGTCCACGTTGCGGCTGCGCGGCACGATCACCAGGCGCGTCGGGTGCTCGTGGTCGGACTCATCGCGCAGGTCGGTCACCAGTGGCAGCTTCTTGGCCTGCATCTGCGCGGCGATCTGCTCCAGCACCTTGCTGCCCGAGACCTGGTACGGCAGGGCGGTGATGACGATGTCGCCCTCCTCGATCTCATACCGCGCGCGCTGCCGCACCGAGCCCTGGCCGCTGGCGTACATCTTCAACAGTTCCTCCCGCGGGGTGATGATCTCCCCCGCGGTGGGGAAGTCCGGCCCCGGCAGGTGCTGGCAGAGGGCCGCGGTGTCGGCGTCAGGGTGATCGAGCAGGTGCACGCAGGCCTGCACCACCTCGCGCAGGTTGTGCGGCGGGATGTCGGTCGCCATGCCCACGGCAATGCCGGTGGTGCCATTGAGCAGTACGTTCGGCACGCGGGCCGGCAGCAGCGCAGGCTCCTCCAGGGTGCCGTCGAAGTTGGGCTGGAAGTCCACCGTGCCCTGCTCCAGCTCGCTCAAGAGCAGGCGGGCGTAGGGGGTGAGGCGCGCCTCGGTGTAGCGCATGGCGGCGAAGGACTTGGGCTCGTCCGGCGAGCCCCAGTTGCCCTGACCGTCGATCAGCGGGTAGCGGGTGGAGAACGGCTGAGCCATCAACACCATGGCCTCGTAACAGGCCGAGTCGCCATGCGGGTGGTACTTGCCGATCACATCGCCCACGGTGCGGGCGGACTTCTTGTGCTTGGCCGCGGCCGAGAGGCCCAACTCCGACATGGCGTAGACGATGCGCCGCTGCACCGGCTTGAGGCCATCCCCGACGTGCGGCAGGGCGCGGTCGAGGATGACGTACATGGCGTAGTCGAGGTAGGCCTTCTCGGTGAAGCGACCGACGGGCAGGTGTTCGATATGCTCGGTCAGATCAGGACGCATGGGTAGGGTTGGCCTCCAAGGTGACTAAACCACCCCGCGCCGTAAGCCCAGGATGGCGAGGGCGAGGAACAGCACGGGGGGGAGCAGCGCAGCAAACCAGGCGGGCAGGCCGATCAAGAGCCCCCCCTGGGTCAACAGGCGGGTGAGGATGAGGATGGCAAGCCCAAGCAGGATGCCGAGCACCATGCGCTGCCCCGCCCCGCCCGTGCGCCGGGTGGCAAGGGCAAAGGGTAAGGCCAGCAGCAGCATGGCCACCACCTGCAGCGGGGCAAACAGCTTGCCCCACCAGGCCAGCCAGTAGGACGCGCTCTCCAGACCGTTGGCATCCAGGAAGCGCGCATAGCGCCACAGCTCCTGCATGCTCATGTACTGGGGCAGCACCACCAGCACGTTGAGCAGGTTGGCCGGCACCAGGGCGGGCAGCCTACGTTGCGCGTCGAACGCCATGCTCACGGACTCGGGCCGGAAGGTGTTGCTGCTCACCTTACTCGCCTCCCAGCCCTGCTCGCCGGGGGTGGCCTGCTCCAGCAAGAGGGCCTCGCGCAGGGTCTGATCGGGGCCGAAGGCGAAGGCGCGCACCTGGTGCAGCTCGCCACCGGGGGTGACATAGCCCAGGTGCACGAAGCGCTCCTGCTCGCGCAGCCACAACCCCTGTTCGCCCTGCATGGAGAGCGTGTGCCCCAGTGCCTCGGCCCGCATCAGGCGCGCCTGGGTCTGGCCCAAGGGACCCAGGGTCTCGCCCATCAGCATGCCGACGAGTCCGAGCAGGACCCCGGCAGCCAGCACCGGCCGCGCGAGCCGGCCGAGCGAGACCCCCGCGGCACGCATGGCGGTAATCTCGTTGCCGGCCGCAAGCTGACCCAAGGCCATCAGGCTACCGACCAGGGTGGCGAGGGGAAAGAACTCCAGCATATAGCCCGGCAGCATGTAGAGGACGAAGAGCATGGCCTTCCCCAAGGTGTAGGCCCCCTCGACCTTGTCGATCTCATCCAGCAGCAGCAGGATCACGGCCAGCCCGAGCAGAGCCCCGAGGGTGACCAGGGTGCCTCCCAGGACGGTGCGCAATACGTAGAGGTCAAGCCGCATGACCGGCCCTCCCCATCGTGCGGACGAAGGCCCCGTGGCGCCAGTACAGCACGCCGATCAGCGCCAGCAGGACGAGGTGCGGCAGCATGAAGCCGAGCGTGGCCTCCAGCCGGCCAGCCTCCACCAGCTTGGCGGCCAGGGTGATGAGGTTGTAATAGGCGACGTAGATCAGGATGCCAGCACCGAGGCGGGCAAAGCGCCCCTGGCGCGGCGCGGTGCGTGCGAGCGGCAGGGCCAGCAGGGCGAGCAGGAGGGCACTGATCGGCTGGGCGGCCCGCTTGATCAGCTCGGCACGATCCACGGGTTGCCCGCTTTGCCAGAGCTCGAAACTCCCCTGCGCGGAGCGCTTGCGCTGGGCGGCCTCGGCGGTGCGCTCCAGGCCAAGATCGATGCGGTGCTCGGCGAAAGTGATCACCCGCCAGTCGCCCTGACCGATGACACCGTCGTAACGCCGCCCATCCTCCAGCACCAGTTGCCGCACCCCATCCGCATCCTCGATCAGCCTGGCGCGGCGGGCACGTTCCACCCCCTCCCCCTCCGACAGCCGGGTATGCACGAACACCTCCTCCAGGGTGCGGCCATCCTCTGCCAGACGCTCGGCATACACCGTCACCCGGCCTTGGTCCGCCACCAGGAAGCGGCCGATTGGCAGGCGCTCATAGAGGGCGGCGGTGCGTGCCTGCTGCAGCATGGCATCGCGTGCACTCTGGGTGGCGGGCCATTGCACCAAGGACAGCCAGGCGACGATGAATGCCCATGGCAGGGCGACGGCGAGGATGGGGCGGGTCAGGCGCAGCGGCGAGGCGCCGCAGGCCAGCATCACCGGGATCTCCTGATCGCGGTACAGGCGGCCGAAGGCCAGCAGCAGACCGAGGAAGCCGCCGATGGGCAGGATGAACAGCAGGAACTTGACCCCGTTGGCCCACAACAGGCCCGGCAGGATCTGCACCGGCAGCGCACCGTGCATGACGGTGGAAAACAGCTGCACGCCGATGTTGGCCATCATCGCCAGCCACAGCACGCCACTGACCGCGAGCATCCCGAACAGGGCCTCGCGCATCAGGTAACGGTCGAGACGGCCGGGCATCACAGACGTCTCAGAGGTAACGGGCCAACAGGCCCAGCTCGACCTGCTCGGCCGGCAACGGCAGGCGCACACGCCAGCCACTGCCCGGGGCCTCGGTGAGTGGCCGGCCTTCGAGGTCGCGCATGTCCTCGATGACGAAGTCGTGGTTGCCGGAGGGCAGGATCAGCTCCATGCGATCGCCCACGCTGATCTTGTTCTTCACCTCCACCTCAGCGAGGCCCGTCGCCGGATCGCGGCCGACGATCTCACCAACGAACTGCTGCGCATGGTTGCGCGAGGCGCCTTCGAGGTAGTTCTGGTAGTCCTGGGTGTGGTGACGAACGAAGAAGCCATCGGTGTAGCCGCGGTGGGCGAGTGATTCGAGCTTGCCGATGAGGCTGGGGTCGAAGGGGCGGCCGGCCACGGCATCGTCAATGGCCTGGCGGTAGATCTGCGCGGTGCGGGCGGCGTAGTAGTGGCTCTTGGTGCGTCCTTCGATCTTCAGGCAGTCCACGCCGATCTCGGTCAGTCGCTGCACGTGCTCGATGGCGCGCAGGTCCTTGGAGTTCATGATGTAGGTGCCATGCTCGTCCTCGAAGATCGGCATCAGCTCGCCCGGACGGTTGGCCTCCTCGAGAAGATAGACCTGATCGGCGAGCGGGTGGCGCGCGTCGCCGGACACCCCGGCCTTCAAGGCGGCGTTGATGGCGTCCATGGAAATGACCGCCTCCGCCGGGCGCACCACACCGGCCACATCCTCCTCGCCGGGCAGGGTCTTGTACTCCCAGCGGCAGGCATTGGTGCAGGTCCCCTGGTTCGGGTCGCGGTGGTTGAAGTAGCCGGAGAGCAGACAGCGGCCCGAGTAGGCAATGCACAGCGCGCCGTGGACGAACACCTCCAGCTCGGTGTCCGGGCACTCCTGGCGGATTTCGGCAATCTCGTCCAGCGACAGCTCGCGGGAGAGGATCACCCGCTCCACGCCGACGGACTTCCAGAACTTCACTCCGGCGTAGTTGACCGTGTTGGCCTGCACCGAGAGGTGGATGGGCATCTCCGGCCAGCGTTCGCGTACCATCATGATCAGGCCGGGGTCGGCCATGATCAGGGCATCGGGCCCCATGGCGATGATGGGCTCGACATCGGCCAGAAAGGTGCGCACCTTGGCGTTGTGGGGCATCACGTTCAGGGCGACGAAGAACTTCTTGCCCAGCTGATGCGCCTCGCGGATGCCGATGGCGAGGTTATCCTCGAGGAAGTCGTTGTTGCGCACGCGCAGGGAATAGCGCGGCTGGCCGGCATACACCGCGTCCGCGCCATAGGCGAAGGCGTAACGCAAGTTCTTCAGGGTGCCGGCCGGGGAGAGCAATTCAGGAATACGCATGGAGATGTGTTGAATGAGCAATGAACATCATTGTAACCCGGCCCTGGCATGCAGGCCCGGAAATCGGCCGGAAAAGGCCCGCTCAGGACTTCTGTTCGTCTACGGGACCTTGATGCGGGGGCAGCCGGCTCATCGGCTGATGCGCGGGGCGCGCCTGCTTGGCCGCGTCACGACGCCGCCAGACTTCACCCTGTACGACCTGGGCCCCTACCCTGCCGCGGTACGTCGAGGCCACGGGCGGGTGCATGGCGAGTTGTATGTCGTCCCCACGCCCCTGCTGCGCAGGCTGGATGCCTACGAGCACTGCCCGCGTGAGTACCAGCGCGCCATCATCCCAACGGCGCAGGGGCCCGCGTGGATCTATCTTTACCCCACAAGGCCCCGGCGCGGACATCAGCTTTGGCACGGCGACTGGCGCCGGCGAAGGCTATGAAGGGGATACCCACCCGCTATAGTCCGGATACTTCCGTGCCCGTCGCAAGGCAGTGAACATGACCTGGATCCTCCTCATCCTCGGCCTGTTGTTCGGCCTCTCCAGCATCGGTCTGCCCGGCGCCATCTTCGGCGCATTGCTCGGCTACCTGCTCGGACGGGTGATCGCCTTGGGCGACGAGTTGCGGGCAGTACGCCAGGAGATGGCCGACTTACGCGACGCGAAGGCGATCCCGGAAGCCCCGGCGGCTGTGGCGGACGAGACGCGTCCGGAGGAACAGGAAAAACGGATCTCGCCACCGGAAGTGCCCTTGCCCGAGCCCGCCTCATCCCCCTCGCCGGCGAAGGCCTGGTCGCCCCCGCTCTCCGTGGGCCGAGACAGGCTCCCGCTCTTCGACCGCCTGCCTGTCCCCCTGCGTGCTTTCCTCGCCGAGGGCAACGTCGTGGTCAAGGTGGGGGTGGTGGTGCTGTTCTTTGGCCTGGCCTTCCTGCTCAAATACGCCGCGATGCGCTTCGCCTTCCCCATCGAGCTGCGGCTAGTCCTGGTAGGCATGGGCGGGCTGGCCCTACTCGCCGTGGGTTGGCGCCTGCGCGAGCCTAGGCGCGGCTATGCCCTCGCCTTGCAGGGCGGCGGTATAGGTGTGCTCTATCTCACCCTCTATGCCGCCTTTCGGCTGGACGCCCTGTTGCCTGCCGAGGCTGCCTTCCCGCTGATGCTCGCGGTGGTCGTCCTGGCCGCCGGGCTTGCCATCCAGCAGGATGCGCGCAGCCTCGCCGCCCTGGGGTTGGTGGGCGGCTTTCTCGCCCCAGTGCTCACCGCGAGCGAGGCTGGCCGCCACGTGGAACTGTTTGGCTATTACGCCATCCTCAACCTGGGCATCTTGCTGATCGCCATGCGTAAGGCCTGGGGTGAGCTGAACCTGCTGGGCTTTCTGTTCACCTTCGTCATCGGCACGGCCTGGGGCGTGCTGCGCTACCGTCCGCAGGACTTCGCCACCACCGAGCCTTTTCTCATCCTGTTCTTTCTCATCTTCCTGACCAGCACCGTGCTGTATGCCCTGCATCGCGCGCCGATTCTTCGCGACTACGTTCAGGCCAGCATGGTGTTCGGCCCGCCGCTGGTCGGCTTTAGCCTGCAGGCGGCCCTGGTGCGGGAGTTCGAATACGGCCTGGCCTGGAGCGCCTTGGCCCTCGGCACACTCTACCTGCTGCTGGCTGCGGGACTCTGGCGCTGGGCGGGCGAGAAGCTGCGGCAGTTGACCGAGGCCTTTCTCGCCCTCGGCGTGATCTTCGCCTCGCTCGCCATTCCCTTTGCCGTGGATGGGCGCTGGAGCAGTGCGGCCTGGGCATTGGAGGGCGCGGGCATCCTCTGGGTGGGGCTGCGCCAGGAGCGAAGACGGGCGGTTCAGTTCGGCCTGCTGTTGCAGTTGGGGGCAGGCCTGCTGTACCTGCTCGATGCACGCACCGCGCCAACGCCCCTGCCGCTGCTCAATGCCGAGTATCTCGGCACCGCCATGCTCGGCCTGGCCGGCCTGTTTAGCGCCTACCAGTTGCGTGCCCAGCAGGCGAGCACGGTACTGCTGCTCTGGGGCCTGGCCTGGTGGCTGCTCGGTGGACATGCGGATCTTGTGCGCACCCTGCCCGGCTCGGAGGTGCTCGCCGCCTGGCTGTCCTATGTCACCCTTTCTGTGGCCGCTGTACGCCTGCTCGCCGAACGCATTGAGTGGACGGCCCTGCATCATCTCCCGGCCGGCTACCTCATGCTGCTGGCCCTGCTGACCTTCGCGAGCTTCACAAGCCAGCCCCACCCTGCCGCACATGGTGGCCTGCTGGCCTGGCCCCAGGCCTTTGCCGTCATGCTGCTGATGTTGTGGTGGAGCGACCGCCGTAGCTGGCCGTTCAGTGCCCCGGCCCTGGTCCACGCTGGGACGATCTGGCTGCTGGCCCTGCTGCTTACACGCGAGCTGGACTGGCGCATCACCTTCGCCCTTGGACAGGACGGCAGTTGGCGTGAGATCGTCTGGGGGCTGGTGCCTGCCACCATGCTGGTGGGCATCGGCGCATGGCGGCGCTGGCCGGTGGCCGCCCATCCCGGAGCCTACCGGGGCCTGACCGGCGGCGGACTGGCTGTGTTCCTCGTCCTGTGGGTGGTGCTCGTCAACCTGCGTTCGGCGGGCGATCCCTGGCCTCTGCCTTACCTGCCGCTGCTCAACCCCTTGGATGTCGCCATCGGCCTCGTCCTGCTGGTGCTGGTGCGCGACGGGCTGACGCACCGTGAACTGCGTCCCGCCATCCCCATCCAGCGCCTGCTGCCGGTCCTGGGCAGTCTATTCTTCCTCTGGCTCAATGCCATCCTCGCGCGCAGCCTGCACCACTATGCCGGGCTACCGCTGGAATTCTCGGCGCTGATGAATTCCACGCTCGCCCAGGCCACCTTCTCCATCGCCTGGACCATCACCGGGCTGGTGCTGATGGTCGCGGCGAGCCGCCTGCAACGGCGGATCCTGTGGATGGTCGCTGCCGGCCTGCTCGCCGTGGTGGTGGTGAAGCTGTTCCTGTTCGATCTCTCCGGGCGCGACACCTTGGAGCGCATCGTCTCCTTCGTCGGCGTCGGCCTGTTGCTCCTGCTGGCGGGCTATCTCTCGCCCATGCCACCGGCCGAGGGGACATCCCAACGGGAGGCAGGCCGGGGTGAGTGACAGGGCAATCGCAAGAGATTGGAGCATCGCACTGGGAGCTCGCCACGACAGGCGTGCCGTGCGTGGGCTATCGGCCCGAGGCAGATTCTTTCGAAAGGGCTGTCCTGCCCTTTCGAAACTCGCCTTGTCGCGGTACACGCCCACGACGGGCTCCGAGAATCAATCACTTGCTGTGATTGACTTCTCGGGCGGGCCTCCTAAGGCCAAACCAAGGACATACAACATGATCGGCGTGCGCTGGAGACGAGCTTCGTGCAACGGCCCTGGGGGAGTGATCAGGGCGCATAGCGTATGCCGAGGATGACGTAGCTCTTCTCCCCCGCAGGGGTGTGCACGATCACCTCATCGTCCACCTGCTTGCGCATCAGGGCACGGGCCATGGGGGAGTCGAGGCTGATCCAGTTGCGCTTGGGATCGAATTCATCCGGGCCGACGATGCGCACCTCCATGGTCTGCCCCTCCTCGTCCTCAAGCCTCACCCAGGCACCGAAGAAGATGCGGTTGGGATCGGAGGGTGGGGAGGACACCACCACCATGCCGTCCAGCCGCTTGCGCAGGAAGCGTACGCGGCGGTCGATCTCGCGCAGCATCTTCTTGCCGTAGATGTATTCGGCATTCTCCGAACGGTCGCCCAGCGCGGCGGCCTCGGTCACTGCCTGCACGACCTTGGGGCGCTGCACGCGCCACAGGTCGTCCAGCTCCGCCAGCAGGCGGGCATGGCCCTCGGGGGTGATGTACTTGGAGGGGAACATCGTGGTTTAGAGCGGCTTGACCTCGCCCTTGCGCTCGACGATGGCCTGGCTGATGGAGCGGATGGCCTGGTTCACATCCTTCAGGCGGGTGTCCTTGAGCACGCCGCCGGCCGCGCCGGGGTGGCCGCCGCCCTCGAAGTAACGGCCGGCGATGATGCCGACGTCCACGCCGTCGTTGGAGCGCAGCGACATCCGGCCGTTGCCACCCACGCGGATGGCCATGTCCATCTTGCCCTGGTTCTCCATCAGCTCCATCACCACGCCGCGGAACACATCGTGCGGCCAGTTGAAGAAGATGCCGGCGCGGTAGCCGTCGATGAGCAGCATGGGCACCGAACCCTCCGGAAGCATCAGCGCGGAGAGCTTGTGGAACTTGTCCTTCAGCGGGGTCTCGTGGTCGTTGTACACGCCCTCCTCCACCCGGCCCTTGAGAAAGTCCTTGCGGAAGTCGTACACCGCGCGCTCCAGCGCCTCCAGGCTCGCGCCCTCCTCCATGCGTCGGAAGAAGGCGTCCATCAGGTGGAAGCGGTATTCGCGCTTGAGCTCGTCCAGCGGCGGGGCGAGCTGGTCATCCTCCATCATCAGGCCGATGAGGAAGATGGAACGGTGGAAGCGCGCATCGTCCTTCAGCCAGCGGTCACCGACGTCGATGAAGTCGGCCCGCGCGGCGTAGAGCGCGCGCGCCGCATCGTCCAGGTAGGGCGCGACGGCCTCGAAGGCCAGGCGGCTGGCGCAGCGGCTGGTGTCCAGGTGATACCAGGCGTGCTTCTCGGCGGCGTCCTCGCCCGTGGCGTGGTGGTCCAGGAGCATGACTTCGGGTTGGGGCCGCGTGCCCACGATGGACTGTTTGAGCATGGCCGCCATGTCCGGGCTGAGCAGTCCGTTCCTGGCCGGGGCAACGCTGGGGGCTGTCGATTCGCTGCCTCCCATGCCCTGGATGCGGCGAGCCACCATGTCGGCCTGCTCGGCGGTCAGGTTGAGGTCGGTGATCAGCAGCATGGCCGGCTCGCGGACCTTGGCCATGTCGGCGAAGATGCGCTCAAGCACCGCCGGCACGTCGCGGTAGTCGGCGTTGTAGTAGCGGGCGCGGAAACCCGCGGCACGGGTCATGTATTGCGCGCCGTAACCGTCGAGGTCGTTGTGGCTGAGGTGGAAAAGGAGAACGTCGCGGTTCGGCAGGGTGGGCGTGGTCATGCGGCAGGGGGTGTTGAGAGGGCCGGCTATTGTGCCGCAGTCCGGGCGCTTGGCCCAAGCACGCTGGCCGGCTCTTCGTGGATCACGATGTCGGCGCCGGGGAAGGCGCCCTGGATCGCGGCCCGCACCTCATCGCCAACGTCGTGCGCCGCCCGCAGGGTGATCGCATCGTCGAGTACGACGTACACCTCGAAGAAATAGATGCTGCCGGACTGGCGCGTGCGCAGGCTGGCAATGCCGCGCACGCCCGGGACCCCAAGGGCCAGGGCGCGGACCTGTTCGCCGATCGCGGCGGGCAGTTCGCGGTCCATCAGTTGGTCCAGCGCGTCGCGCGCGATCTGGATCGCGCTCCGGGCCACGTAGGCGGCGATCAGCAGGCCGATGATGGCATCGGCGCGCGGGAAACCCCACTGGCTCAGGAGCAGGGCGGCAATGACCGCGACGCCCGACAGCAGGTCGGTCACATAATGCAGGGCATCGGCGCGGATCGCGGTCGATCCGGTGCGACGCGCCACACTGTACTGGAAGGTCACCAGCGCCAGGGTGAGGGCGATGGAGAATCCCATCACCACCAGGCCGATCTCACTCTGCTTCAGGGGCTGGGGATGGATCAGGCGGTCCAGCCCCTGCAGGCTGAGCATCACGGCCGAGCCGAGGATGAACATCGACTGGGCAAGGGCCGCGAGCGCCTCGGCCTTGCCATGACCGAAACGGTGGTCATGGTCCGGTGGAACCAGCGACCAGCGCACCGCGAGGAAGGTCAGCAGCGAGGCGACGAGGTCGGCGGAAGAGTCGAGTAGGGATGCAAGCAGGCTGACCGAATCGGTCAGCCACCAACCGCCCAGCTTGGCCGCGATCAGGACCAGTGCGGTGGCCAGGCTGGCCCACGTGGCAAGGCGCAACAACCGAGCCTGGAACTCGGGATTGGACGAAGCGGACGGCATGGGTTAATAATTAGCTTGCGTTATCGAGCATCAATTTTATCGAGGAAACAGCCATGAAACAGACCGTCCTGATGGAAAAGTATCCGGTGTTCGAACTGGAGCTGCCCAAGTCCGAGACCACCTTCCAGAGCGTGGACGCCATCATCGCCCACCTGAAGGAGAAGATTGACGCCCACCCGGTCGCCGCCTTCATCGGCATCTTCGACCACTATGCCCATACCAAGGGCCTGCCCGAGGGGCAGGTGGCGGAGAACATCAAGGATGCCAAGCTGATCGTGTTCTGCTTCGGCACCGCCCTGCCCAACCCGCACGTGATGGCGGTGCGCCCCCGCTCCATCGGCGTGGCCGACCTTGGCGACAAGTTCGTAATCAACTTCATGGAGCCGCCGATGCCGGTCGCCACCCAGGCGATGGAGGCATGGGTCAAAGGCCTGCGCAACGCCTGATCGGGTATCCCTGCCTGAGCATCCCCGGGGCCGGTGGCAAAACCACCGGCTTTTTTCATGGCGTTCAATTATCCATCAAGGCACGCAGGTGGGCAGCCACGCTACGCGCGAGGGCATTCGGCGCGTAACCGCCTTCCAGCATGGAGACGACCTGTCCCTCGCCATGACGCGCGGCGATGCGCACCACCTCCCCGGTAAGCCAGGCATAGTCATCCTCCACCAAGCCGAAGTGGGACATGTCGTCCTCACGGTGGCCGTCAAAGCCCGCGGAAACGAGGATCAGCTGGGGCGCATGGGTCGTGAGCCGCTCGAACCAGCTTGCCGCGACCGCCTCGCGCCAGGCAGGGCCCGCCGCGCCGGCGGGCAAGGGCACAGGCAGGCAGTTGTCTGCCCTCGGTGGCGTGCCTGAGTGCGGGTAGAAGGGATGCTGAAAGCTTGAGCAGAATAGGATGCGGGGATCCCCCGCAACGATGTCCTCGGTGCCATCGCCGTGATGGACGTCGAAATCGACGATGGCCACCCGCGTCAGTCCCTTCCGCTCCAGCGCGTACCGGGCGGCGATGGCCACGTTATTGAACAGGCAGAAGCCGGCAGGCCGTGCCCTCCCCGCATGATGTCCCGGCGGGCGGATGGCGCAAAAGGCTCGCCGGCCGGCCTGCTCCAGCACCCAATCCACCGCCGCGATCCCGCTGCCTGCCGCGCGCAGGGCGGCCGGCAGGGTGTACGGGTTCATTGCCGTGTCGCCATCGATTTCCACCATGCCGGTGGCCGGGGCGAGTTCGAACAGGCGGTCGACATAGCGGGCATCATGGGCGAGCAGCAGGTCCTCGTGCGTCGCCTGCGGCGCGCTCAGGTGCACCAGCCAGGGGTCGAGGCCGGTGGCGATGAGGTGGTCGAAGATGGCCTCGAGTCGGCCGGCGTTTTCCGGATGATGCGGTCCATTGCTGTGCCGCAAGCAGTCGGGATGGGTGATCAGGGCGAGATTCATGCAGGCGCCATCCTTTTCCGTCATCATGTAAGCCAATCATGGCAGGGAAATGAAGGATTATGGGCGCTCACATCCTGGAACAGCTCTTCAACCCGCGTGGCGTGGCCCTGTTCGGCGCGAGCGAGCGCGAGGGCTCGGTCGGTGCGATGGTCCTCGCCAACCTGATCAAGGCGGGCTTCAAGGGCGCGATCGTGCCGATCAACCCCAAGCACGAGCAGGTGCAGGGATTGCCCTGCCATGCAGACTTGAGCCGGATCGAACACGACGTCGATCTCGCCGTCATCGCCACCCCCGCGCCGACTGTGCCCAACATTCTGCGCCAGTGCGGCGAGGCGGGGCTCAAGGGGGCGGTGATCCTCTCCGCAGGCTTCGGTGAGGCCGGTGTGGACGGCCAGCGCCTGCAGCGCGAATGCGTCGAGATCGCCCAACGCTTTCGCATGCGCCTGATCGGCCCCAACTGCCTTGGCATCATGCGCCCTGCCATCGGCCTGAATGCCACCTTCAGCCACAACCAGGCCCTGCCCGGGCAGCTCGCGCTCGTGTCGCAGTCCGGCGCCTTGGTGACGGCCGTGCTCGACTGGGCCCAGGCGCGTGGCATCGGTTTCTCGGCCATCGCATCCACCGGCGATGCGGCAGACGTCGATTTCGGCGACGTGCTCGACTACCTCGCCCTCGACCCGCAGACTCGCGGCATCCTGCTCTACGTCGAGGGCGTGCGCCATGCGCGCCGCTTCCTCAGCGGGCTGCGCGCCGCCGCGCGGATGAAGCCGGTGATCGTGCTCAAGTCCGGCCGCCACGCGGAGGGGGCGCATGCCGCAGCCACCCACACGGGCGCCATGATTGGCGGCGACGATGTGTTCGACGCCGCCCTCGAACGCGCCGGCGTGGTCCGCGTGGAGCGCATCACGCAATGGTTCTCCGCCGCGCAGACGCTGGCCCAAGGGCTCAGCCTGCGCGGTGAGAACCTGCTCATCCTGACCAACGGTGGCGGACCGGGGGTGATGGCCACCGACCGCGCCGCCGACCTCGCCCTGCCGCTCGCGCAGCTCGGAACCCAGACGGTCGAGTCGCTCGACGCCGTGCTGCCCGCCCACTGGTCGAAAGGCAACCCTGTCGACATCCTCGGCGACGCGACCCCGGAGCGCTACGGCGAGGCGGTGCGCCTGTGCCTGGCCGATCCCGCCGTCGACATGATGGTGGTGCTGCTCACCCCACAGGCGATGACCGATCCCACCGGCTGCGCCCGCGCGGTGATCGAGCAGGCCAAGGCCAGCCGCAAGCCGGTGCTGGCCTGCTGGATGGGCGAGACCCTGGTCAGCGAGGCCCGCAACCTGTTCGACGAATCCTCCATACCGCACTTCCGCTCGCCGGAAACCGCCGTCGAGGCGCTGGCCTACCTCGTCGCCCACCGCCGCAATCAGCGCCTGCTGATGCAGACCCCGGGGCCCTTAAGCGACGACATGCCCGCGGACGTGGAGGGCGCGCGCCTCATCCTGCAGGCCGCACGCACCGAGGGGCGCAAGGTCCTGACCACGCGCGAATCCAAGGCGGTGCTGACCGCCTTCCACATCCCCACCAACCCGAGCATCCTCGCGCGCACCCCGAACGAGGCGATGCTTGCCGCGGAGAGCATCGGCTTTCCCGTCGCCCTCAAGATCAGCGCACCGGCCCTCACCCACAAGAGCGACGTGGGCGGGGTGCGCCTGAACGTACGCAGCGTGCAGAGCGCGCGCCAGCAGGTGCAGGACATGCTGGACCAGGTCCGTGCCCGCCATCCCGAGGTCGAGATCGAGGGAGTGACCATCGAACGCATGGCCGAGGTCGGGCACAAGCGCGAACTCTTGATCGGCGTCACCCGCGACCCGGTGTTCGGGCCAGTCATCGCCTTCGGCCTGGGCGGGACGGCGGTCGAGGTCCTGCGCGACCGCGCGATCGCCCTGCCGCCGCTCAACAGTGTCCTGGCCGAACGCCTGGTCCGCCGCACCCGCGCCGCGCGCATGCTCGAGCAGTTCCGCGACGCCCCGGCGGTGGACCCGAAGCGGATCGAGCAGGTCCTGCTGCGCGTCTCGGAGATGGTGTGCGAGCTGCCGGAAATCGCCGCGTTGGACATCAACCCCCTCCTCGCCGGCGAGCTCGGCGCGGTGGCGGTCGACGCGCGCATCGAACTGGCGGACACCCTGCACGGGGCCGAGCCCTACGCCCACATGGCGATCCACCCCTACCCCGCCCACTTCGCGCGCACGGCCGCGCTGAGCGATGGCCGAACCATCACCCTGCGGCCGATCCGCCCCGAGGATGCCGAGATCGAGCAGGCTTTCGTGCGCGGCCTGTCCGAAGAAAGCCGCTACCTGCGCTTCATGCGTGCGATTGAGGAACTGACGCCCGAGATGCTGGTGCGCTTCACCCAGATCGACTACGACCGCGAGATGGCCTTCGTCGCCATCTTCGAGAAGGACGGCCAGGAGGAGGAGATCGGCGTGGCGCGCTACAGCGTTGAGCCGGACGGCGAATCGGCCGAGTTCGCCGTGGTGGTGGCCGATGCCTGGCACGGCCTTGGGGTGGGCACGCTGCTGCTCGAGGCTCTGATCGAATCAGCCCGCCAGCGTGGCGTGCGCGAGCTGATTGGCGAGGTGCTTCCGCGCAACCGCTCCATGCTGGCGCTGGCGGAACGGCTCGGCTTCAGCCGCCAGATGCTGGAATCGGACGAAGACCTGGTGCGGGTCAGCCGGAGGCTTTGAGGGAGCCTGGGCGCATCAGCCCTTCTTCACGAACTCCGACTTCAGGCTCATCGGCCCGATGCCGTCGATCTTGCAGTCGATGTTGTGGTCGCCCTCCACCAGACGGATACCCTTCACCTTGGTGCCCACTTTCACCACGAGGGACGAACCCTTGACCTTCAGGTCCTTGATCACGGTCACCGTGTCGCCGTCCTGCAGGATATTGCCGTTCGCATCCTTGACCACCAGCACATCGCTGGCCTCTTCGGCTGGAGCAGCGTCCTTGGCCCACTCATGCCCGCACTCCGGGCAAACGAGCATGGTGCCATCCTCGTAGGTGTATTCAGAGCCGCATTTCGGGCAGTTCGGCAGAGCGGACATGGTCAACCTTCAATAAGAAAAGATAAAAAAAGTCCGCAAATCATATCAGAAAATCATGATGCCTCAGGGCGCGCCTTCGCGACATGCCCAGCCGGTCGCATCAACGACCCCACAACCATGCCGGCCATCGAGGCGAGGAAGCCCCAGAAATGCGGGGAGATCTCCGCATCCGGCATGACGAACTCCAGCGGCAGCCAGACCGAAAGGCCCGCGGCGATGGAAACATAGACCCCCAAAGTGCTGGCGCGCTTCCAGTACAAACCGAACACCAGCGGCGCGAAGGCCACCACCAGGGTCACCTTGTAGGAGGCCTCCACCATGGCGTGGATGCCGGTCTCGTTCTCCAGGGCCCACAGCGCGTACAACGTCACCGCCATGGCAAACACCGCCACCACGAAACGCGTGATACGCAGCATGTCCGTGTCCTTCACGTCCTTGAATAGCCAACCCTTGAGCACGTTCTCCGACAGGGTCACGGACGGTGCCAGCAGGGTGCCGGACGCCGTGCTCATGATCACTGCCAGCAGCGCGCCGTAGAAAATCACCTGCGCGATCAACGGCAGGTGGCCCTTGATCAGCTCCGGCAGGATGCTTTCGGCATCCGTGGACAACAGGCGCTGCACCAGACCTGGATCAATCAGGTTGGCCGAATAGGTCAGGTACAGCGGCACGGCGGCGAACAGCAGGTAGAACACGCCTCCCAGGATCGCGCCCCACATCGCCACGCCCGCGCTCTTCGACGAGTTGGCGCGTTGAAACACGTCCTGCTGCGGGATGGAACCGAACGCCACGGTCAGGAACGCGGAGATGAACGCCAGCCAGGCCACCGCACTCAGCTCCGGCCAGAACACGAACTTCTCGGCGTGTGCCGCGTGCTCCACCACAGGCCACACCCCACCGGTCATGCCGCTGACCAGCCAGGCGATGTAGAACAGCCCGAGCACGATCACGATCATCTGGAAGAAGGTCGTCATCGCCACCGACCACATGCCGCCGACGACGGTGTAGATGAACACCACCGCCGCGCCGATCATGATCCCCTGCGCCTGGGTAATCGCCCCTTCCGACAGCACGTTGAACACCACGCCCAGCGCGGTGATCTGCGCCGACACCCAGCCAAGGTAAGACAATGCGATCGCGATGCCCGTGATCACCTCCACCTTGCGGTTATAGCGCTTGCGATAGAAGTCCCCGATGGTCAGAAGGTTCAGGCGGTACAGCTTCTTGGCGAAGAAGAGGCCGAACAGGATCAGGCAGATCGCCGCGCCGAACGGGTCCGAGATCAGCCCGCCAAGATTTTCCTCCTGGAAGGTCGCCGGGATGCCCAGCACCGTCTCCGCCCCGAACCAGGTGGCGAACACCATCGCCGTGACGATGTAGATCGGCAGGCTGCGCCCGGCGGTGATGTAGTCCCCCGCCGAATGCACGTGCCGCGCGGCGATCAGGCCGATGGCAATGGAGAGGACGAGATAAAGGATGACAAAGGTGGCGAGCATTGGGCGTCCTGAATGAGGCTTGGTATTGGGGCTGGTCGCCGTCTCACCTGCAGAGCGTGTGCTTGTTGTTGTCTCTCACCCCTTTAATAAGGGGATGAATTCCGCAGAATTTTCAATGAGCGAGCCGCGTGTATCAAGTCTCTGGGCGTCCTGATGTACATGCAGGACAAGCCACAGCACGCCCTGCCGGGGATAAGGCTCTCCAGCCCATAGAGATTGACATGCTCCGCAAGCTCTTCATTTTCCACGCGGTATGTGGCGGTTCCTTCGTGCACGTTGAATCCGCTCTTGAGTGGCATAGTGTTCTAACGTCGCCCATGCAGCGGCCGCTGCATGGGCTGGTTATGCCCCATCGCGGGGCACCCATTGAAGCTTGTCTATGAGGAAGGCTCTATACACGGCCGGTGCCATGTAGCTGTAGAAGTCCTCCGCCCGGCGTTTGAAGATGGCAGCGGCGAGGAGGCACACAACAAGGCTTGCGCCTCCAATAACCCAAGACTTCTCGAGAGCGAGCACCGAAAAGCCGGAAACCACCGCCAGGAACGCACAGTTCCGATAGAAACCATACCTCGAGAGAAAGACCATGAAAGTAGTGCTCAACTGCTTTGTCTCCACGTATTCTTTGCAGATGGCGTACGGATTGGAGATCTTTCCGTTTAATGACCCGAGGTATCGCGAACGAATCTCTGCTTCCAGAATATATTCCTCGTCTGAGTGCTTATCTTTAGGCTTTAAAACCCAGCTAAAGATGAACTTCGAAACGTACCGATCAAAGTAGTTTGCGAACGGCTCGATGACCATTCCGAGCAGCGTCAATGCCAGAGGCGCTGCAACAATCGTAATTGCCGTCGGCAGTGCGGACAGGCCGTTAAAAAAATCCTTCGGTGTAGCGGGGCTGTATATGACAACGAGGATCGCGACGAGGATCGCTGCGAGGAACCCTGTGAGAAAGAATGAAAAGATGTCCCACAGAGAGACGCGGATCTTCTCAACCATAGCTGTGGCTACTCACATGGAGCATAATGTCGAAACCTAGGGGGCGCCGCCGATAGGCAGTGCCTAACCTGCAACGAAGGGGTGGGCGTCATAGCTTGCACATTGCAATAGGCGACTGAAAATACCTGAGCTCAACGACGCATTGACGTTCCGATGCTGTCATATTGTCCTTTGCAGGTGGCAAACCCGTCGTCCCAGCTTATCTTATACACGGCATCAGACAGGTATCTCGATACATCTTTCCCAGCTTTGGCATAGGGATGCCACGCAGCCACGAAGCCAGAACCACAGCCGGCTGAATAACCGTCGACGCAAGCTGGAGGCTGGCCGGCGGTATTCCGTTTCGTAACGGCATCTACCGGAGCACACGCCGCCACCATCAATATAATGGCCGGCGACACCAGTGCTCCAGATTTAACTTTCATTTGATTACCTTTTCTTGTTCCCACGATTCATGCAAGGAGAATTCAACTAAGGCACCTTTCGACAAATCTCGCAAACAAACACGGCGCAGGCTTACTTCCCCGGCCCAAACGCCGCCGCCACAATCGCCTGCGCCTCGTCCTGAATCTGCTTCAGGTGGGCCTCGCCCTTGAAGCTCTCCGCATAGATCTTGTAGACATCCTCAGTGCCCGAGGGCCGGGCGGCGAACCAGCCGTTTTCGGTGACAACCTTGAGGCCGCCGATTTCGGCGTTGTTGCCGGGGGCGCGGGTGAGCTTGGCGGTGATCTTCTCGCCGGCCAGGGTTTCGGCCTTGACCTGCTCGGGGCTGAGCTTGGCGAGGATCTGCTTCTGCTCGCGGTTGGCGGCGGCATCGATGCGGGCGTAGACGGGGTTGCCGTGACGCTCGGTGAGCTTCTTGTAGTACACACCGGGGTCTTCGCCGGTCTTGGCGGTGATTTCGGCGGCGAGCAGGTTGAGGATGATGCCGTCCTTGTCGGTGCTCCAAGCGGTGCCGTCCATGCGCAGGAAGGAGGCACCGGCGGATTCCTCGCCGCCGAAGCCGCAGTGGCCGTCCACCAGCCCGTCCACGAACCACTTGAAGCCGACCGGCACTTCGCGCAGACCGCGGTGCAGGTCGTGCGCCACGCGGTCGATCATGGAGCTGGAGACCAGGGTCTTGCCGATGTAGGCATTCGCCGGCCAGTGCGGGCGGTTGCGGAACAGGTAGTCAATGGCCACGGCGAGGTAGTGGTTGGGGTTCATCAGCCCCACACTCGGGGCGACGATGCCATGGCGGTCGGCGTCCGGGTCGTTGCCGAAGGCGATGTCGTACTTGTCCTTGAGGCGGATGAGGCCGGCCATGGCATAGGGGGAGGAGCAGTCCATGCGGATCTTGCCGTCGTGGTCCACGCACATGAAGGCGAAGCGCGGATCGATCTCCTGATTGACTACCTCAAGGTTCAGGCCGTAGGTCTCGGCGATCGGCGCCCAGAAAGGTAGCCCTGCCCCGCCCATCGGGTCGACGCCGATGGAAAGGCCTTCGGACCTGATGGCCTCCATGTCGACGACGTTGCGCAGGTCGTCCACGAACGGGCGGATGAAGTCGTGCTTCACCGTGGTGCCAAGGCGCAGGACGGATTCGAGCGGCATGCGCTTGACGCCTTTGAGGTCCGTATTCAGCAATTCATTGGCGCGCGCCTGGATCAGGCGGGTGACGTCGGTGTCCGCCGGACCGCCGTTGGGCGGGTTGTACTTGAAACCGCCATCCGCTGGAGGATTGTGCGAGGGGGTGATGACCACGCCATCGGCCAGGTGCGCCTTGCGGCCTTTGTTGTGGGTGAGGATGGCGTGCGAGATGACCGGGGTGGGCACCAGGGGCTCGCCGGCCGGGATGCGCAGTTCGATGCCGTTGGCGGCAAACACCTCGATAGCGGTGTAGAAGGCCGGGGTGGAAAGGGCGTGCGAATCCAGGCCGATGAACAGCGGGCCGGTGATGTCGTTGTCGCGACGGTATTCGGCAATGGCTTGGCAGGTGGCGAGGATGTGATCCTCGTTGAAGGTCTGCTTGAGGCTGGAACCGCGATGACCGGAGGTGCCGAAGGCCACCCATTGGCTCAGATCATTCGGATCGGGGTGCCGGGTGTAGTAGGCGGAGACCAGTTCCGGGACGTTGATCAGGAGCTCACGCGGGGCGGGTTGCCCGGCCAGGGGGTGCAGTGCCATGTGTCGTTTTCCTTGGGTTGACCGTCGGCGCTTAGGAGATGCTAAAAATTAGAACTTAGCACGTCCCCTCCCCCCCTCTGGTGGGGGAGGGTTAGGAAGAGGGGGGATGCGTTTTAATGAAGTGGCACCCTCTCCCCCAGCCCCTCCCCCATCAAGGGGGAGGGGGGGAATAAATACATGACGAAGATTACCTTTCCTTGGCAGGCTCGGGAAACACCCTGGCCGCCAAGTCCTCCAGGCATTGCAGGTTGAAGTCATCGAGAAACTGGCGGGTGGTGCCAAACAGGTCCGGGCGGCCGGGGGCCTCCTTCTTGCCGACCACGGTGATCCAGCCGCGTTCCTGCAGGGTGCGGAGGATGTTCGGGTTGACCGACACCCCGCGCACGGCCTCGATCTCCGCGCGGGTGACCGGTTGCTTCCAGGCAATGAGGGCGAGGGTCTCGAGCACGGCGCGGGAATAGCGCGCAGGCCGCTCGGGGGTGAGGCGGGCGATCCACGGGGCGAAGCGCTCGCGCGCCTGCAAGCGCAGGCCACTGGCGACCTCGACCAGCTCGAAGCCGCGCTCGGCGTAGCTCGCGGCGAGGCCCCGGAGCGCCTCATCGAGGATCGCGGCATCGACCTCCTCACCCATGATCTCTTCCAGCCGGGCGCGGCTCAGCGGCTCGCCGGCGGCGAGCAGCACGGCTTCGAGGATTTGTTGCAGGGGGGTCAGCATGCCTCGGTCTTCACGCTTACAAGAAACAATCCCTCGGCGTCCCGCTCGACCTCGATCTGCCCGCCCTTGAGCAGCTCCAGCAGGGCGAGGAAGCTGACCACCACGCCGCGGCGTCCCTCGTCCGGCGTCAGAAGATCGAGCAGGAGCACCGCGCCCTCCGCCACCCGCAGCAGGATCAGGCTCATCCGCTCGCGCACACTGATGGCCTCGCGCTGGATGTGATGGTGCTCGACGAGTGCGGCACGCTGCAACGCTGTGCGCAGCGCCTCCAGCAGTTCGTCCAAAGCGACCTTGGGCGGCTCCTGCCGGCGTTCAATGGCGGGGGGCTGGACCGAGACCGGGAACACGTCGCGCTCCACACGCGGCAAGGCATCCAGCCGCTCGGCGGCCTGGCGCAGCAGCTCATACTCCTGCAGACGACGGACGAGGGCCAGGCGCGGGTCTTCTTCGTCCTCATCTTCCGTCTTGGGCGGACGCGGCAGGAGCATGCGCGACTTGATCTCCGCCAGCCACGCGGCCATCACCAGGTAGTCGGCGGCAAGCTCAAGCTGCATGCCCTGCATCAGCTCGATGTAGCCCATGTACTGGCGGGTCACCTCAGCGATGGGGATATCGAGGATATCGATGTTCTGCTTGCGGATCAGGTACAGCAGCAGGTCGAGCGGCCCCTCGAAGGACTCCAGGATGACCGCGAGGGCATCCGGCGGAATGTAGAGATCCTGCGGGAATTCGAGGACCAGCTGCTCGCCGACCCGGGCGACGAATTCGGGCTGGACCATGCCTTCGCTCGTCACGGCAGGAACAGTCCGGTGATGAATCCGTTCATCGCATTGAGCAGGGGGCCGAGGACCGCCCACAGCACCCCCGTCACCAACAGCAGAATCAGGATCAAAAGGCCGAAGGGCTCGATGCGCGCAAGCTGGGCGCCGAGCGGCGGCGGCAAGAGGCTGATCAGGATGCGGCCGCCGTCCAGCGGCGGGATGGGCACCAGGTTGAGCAGCATCAACAGCAGGTTGATGAACACCCCCGCCTGCCCCATCAGCGCCAGCGGCACAGCCACCGCGCCGAGGCCCTTGTCGGCCAGGACCTGGGCGAGGGCCATCATCAGCCCCCAGAAGATGGCCATGACAAGGTTCGATCCGGGGCCGGCCAGCGACACCCAGGCCATGTCGCGGCGCGGGTTGCGCAGGTTACGGGCATCCACCGGGACCGGCTTGGCCCAGCCGAAGATGAAACCGGAGAGGAAGAAGGTGGCGATCGGCAGCAGCACCGTGCCGATCGGGTCGATGTGGCGCAGGGGGTTGAGCGAGAGCCTCCCCAAGCGCGCGGCGGTGTCATCGCCGAAATACCGCGCGGCGTAGCCGTGCGCGGCCTCGTGCACGGTGATGGCGAACAGGGCCGGCAGAATCCAGATGGTGAATTTCTGGATGAGGTTCAGATCCATCACTCGGCCTCCTCCACACCGGCCGGCACCTCGCCACGTCCGCGCCGGATCAGCACGGGGGCACCACTCGACAGATCAATGACCGTGGTCGGATGATCGGCGCAGAAGCCGACATCCAGGATCAGTTCGATCCGGTTACCGATGCAATCATTGATGTCATACGGGTCGCACAGCGGCTCCGAGGCATCCGGCAGGATCAGGCTGGTGCTCAGGATCGGCTCGCCCAGGGCCGCAAGCAGGGCCTGGGTCAGCGGGTGCTCGGGCACCCGCAGGCCGACCGTCTTGCGCTTGGGATGCTGCAGCCGGCGCGGCACCTCGTGGGTGGCCTGCAGGATGAAGGTGTAGGGGCCGGGGGTGTATTGTTTGAGGAAACGGTATTCGACGTTGCCGACACGCGCATAGGTGGCAATTTCCGACAGGTCGCGGCACATCAGGGTGAAGTGGTGCTTCTCCCCCAGCCCGCGGATCGCGCGCATCCGCTCGATCGCCGCCTTGTCACCCAGGCCGCAGCCGAGGGCATAGCCTGAGTCGGTCGGAAAGGCGATCACCCCCCCGCTGCGCAAAGCCTCGACGGCCTGGTCGAGCAGGCGGGCCTGAGGATTTTGCGGGTGCAAGGCGAGGATGCGCGCCATCAATACGGTCCTTATTCTGTGGAAATTCACGCGACCCATGACCGCGCCTGGATAAACGGTTACGATAACGTAGCTTCAAAGCCGATGCATTGATGAAACTCCTTTTCGATTTCCTGCCGATCCTGCTGTTCTTCGTGGCCTACAAGACGGCGGGCATCTATGTCGCCACCGCCGTGGCCATCGCCGCCACCCTCCTGCAGGTGGGTTTCACCTGGTGGCGCAGCCGCCGCCTCGAGCCCATGCACCTTATCTCCCTCGGCCTGATCGTGGTGTTCGGCGGTGCGACGCTGTGGCTGCAGAATCCGCTGTTCATCATGTGGAAGCCGACCATCCTCTACCTGTTGTTCGCAGTAGCCTTCCTCGGCAGCCAGTTCGTCGGCCAGAAGCCGCTGGTTCAGCGCATGATGGGCGGCATGCTGGCCGCGCCGGACAAGGTCTGGCGACAGGTCAACGCGGCGTGGGCGATCTTCTTCCTGGGCCTCGCCGTGCTGAACCTGTACGTGGCCTACCACTTCTCCGAAGAGACGTGGGTCAATTTCAAGCTGTTCGGCCTTTTGGGCCTGACCCTCGTGTTCATGATCGGCCAGGGGCTGTGGCTCGCGAAGCATGCCGAGGCCCTGCCCGAGCCCCCCGCCGAGAAAGGATGAAGCCATCACCATGTGGTACATGATTCTGGGCCTCGACGCCGAGGGTAGCCTGGACAAGCGCAAGGCCGCCCGTCCGGCCCATCTTGAACGCCTGAAAGGCTTGCAGGATGCCGGGCGGCTGATGCTCGCCGGCCCGCTGCCCGCGCTGGACACCCGCGAGCCGGGGCCGGCCGGTTTCGTCGGCAGCCTGATCGTCGCCGAATTCGACTCACTCCAGGCCGCCAGGGCCTGGGCCGAGGCCGACCCCTACGTGCAGGCCGGGGTGTACCGCGAAGTGCATGTGCACCCTTGGCTGCAAGTCTTCCCCTCCTCATCCTGAAAATAAGGAATGTTCCCCATGTCGTTGATCAAAAAGCCTCTTTTTATCGCCATGGCTGCCGCGCTCATGCTCGCGGGTTGCGGTGAGGACAAGTCCGCGCCCGCCACGAAGGCCGCCGTCAGCCAGGACACCGTGGCCGTGGTCAATGGCGAGAAGATCACCCGCCAGGACCTCGAAGGCGTGAAGGCCCAGATGCCGGGACGCGGCAACGATGAGCAGATCGTCGATCAGCTGGTCGAGCTGAAGCTGCTGGCGCAGAAGGCCCGCAAGGAAGGGCTGGACAAGGAGGCCGAGATCAAGGCCGAACTGGAGCGCGCCCGCGAGAGCATCCTTGCCAACCACCTGGTGCGCAAGATGCTCGAGGCCAAGACCTTCACCGATGCCGAGCTGAAGGCCGAATACGACGAAATCATCGCCAAGATGCCGAAAAAGGACGAGTACAAGGCCGCCCACATCCTGGTCGAGGACGAGGCGCAGGCCAAAGAGCTGCTGGCCAAGCTGGCCAATGGCGCGGATTTCGCCGTGCTGGCGAAGGAACACTCCACCGACCCGGGCTCCAAGGACCAGGGTGGCGACCTCGGCTGGTTCGAACCGAGCATGATGGTGCCGGAGTTTGCCAAGGCCGTGACCGAGCTTGAGCCCGGCAAGACCAGCAGCGCCCCGGTCAAGACCCAGTTCGGCTGGCACATCATCAAGCTTGAGGACAAGCGCCAGGTTCCGCCGCCCGCCTTCGAGGCCGTCAAGCCCCAACTCGGCAACATGCTGCGTCAGAAGGCCGTTGAACAGTTCGTCAAGGATGCCCGCGCGCAGGCCAAGGTGGAGATCAAGCTCGCCCCGGCCGCCAAGCCCGAGGAGAAGCCGGCCGAAACGCCGGCCAAGTAAGGCCGCCTAGCAAGCAAGACCAGGTTTGCCGCGCAGGATAGGCATCCGCAACCATCGGCAAGGACGCCGAACAAGACCATTACGAGGCTCAGCCCATGCAGCTCCCCATCACAGGCCAAGACATCCGTAAGACGCTTCTTGGCGCGGAACTGACTGACATGGAATGCGACACCCTCGCGCAGGTGTGCGAGGTGCGCCATGTTGCCAGCGGTGAGACGCTGTTCCGTGAAGGTGAATCCCATCACGAGCTATTCGTCGTGATCGACGGCCGCCTGTCGGTCAACAAGGACACGGGACGCGGCTATGCCGACACCCTGCACATCCTCGGTCCGGGCGACCTGGCCGGGGAATCCGGCTTCCTCGATGGCAAACCACACAGCGCCACCCTGCGCGCCGTGGGCGATGCCACCGTGCTCAGCCTGCACCGCGAAAACCTCGAGCGGCTGATCAAGGACCATCCGTTCATGGTTTACCACGTGATGCGCGCCATCATCCGCAGCATCCGCGAGATCATCCGCCGCATGAATGCACAGTGCTCGCAGATGACCAGCTACATCCAGCAGACCGGCGGCCGGTTCTGAGAACCATCCCCTCGCCCCACGGTCACATGACTCTGTACGGCCCGTTCCCCCGGGCCGTACGCACGCTTACCAACCTTAAGGAAAACCCCATGACGATGAAGAAGATCCTCCCCTTCCTCACCGCCCTGATCCTCGGCCTCGGCCTGGCCCTCCAGCCCGCCGAGGCCAAGCGTCTCGGCTCCGGTCAGAGCATGGGCCAGCAGAAGCAAGGCTTCGCCCGCGAGGCCACCCCCCCGAGCGCCCCCGCCAGTGCCACCACGGGCACCGCCGCCACCGGTGCCGCTGCGGCAGGCGCGACCACCGCGGCCAGTGGCGCCAGCAAGTGGATGGGCCCGCTCGCCGGTCTTGCCGCCGGCGGCCTACTTGCCGCCCTGTTCTTCGGCGGCGCATTTGAGGGCATCCAGGTCATGGACATCCTGCTGATCGCCCTGCTCGCCTTCGGCATCTTCATGCTCATCCGCATGATGCGCGCCAAGGCCGCCCAGACCCAGCAACAACAAGCGGGCTACCAGTACGCCGCTGCCGGTGCGCCGTATGGTGAAGCCCAGCAGCCGGTGCAGAGCGCCCCGACTTCTGGCACAGGTTTCGACCGCAGCCGCACCCCGCTGCGTGACGCCCCGGCCTGGTTCGACGAGCACGGCTTCCTGCAGGGCGCCCGCAACCACTTCCTGACCCTGCAGATGGCCTGGGATGCGAACGACATGGAGAAGGTGCGTGAGTACTTCACCCCAGCCATGTTCGACCAGCTCCGCACCCAGCGCGCCGAGATCGGCGATGCGCACAACAGCACCGACGTGCAGAGCCTGGACGCTCAGCTGCTCGACCTCACCCGCGAAGGCGGAATGATCGTCGCCTCCGTCCTGTTCCAGGGGCGCGTGCGCGAGGACGGCAACATGCCGGAAGACATCGCCGAGATCTGGCATGTCCAGCACGCGGCCGACAGCGCCCAAGGCGACTGGCTGATCAGCGGCATCCAGCAGGCCGACCCGCGCACCCTGCACTGATTGGACTCCCCC
This sequence comes from Thiofaba sp. EF100, assembly GCF_039822285.1. Lineage (NCBI taxonomy): Bacteria > Pseudomonadati > Pseudomonadota > Gammaproteobacteria > Chromatiales > Halothiobacillaceae > Thiofaba > Thiofaba sp. EF100. Next base: position 176,613 of record NZ_JBAJEY010000001.1, on the reverse strand, counting down.
TCTGGGAGCGGCGTGCCGCCGCGATCGCCGCCACAGGTGGCTCCCACAGCAACCATAGAAAGGCCCGGAACACCCCCGGGCCTTTTTCTTTTCCACCCTCATCCCCTACAATCCGCGCCTCGCCCGCGACTGTACGCGGGCGAATCCACGTTTCGGGTGCCCTGCGCCATTCAGGCCAAGGGTTAAACGGGAAACAGGTGAGAAACCTGTGCTGCCCCCGCAACGGTGAGCGTTCCTAAGGCGCGTCCACTCGGCCACTGTCCCTTGGGGGATGGGAAGGCGACGATGCCTCATGCGCAAGCCCGGAGACCGGCCCGGAATTCCACTTCACCAGGCGTGCGGGTGTGCGCGCCTCTTGAGGCCCGACCATGAAACAACTCGCCCTCTCCGCGGCCATCGCGGCCGTGCTCGCCCCATCCATCGCCCTCGCCGCTGATCCCCTGGATGATGTCATCGTCACCGCCACCCGCACGGCGCAGACCGCGGACGAGACCCTGGCGCCGGTGACCGTCATCACCCGCGAGGACATCGAGCGCACCCAGATGTCTACGCTGGCCGAGGCCCTGCAAACCGTTCCCGGCGTGTTCATTGCCAATAACGGTGGTGCAGGCAAGAGCACCTCCGTCTTCCTGCGCGGTAGCAATGCCAATCATGTGCTGGTGTTGATCGATGGCCTCAAGGTCGGCTCCGCCACCACAGGCACCACACCCTTCGAGAACATTCCCATTGAGCTGATCGAGCGCATCGAGGTGGTGCGTGGCCCGCGCTCCAGCCTGTACGGTTCGGAAGCCATCGGCGGGGTGATCCAGATCTTCACCCGCAAGGGTGGCGGGGCGCTGACGCCCTCCTTCAGTGCGTCCGTGGGGAGCGACAAAACCTACAAGGGCAGCGCAAGCCTTACGGGTGGTGGCAAGGACGCCTGGCTCAATGCCAGCGTCAGCGGCATGAGCACGGACAGCTTCAATGCCTGCAACGGCAAGCCATCACCCAATGGAGCGGGCTGTTTTACCGTCGAACCCGACCGCGACGGTTACCGCGAAAAGGCCGGCAGCCTGCGCCTCGGCACCCGTTTTGGCCAGGGCCACAGCGTGGAGGCCTTTGCCCTGCGTAGCGAGGGCAAGAACTTTTTCGATGGCTCGTTCCAGAATGAGGCGGAAACCACCACGCAAACCGTCGGCGCCAAGCTGAACCTCGCTGCCTTGCCTCACTGGCGCATGGGGTTCCAGGCGGGCCAGAGCCAGGATCTGGCTGACAACTTCAAGAACGGCGTCTACAGTTCCACCTTCGACACGCACCGTGACAGCGCAAGCTGGCAAAACGACATCAGCCTAGATCAGAATCAACTCGTCACCCTGGGACTGGATTGGCAGCGCGACAAGGTGGACAGTGGCGATCTTGCGAGCTGGCAGCCTGGCGTTCAGGGGTATGCCGTCAGCTCCCGCGAGAACACGGGCATGTTTGCCCAGTACCAGGGTGGTTTCGGCGCCCACGATGTGCAGGCCGCCCTGCGTCATGACGACAACGAACAGTTTGGCACCAAGAACACCGGCAACCTCGCATGGGGCTATGCCCTCTCCCCAGAACTGCGCCTGACGGCAGGCTTCGGCACAGCCTTCAAGGCACCGACCTTCAATGAACTGTACTACCCCGGCTATGGCAATGCCCAGCTCAAGCCGGAAAGCTCGCGCACGATCGAGGCCGGACTGCAAGGCAAGCTCGGCACCGCCCGCTGGGGCGTGCAAGCCTTCCAGACCACGGTGGAGGATCTCATCGCCTACAACACCGCCACCTTTTCCCCAGGCAACATCGACGAGGCACGCATCCGTGGGCTCGAAGGCACCCTAAGCGGGCGAATCGCCGGGTTCGACATCAACACCGCACTCACCCTGCTCGACCCGGAAAACCGCAGCACGGGCAACACGCTCCCCCGTCGGGCCAAGGAAAGCCTGAATGTGGATGTGGATCGCCATGTCGGTGTCTGGTCCTTCGGCGGGCGCCTGTATGCCGCGGGCAAGCGCTATGATGACCTCGCCAACAAGGTGGAGCTCGACCCCTACGCCACGCTGGACTTGCGCGCCGAATACCGCCTGCAACGCGACTGGCGCCTGCAGGCCAGGGTCACCAACGTGTTTGACGCGCATTACGAGACAGCCGCCTGGTACAACCAGCCCGGCCGGGGCTTCCTGGTCACCCTGCGTTACCAGCCGAGCGCGCGCTGATCCCTCCTCTGCCCCGGCTCGTCCGGGGTTTTTACCGGGCGTCACTATGAACGAACACGAACAAGAAGCCCGCCACAAGGCACGCATGGCGCGCAAGAAGGCCCTGATCGACGCGGCCATTGCCCGGGCCGATCAGGAAAAAGGGCTGTTGGTGGTGCTCACCGGCAACGGCAAGGGCAAGTCCTCCTCCGCCTTCGGCATGGTGGCGCGCGCGCTGGGGCACGGCATGAAGGTCGGCGTGTGCCAGTTCATCAAATCCCGCACGGATACGGGCGAGGAGGCCTTCTTCTCCCGCCAGCCGGGGTGTGAGTGGCATGTGCTCGGCGAGGGCTTCACCTGGGACACCCAGGACCGTGCCCGCGACATCGCCGCAGCGGAGCGCGGCTGGGCCATCGCCGAGCGGATGCTGTCCGACCCGTCCTACCAGCTCGTGGTGCTCGATGAGCTGACCTATCTTTTGAGCTATCACTACCTGGACAGCGACCGGGTGCTGGATACCCTGGCCCACCGCCCCGAGATGCAGCATGTGGTGGTCACCGGGCGGGGGGCCTCGGAGGCCTTGATCGAGCTTGCGGATACCGTCACCGAGATGCGTGATGTCAAGCATGCCTACCGGGCCGGCATCAAGGCCCAGGCTGGCATCGATCTTTGACGACGATTTAAAGCGTTTTCATGCCCCTAGCCTTGACCATGTTGGCCGCCGTCATGCTGGATTGGCGGGTTGGCGAGCCGCGCCGGCTCCATCCGCTGGTCGGCTTCGGGCGGCTGGCGACCTGGCTGGAGGTTCGCCTCAATCCTCCACCCTCCCCGCTGGGCACACGCCAGCGCCTGCTCGGGCTCTTGGCCGTGCTCATGCTGCTGACCCCTGCCACCCTCCTTGCCGGGTGGCTCGCCACCCTGCCCGTCCTCGGCCCGTTGTGGGCGGTGGTCGCCCTCTACCTCGCCATCGGCCATCGCAGCCTGCATGATCACGCCCGGCCGGTGGCTGCGGCCCTCCAGCGTGGTGACATGGAGGCCGCCCGCAACCATGCGGCGATGCTGGTGAGCCGCGACAAAGAGGCCCTCGATCCCGCTTCAGCGACCTGCGAGTCGGTGCTGGAGAACGGCAGCGACGGGGTGTTCGGCGCGCTGTTCTGGTTCCTCGTCGCGGGTCCGGCCGGGACGGTGCTCTATCGCCTCGCCAACACCCTCGACGCCATGTGGGGCTACAAGACCGAGCGCTTCCTGCACTTCGGTTGGGCGGCGGCGCGGCTGGACGATGCGCTGGGCTACATCCCGGCGCGCCTGACGGCGCTCACCTATGCCCTCCTGGGTCACACCCGGCAGGCCCTCACCTGCTGGCGCGCGCAGGCCCCAGCCTGGAAGAGTCCGAACGCAGGGCCCGTGATGGCGGCGGGCGCCGGCGCCCTCGGCATCCGCCTCGGCGGGCCGGCACGCTATCACGGCGAGTGGCGGGAGCGTCCGCCGCTCGGTGCGGGACACCCTGCCGAAGCGCGGGACATCGAGCACGCCCTGAACCTGGTGAGCCGGGGTACAGTCCTGTGGCTGATCCTGATCCTGCTGGGCGCTGTCCTCATCGAGGGCATCCACCATGCTTGAGCACGGTGGACGCCTGCACGAGGCCGCGCGCCGGCACGGCATCCCTCCGGGAGACTGGCTGGACCTCTCCACCGGCATCAATCCGCGCGGCTGGCCGGTCCCTGAGCTTCCGCCCGAGGTCTGGCGACGCCTGCCGGAGGAGGACGACGGCCTCGAGCACGCCGCGCGCAACTACTACGGCTGCACCAGCCTGCTGCCCGTGGCCGGCTCGCAGGCCGCCATCCAGGCCCTCCCCCTGCTGCGGCCGGCCTGCCGGGTGGGGATCATCAGCCCCGGCTATGCCGAACACGCCCAGGCCTGGCGCCGGGCAGGCCATGAGGTGGTCCCGCTCGCCCCCGATGACATCCCCTGCACGCTGGATGAGCTCGACGCGCTGGTCATCATCCACCCCAACAACCCCACCGGTCATGCCTTCGATCCGGCCCGCCTGTTGGACTGGCATGCCCGCCTTGCGGCCCGGGGCGGATGGCTGGTGGTCGACGAGGCCTTTATCGACGCCACGTCCGCCATGAGCCTTGCGCGCCACGCCCCGCTTGCTGGGCTGGTGGTGCTGCGCTCGCTCGGCAAGTTCTTCGGCCTGGCAGGCACGCGGGTCGGCTTCGTGCTCGCCGAACCGTCCCTGCTGGAGGCGCTGCGCGAGCGCCTCGGCCCGTGGAGCATCGCCCATCCGTCGCGCCATGTCGCCCGGCTCGCGATGGAGGATGAGACGTGGCAGGCCACAACCCGTACCCGCCTGGCTCAGGATTCCACGCGCCTCGCCAGGCTGCTGGCCGCGCACGGACTCGCCCCGCACGGGGGCTGCGCCCTGTTCCAGTGGATTTGCACCCCGGAGGCCGCCCGCATCCATGAGGCGCTGGCTCGGCGCGGCATCCTCACCCGCCTGTTCGGAAGCCCGGCGAGCCTGCGTTTCGGTCTGCCGGCAACCGCAGCCGAGTGGGGGCGTCTCGCGCAGGCCCTTGCGGAGGTCATGGCATGAAGACGCTGATGGTGCAGGGCACCACCTCGGATGCAGGCAAGAGCACCCTTGTCACCGCCCTCTGTCGCGCCCTGCTACGGCGCGGGATCCGCGTGGCCCCGTTCAAGCCGCAGAACATGGCCCTCAACTCAGCCGTCACCCAGGATGGCGGCGAGATCGGCCGCGCCCAGGCAGTGCAGGCGCAGGCCTGTCGACTGGAACCGCACACCGACATGAATCCTGTCCTGCTCAAACCCACCACCGACACCGGAGCCCAGGTCATCATCCAGGGGCGGGCCATTGGCAATCTGAATGCGACCGACTACCACGCCTACAAGCGCACCGCCCGAGCGGCGGTGCTGGAGTCCTACGCGCGCCTGGCCGGACGGCACGAGGCGGTGATCGTCGAGGGTGCCGGATCGCCCGCCGAGATCAACCTGCGCGAGGGCGACATCGCCAACATGGGCTTTGCCGAGGCGGTGGACTGCCCGGTGATCCTGGTCGCCGACATCGACCGCGGCGGGGTGTTCGCCCACCTGGTCGGCACCCTCGCCCTGCTCTCGCCCTCCGAGCGGGCACGGGTGAAGGGGTTCGTCATCAACCGCTTCCGGGGTGACATCAGCCTGCTCAAGCCTGGACTCGACTGGTTGGAGCAGGAGACCGGCAGGCCGGTACTGGGCGTGCTGCCCTACCTGCACGGGCTGCACATCGACGCGGAGGATGCCATCTCCCCCCTCTCCCTGGAGGGGAAAGGGGCCGGGGGAGAGGGTGACACACTGCGCGTCGTCGTCCCTGTCCTCCCCCGCATCAGCAACCACACCGACCTCGACCCACTGCGCCATCATCCCGCGGTGGAGGTGCACCTCGTCGGCCCAGGGCAGGCCATTCCGCCGGCCGATCTCATCATCCTGCCCGGCTCCAAGAACGTTCGGCAGGATCTCGCCTTCCTGCGGGCGCAGGGTTGGGAAGAAGCCATCCGCCGCCACCTGCGCTATGGCGGCAAGCTCATCGGCCTGTGCGGTGGTTTTCAGATGTTGGGCCGCAGCCTTGCCGACCCGCACGGCATCGAAGGGGAACCGGGCATTTCCCCGGGCCTGGGCTGGCTTGAGATCGACACGGTGCTGGAGCCGGAAAAGCAGTTAAGACGAGTCACGGGCCGGCTGTGCCTTGACGATGCCCCGCTCACGGGCTACGAAATCCATGCGGGCGTCACCCGGGGCGAGGGGCTGGCCCGCCCCGTTGCCCTGCTCGAACGGGGGCCGGATGGGGCCATCTCGCCTGACAGCCAAGTGCTCGGTAGCTATGTCCATGGCCTGTTCGATCGGCCCGAGGCCTGCGCCGCCCTGCTGTCTTGGGCCGGGCTGAAAGACCGGCAGTCCGCCCCGGACATGGCTTGGCTTCGCGAGCAGGGCATCGAGCGTCTGGCCGACAGCGTGGAGGAGCATCTGGACATGGAGCGCATGATCACCATCCTGGACGGCCGGGCATGAGCACGACCCTGATCCTTGGCGGCGCACGCAGTGGCAAGAGCGCCTTGGCCGAACGGCTGGCGGTCGAGAGCGGGCTTGCGGTGACCTACATCGCCACGGCGGAAGCCCTGGATGAGGAAATGCGCGAGCGCATCGCCCGCCACCGCGCCGAGCGCCCCGCGGGCTGGAGGACGCTGGAGGCTCCACGCGCCCTCGCCGCCACGTTGCGGAACGAGGCCGCCCCAGGGCGCTGTCTGGTCGTCGATTGCCTGACCCTCTGGCTGACCAACCTGATGCTGGATCCGGATACTGACCGGCTCGAAGGCGAGCGTACCGCACTGCTCGAAATCCTGCCCCACGCGCCTGGGCGCACCATCCTCGTGGCCAATGAGGTGGGGCTGGGCATCGTCCCCGACAACGCCCTCGCCCGCCGCTTCCGCGACGAGGCCGGACGCCTCAACCAGGCCATCGCGACCTTGTGCGATCATGTCATCTTCGTGGCCGCAGGCCTGCCTCTCACTCTCAAGGACGAACGATGAACGCCATCCATCCACTCGATGAATCCGCCCGCCAGGCCGCGCTGGCCCGTCAGGCGCGGCTGACCAAACCGGCCGGGGCGCTGGCGCGGCTGGAAGACCTCGCCATCCGTCTTGCCGCCATGCAGGGCCGCGAGCGCCCGCGCATCACACGCCCCTGGATCAGCGTGTTTGCCGCCGACCACGGCGTGGCGGCGGAGGGCGTGTCGGCCTACCCGCGCGAGGTCACCGGGCAGATGATCGTCAACTTCGCCCGCGGCGGGGCAGCGATCAGCGTGCTGGCGCGCGAGCTCCAGGCTCAACTGGAGGTGGTGGACGTGGGCAGCCTGCTCGCCCCCTGTGACCTGCCCGGGGTGCTATGGCGCAAGGTCGGCCAGGGGACCGCCAACCTGCTGCACGGCCCGGCCATGAGCGCCGAGCAGCTCGATGCGGCCATGGCCGAGGGGCGGGCGGCGGTGGAGCGGGCCCGGGCCGCGGGCAGTGACCTGTTCATCGCCGGGGAGATGGGCATCGGCAACACCACCTCGAGCAGCCTGCTTGCCTGCCTGCTGCTGGGCCTTGCGCCCGAGCGTGTCACTGGCCGCGGCACGGGGGTGGACGATGCAGGCCTTGCGCACAAGCTCGACGTCATCCGGCAGGGCCTCGCCCTGCACGACACGGCCGACGGACTGAGTGGAGCCACCCTCGCCCGCGAGGCCCTGCGTCGCGTCGGCGGGTTCGAGATCGCCGCCATGAGCGGCGCCTACCTCGCCTGCGCCGAGCATGGCCTGCCGGCGGTCATCGACGGGGTGATCAGCAGCGTGGCGGCCCTGGCCGCGGAGCGCATCGCCCCGGGGGCGAGGACCTGGTGGCTGTTCGGCCACCGCTCGCCTGAGCCTGCCCACACCCTGCTGCTGGAGGCCCTCGGGGGTGAACCCGTCCTCGATCTCGGCCTGCGCCTGGGCGAGGGCTCCGGTGCAGCGACCGCGGTGGCCATCCTCAGGCTCGCCTGTGCCCTGCACGCGGACATGGCGACCTTCGACGAGGCGGGGGTGAGCGACAAGACATGAACCAGCACGTCCACCACACCACCGCACTCCCGGACACTGGACCGCGCCGCATCACCCTGCTGCGCCACGGCGCCACCACCCAGCCCGGCCACTATCACGGCCATTCGGACGTCCCCCTGTCCGATCGCGGCATGCGCAGCATGCACCAGGCCATGGCCGGCGAACGCTTCGACCAGGTCATCAGCTCGCCGCTCAAACGCTGCGCAAGCTTCGCTCAGGACTTCGCCGCCCTGCACGATGTGCCGTGCGCGCTCGATGCCGACTGGATGGAGGTGGGCTTCGGCGCCTGGGAGGGCAAGACCGCCGCCGAGATCATGGCCGAGAGCCCCAAGGCGCTGAAGGCCTTCTGGCGCGACCCGATCGGCCATCCTCCACCGGGCGGCGAGCCGCTGGACGCTGCAACCGAGCGCGTCTGGCACGCCTGGGAACGCCTACCCAAGCTGCCCCAGGTGCTGGTCGTCACCCATGGCGGGGCCATGCGCCTGCTCTTCTGCCGCCTGCTGGGCCTGTCGCTGACCGCCCTCTGGCGGCTGGAACTCAACCATGTCGCCCGACTGGAGTTCCTGGTCGATGAGGACGGTGTGCGCCTGCATTACTTCCATGCCGGAGGGGCGTGAGTGCGCGGCCTCATCCTCGCCACCCAGTTCCTTACCCGGCTGCCCACGCCCCCCCTGCGTGACTTCGATCCCACCGAGCTGACCCGCAGCGCGGTGTGGTTCCCCCTGGTGGGACTCATGATCGGTGCCGTCGTCCTCGCCGCCGCCTGGCTGGGCGCACGGCTCGACCCGTGGCTGGGCGCACTGCTGGGGCTGCTGGCCTGGGTGTGGGTGACCGGCGGGCTGCATCTGGATGGCCTCTCCGATCTGTTCGACGGCCTGGGCGCGGCCCACCGTGACCCCAAGCGCCTGCTGGTCGTCATGCGTGACCCGCACATCGGCGGGATGGGTGCGCTGGCCCTGAATCTCCAGCTCATGACCAAGCTCGTGCTGCTGATGCTGGCCGTGCGCGAAGGGCTGTGGCTGGCCCTGCTTTTGATCCCCGCCTGGGGGCGGCTGGGCACCCTGGTCTGGGCCCGGCTCCTGCCGCCCCTGGACCGGGGGCTCGGGGAGCGCTTTGCCTGGCGCATCCCCCCCTGGGCCATCATCGGCTGGGGCCTGCTGCTGTTGGCCGCCGCCTTTCTTTATGCCCCCGTCCTGCTGCTGGCGCCACTGGTCCTCGCCTGCTGGGCCGCCTTCCTGCACTGGAGGGTCGGTGGGATGAGCGGGGACATGCTGGGGGCAGGCACGGAGGTGAGCGAGTCGTTGCTGCTCGCCCTCGCCTGCGCATGGGCACTGGCATGAGGGCGTGGCTTGCGCTCGTCCTTGGGCTGCTCATGGCTGCGGCTGCCGCCCAGCCCGTGTGCGTGCCCCAGGCCGACGGGACGCCGCTCTGTCTTGAGCAGCCGGCCCGGCGCGTGGTGAGCCTGGCCCCGCACCTGACCGAGATGCTGTTTGCCATCGGCGTGAGCCCGGTGGGGGTGGTCGAGCGCAGCGACTTCCCCCCTGCGGCGCGCAGCCTGCCCTCTATCGGCCCCTACCACAGTCCGGACCTTGAGCGGCTCATGCTCCTTGCCCCCGACCTGGTGGTGGCTTGGCAGAGTGGCACCCCGCCCGCCCTGCTCGAACGCCTGCGCGGCCTTGGGTTGAGGGTTCTGCTCACACGCGGGCAGGCCCTCGAAGACATCCCGCGCGAGCTGCGTGCCCTCGGCCAGCTGACTGGGCAGGCGCCGGCGGCCGAACAGACCGCCACGGCCTTCGAGCGGGAGCTGGACGAGCTCACCGCACAACATGCCCAGGTGCGCAAGCTCACCGGCTTCTACGAGATCTGGCCCAAGCCGCTGATCACCGTCAGCGATGCGCATTTCATCGGCCAGGCCATGGCCCGTTGCGGCATCCGCAACATCGTCGGACCCGCCATGGGGGAGACCCCCACCTGGAGCGAGGAGGCCGTCCTGCGCGCCCGCCCGGAGCTGCTCCTCACCTCCCCGCCCGCGCGCGACTTCGACCGCTGGCGGCGCTGGAAGGACCTGCCCGCGGTGCAGCACGACGCCCTGATCGTCCTGCCGCCCGACGTGCTGATGCGCCCCGGCCCCCGCCTGATCGAGGGCATCCGCGCCCTGTGCGCGGCGGCCGACCGGCAGAGGCAGGCGCAGCCATGAATCGCCTGCGCTGGCGTGTTGTCGTGCTCGTCCTGCTGGCCCTGGCCGCAGGCTTGATCCTGCTCGCCAATCTGCTGTTCGGCAGCAGCGGGCTGGTCTGGCCCGGTGCACCGCAAGGGCCGCTGGCGCAGGCCATCCTGCTCGAGCTGCGCCTGCCGCGCGTGCTGGCAGCCTTTGCCGCGGGAGGCTTGCTGGCGCTCGCCGGCGCGCTGATCCAGGTGCTGACCCGCAACCCGCTGGCCGACCCTTACATCCTCGGCATCTCCGGCGGGGCGGCGACCGGTGCCCTGCTGGCCATCCTGTTCGGCCTGCCGCTCTGGCTGCAGCATCTCTCCTCCTCGCTCGGCGCCCTGGCCGCCCTGCTTGCAGTCATCGCCCTGGCCCACGGCGAGGGGGCGTGGACCCGCCATCGCCTGCTCCTGACCGGGGTGGTGCTGGCCGCCGCCCTCGGCGCGCTGATCACCCTGCTCCTGGCCCTGGCCCCGGAGACCGCCCTGCGCGGGATGCTGTTCTGGCTGATGGGCGATCTTGCCAGCGCCCCAGCCCCGTGGTTCGCCCTGCTCGGTCTTGTGGCCCTGACCCTGCTTATCCTTCCCTGGGCGCGCGACCTGAACATCCTCACCCGCGGCGAGGCCAGTGCCCTCGCGCTCGGCGTTGCCGTGCCGTGGCTTCGCTGGGGGGCCTACCTGATCGCCGCCACGGCGACCGCACTTGCCGTCATCACCGCCGGCAGCATCGGCTTTGTCGGCCTGCTCGCCCCGCACCTCGCACGCCTGCTGGTCGGCGCGGACCACCGCCTCGTCCTGCCCGGCGCCATCCTGCTTGGCGGCAGCCTGGTCATGCTGGCCGACCTTCTGGCACGCACCCTCATCGCCCCGCAACAACTCCCCGCCGGGGCCCTGCTCGCCCTCATCGGCGCCCCGCTGTTCCTTGTGCTGCTCTACCGCGAGGCCCGGCGATGAACCGTCCCCTGATCACGGTCGAGGGGCTTGGCGTGTCGCAGGGCCAGCGTCGCTTGCTCAACGGCCTGGACATGGAGCTCAAGGCGGGCGAATGCTGGGCCCTGCTGGGTCGCAACGGCGCGGGCAAGACAACCCTGCTGCACACCTTAGCCGGCATCCGGCCGATCGAGGTGGGGAGCATCCGGCTTTTGGACCGCGATCTTCATGCGTGGCGCGCCCGGGAGCGGGCGCAGTGCCTCGGCCTGCTCACCCAGGATGCAAGCCAGGGCTTCGAGGAAACGGTGCTGGAGGCCGCACTCGTCGGGCGCCATCCACACATTGGGCGCTGGTCGAACGAGGGCGAAGAGGATGTGCGCATCGCGCGCCAGGCCCTGAACGACTGCGGCCTCGCGGGCTTCGAGCAGCGCGCGGTGCAGAGCCTGTCCGGCGGCGAGCAGCGCCGTCTTGGCCTGGCCACCCTGCTGACTCAAAACCCCCAGCTGCTGCTTCTGGACGAGCCGCTCAACCACCTGGACCTGCAATGGCAGTGGTGCATGCTGCATCAGCTGCGCGGCCTGTGTGAGGCGGGACGAGGCATCCTTCTGAGCCTGCACGATGCGAACCTTGCCCTGCGCTTCTGCTCTCACGCCCTGCTGCTGGATGGGGAGGGGGGATGGCGCGCGGGTTCGGTCGATGAGGTGATCACCCCCAAGGCCCTGCAGCAGACCTACGGCATGGCCATGCGGCTGATCGAGGATGAACAAGGGCGCTGGGTAGTGCCGGATACCCGCATGATGCGGACGGGCACCATGGGAGGAAGGGGCAACCTTAAAGGTTGAAAAAACTGGCGGAAGCGGTGAGATTCGAACTCACGGAGCCTTTCGACTCGGCGGTTTTCAAGACCGCTGCCTTAAACCACTCGGCCACGCTTCCGAAGGCCCGAAATGATGGTTTTCGGGCCGGGCAAAGTCAAGCCTTGCCCGGATGCAGTAGAATCCGTGGCTTTGTTGTCGAACGCCCGCTGGGCAAGCAAAAACACCGCATGAGCATCATCATCAAGACCCCGGAAGACATCGAGAAAATGCGCATCGCCGGCCGCCTGGCGGCCGAGGTGCTGGACTATCTGGCGCCGCATGTCGTCCCGGGGGTCACCACCGGCGAGCTGGATCGTCTGGCGCATGACTACATGGTCAACGTGCAGGGCACCATCCCCGCCACCCTCGGCTACCACGGCTTTCCCAAGTCCATCTGCACCTCGATCAACCACCAGGTCTGCCACGGCATCCCGGGGGAGAAGGTGCTGAAGAAGGGCGATATCGTCAATATCGACGTGACCGTCATCAAGGATGGCTATTTCGGCGACACCAGCCGCATGTACGAGATCGGCGAGGTCTCGGTGCTGGCCAAGCGCCTGATCCGGGTGACCAAGGAGTGCCTGGAGATCGGCATTGAGACGGTGCGGCCCGGTGTGGATCTCGGCACCATCGGCCACAAAATCCAGCAGCACGCCGAGAAGAACGGCTTCTCCGTGGTGCGCGAATACTGCGGCCACGGCATCGGCAAGGCCTTCCACGAGGAACCGCAGGTGCTGCACTACGGCACCCCAGGCGAAGGCGTGGTGCTCGAACCCGGCATGACCTTCACCATCGAGCCGATGATCAACGCAGGCAAGCGCCAGGTGAAACTGCTCAACGACGGCTGGACGGTGGTCACCAAGGACCACTCCCTCTCCGCCCAGTGGGAGCACACCGTGTTGGTGACCGACACGGGGGTGGAGATCCTCACCCTCTCCCCCAACACCCCTGCCTGACGCGCGGCCATGCCCCCTTCCCCGCTTGAGCAGTCCTGCGCCGCCCTCGCCCAGTGGAGCGCGGAGGAACCGGCCCGCCTGCGCGAAGGGGTCGCCCTGGAGACCTTGTTCGCCCGCCGCGTGGAGCGGGTCGATGCCGTGCTCCATGCCGCCTGGCAGGCAGCGGGCCTGGCCGAGGCCCCAGCGGCCCTGCTCGCGGTCGGCGGCTACGGGCGCGGCGAGCTGTTCCCGCACTCGGACATCGACGTGCTGGTGCTGCTCGACAACGCGCAGGCCGATGGATGGAGCCCGCAGGTCGAGCGTTTCATCAGCGCCCTGTGGGACATCGGCTTCAACCTGGGCCACAGCACGCGGACGCTGGATGAGTGCCTCGCGCTCGCGGCGGAAGATCTGTCGGTGGCCACCAACCTGTTCGAGTCGCGCCTTCTGAGCGGCAAGACGGCCCTGTGGGACAGGCTGCGCCAGGGCATGCAGGCACCCTTGTTCTGGCCCGCGCGCGAATTCTTTCTCGCCAAAAAGGCCGAACAGACCGCACGCCACCAGCGTTACGACCATTCCGGCTACAAGATCGAACCCAACGTAAAGGAGAGCCCGGGCGGCCTGCGCGACTGGCACATGCTGCGCTGGCTGGCCTGCCGCATCCTCGGGCAGGACGACATGGCATCTCTGGTGGAGCACGGCCTGTTGACCCGTGGCGAGGCCGACGACCTGGGGCGCGACATCGATTTTCTCTCCCGGGTACGCTATGCGCTGCACCTGCTCACCGGCCGGCACGAGGATCGCCTGCTGTTGATCCACCAGAAGGCCTTGGCCGCCGAGTTCGGGCATGCGACCGCAGACGGCAACACCGGGGTCGAGGCCTTCATGCAGCGCTACTTCCGTGCGGTGATGAGCATCGAGCGGCTCAACGATCTGGTCGTGCAGCAATTCGAGGAACGCCTGTTCCCGCCCCAGGGCGAGGCTCGGCCCCTCAACCCGCGCTTCAATGTGCGCGAGGGCCTGATCGAAACCCGCCATGCGCAGATCTTCCTCATGGCCCCCTGGGCGATGCTCGAGATCTTCCTGCTCATGCAGCAGCACCCTGAGATTCAGGGCATCCGCGCCAGCACGCTCCGCCAGCTGCGCAGCCACGTGATGCTCATGCGCCAGGAGATGCGCAGCAACCCGCAGGCGCGCGAGCTGTTCATCGCCATCCTGCGCCAGCCGCAGGGGGTCACCGAGGCCCTGCGGCGGATGAACCGCCTCGGCCTGCTCGCAGCCTACCTCCCCGCCTTCGAGCAGATCGTGGGGCGCATGCAGTTCGACCTGTTCCACCTCTACACGGTGGACGAGCACACCCTGTTCGTCATCCGTAACCTGCGTCGCTTCGCCGTGCCCGAGTACCGGGAGGAGAATCCGCTGGCGCACGAGCTCTTCCTTGCCTTCGACCAGCCTGAAGTTTTGCTGCTGGCCGCGCTGTTCCACGACATCGCCAAGGGCCGCGGCGGCGACCACGAGCTTTTGGGGGCGGAGGATGCGCGCGAGTTCTGCACCCTGCACTGCCTGCCCAAGGAGGACACCGAACTGGTCGCCTGGCTGGTGCGCGAGCATCTGGCCCTCTCCTTCACCGCCCAGCGGCGCGACATCGAGGATGCGGACGTCATCCGCGAATTTGCCGCCCGGGTTGGCGATCGGCGGCATCTGGACGCCCTCTACCTTTTGACTGTGGCCGACATCCGTGCCACCAACCCCACCCTGTGGACCGAGTGGCGGGCCGCCCTGCTACGCGCCCTGTACCGCAAGACCCGTGCCTTCCTGGAGGCCGAACAAGCGGCCCTCGACCTGGCCGAGCTGCGCACGCGCACCTTCGCCCTGCTGGCGGAAGATGCCCCGGTCAACACTCAGGCCGCGGAGCGCCTGTGGGCCACCCTGCCACCGGGCCATCTTGCCCGTTTCGACGCGGCCAGCCTGGCCTGGCAGACCCGCGCCGTCCTGCGCGACCCCGAGCGTCCGGTGGTCGTCCTGCGCCAGGATCGGGAGCGCCAGGCCACCGAGCTGTTCGTCTACACCCCCGATGCCGCCAACATCTTCGCCCGCATTGCCGCCACCCTGGACAGAATGGGGCTCGACATCCAGGCGGCCCACATCACCAGCAGCACGGACGGCCATGCGCTGGAGGACATCCTCTTCCTCGACGGGCAGGGCCAGCCCCTGAATGACGAATGGACCCAGCTTGAACTGATCCGCCAGATCAAGGCCGCCCTATCCCTGCCCGAGGATACCCCGCTGCGCCTCGGCACCCGTCGCCCTTCACCCCACCTGCGCCACTTCGACGTGCCCACCGTGATCATCATGGATCCGGCCTGCGGCGGTCATTGCACCCGCGTGCAGCTTGAAACCGGGGACCGGCCGGGGCTGCTGGCGCGCGTGGGGCTCGCGCTGGCGGAGTCCGGCCTGCGCCTGCGCGGCGCGGTGATTAACACCCTCGGCGAGCGGGCGCTCGACACCCTGTTCGTGTCCACCCGCGACCACCAGCCCCTGGATGGGGCGCAACGCGACGATCTGGAGCGCCGCCTGCGCGCGGCCCTGGATGAAGGGCGAGGCGGATGATCACCGACCCAGCCATCCCCCTCCCCGGCTATGGCGTGCTGTATGAGGACGAGGACCTGCTGGTGGTGGACAAGCCCACCCGCATGCTCACCCAGCCCGGCGTCGGGCCGGGCAAGGATGACAGCCTCATCACCCGCATCCAGCGTGAATGGCCCCAGGCGCGCATCGTCCACCGCCTGGACTGGGACACCTCCGGCCTGCTGCTGATCGCCCTCAACGCCGCCTCCCACCGCGCCCTGTCGATCCAGTTCCAGGAGCGGGAAACGGAAAAGACCTACATCGCCGTGGTGCATGGCCACCTGCACCGGCCAAGCGGCACGGTCGACGCCCCGCTCGGCCCCGACCGTGCCCGCGCGCCGCGCCACCTCGTCACCCCCACCGGCCGGCCGTCCCTCACCCATTGGGAGGTGATCGGCCAGGAAGGCCCCCACACCCGCGTGGCGCTCCACCCCGTCACCGGCCGCTCGCACCAGCTGCGCGTGCACATGCTGCACCTCGGCCACCCGATCCTGGGCGACACCCTCTACGCCCCGCCCGAGATCCAGGCCGCGGCCCCGCGCCTGCTCCTGCACGCCGCCCGTCTGGGCTTTGCCCACCCACGCCGTGGCGAGGCCATGGTCGTGGAGAGCCCGGTGCCATTTTGAAGCATGGGGGTGTAGGAGCGGCGACCCCGCCGCGACCCGGCACGCATACAGGTGTGATCGGCCCGAGGGCGGGCCTCCTACATTCAATGCCCGCGCCATACCCATCCTTCAGCGCAGGGGATAAGCTTGGACCACCCCATCCTCATCCTACCCAGGGGGCCTCACATGCGTCGGCTACTTATCCTCTGCCTCCTCCTGCCCACCCTGGCCGCGGCGGCCAGCGTGGAAGTCCTCCCCCTGCACAACCGCCCGGCCGAGGAGATCATCCCGCTCCTCCAGCCCCTGCTCGGCCCCGAGGATGCCATCAGCGGTCAGGGCGGCACCCTGATCGTGCGCAGCTCGCCAGCCACGCTCCAGACCATCCAGCGCCTGCTGGGCGAGCTCGACCGCGCCCCGCGCAACCTGCTCATCAGCGTGCGCAGCAGCATGGACGACCTGCGCGAAGGCACCTCGGCCGGTGGGCGCATCCAGGCCGGCCCGGGCGGGACGACCATCCAGGGCAGCGCAGGGGCGCGCGAACTGAGCACGGGCCGCGGGGCAACGCAGCAGATCCGCGTGCTCGAAGGCATGCCCGCCATGCTCAGGGTCGGGGAGGAGACCTCGCGCACGGAACCGGTGGTCGTCCCCTACCCCGGCGGCTATGCCGTGGTACCGGCCACCACCACCCGTGCCACCGGCCGCTGGCTGCGCGTCGTACCGCGTTTGCAGGGCCAGCAGGTCCTGCTCGCCATCGAGCCGGAGGAGGCTCATCCCGACCCTCACCAGCCACGTACCCTCGATGTTCAGCGGCTCGCCACCGAGGTCGTGGTACCGCTCGGTCAGTGGGTGCCACTGGGAGGGCTGGAGAGCCAGGAAGCGCGCAGTTCGGGTTGGAGCGCCAGCACCCGCAGCCAGTCCAGCGAGGTGTGGGTGAAGGTCGAGCTGGCGGAAGGTTCTCCCTGAGACATCGGGGACAAGTCTGCACACTCATCGCCCCACTTTCCGGAAACGGGGCTATGTTCATTCCACGCACCGGAACTCCGGCGCGCTTCACAAACCAACCCCGTTGGAGGTGGAAGCCATGAACAACCCCCGCAAGAACCTGCTGGCCCTCGGGCTGGCCTCCGCCCTGTTTGCAGTCACCCCGGTATCCGCTGACCCTCAGCCTGGCCCGGGCGGGTACGGCCCCATGATGGGCGGCCCGGGCATGATGCGCGGCTACGGCCCCGGTGCCGCGACGGGCATCGAACTGAGCAACGAGCAGCGCGCCAAGATGCGCGAGATCCAGCGCGAGCAGTTCAAGCAGGAAATGGCGCTGCGGGAGAAGCTGTACGACGAATACGGCAAGCTCGAGGAGATCTACGAAGCCGACAAGCCAGACCCTAAGGCCGTGCGTGACGCCTACGACCGCATCTACGCCCTCCGCAAGCAAAGGATCGAGGCCCGCCTCCAAGCACACAACAAAATGTTCGACCTGCTGACGGACGAACAACGCACGCTGTGGAGAGCCCAGCGCAGGCAAGGGGCTGGCCTGGGCCGTGGCATGATGGGGCCGGGCATGATGGGAGGACCGGGGTGGGGCGGCTACGGCTTCATGGGCCCAGGCTATGGGCCGTGGTGGGATGACGAGAACTGATTTGAGAGCATCCCCCGCAGACCGCCTCGGCCAGATATCACCGGGCTATTGGCCCGGGTCGTCTTCCAGCACGGGCTTGTACCCTCGGTCTCGCACGCCCTGGAGCAGCTGATCGATGTCCGGAGCCGGCACCTGAAGCATCTTCAGGGCCGTCGCACCGAGGCGCAGGCTTGCCTCGATGGTTTCCGGATAGGCGTGGACCGCCCCGGCCTCAAGCAGGCGTGTGCTCGATTCCAGATCGCGCGCACGCGCGACAACCGGAACCTGCGGATACGTTCTGCGCAAATAGGCGATGACCCGCAAAGCCGAGGCGAGGCCGTCGACAGTCATCACCACCAGCGAAGCACGTTCTACGTGGATGGACGACAGTAATGCCGGATCCGAGATATCGCCATACATGACTGGAAAACCATCCGCCCTTCCCTGGGCGACCTGCCGCGGATCGGTGTCGAAGGCTACGAACGGAATGCCACGTGAATGCAACAGCACCGCGATGGTGTGGCCTACGCGGCCATAGCCGCCGATCACGACCCATTTTTCCGGGGGTTCCGGCAACTCCGGAATGACGGTTTCTTCGGCACGCGGGGAACCGGCCAACCAGGATGCAATGACCGCATTGAAACGGATCAGAATGGCACCCGCAATCATCGAAAGCAAAACCGATGTGATCGCGATTTGCCCCAATTGCGTGTCGATCACGTTGGAATCCAGCGCGATGGCAACAAGAGCGAGACCGAATTCCCCTCCCACGCTCAACAGCAAACCCGTGCGCAGCGCGACTTGAGCATCCACCCCGATCCTGCGCACCAAGATCGTGACGATCAATATTTTGCTCGCCAGGATGAGCAAGGCACCAAGCAAGGACCAGTGCCATATGGGCGGTATCGCCGCCGGCTCGAAACGCATGCCGATGCCGATAAAGAACAGGCCAAGCAGCACGTCCCGGAAAGGGCGGATGCTGGATTCCACCTGGTGACGGAACTCCGTTTCACCCAGCATCATGCCGGCAAGAAATCCTCCGAATGCGAGCGACAACCCGAGGCTGTTCGTGGTCCATGCCGCAAGCAGGGCGACCAGCAGCACCGCTAGTGTGAACATTTCCAGCGAGGGGCGCACAGAAACTACATGAAACAGAGGCCTGAGCAGCCAGCGCCCCACCATGAATACGAGCGCGAACGCGAGGACGGCTTTCGCGATCGCCCATCCCAGCGCGCCGGCCAGGACATCCGCAGCGACCGACGCCCCCAGTACAGGTATGACCACAAGGAAAGGAACGGCAGTGACGTCCTGGAAAACGGACATCGCGATCCCGAGGCGACCGTGCCGGGTGTTCTCCTCACCCTGCTCGGCTAACAGGCTGGCAATGATGGTGGTCGACGACTGGGCGAAGACCGCTCCGAACACAAACGCGGCGGCGACAGGAAGCCCCGCAAGCCAGGCGATGAACCCAACGAGCAGGGTTGTGAAAACGACCTGCCCCGTCCCCAGTCCCAGCACCTGGTGGCGCAAAGTCCGCAAATGCGGCAGGGAAAAATTGAGTCCGATCGTGAACAGCAGAAAGACGACACCAAATTCAGCGAGAGCTGCGAATTCCGGAACCCAGACCGTCGGCCCCACCGTATGCGGACCGAGAATCACTCCCACG
This sequence comes from Thiofaba sp. EF100, assembly GCF_039822285.1. Classification (NCBI taxonomy): domain Bacteria; kingdom Pseudomonadati; phylum Pseudomonadota; class Gammaproteobacteria; order Chromatiales; family Halothiobacillaceae; genus Thiofaba; species Thiofaba sp. EF100. Next base: position 157,345 of record NZ_JBAJEY010000001.1, on the reverse strand, counting down.
AGCAAATACCCCAGACTGGTCGGGATATGCAGCCTCAGGAAGGCCACCACGACGACCAGCGTCACGCCCAGAAGCAAGAGGATTTGCGCAAGATGCTCCATCATGGCCTTGATTGCCGCATTTGCAGTCAGCCTCCCATCAGTTCCACCGCGTTCCCATCCGGGTCTCGCAAGAAAATGGAGGCTCGCCCCGATCTGCTCCGAGTGTAGGCCACGTTCCCCTGTTCCAGCCGCTGGATGAAGGGCGCGAGGTCCGCCACGCGCAGGGCGAAGTGACGATCCCGACCGCCGTGCTCCGGTCGGCCAGTCTTGGGATCGGGATCGGGCAGCTCCATCAGGTGCAGCTGCTGGCCCTCGCCCAGCGCCAGCCAAGCGCCGGGGAAGCCAAGATCGGGGCGCTCCAGCGGCTTGAGGCCGAGCACATCTTCATAGAAGCGACGGGCGCGGGCGATATCGGCAACAAGGATGCTGACGTGATGCAGGGCGAGGATGGTGGGTTCGGCGGTCATGAGGGGCCTTTGCGGTATACTCCCGCCTCATTCTCCACGACCTTTGCCGCCGCATGAACCCCGATCTCGGCCTGTTGCAGCCCTATCCCTTCGAAAAGCTGGCCAAGCTCAAGGCCGGGGTCACCCCGCCCGCCCACCTTGAGCACATCGCCCTGTCGATCGGCGAGCCCAAGCATGCGCCACCCGGCTTCGTGGTCGAGGAACTCATCCACCACCTGCACGGGCTGGCAAACTACCCGCTCACCCGCGGCAGCGACGCGCTGCGCGAGGCGGTGGCGGGCTGGCTGCTGCGCCGCTTCAAGGCCAAGGTCGATCCGGCCACCCAGATCCTGCCCGTGTCCGGTACGCGCGAGGCGCTGTTCTCCTTCGCCCAGTGCGTGGTGAACCGTGCCGACAAGCCCCTGGTGCTGATGCCCAACCCCTTCTACCAGATCTACGAAGGCGCGGCGTACCTGGCCGGTGCAACGCCCTGGTTCTACCCCACCCCAGCCGAAAATGGCTTTCTGCCGGACTTCGACGCCATTCCCGCCGAGGTCTGGCGGCGCTGCCAGCTCATCTACGTCTGCTCGCCCGGCAACCCGACCGGCGCGGTGCTGCCGGAGGCCGCCTACCGCCGCCTGATCGAGCTGGCCGATGAGCACGACTTCATCATCGCCTCCGACGAGTGCTATTCGGAGCTGTACTACGACGCGCCCCCGGTCGGCCTGCTGCAGGTCTGCGCCAACCTCGGCCGCGACGACTTCGCCCGCTGCGTGGTGTTCCACTCGCTCTCCAAGCGCTCCAACCTTCCGGGTCTGCGCTCCGGCTTCGTCGCCGGGGATGCGGTGATCCTCAAGGGCTACCACCTGTACCGCACTTACCACGGCTGCACCCTGCCCCCGCCCACCCAGACGGCGAGCGTGGCCGCCTGGCGCGACGAGGCGCATGTGGAGAAGAACCGCGCGCTTTACCTGCAAAAATTCACGAAAGCCATTGAAATCCTTGGCGATGTGCTGGATGTGAGCATGCCCGAGGGCGCCTTCTACCTGTGGGCCAAAACACCCATCAGTGATACCGAATTCGCCCGCCGCCTGTTCGCCGAGCAGAACGTCACCGTGCTGCCAGGCAGCTACCTCTCGCGCGAGGTCGACGGTCATAACCCGGGCGCGGGCTACGTGCGCATGGCGCTGGTGGCCGAGATGGACGAGTGCGCCGAGGCCGCCGAGCGCATCAGGCATTTCATCCAGACCCTGTAGGAGTCGGCTGGTCCCAGCCCGCTCCACCCGATTCAAAACCAGATCGCGACGCAAGCGTCGCTCCTACATGAGGACATGACATGAACAATCTTCGCCAGCTCATCGAGGACGCCTTCGAGAAGCGTGCCGAATTCACCCCCGCCAACGCCCCGAAGGACGTGCGCGATGCGGTCAACGAGGTCATCGCCCAACTGGACGCGGGTACCCTGCGCGTGGCCGAGCGCCAAGGCGTGGGCCAGTGGCAGGTGAATGAGTGGGTCAAGAAGGCCGTGCTTTTGTCCTTCCGCCTGAACGACAACCGCGTCATGGGCGCAGGCGATCTGCAGTTCTTCGACAAGGTCGAGCCCAAATTCGCCGGCTGGAGCGACGCGCAGTTCCGCGCCGCCGGCATCCGTGTCGCCCCCACCGCCATGGCACGCCGCGGCAGCTTCATCGCCAAGAGCTGCGTGCTCATGCCGTCCTACGTGAACATCGGCGCCTATGTCGATGAAGGCACGATGGTGGACACCTGGGCCACCGTCGGCTCCTGCGCCCAGATCGGCAAGAACGTCCACCTCTCCGGCGGCGTCGGCATCGGCGGCGTGCTGGAACCGCTGCAGGCTTCCCCGACCATCATTGAGGACAACTGCTTCATCGGTGCCCGCTCCGAGGTCGTCGAGGGCGTGATCGTCGAGGAAGGCTCGGTGATCTCCATGGGGGTCTACATCGGCCAGTCCACCAAAATCTACGACCGCGAGACCGGCGAGGTGCACTACGGCCGTGTCCCGGCGGGTTCCGTGGTGGTGTCCGGCAACCTGCCTTCCAAGTGCGGCAAGTACAGCCTGTACTGCGCGGTGATCGTGAAGAAGGTGGATGCCAAGACCCTTGGCAAGGTCGGCATCAACGAGCTTCTGCGTGACGTGTGACGTCCCCCCGCGCCGCTCTGTAGGAGGCCCGCCCGCGGGCCGATGCGATGCATCGCGGCGGGGGCGCCGCTCCTACGGCTTTGGATTGATTGTAGGAGGCCCGCCCTCGGGCCGAATTCTGCCACCCTCGATCGCGCATCGCGCCGGGGGCGGCGCTCCTACCCCTCAGATCGCGCCATTCACCCCAAAGGCCCGGCCGATCAGGTAGGTCGCCAGCATGGCGATCGCCCCCCATACCATCACCCGCATCCCGCCGGGCATCAGGCGCGCCCCGCCTGCCCAGGCTGCCAGCGCCCCCAAGGCAAAGAGCAGCACGAGGGAGGACAGGGCAAGGACCCACAGAAGCTCGTTGGGTAGCCCCCAGGCCAAGAGCACGGGCACGATGCCGCCGGACATGAAAGCCGCGGCCGAGAACGCGGCCGCCTGCAAAGGGCGCGGGGCATGGGTGTCGGTCAGACCCAGCTCGTCGATGGCATGGGCACGCAGGGCGTCATGCGCCATCAGCTCCCGCGCCACCGCCAAGGCCGTTTCCTTGCACACCCCACGGGCCTCGTAAACCCCGGCGAGTTCGTGCACCTCCTCTTCCCAGTTTTCCTCCAGCGCGGCCTTTTCGACCGCAAGATCGGCCTGTTCGGTATCGGCCTGGGATTTGACCGAGACATACTCCCCCGCCGCCATCGAGATGGCTCCGGCAATCAAGGCGCCCAGTCCGACGAGCATGAGCGTCTGCTTATCCGCCCCCGAGGCCATGACCCCGATCAGCAGACTCACCACCGAGATGATCCCGTCATTGGCCCCCAGCACAGCGGCACGCAGGCCGTTCATGCGGTGGCTGAAATGTTTTTCTTCGATGTGCTGCTGGAGGGTACTCATGGGCCTTCTCTCACAAAGACATGCGCGCAGGATAGCCCATCTTGCCGCTCACGCCTGTGACGGTGTCGTGACCAGGCGCACACGATGGACGAACCAGCCGAGCGCCAACACAGACACCGCCGCCGCCACGGCAAAGGCCAGCCTTGAGCCGAACGCCTCCCAGAGCACCCCGAACAGCAGTGCCCCCGGCAGGGCCGCCAGTCCCGTCACCATGTGGTACATGCCAAAGGCCGTGCCACGCACGGCCTCGGGTGCGCGATCGCCGATCAAGGCCCGCTCTGCCCCCTCGGTCGAGGCCAGGGCGGCGGCATAGGCCAGGAAAAGCAGCAAGGTGACCACCACGGATGCCTGGCTGCCATACAGGGCCAACAAGGCCAGCACGACGAATCGCAGCCCCCATCCGACCATCAATACCGGCAGACGCCCCAAGCGGTCCGACAACACGGAAAAAGGCACCACGATCACCATCTTGATCGCGCTGGCCGCCGCCCAGAGCAGCGGCACCCAAGCCACCGCGAGGCCACGATCATGAGCCCACAGCACGAGGAAGGCCTCCGGCACTGCGACCAGGGCCAGCAGACCTGCCGCCAGAATCAGACCGCGTAGACGGGCATCGAGCAGGGACCAGCGCAAGGGCGGCACCGGCTGGGTGGACGCGGTGACCGGGGCATGGCCGGGCAGGCCGAAGATCAACAGCAGCATGACCAGGGTGCCGGGGATCACTGACCAGAGAAAGACGTTCTCCAGCGCCATCCCGGAGCTGAGCAAGGCGAAGGCGAGCAAGGGCCCGACGACTGCCCCCGCATTGTCGAAGGCCCGATGGATGCCAAACGCCAAACCCCGCCGGTTCGTTTCCACCGAAGCTGCGATCAGGGCGTCGCGCGGCGCTGTGCGAATGCCCTTCCCCACCCGGTCGAGAAAGCGCAGCAACAACACCCAGAACCAGCCGACGGCCAAGCCGAGCAAGGGCCGCAGAACGTTCGACAGGCCATAGCCGATGAGCACCAGCCGCTTGGCCCGGAAGCCATGATCCAGAAGACGGCCGGAGAAGAGCTTGAGCAGGCTCGCGGTGGCCTCGGCCAGCCCTTCGATCAGGCCTACGATGGCCGGCCCCGCGCCCAAGGCCGCGGTCAGGAAGATGGGCAGCAAGGGGGTGATCATTTCACTGGCGGCGTCATTGAGGAAGGACACCAGGCCCAGAATGAAAACCGTGCGCGGGATGCCGAAAGACATGTCACCTTGTCCTAAACACGCCCCTCTCCTGCCTCGCCGGCTAGGCGGAGGGAGGGAGAGGAGCCGGAGCGGCCCCCTTGGGCTCTGTACGTCCCAACAACATCGGGAACAGCAGGGGCAGCAACAAGAGGGTAAAGAGCGTCGCGGAGACAATACCGCCCACGATCACCACCGCAAACGGGCGCTGGGTCTCTGAACCGATGGCGTCGGAGAGCGCCGCGGGCAAGAGCCCCAGCCCGGCCATGAGCGCGGTCATGAGGATGGGGCGCAGGCGACTGGCTGCACCTTCCAGCACGGCCTCGGTCAATTCCATGCCGTTGCGCAGCGATTCGAGGAAGCGCTCGACCATGATCACACCGTTCTGCACCGAGATCCCCGCCACGGCGATGAAACCGACGGCGGCGGAGACCGACAAATGCAGCCCCGCAAGCCCAAGCCCCGCCAGCCCCCCGATGAGGGTGAAGGGCACCATCAGCAGGATCAGCAGGGCAAACTTGACCGAACGGAAGGCCCAGAACAGCAGCACGAAGATACCCGCCAGGCTCAAAGGCACGATGATGGACAGACGCTTCATCGCGCGCTGCTGGTTCTCAAACTGCCCGCCCCAGGTGATGGCGTAGCCTTCCGGCAGGCGCACCTGGGCGGCGACTTTTTGCATCGCCTCGGCCACGAAGCTGCCCTGGTCGCGCCCAAGCAGGTTGGCCTTGACCGCGATGTAGCGGCTGCCGAATTCACGTGAGACGCGGTTCGGTCCCTGCCGCACGACGATCTCGGCAATACTCGCCAGCGGGATGACCTTGCCATCCGGCAGGCTGATGGGCAGCTCCTTGAGGTCCTCCGGAGAGTCACGATAGGGCTTCATCAGGCGCACGGCGATGTCGAACATCCGCTCGCCCTCGTAGAAGGTGTTGACCGCCATGCCCGCCAGCGCGGTATTGAGGGTCCCGTTCACGTCCTCCACGGTGAGGCCATAGCGGGCCATGAGGTCGCGGTTGAGGTGGATATCCAGCTCGGCCTGACCGCTGACCTTGATGGCCGCGACATCCGAAGCCCCGGGGATGGCGGCGACGATGGCGGCAATCTGGCTGGCCTTGTCCTCGAGAATCTCCAGGTCCGGCCCATAGACCTTGATCGCGATCTCCCCCTTCACCCCGCTGATGGACTCCTCGACGTTGTCCTGGATGACCTGCGAGAAATTGGTCTCCAGTCCCGGCACCACCTTCAGGCGCGCCGCCATGTCCTCGACCAGGGCCTCCTTGGAAGGGAAGCGCCAGCCCTCGCGCGGTTTGAGATCGACCAGGAGTTCCATGTGGTTCGGCCCTTTGGGGTCGGTTCCATCGTCGGGCCGCCCCATGTGGGCGATGACCTTGTTGACCTCCGGATAGCCCAACAAGGTGGTGCGTACGATCTTCTCCACCTCGCGGGTCTTGTCCAAGCTGGTGGCCGGGGGGAGGTCGATGGTCAGCCAGATATTGCCCTCGTCGAGCTTGGGCAGAAACTCGGTTCCCAGGCGCGGGGCAAGCAGAATGGCCACGGCCAGCACGGCCACGGAGGCCAGAATCACCCCGGCACGCAGACGCATGGCCCCTTCCAGGATGCGCCGGTAAGCATGCTGCAAGGCATGCATCCATTGGCTATGGCGCTCCGCCAGGTCATAGCGGCGCACACCGTAGCTCAACAGCGCGGGCACCAGGGTCAGGGTCAACAGGATGGCACCGAGGATCGCGAAACTGAGGGTGATGGCCATGGGCGAGAAGATCTTTCCCTCCACCCGCTGGAAGGTGAAGATGGGCAGGAAGGCCAGGATGATGATGGCCTTGGCGAACAGGATCGGCTTGCCCATCTCGACCACGGTGTGCTTGAGGGTGCCAAGCCGCCAGGCATAGGTGCCGTGGCTTGGGTGCTGGTCCACCGCCGCCAGCGCCAAGCGCACCATCAAGGCCTCCACCAGCACGACCGCGCCATCGACGATGATGCCGAAGTCCACCGAGCCCAGCGAGATCAGGTTCGCCGACACTCCCATCAGGTGGATGAAGATGAAGGCAAAAAGCATGGACAGCGGGATGACGATCGCCACCACCAGCGCGGCAAAGAGCGAGCGCAGGAAGATCACCAGAATCGCCATGACCAACAGCGCCCCGACCCCCAGGTTGTGCGCCACCGTGTGCACGGTGTGATGCACGAGCTGGGTGCGATCGTACAGGGGTTGCACGCGCACCCCCTCGGGCAGGCGGGGGGTGAGTTTGTCGATGGCCGCATGCACATTCTCGATCACCACCGACGGGTTCTGGCGCTTGGTCATCTGCACGATGCCGATGACCACATCGTCCCGCTCGTTGTAGGACACGATGCCCGAGCGGGTGCGATCACCGATGGCCACCTCGCCCACATCCCCCACGAGGATGGGCTTGCCATCGCGCACGTCCACCCCGATCCGGGCGATGTCCTCCACTGACTCCACGAGGCCGATGCCGCGGATGACCAGGCTCTCCTCCCCGCTCTGCATCAAACCGCCGCCGGTGTTGGCGCTATTGGCCGCCAGGGCCTTGGCGACCTGATCAATGGAGACCTGGAATTTGCGCAACAGGAAGGGGTCCAGGCGCACCTGGTATTCCTTCACGCTGCCGCCAAAGCTGACCACATCCGCCACGCCCTGCACCTGCCTTAAGGCCGGGCGCACCACCCAATCCTGGATGGCACGCACCTCGCGCGCGGGCATCCCGGGCGGGGCTTCGATCACGTAGCGGAAGATCTCGCCCACCGCGGTGGTCAGCGGGGCGAGCGAGGGCTGCACGCCGGCCGGCAGGTCGGCATCGCGCAGCTTCTCCAGCACCTGCTGGCGGGCGAAATAATCATCAGTGCGATCGGTGAAGGTCAGGGTCACCACGGAGAGCCCGGCGATCGACACCGAGCGCAGCCCGGACATGTGCGGCACCCCGCCCATCGCACGCTCGATCGGCATGGAGATGGCGCGTTCCACCTCCTTGGCCGCCAGCCCCGGGGCTTGGGTAACGATGTTGACCTGCACATCCTGTACGTCAGGAAAGGCCTCGATCGGCGTATTCATCAAGGCAAACCACCCTGCCGCCGCCATGAACAGCGACAGGGCGATGACAAAGACGCGCTGCTCCAGCGCGAAGGTCGTCAAACGTTGCAACATGTCATTGCCCCGAAAGCTCGGCATTGAGCAGCAAGGCGCCCGTGGTGACGATGCGCTCGCCCGCCTTGAGGCCCTCCTTCACCCACGATGTCGCCGGACCACGGAAGGCCAGGCGCACCTCGCGCTTTTCAATCACCCCCGGCTCGCGCTCCACGAACAGGAAGGTCTTGACGCCTTCGGTCACCAGCGCCGTATTGGGCACGCGCGGCAGGCTCTGGCCTTCGGCCAGCGGCGTGACCTTGGCATACATCTCGGGCTTGAGACGACGTTCCGGGTTGTCGAGCTCCGAGCGCACGACCAAACGACGCGTGGTCGGGTCCACCACGTCGCTGATGAAGTCGATGCGGGCGGTGAAGGCCTGGTCCGGATAGGCCTCCACGCTCACCGCCACGGGCTGGCCCAGGTGCAGCTTGCCGACGTCCTTTTCCGCCAGCTCGAAACTGACCCACAGCCGGGTCGGGTCGGTGATCACGAACAAAGGCTCGGTCTTGGCATTGTCCACCTCGGTGCCGGGCAGGATCTTGCGCTCGGTCACCACCCCGTCGATGGGCGCACGCAGGGCAAAGCTGGTCTGGCGTGTATCCAGCTTGGGGTTGAGGTGACGGAAACGCGCCTCGGACCGGCGCAGCTCCTCCTGCGCGTGCTCGAGCTCGAACACCGCAGCCTCGAAGTCCTTGCGCGCGATCACCTCGCCCTTGTACAGCGCGGCGGCGCGGTCCCGCTCGATGCTCTTCTGCCGGAGCTGGGCACGGGCATCGTTCAAATCGGCCAGGGCCTGGATGTAATCCGGCGATTCCAGCCAAGCCAGAGGATCGCCCTGACGCACCGCATCGCCGGGTTTGGCGACGATGCGCGTGACGCGGCCATCCACGGGGGTGAAGACGCGTGCGGTCAGATCATCGTTGTAGGCGATCCGCCCGTTCTGGGGTTCGAGCACCGGCACGGGGCTGACCACCATCGCCTCGATGTTCAAATACGACAACTGCGGCGCGCCGGGCGGGTAGCGCAGCACCCGGTCGGCAAACTGGGTGGCGGCGGGCGTCGGCTCGGCGGCCCCCACGGCGAAGGACCCCATGACGCAACACAAGGTCATGATGAGCGGAAGCTTGTTCATGGCTGATCATCCATAAGTGCGAGGGCCGCCCGCCAGGCAGCCAGGGCCTTGGCGTGATCGGCACGGGCCGAGACGGCCTCGATCTGGGTGGCAAGATAGGTACGGCGCGCATCGAGCAATTCGACCAGGCTCGAGGCGCCATGCTGGAAGGCAAATTCGGCATTGATTGCGGCGCGTTCAGCATCGGCCAAGAGGCCGTTCTCGTAACGCAGCAAACGATCCTGGGCGGTTTCCAGGTCGCCCTGCGCCCGCGCGATCTCCTGCCGCGCCTGGGCAATCACCTGGGCGATCTGCGCCTGGGCCTGGGTGAGCAGGGTTTGCGCCTTGCCGATCTCGCCCTGGTACTGATAGTTGGTGAAAAGGGGCACGGAAACCTGCACACCGACGGTGTTGGCAACGAGCGGATGACGCTCGGCGCTCACCCCCACCGTCACATCCCGGGTCAGCTGTGCCCGCGCAAGCTCCAGCGCGGTGCGCGCCCCCTCCAAGCGTTCCTGGGCGGCGCGCACATCGGGACGCTTCTCCAAGCGCCCCTCGATGCCAGGCGAATGAGCCGGCATCATCTCCGGCCAAGGATCGGTGGCCTGGAGCGATGCGGCATCCTGCATCGACACCCCCAGGTAATAGGCCAGGGCCGACTGGGCCTGGCGCAAGGTGTTCAAATCCTGGCGCACCTGATTCTCCATGCGCGCCACCTCCACCTTCAGGCGGGTGACATCGCTTGCGGGGACATCCCCCTCCTTCCAACGCTTGCTCGTGGCCATGAGGCTGCCGCGGTACAACTCGGCCATGCCCTGGTCAATGGCCAGGATCTCTTGCGCCAGTTTCAGGTCGTAATACGCCTGCATGACCGTCACGCCCTGCGCGCGCATGACATCGCTCCAATCCTGCTCGCTGGCACGGGTCGCACTCTGCGCCAGGGCCTGACGCAACTCCCGCTTACCGCCCCGTTCGATCAGCTGGCTGAGCCCGAGGATGGTGTCGTTGCCGTTGACATCCCGCTGGGTGAGCGGCGCGATGCTCTGGACCGACATGGTCGGATTGGGCCGCGCAGCAGCCGTCAGCTCATCGAAACGCGTCCCCTCGACCTGGAGTCGCGCAAGCTCCAGCTCATGGCTGTGGCTCTTCCAGAGCGTCAACGACTCACGCAGGGAGAGGGCCCGCGTCGGCGCAGGATCGGCCGCCAGGGCCTCAGGGGGCGGAAGCCCCGCAGCAATGAGGGAAAAAAGTCCCAAGGCAAAGATGACATGACGCGGCATAATGAAACGGCTTCAAAAAGGCTTTGAACACGGCTGGCAGGCCGTTGAAAAACGCCTTCAACGGCCCGCCAAGGCAAGCCATGCGACGAGGTGCGTTGAAAAAGGCACGATGCCCTTTTTCAACATGTTGCTATTACACCCTTTCAAGCTGACAGCACGCTGACAAACCATGCATCTTTTGATTGTGGAGGACGACACCCTGCTCGCCGAGGCCATTGGCGACTCCCTCCGCCCGCTCGGCCCCCGCCTGCGCTTTGCCCGCACCGGTGCCGATGCCCTGGAGGCCTTGCATGCGGAGACGTTCGATCTGGTGCTGCTGGATATCGGCTTGCCGGGACTGTCGGGGCTGGAGGTGCTCAAACGCCTGCGGCAGAAGGATGCGCACACCCCGGTGTTGATTCTGACCGCGCGCGACGGGCTTGAAGACCGGGTACGCGGGCTGGACCTTGGCGCCGATGATTACCTTATCAAGCCCTTCGATCCCCGCGAGTTGGAGGCCCGCGTACGCGCCCTCCTGCGCCGCGCGGGGGGCGTGTCGCTCGGCATCCTCACGCATGGCGCCCTGCGCCTGGACCTTGCGGCGCAGCGAGCCTGGCTGGACGGTCAGCCCCTGGACCTGTCCGCGCGCGAATGGCACCTGCTGCGCCTCTTGGTTGAGCGCGCGGGGCGCATCATCGACAAGACCACCATCATCGACGCCCTGTGCGGACACGATGAGGCCATCACCCCCAATGCCATCGAGGTCTATATCTCGCGGCTGCGCGGCAAGCTGGGCACGGCGGGGATGACGCTCCGCACGGTGCGCGGGCTGGGATACCTGCTGGAGAAGGACAACGAGGCCTACCATGCCAAGCCTTAGCCTGCGCGCGCGGCTGGCGCGCTGGGTGCTGCTGCCCATGATCGCCATCCTGGTGATCTCGGCGGTCCTGGTTTATCGCACCACGCTGCGACTCACCACGGTCCCCTACGACCGGGGCTTACGCGATACCGCCCTCATCCTCCAGGACCGCCTGCACGTCGTGGATGGGCGGATCGAACTGGATCTGCCCGTCGCCGCTCAGGATATCCTGCTCGAGGGGCCTCGGGATGAGCTCTTCTACGCCATACGGAGTCAGGAGGACCATTTCATTGCCGGACACAAAGGCCTGCCCTCTCCCCCTTATATCCCAGCGGTGGGCCATCCGCTCTACTTCGACGCCCATTACCTTGGTCAGCGCGTGCGGGTGGCCGCCTTACAGGCCATGGTCGAAGGCCGTGAGGTCACGCTCCTGATCGCCGAGACCACGCATGAGCGCGATGCGATCAGCCGCGAAACCACCCTGACGCTTATCATCCCTCTGACGCTGCTGATGAGCTTTGTCCTGTTCTGGATGATCTATGGCCTTGCTCATGCCTTAAAGCCGCTGGACCGGCTGCGAGGTGACATCGCCCGACGCAGCGCCCAAGACCTTGCCCCGCTCCCCACGGCAGGCGTGCCCTCGGAGGTGCGCCCGCTGGTCGAGGAAATCAATGCGCTGCTGGAACGTCTTGCCCATGCCCAAGAGACACAACGCCGGTTCATCGCCGATGCCGCCCACCAGCTCCGCACCCCCCTGGCCAGCCTGCGCGCCTATGCCGAACTCGCCGCGCGGGTTGAAGGGGACACCACCCTCCTGCGGCATGACCTTGACCGGCTGCGCGCCGCCACCGAACGCGCCGCACGCCTCGTCCAGCAGCTGCTCGGCCTGGCCCGTACCGAACCGGGCGCCGAAGCGGGATTGCGGCGGGAGCGGGTGCGGCTCGACGCGCTCATCCGCGAGCGCGCACCGGACTGGCTGCATCGCGCCGATGCCCGGCAGCAAAACCTGGAGTTCGCCGTCGAACCTGGCGAGGTCATCGGCGACCCCTTCATGCTCGGCGAACTCATGGACAACCTCGTGGACAACGCCCTGCGTCATACCCCAGCGGGCGGCGACATCCTCATCCGCACCGCCCTGATCGATCAGGCCATGTTGTTCGAAGTCGAAGACAGCGGCCCCGGCATCCCACCGGCCCAACGCGAGGCGGTGTTCGAGCGTTTCGTGCGCTTGCCTGGCAGCCCTGAGGGCGGTAGCGGACTTGGCCTCGCGATCGTTCGCGGCATCGCCCGACTGCATGACGCCAGGATTGAACTGCATTCCGGCCCTCAAGGACGGGGAACGCGCCTTCGTGTGCTCTTCCCTGCCCCGCCCGAGGATTCCCCGCCCATTGTTGCCTCCCAGACGGCCTGCTAAGGTTGCCCCTCCCCCGAAAGAAGAACGTCCATGCTTCATGTTTATGGCATCTCCAACTGCGGCACGGTGAAGAAGGCCCGTGCCTGGCTGGAGCAACGCGGACTGCCCTACCACTTCCATGACTTCAAAAAAGACGGCGTGCCGGAGGATCACCTGCTGGCCTGGGAGACCCGGCTTGGCTGGGAGAAGCTGCTGAAAAAGACCGGCACCACCTGGCGCACCCTGCCGGAGGAGGCCAAGGCGGGGCTTAACCGCGACAAGGCCCTCGCCCTGCTGCGCAGCCAGCACAACCTCATCCGCCGCCCGATCGTCGAGCTGCCCGACGGCCGCCTGTTGGCAGGCTTCGTGGAGGCCGAATACGAAACTGCCTTCAAGGAATAATCATGTCCGACGTCCTCAAGCTCGCCAGCGACCTCATCGGCCGCCGATCCGTCACCCCCGAAGATGCCGGCTGCCAGGCCATGCTCGCTGCCCGGCTGGAAAGGCTCGGCTTCCACATCGAGTGGATGCATGCAGGCTCCGTGACCAATCTGTGGGCGCGACGTGGCGACAAGGGGCCGCTGGTGGCCCTTGCCGGCCACACCGATGTCGTGCCGCCCGGGCGCGAGGAGGCCTGGAGCTCGCCGCCGTTCCAGCCGACCGTGCGCGACGGGCTGCTGTACGGCCGCGGCGCGGCAGACATGAAGGGTGGCGTCGCGGCGCTGGTGGTCGCGGCCGAGCGCTTCGTGCAGCGCCATCCCGACCATGCGGGCTCGATCGCCTTCCTGTTGACCTCGGACGAGGAAGGCGTGGCGGTGGATGGCACGGTCAGGGTCATCGAGACGCTTGAGCGTCGCGGCGAGAAGATCGACTACGCCATCGTCGGCGAGCCCACGAGCCGCGCGGTGCTGGGCGATGAATTCAAGATCGGCCGCCGCGGTTCGCTCACCGGCAATCTCACCGTGCACGGCGTGCAAGGTCATGTGGCCTATCCGCACCTGGCCGACAACCCGGTGCACCGCGCCGCCCCCGCCCTGGCGGAACTGGCCGCGACCGTGTGGGACGAAGGCAACGCGCACTTCCCGCCCACGAGCTTCCAGATCGCCAATATCCACGCCGGCACCGGGGCCAACAACGTCATCCCGGGCGAACTCATCGTCCAGTTCAACTTTCGCTTCAACACCGAGTGGACTTCCGAGGGGCTGCAGGCCAGGGTGGAGGAGATCCTGAGCCGCCACGGGCTGAACTACACCCTGGACTGGAACCTCTCCGGCCACCCCTTCCTCACCCGCGCGGATGGCCGGCTGGTGGAAGCGGTGCACACGGCCATTCGCGACGTGCTCGGCATCGAGACCATGCCCTCGACCTCCGGGGGCACCTCGGATGCCCGTTTCATCGCCCCCACCGGCGCGGAGGTGATCGAGCTCGGCCCCTTGAATGCCACCATCCACAAGGTCAACGAGTGCGTCGGCATCGAGGACCTGGAGCGCCTGGCGACGGTGTACGAGCGCATCCTCGACCTGCTCCTGCTCGACGAGGAAGGCGCCTGACATGGACCTGTGGATGCTGCTGAAGGCCGCTGTGCTGGGCCTGATCGAGGGCGCGACCGAGTTTCTGCCCATCTCCTCCACCGGGCATCTGATCATCGCCCAGGACCTTTTGGGCTACAACGACGAGGCGGGCAAGGTCTTCACCATCGCCATCCAGCTCGGCGCCATCCTGGCGGTGTGCTGGCATTACCGTGCGAAGATCTTCACCGTGGTCAGGGGCCTTCCCCATGAGGCGACGGCGCAGCGCTTTGCCATCAATCTGATCATCGCCTTCATCCCGGCCATGGTGTTCGGCCTGTTGTTCCACAAGCTGATCAAGGACCACCTGTTCAGCCCGCTGACCGTGGCGGGGGCGCTGATCGTGGGCGGCATCGTCATCCTCCTGGTGGAGCGCTTCAAGCCCGCCCCGCGCATCCACACCGTGGATGACATGCGCTGGGGCGATGCCCTCAAGGTCGGGCTGGCGCAGAGTATCTCGCTGTTCCCGGGCACCTCGCGCTCCGGCGCCACCATCATGGGCGGGTTGGTGTTCGGCCTCTCGCGCACCACCGCCACCGAGTTCTCCTTCTTCCTCGCCATTCCCACCATGTTCGCCGCCGTGACCTACGATCTGTACAAGCACGCCGGGCAGCTCAACGGGGAGGACATGGGCATGATCGCGGTAGGCTTCGTCATGGCCTTCATTTCCGGACTCGCCGCGGTGCGCTTCCTGCTGCACTACGTGTCCAGCCACAGCTTCGTCGGCTTTGCCTGGTACCGCATCGTGTTCGGCAGCCTGGTGCTGCTCTACTTCCTGTAACCGCACCACCGCCGAGGCCGCGCTTGCCCCACGCCCTGACGCCGCTCGAGTCCCGCTGGCTGGCCGAGGTCATCCGCCAGCATGAGGCTGCGGGATCGCCGCTGGAGGATGGCGACCTCCTTCCCCAGGTGCTCCAGGCGCCTGCGGATGCCGAGACACGCATCCTGCGTCGCGCCGAGCTCATCGGCGCGCGCGAGGGTTGGCTTGCGTCCATCACGGCCTGGCGCGGACACGCCCGCACCACCTTGCTTGTCCTTGCCCTGATCGCCCTCATCAGCGGCTTCGGCGCCGCCCTCGGCGTGATGGGGACGGGCGATCGGCCGGTCAACGTGCTCTGGCTCCTCGGCAGCCTGCTCGGCGTGCACCTGTTCAGCCTTGCCCTGTGGCTGGTCGGCATGACGGCCGGCGGCCAGGGCGGTGGAGCGCTGCTCGGCCGGGCCTGGTGGTGGCTGAGCGACCATCTGGGCGCACTCGGTACGGGCCGAAAGCAAGACGCGTTGATCGGCGGGGCCCTGCTCCATCTGCTGGCGCAGCATGGCCTGCTGCGCTGGGTCAGCGGCGCGATCAGCCACCTGCTCTGGCTGATCGCCCTGCTCGGCGCCCTCTTGGGGCTGCTGCTCGCACTCGCCCTGCAGCGCTATGCCTTCATCATTGAGACCACGATCCTGCCCTCGGAGGTGTTCGTCGCCTTGACCGCCGCCCTCGGCTGGCTTCCCGCAAAACTCGGGTTCGCCATCCCGGATGCAGGCATGGTGCGCGCAAGTGGCGAGGGGCTGCCACAGATGGAGGCCGCGCGGCTCGCGTGGTCCTCCTGGCTCGTGGGCTGCGTGGTGGCCTACGGCCTCCTGCCGCGTCTGCTGCTGTGGGCGGGCTGCCAACTCCTGTGGATGCGCGGCCGCAGCCGTCTGCGCCTCGACCTGAATCTTCCGGGCTACGCTGCGCTGCGCGCCCGTCTGCTGCCCGCGAGCGAGCGCATCGGCGTCGTCGATCAGGCCCCGAGCAGCCTGCCGCGCGCGCGCATCCAGGCGCATGCCGCACACCATGGCGAAACGAACCTTCTGGTGGGACTGGAGCTTGCCGCCGATATCATCTGGCCACCCGCCGAAGCGGAGCGGCTCGCGACCTGGACGGTGGTCGATTCGCGCGAGGAACGTCAGCGCCTGCTCGAGGCGTTGCAGGCCCATCCCCCGGCCCGCCTGCTGGTCGCCCTCGATGCGCGCCTCTCGCCCGACCGGGGCACCCTGCGCTATCTCACCGAGCTGGCCGGCCACGCCGACGACACGCATGTCTGGCTGATGGACCATGAACCTCGGGATGCGGGGCGCATCGGCCACTGGCACGAGGCCCTGCAGTCCATCGGACTGCCGCCCGAGGCCGTCATCGATGATGATCCCCAGCACGCCCTCCACTGGCTGGAGCAAGGCCCATGAGCACGCCCCTGCACCTCGCCGTCGTCGGCCACACCAACACCGGCAAGACCTCGCTGCTGCGCACCCTGACCCGTGACACGGACTTCGGCGAGGTTTCCGCCCGACCAAGCACCACCCGCCATGTCGAGGGTGCGCGCCTGCTGGTCGAAGACGAGCCGGTCGTCGAACTGTACGACACCCCGGGGATGGAGGATGCCATGGGGCTGCTCGAGGCCGTGGAAAGTCTGGTGAAGCCGGGGGAGCGGCTGGATGGGCCCGCGCGCATCGACCGCTTCCTGCACTCGCCCCTCGCCACCGAACGCTTCGAGCAGGAGGCCAAGGTGCTGCGCCAGCTGTTGGCGAGCGACGCGGCGCTGGTGGTGATCGACGCGCGCGACCCGGTGCTGGCCAAGTACCGCGACGAGCTGACCCTGCTCGCCGCCTGCGCCCGCCCCCTGCTGCCCGTGCTCAACTTCGCGCACAGCCCTGCCAGCCGCGAGGCCGAATGGCGCGAGGCCCTGGCCCGGCTCGGCCTGCATGCCGTGGTCAGCTTCGATACCGTGGCCCCGGAGGTCGACGGCGAGCGCCGCCTGCTGGAAAAGCTCATCACCCTGCTCGATGCCCATCGCCTGCCGCTCGAACGCCTGCTGAAGGCCCGCGAGGCAGAGGCGCGCGAGCGCATGGCCGCGGGCCGGAGGCTCATCGCCGAGCTGCTGGTCGACGTCGCCGCCTGCCGCATGCTGGTGAAGCATGATGAGGACGAGGCGATCCAGCGGCAGGTGGAGCTTTTGCGCGAGCGCATCCGGCAGCGCGAGCAGGCCTGCGTCGCCGCCCTGCTCACGCTTTACCGCTTTCGCCCCGGCGACGTCGACATGGCGACCATCCCCCTGGTCGAGGGGCGCTGGGAAGAGGATCTGTTCAGTCCTGACGCCCTGCGTGGCATGGGGATCCGCATAGGAAAGGGCGCAGTGGCGGGGGCCATCACCGGCGTCGGCATCGACCTGATCGTGGGCGGACTCACCCTCGGCGCGGCCACCGTCGCAGGCGCCGTTGCGGGCGGGCTGTGGCAGGTGTTCGGCCACTACGGCGAGCGCCTCGTCGGCAAGCTACGAGGTTTCCGCAGCCTGACCGTGGACGATGCCATCCTGCGCCTTCTGGCCGTGCGCCAGCGCTGGCTGCTCTCGGCCCTTCATCGGCGTGGCCATGCAGCGATCGAGCCCCTCCGGCTCGAGGCCCCGGACGTGAAGCGCTGGCGCAAGGGACCGCTGCCAGATGCCCTCAAGTCCGCGCGCCAGCATCCCGAGTGGTCTGCGCTCAACGAAGGCTTCAAACCGGAGGCTGCGCGCGAGAAGGCCATCGCGGAGCTGGCCGAACAGCTTTTGGATGAGCCATCCACGCGGTAAAGACCGCGAGGCCTGCTACCATCCTTCCCACATGACAGGAGGATGAATTCGGATGTGCGGCATTGCAGGTGAATTGCGATTTGACGGCCAGCAGGCGGACCTGGCTGCCCTCGCCCGCATGATGTGCCAGGTGGCGCGGCGCGGCCCGGACCACGCGGGCAGCTTCAGCGACGGGCCCCTGGGTCTAGGCCACCAGCGCCTGTCCATCCTCGACCTGTCCATCCACGGCCACCAGCCGATGGTGGACCGCGAGGCGGGCCTGGCGCTGGTGTTCAACGGCACCATCTACAACCACCCGGAACTGCGCGACGAGCTGCGCCATCGCGGCCACCGCTTCAATTCCACCGGAGACACCGAGGTCATCCTGCGCGCCTGGGCCGAATGGGGCCCGGAGTGCGTGAAACACTTCCGCGGCATGTTCGCCTTCGCCCTCTGGGAGATGGAGCCCCGGCGCCTGTGGCTGGTGCGTGATCGCTTCGGCATCAAGCCGCTCTACTACAGCAAGGATGCGGCGCGCATCCGCTTCGCATCGAGCAGCCAGGCCCTGCTCGCGGGGGGCGGGGTGGACACCACCCTCGATCCAATCGCCCTGCACCACCAATTCACCCTGCACGCCGTGGTGCCCGCGCCGCGCACGGTGTTAAACGGCATCCGCAAGCTGCCGCCCGCGCACATGCTGTGCATCGCTGGGGACGGCACGGAGCAGCTTTCCCGCTACTGGGAGCTGACCGCCCACCGGCCGGCGGATGCGCTCACCGAGGACGAATGGGCCGAGGCCCTGCGTGGCAAGCTGATGGAGACCACCGCCCGCCACCAGGCCATCTCGGACGTGCCCGTGGGTGTGCTGCTCTCCGGCGGGCTGGATTCCAGCCTCTTGGTGGGCCTCTTGGCCGCCCACGCCACCCTGCCCCGCACCTTCTCGATTGGCTTCGAGGACCAGCCGGAGGAGAAAGGCAGCGAGTTCGAGTATTCCGACCTCGTGGTCGAGCGCTTCGGCACGCAGCACACCAAGATCCACATCCCCAACGAGCAGGTGCTCACCCGCCTGCCCGAGGCCATCGACGCCATGAACGAGCCGATGGTCGGCCAGGACGCGGTCGCCTTTTATCTTCTGGCCGAGCAGGTCAGCCAGCACGTCAAGGTGGTGCAGAGCGGCCAGGGGGCGGACGAGGTGTTCGCAGGCTACTTCTGGTATCCCAAGATGGCCGCCGCCCAGGGGACGGACCTGGAACGCTTCGCCCCGTACTATTTCGACCGCGACGACGCCGAGTTCCAGGGCATGGTCACCCCGCCCTACCGTGGCGCAGACCACACCGGCCGGCTCGTGAGCGAGCGCCTGGCCGCCCTCCGGGGCGACACGTACATCGACCGCGTGCTGGCCTTCGACGTCACCACCCTGATCGTGGATGACCCGGTCAAGCGCGTGGACAACATGACCATGGCCTGGGGCCTGGAGGCCCGCGTGCCCTTCCTCGACCACGAGCTGGTCGAATTGGCGATGCAGATCCCGCCGGAGTTGAAGATGGCGGACGGCGGCAAGGGCATCCTCAAGAAGGTGGCGCGCGGCATGATCCCGGACGGGGTGATCGACCGGCCCAAGGGCTACTTTCCGGTGCCCGCGCTCAAGTTCGTGCGCGGCGCGTTCCTCGATTTCATGCGCGACATCCTCAACAGCCAGGCCTGCCGCGAGCGCGGTCTGTATGAGCGGGCCTACGTGGACAAGCTATTGAGCGAGCCCGACCAGCACTTCACCCGCCTGTTGGGAAGCAAGCTCTGGCACCTGGCCCTGCTGGAGCTGTGGCTGCAGCGCAATGTCGACCGGCAGCCGGGCTAATCCCCAATCGGCCCGGGGGCGGGCCTCCTACATAAGGTATGGGCGGCGCCCCACTGCAATGCTTCAATCGTCCCCCTCCGCAACCGACCACGGCTTGCGGTGCTCGGGCGCAAGGCGCATCTGACGGTAATCGAAACGCGCCGGATGAACCGCATGCAGAAGATCCACGGTCAGGGGCAAGGGATCCCCCGCAAGAGCGCTTGCGATCAGCTCGCCGAGCAGCGCGGTCCACACCAGCCCGCGCGCGCCGTGGCCGGTGGTCACCCAGAGGCCGGGGTGTAGCCGCGCCGGCACAAAGCGCCGCGCCGGCCAGCCCAGGTGGAGGCCTTCGAAACCCCGCCGAAAGGCCTCGGCATCGTGCAGCGGGCCCGCGATGGGCAGGCGGTCGGGCGTGGCGCAGCGGTGGCTGACCCGCCCAGCAAGGCGTTCCGGTGCAAGCCCGGCCCAGTCCGGCAGGATGCTTTCCAGGCGCTCGATGTTGCCGAGGTGGTCCTCAAGGCGCGGAGCCAGATCAAACACACCGTGGGCAAAGCTTGCGCCGAAGCAGTGCAGCCCCTCACGCACGGGGATCACATACCCCTCGCGGCAGGCCACCGCATGCAGGTCCCGCCCCGCAAGCGCCGGAGTGAGACTGATCTGGCCGCGCACCGGAACGAGCGGCAAGGCGCCCGGCAGCAGCTCATTCACCGCGCAGGCGTTGGCCAGGATCAGGGCGCCGGTCTCGGCCACGCAGCTTCCGCCCTCGTCCCACACCCGCCAGCTCTTCCCGGCGCGCTCGATGTGCTTCACCCCCACCGAGGTCGTAAGCTCGATGCCGGAATGATCGAGCAGCGCGCGCACGGTATTGGGCGGATTGACCCAGCCGCCCCCGGGAAACCACCAGCCCGGCTGCTCCACCCGTGCCCCGATCAGGGATGAGCCCTCCTCGGGCTCGACCCAGCGGGCGAAATCCGCGGGAAGGTTCAGGCGTGCGGCGATCTTGAGCTGCTGTGCGGCATGGCGTTCGTTGCGTGCCAGCCGCAGCACACCGGTCGGATGCCAGTCGATCCCGGGATGCTGGCGCGCCAGCCGATGGAGGGTGCGCCGTGCGTAGCCCAGCCCGAGGCTGGCGAGGCGGCTGAGGTTATTCCACTCTGCACTCAGCACCGGCAGCAGGATGCCGGCATGGTTGCCCGAGGCCTCCTGGGCCGGCAGCGCATGGTGCTCCAGCACCCGAACCGTCCAGCCGCGTTCGGCCAGACGCCATGCGGCCGAGGCCCCGGCGATACCCGCGCCGATGACGACGGCTTCACGGGATGTCGCGGGCCTGCCGCGCGGGAACCAGGGCGGGTCCTCCTCGGCAGGAACCTCACGCGCCAGATGCCCCACCAGCATCTCCCGCTTGCGCCCGAACCCCGCGCGCTTCTCGAACGCGAAGCCCGCTGCGGCCAACCCGTCACGCACCATGCGCGCGCAGGTGAAGGTGGCGAAGGTCGCCCCCGGGGCGGACAGACGGGCCATGGCCTCGAACAGGGGCGGCTGCCACATCTGTGGGTTCTTCGCCGGGGCAAAACCGTCCAGGAACCAGGCGTCCACCCGCGCCCTGGCACGCGGCAGGATATCCAGCGCGTCGCCGAACAGCAGGGTGAGATGGACGCGGCCACCGGCAAGCTCCAGTCGGTGGCTGCCTGGAATCAGGTCGGGGTAGTGGGCGATGAGCTCGCGCGCAAGTTCCGCCAACGGGTGCCCGGCGGGGTACAGCCGCTTGAGGTCATCCTTGGGGATGGGATGCCTCTCCACCGTCACCACGTGCAAACGGGCATGCCCCGGGGCGGTGTCGAGGAACAGCCGGGCGGCCGCCAGCACGTTCTGCCCGGTGCCAAAGCCGGTCTCCCCGATGCCGAAGCGCTCCCGGTCCCGCCAGCGCTCCGGCAGGCCGTTGCCCTGCAGGAAGACGTAGTCGGTCTCGGCCAGGCCGCCATCGGCGGAGTAATAGACGTCGCCGTAGTCGAGGCTTCGGGGCACGCCGTGCTCATCCACCTCGATCCGCGCGGGAGTGAGGCCCTCATTCGCCATGCAGGGTCACCACGATCTCGCGGGTATGTGGCTCGGTGCGGTGTTCATACAGGTAGAGCCCCTGCCAGGTGCCGAGGCCAAGCGCACCTTCGACGATGGGCACCGTCAGGCTCACCTCGGTGAGCATCGTGCGCAGATGCGCCGCCATGTCGTCCGGCCCCTCCAGATCATGCCGGTAGCGGGGATCGCCATCCGGCACGGTGCGCCCGAACCAGCCCTCGATGTCCGCGCGCACCTCGGGCGAGGCGTTCTCGCAGATCATCAGCGCGCAGCTGGTGTGACGGACGAACAGGTGGCACAGCCCCGTGCGCAAACCGCTTTCCTGAACTATACGTTCTACCAGTGACGTGATGTCCTGGGTGCCGCGCCCGCGCGTCGCAAGCCGCATGATGTTTTGCCGCATCTCAATCCTGCCCGGTGAATCACAAAATTCGTTAATATTCTGAACAGGTACGGACCAAGGCTCCAGCATGACCGGCATTCGCAAATATTCCCGCATCCCCTTCGTGGCGGATGCCCTGATCGAGACCGGTACGGAACGCATCCAGGCCCGTATTCTGGACATCTCGCTCAAGGGCGTCCTGCTCGCACTCGAAAGCAAGGCATCGCCCCCAGCCTCCGAACCCTACACGCTCTGCATCCGGCTCGCCGAGGCCGATACCGCCATCTGCATGGAGGCCGTGACGCGTAACAGGAACGCTGACAAACTCGGATGCGAATGGACGGGCATCGACATCGAAAGCATGACCAGCCTGCGTCGCCTGCTCGAACTGAACCTCGCGGACTGCGAACTCATCGAGCGCGAGCTGCATCAACTTCAACATCCTTGATTCCATGTTGCACGACTACCCCGAGTCCCCCGAAGAGGCCGCCTCCAACCTGCGCCTGGTCCTGCAGCTGATGGGGCAGCACGACATTACCCCCAACCCGCGCAACTTCGCTCTGTGTTACGAGTACGTGCTGGCGAGGAACCCCTCGCTGAACCGGGCCCTCGATGGATTCTTCGCGCATGGAAAGCGGCTGGATGAGGCCGCCTCGCACAACCTGTTTGACGAGCACATCGCCCATGGCACCCTCGGCAGCATGCAGCGCGCGCAGGATGAGCTCAAGCGCATCCTGCGCGCGGTCATGCTCCAGCTCTTGCAGACCGGCAATGATTTCGCCCAGTACGCCAACGGTCTTGGGCTGCACCTCAGCAAGCTCGAGAACGACCCCAACATCGAGCTGCTGCGCGAGATCACCCGCGAGGTGGTCAAGGAGCCCCGCGAGATCGAACGCTCCAGCAAGGACTCCTCCACACGCCTGACCAACGCCACGGAGGAGGTCGAGCTCCTGCGTAAGGAGCTCGAGGATGCCCGCCGCGAGGCCAGCACCGACCCGCTGACCGGCCTGCTCAACCGTCGCGCCTTCACCACGGTGCTGACCAACGCCATCGCCAAGGCGCAGGCCGATGACCATCCCCTCTGTCTGCTGATGCTGGACATCGACCACTTCAAGAACATCAACGACACCTACGGTCACCTGGTTGGCGACAAAGTGCTGCGCTTCATCGGTCGCCTTCTCGCCCAGGTGGTCAAGGGTCAGGACACGCTCTGCCGTTTCGGCGGGGAGGAGTTCGCCATCCTGCTGCCGGACACCGCCCTGCACGGTGCCATCCGCGTCGCGGAAACCATCCGCGGCCGCCTCAACGGCAGCCATCTGCGCCTTGCCGACAGTGGGCAGCTGCTGGGCGAACTCACTGCATCCCTCGGCGTGGCCTGCTACCGCCAAGGCGAATCCGTCGACGAATTCACCCAGCGGGCCGACAAGGCCCTGTACGAGGCCAAGCGCCAAGGGCGCAACCGGGTGCACCAGGAGTTCACCCCCCTGAGCTGAGGGGACAGCTGCCGCCTGCTAAGCTCGGAACAGCGGCCCAGACTAGCTGTTTTACAAGGGCCATCAGATCCAAGGAGATGACATGTTCAAACGCATCCTTGTCGCGGTGGACGGCAGTGACACCTCGGAACACGCGCTGACCCAGGCGATGGATCTTGCGCGCTCGCATGGCGCGCAGCTGCTGGTGCTGCACGTCGTCGAGGAGGTCTTCCTCAACGTCGGCGAGGAGATCGTCGATCCGCGCGCCCTCTGGCAGGCCCTGGCTGCCGGCGGGAAAAAGACCCTCGAGCGCTATGCCGAGCAGGTCCGGGCCGCGGGGCTCACGGCCGAATCCCGCCTGATCGAGCTGCGCGACCTGGGCGAGACGGTGGCCGGAAGCATCGTCAACGAAGCCGAGTCCTGGGGCGCCGATCTCATCGTACTTGGCACCCATGGCCGCCGTGGCTGGCGCCGCCTTTTGCTCGGCAGCACTGCCGAGGAGGTCGCCCGCCTGGCCAAGACCCCGGTGCTGCTGATCAGGAAGCCTTGACGGGCACCTGACCGCCCTCTCCAACTTGCGGGGGAGGACACATCCTCACGCTCGCCCGAGCATTGCCAGCAGCCCCTCCAAGGCGGCCATGACCGCCTGGGCACGCACCGCCTCGCGATCTCCCGCGAACAGGAAGTGCCGCGTCACGGTCTCACCCTGGCGCCGCGACCAGGCCATCCACACCGTCCCGACCGGCTTGGTGGGCGTGCCCCCCCCCGGCCCGGCAATGCCGCTGATCGCCACGCTCACGTCCGCCACGCTCTTTGCCAGCGCACCTTCGGCCATCGCCCGAACCGTCGCCTCGCTGACCGCGCCGTGCTCCTCCAATGTCTCTCGCCTCACCCCCAGCATGTCCTGCTTGGCTGCATTGCTGTAGGTGACAAAGCCACGATCAAACCAGCCGGAGCTGCCCGCCACATCCGTCACCGCCTTGGCCAGCCAGCCGCCGGTGCAGGACTCCGCCGCCGCCATCATCATGCCCTGCTGCGCCAGCAAGGCCCCAAGACGCCGTGCCAGCTCGCCGATCCGCCCCTCATCGTTCATCGCACACTCCCAGCTCTCGCGGTTAGAATGCCCTGATTATGCACAAGCCGACGCTGGATCTTTCCGCCCACACGCCGATGATGCGCCAGTACCTGACGCTCAAGGCGGATTTTCCCGACACCCTGCTGTTCTACCGCATGGGTGACTTCTACGAGCTGTTCTACGAGGACGCCCGCAAGGTGGCGGCCCTGCTCGACCTGACCCTCACCCACCGCGGCCAGTCGGCGGGCGAGCCGATCCCGATGGCCGGGGTGCCCTACCACGCGGCCGAAGGCTACCTCGCCCGCCTGGTGAAGATGGGCGAGTCGGTGGCGATCTGCGAGCAGATCGGCGATCCGGCCACCAGCAAGGGCCCGGTGGAGCGCAAGGTGGTGCGCATTGTCACCCCCGGCACCCTGACCGATGAGGCCCTGCTGGAAGACAAGCGCGACAACCTGCTCGCCGCCATGACGCCCGGCAAAAAAGGCTGGGGCCTGGCCTGGGCCGAGCTCGCCAGCGGCCGCTTCCGCGCCATGGAGCTGCCCGATGACGAGGCCCTGGCCAGCGAACTGGCCCGCCTCGCCCCCGCCGAACTGCTCCACCCGGAGGATACCCCCGTGCCACCGGCCATCGCCGAGCTGTCCGGCCGCCGGCCGCGCCCGGCCTGGCACTTCGGCCATGCGAGCGGGGAGCGCACTCTGTGCAGCCAATTCGGCGTGCACGACCTTTCGGGCTTCGGCTTGGTGGGTCATGAGCTTGCCATCGGCGCGGCCGGGGCGCTGCTGGCCTACCTCAACGATACCCAGCGCGCCGCCCTCCCCCACCTCACCGGCATCGGCCTCGAACGGCGCGAGGATGGCCTGCTGCTCGACCCCGTGGCGCGCCGCAACCTCGAACTGGACAGCTCCCTGTCCGGCGAGCGCCGCCACAGCCTGCTCGGCGTGCTCGATGGTACGGTCACTGCCCTCGGCGCGCGCGAGCTGCGCCGCTGGCTGCACCGCCCGCTGCGCGACCGTGCCACCCTGCTCGCCCGCCAGGAGGCCATCAGCGCGCTGATCGAGACCCGCGCCTTCGAGCCCCTGCAGGATCTGTTACGCGAAACCGCCGACGTGGAGCGCATCCTCGCCCGCATCGCCCTCAAGAGCGCCCGCCCGCGCGATCTCTCGGCCCTGCGCCACACCCTCGGCCAGCTGCCGGGGGTTTTTGCGAGCCTCGCCGACCTCGACCGACCGGCCCTCCAGCCCGTGCAGGACCGGCTGCAGCCGCTCCCCGAGGCCCATCACCTGCTCACCATGGCCATAGCCGAACCGCCCGCGGCCCTGCTGCGCGATGGGGGGGTGATTGCGGAAGGCTTCGATGCCGAGCTGGACGAGCTGCGCGCCCTGTCGGTCAATGCCGACGCCTTCCTGCTCGAACTGGAACAGCGCGAGCGCGAGCGCACCGGCATCCCCACCCTCAAGGTGGCCTACAACCGCGTGCACGGCTTCTACATCGAGCTGACCCGCGCGCAGGCGGAAAAGGCCCCGGCCGACTACCTTCGCCGCCAGACCCTCAAGGGCGCGGAGCGCTACATCACCCCGGAACTCAAGGCCTACGAAGACAAGGTGCTCTCCGCCCGCGAACGCGCCCTGGCGCGGGAGAAGCTGCTGTTCGAGGACCTGCTGGACACCCTGATCGGGCACCGCGAGGCTTTGCAGCGTGTGGCCGAGGGCATTGCCCAGCTCGATGTGCTCTGTACCCTGGCCGGACGCGCCGTGGCGCTCGACTGGTGCCGCCCGCAGCTTAGCGACGAGCCCGGCATCGACATCCAGGGCGGCCGCCACCCGGTGGTGGAGGCCACCCTGGAAGCCCCCTTCATCGCCAACGACACGACCCTCACCCCGGAGCAGAGCCTGCTGCTCATCACCGGCCCCAATATGGGCGGCAAGTCCACCTACATGCGCCAGACCGCGCTGATCGTGCTGCTCACCCATATCGGCAGTTTTGTTCCCGCAAGCGCCGTGCGCATCGGCCCCATCGACCGCATCTTCACCCGCATCGGCGCCTCGGACGACCTGGCCACCGGACGCTCGACCTTCATGGTGGAGATGACCGAGACCGCCAACATCCTCCATCACGCCACGAACCAGAGCCTGGTGCTGATGGACGAGATCGGCCGCGGCACCAGCACCTTCGACGGCCTGGCCCTGGCCTGGGCGGTGGCGGAAAGGCTGGCCGCGCTCGGCGCCTACACCCTGTTCGCCACCCACTACTTTGAACTCACCCGCCTGCCCGAGCAGCTGCCCAACGCGCGCAACGCCCACCTCGCCGCGGTGGAGCATGGCGAGCGCATCGTCTTCCTGCACAGCGTGCAGGACGGCCCGGCCAGCCAGAGCTACGGCCTGCAGGTGGCGCAGCTGGCCGGGGTGCCGCGTAAGGTGATCGAGCGGGCCCGCAAGCGCCTGCGCGAACTCGAGACCCCGGACCGGGGCGAAGCCCTGCCCCAGCTCGACCTGTTCGCGAGTCCCGCCGTCGTGGAACCTGAACCCTCGCCTGCCCTGGAGGCTTTGCGCGAGCTCGACCCCGACGCGATGAGCCCGCGCCAGGCGCTGGAGGCCCTCTACCGCCTCAAAGAGATGCTCTGACCTCCCATCGGCCCGAGGCAGATTGTTTCAAAGGGGGTTGAAACAGCCTGGAGGGCGGGCCTCCTACAGGCCATCCCAGCCTTTTCCACAGCCCCATCCACGGAAAATGTGGACAACCCCCTCATCCTCGAAGCACAGTCGTAGGAGCGACGCCCTCGTCGCGACCCTCCATTGGCCCGAGGGCGGGCTTCCTACAGGCCATCCTGGTCTTTTCCACAGACCCATCCACGGAAAATGTGGAAAAACCCCATGCCCCTCCAATCCGCGGGTGTGGCGGGGCATCCACATGGGCTAACATCAGGCATACCCACTTTCCAAGAAAACACTGAGAAACTCAGAATGTGGCACGTTCCCTCCCCCTGGCGGGGGAGGGTTAGGGAGAGGGGGACTGAGTTGCAAAAGATGATCACCCCTCCCCAAGCCCCTCCCCCTTGATGGGGAAGGGGCGAATCATCGGTCAAGACCTATTCACAGAGAACCACACCATGGCCTTCGTCGTCACCGACAACTGCATCCAGTGCAAGTACACCGACTGCGTGGAGGTCTGCCCGGTCGACTGCTTCCACGAGGGGCCAAACTTCCTCGTCATCGATCCCAACGAGTGCATCGACTGCGCCCTGTGTGAACCCGAATGCCCGGCCAAGGCCATCTACTCGGAAGACGACATCCCCTCCGATCAGGTGAAATTCATCAACCTCAACGCCGAACTGGCACAGAACTGGCCGGTCATCACCCGACGCAAGGACCCGCTGCCGGAGGCGGCCAAATGGGACGGAGTTCCCGACAAGCTCAAGCACCTTGTGCGCTGATCTGGCTTAACAGGCCGTTGAAAAAGTCTTTCAACGGCCTGTTAACGCAAGCCATGGAAGGCTTGCACGCAGATCAATCACTCCAAGTGATTGATCTGCGGAGACCGTCGCGGACATGCGCCGCGACGGGCGAGTTGAAAAAGGGCAGGAAGCCCTTTTTCAACAACCTGTTAAACCCGGATTTTCCATTGGACCGGCCTGTCTTGCGCCAGAGAAAAGTCTGGCGCTTGGCCTACGCAGGCCGCCATACTCCCGCGTTCCAATGGAAAATCCGGGTTAAAATGGGCGATTCACGGAATCAATGAACGCCCAGCATGAGCCTTGATCACGCCGCCCCGACGCCCGCGACCCACTTCATCCGCGCCATCATCGACGCCGACAACGCCTCCGGCAAATGGGGCGGCCGTGTCGAGACCCGCTTCCCGCCCGAACCGAACGGCTACCTGCACTTTGGCCACGCCAAGAGCATCTTTCTGAACTTCGGTCTGGCGCGGGACTATGGCGGCGCATGCCACATGCGCTTCGATGACACCAACCCGGTCAAGGAAGACCAGGAATACGTGGACGCCATCCTCGAGGACGTGCGCTGGCTCGGCTTCGACTGGGGCGAACACCTCTATTACGCCTCCGACTACTTCGACAAGCTGTACGCCTTCGCCGAAACCCTGATCCGGGGCGGCCACGCCTATGTCGACTCGCAAACCGCGGACGAGATGCGCGCCAACCGGGGCACGCTGACGGAGCCCGGCAAGGACAGCCCCTTCCGCAACCGTTCGGTCGAGGAAAACCTCGACCTGTTCCGCCGCATGAAGGCCGGTGAGTTCCCGGACGGCGCACACATCCTGCGCGCCAAGATCGACATGGCCTCGCCCAACATCAACCTGCGCGACCCGGCCATCTACCGTATCCGCCATGCCCACCATCACCGCACGGGCGAGACTTGGTGCATTTACCCGATGTACGACTACGCCCACTGCGTGTCGGACGCGCTGGAAAACATCACCCACTCGCTCTGCACCCTCGAATTCGAGGATCATCGCCCGCTGTATGAATGGTTCCTCGAACGCCTGGCGGATGCAGGCCACTTCACCCGCCCGCTGCCGCAGCAGATCGAGTTCTCGCGCCTGAACCTCAACTACACCGTGCTCTCCAAGCGCAAGCTGATCCAGCTGGTCGAGGGCGGCCATGTGGAGGGCTGGGACGACCCGCGCATGCCCACCCTCAAGGGCGCGCGACGGCGCGGCTACACCCCTGAGGGGTTCAAGCTGTTCACCGACCGCATCGGCATTTCCAAGTCCGACAGCCTGATCGACATGGTGGTGCTCGAGGACTGCATGCGCGAGGATTTGAACGAGCGCGCCGAGCGCCGCATCGCGGTGCTCGACCCGCTCAAGCTGGTGCTGGTCAACTACCCCGAGGGCCAGTCCGAGGACTGCTTTGCCCCCAACCACCCGCAAAAGCCGGAGCTCGGCAAGCGCGCCGTCCCCCTCTCGCGTACGCTCTGGATCGAGCGCGAAGATTTCATGGAGAACCCGCCCAAGGGCTACTTCCGCCTTAAGCCCGACGGCGAGGTGCGCCTGCGCTACGGCTACATCATCAAGTGCACGGGCTTCGACAAGGATCCGAACGGCAACGTGACCTGTGTCTACGCCGAGGTGGATTTCGACACCAAGTCCGGCACCCCCGGCGCGGATGCGCGCAAGGTGAAGGGCAACATCCACTGGCTTTCCGCCGCCCACGCGGTGGAGGCCGAGATCCGCATGTACGACCGCCTGTTCGCCCACCCTGCCCCCGGCGCCCGCCGCGAGGGCGACGCCCCGGACGCGGAACGCGACTTTTTGGACGACCTCAACCCCCACTCCAAGTCTTCCATCCGCGCCATGCTCGAACCTGCGCTCGCCCAGGCCCTGCCGGAAACGCGCTTCCAGTTCGAGCGGCATGGCTACTTCGTGGCCGACCAGAAGGACCATCGCACGGAGCGCCCGGTGTACAACCGCACCGTGACCCTGCGCGACTCCTGGGCCAAGGGCGGGGCCTGATCCCCCCGGCCGACCTCCAGCGACCACCCGGATACAGCATGCACCTCCGCCCGATCAGCGAGATCATGACCGCGCACGTCATTACGGTGACGCGCGAGACCCCGGTCCTGGAAGCCCTGCGCATCATCGATACCCAGCGCCTGAGCTGCGTGGTGGTGGTCGAAGGCCCTCGCCCGGTGGGGGTCTTCACCGAATGGGATGCCGTCACCCTCCTCGCCCGCAGCCCGCAGGTATCGCATCAATGCGTCGATGAGGTCATGCAGCCGCCGCTCTTGATCGGCGCCAAGGTCGATGTGCGCGAGGCCTACCAAGGCATGGTCGAGGCGGAGGCGCTCCAAGCCATCGTGGTGGACGAGGCAGGCCACCTGCGCGGACTGGTGACCGAGGGCGACTTGCTCCACTTCATCGATACCGCCCAGCTGGTCGAGCTCAAGCCAGTCTCCAGGGTGATGCTGCGCGACCCGCTCGAGCTCCCCCCGGAGGCCTCCCTCGCCGAGGCAGCCCAGGGCATGACCGCCCGCCAGTCCGGCACGGTGCTGGTGACCGTGGATCGTCGCCCGGTCGGCATCCTCACCGAGCGCGACATGGTGCATCTGATCCGCGAGGGCCGGACCGCCGACTCAACCCGCCTTATTGATGTGATGAGCCGCCCGGTGCAAACCATCAGCGAGCATGCCCCCCTGCGCGAAGCCGGCCATGGCATGGAGCAGGCAGGCATCCGCAGGCTGGCCGTGGTGGACGGCGAAGGCAGGCTCATCGGCCTGCTCACCCGCCACGAGGTGGTCAGGACGCTGCAAGGGCGTTACCTCGAGTTCCTGCGCGACATGCTCAAGCAGCAGGGCAAGGATCTCAGCCGGACGCGCCAGAAGCTCGAGGAGACCCGGCGCGAACTCATCTACCGCAGCGTGATCGCCCAGGTCAATGACGCGGTGATGGTCATCGATGTCGCCACTGGGCGACTGATCGAGACCAACGACCAGGCCGACACCCTGCTTGGCTACGCGCGCGAATCCCTGCTCCAGCGCCATGCCTGGGAGATCTGTGCATCCATCGGGAACGCGGAGGGCTGGGCATCGTTCGCCCAAGAGTTGTTGCAGGCGGGCACGCGCCTGCTGGAATCCACCCTCCGGGCCTGCGATGGCACCCTCATCCCTGTGAAAACCAGCCTGCGTTACGTCGCAAGCCCGGACGGTCGCTACGTTGTCGCCCTGGCGCGTGATATCCGCGAGCGCAAACAGGCCGAGGAGCGTCTGCGCCGCAGCGAAGCCCAGCTACGCGAGGCCCAGCACATCGCCCACGTCGGCAGCTGGGAGCTGGATCACCCCACGGGTGAACTGATCTGGTCGGACGAGGTCTTCCGCATCTTCGAGATCGAGCACATTGCCTTCGGCGCTGACTACCCTGCCTTCCTCGCCCGCGTGCATCCCGACGACCGCCTACTCGTCGACCAGGCCTTCCAGCAGCACCTGGCCACCCGCGCCCCCTACGACATCGTCCATCGTCTCCTCCTCGCCGACGGCCGGATCAAGCATGTACGCGAACAGTGCGAGACCAGCTTCGACGCCCACGGTCTTCCGCGGCGCTCAGTCGGCACCGTGCATGACATCACCCACCTCAAGGAGACCGAGAACCGCCTGCGGGAGACCCAGGACATGCTGCGCCTGGTCATCAACACCATCCCGCATGCCGTGTTCTGGAAGGATCGCGACAGCCGCTATCTGGGCGGCAACGAGAGCTTCGCCCGCAGCGCGGGCCTCCGCAGCGCCGAGGAGCTGGTCGGCAAGCGCGACGAGGATCTTGCCTGGAGGGATCAGGCCGCGCTCTACCAAAAGGATGACGAGGAGGTGATGGCCAGCGGCGTCGCCCGCTACAGCTACATCGAACCGCAGACCAGCGCCGACGGCCACCTGATCTGGCTGGAAACCAGCAAGGTGCCGCTGCGCGACGCCCGGGGCACCGTCTTTGGCGTCCTGGGCATCTACCAGGACGTGAGCGAGCGCCACCTGAGCGAGGCGCAGCTGCGCCAAGCCGCCGCCGTGTTCGAGAACACCCGCGAAGGCGTCATCATCACCGACGCCAAGGGCCAGATCGTGGCCGTCAACCGTGCGTTCAGCGAAATCACCCAATACGCTCCCGAGGAGCGTCCTGGGACACTCGCCTTCCTTGCTCAAGTCGGGACGCCACGGCCCGGATTTCTACCAGTCGCTGTGGAGCAGCCTGCGGGCCCAGGGGCACTGGCAGGGCGAGATCTGGAACCGGCGCAAGGATGGCGAGCTCTACCCCGAACTGCTGACCATCAGCAGTGTGCTCGATGACGAAGGCAGCGTCACCCACTACGTCGCCGTGTTCGCGGACATCAGCCAGCTGAAGCGTTCCGAAGAACAGCTCACGCAGCTGGCACACTACGACCAGCTCACCGGCCTGCCCAATCGCCTGCTGCTGCAGTCCCGCCTGGAGCACAGCCTCGACCGCGCGCGCCGGGAGCAGCGCAAGGTGGCGGTCATGTTCCTCGATCTGGACCGCTTCAAGAACGTCAACGACAGCCTCGGCCACCCGGCCGGTGACGAGCTTCTGTCCCTCATCGCCCACCGCCTTCGCGGGCGCCTGCGCGAAGAGGACACCCTGGCACGCCTCGGTGGTGACGAGTTCGTGCTGGTGCTGGAGGACCTGCGCCATCCCGACGAAGCGGCCCGCATCGCCCTGGAAGTCATCGAGCTCCTCTCGCAGGGCCCCTTCAGGCTCGGCGGCGGCCACGAGGTCTACATCGGCGCCAGTATCGGCATCAGCCTCTACCCCGGGGACGGCCAGGACCCGATGGAGCTCATCCGCAACGCCGACGCCGCCATGTACCAGGCCAAGATGGCCGGCCGCAACACCTACCGTTTCTACACCGAGGAACTGACACGCAAGGCCCAGCAGCGCCTTTCGCTCGAAACGCGCCTGCGCCAGGCCCTGGAGACGGACGAGCTGACGGTCTTCTACCAGCCGCAGATCGAGCTTGCCTCCGGACGCTTGGTGGGGGTGGAGGCCCTGGCGCGCTGGATCCACCCGGACGAAGGCCTGATCCCCCCCACGCAGTTCATCCCTCTGGCGGAAGAATCAGGGCTCATCGTGCCCCTCGGCGAGCAGATTCTGCGCAAGGCCATGATCCAGGCGCACGCCTGGCACCTGGGCGGTCATGCGGGGCTGCGCGTGGCGGTCAACCTCTCCTCGCGCCAGTTCCAGCAACCCGACCTTCCCGGTCGGCTCCTCGCGCTGCTCAAAGAAACCGGGCTCGACCCGGACTGCCTGGAACTCGAGATCACCGAGAGCATGCTTCTCGAGCAGGGACCGGGCGCCCTGCATACCCTGGAGCGCATGCGCAGCCTCGGGGTCAGCCTGTCCATCGATGACTTCGGCACCGGCTATTCCTCCCTCGCCTACCTCAAGCGCCTGCCGGTCCACAAACTCAAGATCGACCAGAGCTTCGTGCGCGGCATTCCCGACGACCTCCGGGACATGGAGATCGCCGCCACCATCATCGCCATGGCCCGCAACCTCCGCCTCGAGGTGCTGGCCGAGGGGGTGGAGACCAAGGCCCAGCTCGCCTACCTGCGCTCCAGGGGCTGCGACCTGGCCCAGGGGTACTACTTCAGCCCCCCGGTTCCGGCGGAACAGCTCGGCCCCATGCTTGCTGCGGGTGGCGTGCCGCTCCCCGCCATGGAATACACCCCTTCCCGCTGCCCAGCAGGCGCTGAATAATCTGGAAACCGCCCCCCCCATGGTTTACAGCCTGGGACAAACCTCGGGAGGGGCATCAGTCGAGCGGGCGCCCGGCCGTTTCCACCGGACAGGTGGGCATGATGCATGACGCCCGGCCCTTCACCAACGCCTGAAGCTCCCGCAGGCTGTCCCGGTAGTCCGCATTGCCTGGATCGAGGGCGATGGCACAGCGCACCGCCTCCAGCGCCTGCTCCCCACATGGGCCCCGAGCCAGGGCATAACCAAGATTGTTCCACAGTGCGGCATCACGCGGGGCCACCCGCACACCATGGCCCAGACTGTCGGCAGCTTCCTGATCGAGCCCCAGCCGGTAGGCGAGGTTCCCCCGCGCCAGCCAGGCGAAAGGGGCCTGCGGCCATTGCTCTGTGGCCACGCGGAAACTGCGGAGGGCGGCGTCGGACTGGCCGCTCTGCTCGAGATCGAGCGCGGCCCGCACGTAGTCCAAGGGCATGGCTGACGCGGGCATCCCGCCGGGCGGTACGACCACGCGGGCCCAGTAGCCTCCCCGCCGCCAGGTCGCCTCGAACACACCCATCGACATCAGGTAGCGCCGGGTGACACCGGAGCGCAGCATGACCTCGCCCTCCCGCAAGTCATAGCCGACGACGACCGCGTAGTGCCACTTCGGCCACCACTCCAGCCCGAGGTTCTGCAACACAAGCACTGGATGCCCCGCCGCCACCTCGCGCAGCACGGCCTCGAGATCGGCCGCCAACGGGTAGACCAGCATGCCGTGGCGCCGGGCCGCGGCCTCCATCTCGATGGACACACTGCCCTCACGCGCCGGCAGGTAGACCTGGTCAACGAGCTGGTCGGGCGACACGGCCAATCCGCGCTGCGCAAGGACGGTGGCCAGTGCCGCCGGTCCGCACTGGTAGCGCGCCTGGGCGAAGAAGGGGGTGTCGACCAGCTCGTGACGCAGTGGCAGCTGGTCGGGATGGGACTGCTGCAGGCGCGCGGTCTGGATGGCGTGGCTGCAGGCGGTCAGGATGGCAACGAGAAAAAGCGTGCCCCCGAATCTGAGGACACGCCATGGCAGGCGCATCGATTACTTGTTGATGTTATGGACGAAGCTGAACACGTCAGTCGCGCCGAGCATATCGGTGATGACGAGGATGATGAACACCGCGAGGACGAACCCGAGGACATCCCCGCCCGCCGGCATTTCCTGGATGCCCTGGTTGAGCTGGCGCACCTCCTCGTCGGTCATGGCGGCCACGCGCTCCCTGGCCGCGGCGGGATCGACCCCCATCGCGACCAGCTGGTCCCGCACGTCCTGACGGTCGAGCAGCGTGGCCAGCCCGGCACGATCCATCTTCTGCTGCGCCTGCTGCAACACCGTGGGGCTGTCCACCATGGCGGCGTAGGCCGGGCTCAGTTGGGCCCCCAGGAGGGCAACGGAAACCAGGGGCACTCCGACCATCTTTTTCATGTTCAGACTCGGCATGGCTCTCTCCTCACGTCGGAAAAGGTTTGCCCAGAGAGCGTAGCCCACCGGATGCTCATCCGCCGTCAATCCTCCGTACGTCCCGGAGCTGCCGCGACGCGGGCGTGCTTGAGCTCGACACGCTCGATACCGGACAGCAGACGCAGGCGGCGCAAAAGCTCGCCCGCGGGGGCAATGCGCCAGGCATCTCCCAGCACCATGTGCCCGCGCGCCTGGCCGTTGCGCACATCGAGCAGGACGGGGCAGCGACCGGGCCGGAAGGGGGCCAGGGTCTCAGCCAGGCGCTCGACCCCGTCCGGCCCGAAGCCCGCGCCCAGCACCAGGCGTAGCTCGCGCGCATAGGCCTCGCGCGCCTGGTCCAGGGTCATGAGGTTTTTCACCCGCAGGCGCACGCCGCCGGAGAAGCTGTCGAAGCTCGCCCCGCCTTCGAGCACCAGCACCTGGTCCTTGCCGAGCTGCTCGGCATGGCGCTTGTAGTCCTCCGGGAACAGGCGCGCCTCGATGCGCCCGGTGCCGTCGTCCAGCAGCAGGAAGGCCTCCTTCTCGCCCTGCTGGGTGATGCGCGGGCGCACGCCAATCATGAGCCCGGCGACCACGACGTTGCGCTCCTGTGGCCGCCCGTTGGCCTTCGGCGCCATGTCCTCGAGCTGGCCGGTCAGCTCGCCGAAGCGCATATCGGTGAACTGGCGGATCTCATCCATCACGCCCTGGATGGGATGGCCGGTGAGGTAGAGACCGAGCACGTCCTTTTCCTGGGCCAGGCGGTCGAAGTCGTCCCATTCGGGGATTTCGACCACCGGCACCGGCGCCTCCTCAGCCGCCGTGTCCTCGGCGAACATGCCGAACAGGTCACCCTGCCCGGCGGCCTCCTGCTCGGCCGCATGCTCCGCCAGCCGCAGGGCGTCCGGCAGGGCGGCCATGAGCGAGGCACGATTCGGGCCGAGGCCATCCAGGGCCCCGGCGCGGATCATGGCCTCCAGCACGCGGCGGTTGAGACGGCCGCGGTCCACGCGACGGACGAAGTCGTGCAGGTCGCGGAAGGCCCCCCCTTGGGCCCGAGCCTCCAGCACGGACTCGATGGCGCCCTGCCCCACGCCCTTGATGGCGCCGAGGCCATAGACCACGGTGGCGTCGTCGCGCACGGTGAAGCGGTAGTCGGAGTCGTTGACCCGCGGCGGCTCGACCTTGAGCCCCATCTGCCGGCACTCCTCGATCAGGACCACGACCTTGTCGGTGTTGTCCATGTCGGCGGACAGCACGGCGGCCATGAAGGCGGCTGGATAGTGCGCCTTGAGCCAGGCGGTCTGCACCGACACCAGCGCATAGGCGGCGGAGTGCGACTTGTTGAAGCCGTAGCCCGCGAACTTCTCCATCAAGTCGAAGATGTAGCCCGCGACGCCCGCATCCACGCCGCGCCCGGTCGCGCCCGCGAGGAAGATCTCGCGCTGCTTGGCCATCTCCTCGGGCTTTTTCTTGCCCATCGCGCGGCGCAAAAGGTCCGCGCCACCCAGGGTGTACTGCGCCAGCACCTGGGCGATCTGCATCACCTGTTCCTGGTAGACGATGACGCCGTAGGTGGGCTTGAGGATGGGCTCAAGATCGGGGTG
The DNA here is from genome assembly GCF_039822285.1 of Thiofaba sp. EF100. Classification (NCBI taxonomy): domain Bacteria; kingdom Pseudomonadati; phylum Pseudomonadota; class Gammaproteobacteria; order Chromatiales; family Halothiobacillaceae; genus Thiofaba; species Thiofaba sp. EF100. The sequence continues at coordinate 120,563 of NZ_JBAJEY010000001.1, read as the reverse complement.
CGGGTACTCGATGGCCGCGCGACCGTGCTTGCGGGCGATGAAGTCGTCCACCATGCCGGACTCGAGCGGACCGGGGCGGAACAGCGCCACCAGCGCGATGACATCCTCGAAACAGTCTGGCTGCAGGCGGCGGATGAGATCCTTCATGCCGCGCGATTCGAGCTGGAACACCGCCGTGGTCTGGCAGGCCTTGAGCAGGTCGAAGGCCTTGCGGTCGGCGAGGTCGATCTGGCTGATGTCGATGGGCGGCTCGCCGGCCTTCGCCCGGCGGGCGTTGATGGTCTTGACCGCCCAGTCGATGATGGTCAGGGTGCGCAGGCCAAGGAAGTCGAACTTGACCAGGCCGATCTGCTCCACGTCATCCTTGTCGAGCTGGGTAACGATGCCCTCCTCGCCTTCGGCACGGTACAAGGGGCTGAAGTCGGTCAGTGGGCCGGGGGCGATCACCACGCCACCTGCATGCTTGCCCGCATTGCGCGACAGGCCTTCGAGTTGCAGGCCCATGTCGAGGATCGCGCGCACCTCCTCATCGTTGTCGTAGCGCTGCTTGAGATCCTCGGCCTTCTCCAGGGCCTCGCTCAGGCTGATACCGAGCTCGTTCGGGATCAGCTTGGCGATGCCATCGACGAAGCCATAACCGTTGCCGAGCACGCGCCCCACGTCGCGCACCACCGCCTTCGCCGCCATGCTGCCGTAGGTGATGATCTGGGAGACGCTCTCGCGGCCGTAGGTGCGGGCCACGTAGTCGATCACCTCGTCGCGCCGCTCCATGCAGAAGTCGACATCGAAGTCGGGCATGGACACCCGCTCGGGGTTCAGGAATCGCTCGAACAGCAGGTCGTAGGGAATGGGGTCGAGGTCGGTGATCTTCAGCGCGTAGGCGACCAGCGAGCCCGCGCCCGAACCCCGCCCCGGCCCGACCGGGATGCCGTTGCGCTTGGCCCACTGGATGAAGTCGGCCACGATCAGGAAGTAGCCGGGGAAGCCCATCTGCAGGATGGTGCCCAGTTCGAACTTCAGGCGCTCGAAATACAGGGCGCGTTTCTGCTCGGCCCCCGGTGACCCTTCGGGGGCGATCACCGCCAGGCGTTCCTCGAGGCCCTTTTCCGCCTCAAGGGTGAAAAACTCGCCCTCGCTGAGCCCCTCGGGGATCGGGAACTTGGGCAGGACCGGCTTGCCCAGGGACAGGCCGACCGAGCAGCGACGGGCGATCTCGACCGTATTCTCGATGGCCTCCGGCAGATCGGCGAACAGCTCGATCATCTCCTCGGGCGAGCGCAGGTACTGCTGCTCGGAATAGCGGCGCGGGCGCTTGGGATCGTCGAGAATGCGGCCCTCGTGGATGCAGACGCGCACCTCGTGGGCCTCGAAGTCCTCCGGGCTGAGGAAGCGCACGTCGTTGGTGGCAACGATGGGTGCGCCCATGGCGGCAGCGAGGTCCACGCTCTTGTGCAGCACGTCCTCCTCACCGGGGCGTCCGGTGCGGCTGACCTCGAGGTAGAAGCGGTCCGGGAAGACATCCATCCAGTGCGCAAGCAGTCCCTCGGCCTGCCCGGGCTGGCCCCCGAGCAGGGCTTGGCCGACCTCGCCCTCGCGCCCGCCGGAGAGGGCGATGATCCCCTCGCAGGACGCACGGCTCAGCCAGTCGCGCTCGAGCATGGCCACCCCGCCCGAGAGCCCCTCCAGGTAGCCTCGCGAGACCAGCCGGGTCAGGTTGCGGAAGCCCGCCTCGTTCTGCGCCAGCAGCACCAGGCGGGAGGGCTCCTTGTCCGGCAGGCCCTTGAGGATGGCGTCCACGCCGAAGATCGGTTTGATGCCACTCTCCTGCGCCGCCTTGTAGAACTTCACAAAGGCGAACAGGTTGCACTGGTCGGTCAGCGCCAGGGCCGGGATGCCCAGTTCCTTGGCCCGCTTCATCAGCGGCTTGATGCGCAGCAGGCCATCGACCAGCGAGTATTCGGTATGCAGGCGCAGGTGGACGAAGGCGGTCATGACAGGCGTCCCATGGTTTCCATCTCCAGTGCCCGCAGGTCCTCCATCTCCTCCGCGGTGAAGCCCGCGTGCATGCGGCCAAGCTCGTCGTAGGGCCCGCGGATGCGGCCGGCCATGTACTCGGAGAGCAACGCGCGGAAGGTCGCGCGCGCATCCAGACCGCGCTCGGTGCAAAGAAAACGGAACCAGCGCGTGCCGATCTCCACGTGGCCGATCTCCTCGCGGTAGATCACGTCGAGGATCTCGACCAGGCGTATGTCCCCCACCTCGCGCAACCTGGCCTGCATCCCCGGAGTGACGTCCAGGCCGCGCGCCTCCAACACGCGCGGCACCAGGGCCATGCGAATCAGGGCGTCGTCGTCGGTGCGGCGTACCATCTCCCACAGGCCATCGTGCGCGGGGTAGTCGCCGTAGTCCCGCCCCTGATCGTTCAGGTAGGCGCGCAGGAGTTCGAAGTGATGGGCCTCCTCCACCGCGACGCGAATCCAGTCGGCATAAAACCCTTCAGGCAGGCCGCGGAAACGGTAGGCCGCGTCCAGGCCGATGTTGATGGCGTTGAATTCGATGTGGGCCAGGGCATGGGCCAGCGCCAAGCGGCCTTCCAGTACCGATACCGGGCGCTGGGCCAGGAGCCTGCGCTCGACCAGTTCGGGCCTGGCAGGACGGCCGGGGTCGGGCACCGGCATGGCCATGCTGCCCTGCTCCACGGCCAGCCGCCCCGCGGCAAAGTCCTGCGCAAGGCGGCGCACGCAGGCCGCCTTGCGCGCGGGATCGGACTCCATCAGGCAGGCATGGGCCGCGTCGTGAACGTTGGACAAGAAAACCTCGAAACAGGCTCAGAGATCCATGGGATGCGGGAACTTCCGCACGAAGGCCGCGAACTCGGCCTCGAACTCCCGATACAGCTTGATCGCATGCTCGCCGCGCGGGGTCAGGCGCGTGCCGCCGCCATGGGCGCCACCGGTCTCGGTGACCACCATCGGGGAGTCGCCCAGACCGTTCAGCTCCTCGACCAGCTGCCAGGCGCGCTTGTAGGACATGCCGATGGCCTTCGCGGCCTGGCTGATCGAGCCTTTCTCGGCGATCGCCTCCAGCAGCTGAACCTTGCCCACGCCAAGGTAGCCCCCCTGGCCCCCGGTGATCCACAGGCGCGCGCGGACATGCCCGCCATACGGCGTGCCGGGCAGCTTCGGAGGGGCTTTCGAGGGTTTGCTGGACATGGACGGAAGTATACCATCCACGGATCCCCTCATTCCGGATGATCCCGACCATGTGGACGACCGACCAGGTCCTTGGCGGCATGCCCGTCGAAACCTTCCTGCGCGACTACTGGCAGAAGAAGCCGCTCCTGATCCGCCAAGCCTTTCCAGGCTTCCTGGCCCCCGTCACCCCCGAGGAGCTCGCAGGGCTCGCCTGCGAGGAAGGCATCCACAGCCGCATGGTGCTGGAGGAAGGCGGCAGCAAGCCCTGGGAGCTGCGCTACGGCCCGTTCAGCGAGGAGGACTTCGCCCGCCTGCCCGAGCGGGGCTGGTCGATCCTCGTCTCCGACGTGGAAAAGGCCGTCCCGGAGCTGATGGCGATCATCGAACCCTTCCGCTTCATCCCGGACTGGCGCATCGACGATCTGATGATGAGCTACGCCCCGCCCGGAGGCTCGGTCGGCGCACACGTCGACCAGTACGACGTGTTCCTGCTCCAGGCCTGGGGACGGCGACGCTGGATGATCGAATCCACCCCGCGCGACGACGAGAACGCCTACATCGACGGGCTGGACCTGCGCATCCTGCGCGAGTTCAACCCCGACCAAAGCTGGGACCTGGAACCGGGGGACATGCTCTACCTGCCCCCGGGCATCCCCCACCACGGGGTCGCCCTGAGCGAGTGCATGACCTGGTCGATCGGCTTCCGCGCCCCGGCACATGCCGACATCGTCGGCGCGGTGGCCGAGGCCCTGGTCGACCGCATCCCGCCCAAGCTGCGCTACAGCGACCCGGACCTCGCCCCGCAAGGCAACCCCGGCGAGATCAGCGCTGCCGCCCTCACCAAACTCACCCGCCTGGTGCGCGAGGCCCTGACCCCGGACGACGCCGCCCTGCAACGCATCCTGGGCGAATGGCTGACCGAGCGTAACCTCAACCTCGGCGGTCTGTTCCCGGACAATGAGCCGCTGAACCTCGACGAACTGCGCGAGATGCTGGAAGACGGCGCGGTGCTGCGCCGCGTACCCGCCGCCCGCCTGGCCTTCATCACCCAGCCGGGCAAGGTCCTGTTCTTTATGGATGGCGAGTGCGTGGAGCTGTCCGAGTCCGGGCGCGGGATGGTGGAGATGCTCTGCCGCGAGCAGCATGTCGACGCCGAGGCTGCTGCGAAGTATGGCGCAGCGATCTGGCCCCTGCTCCACCGCCTGTACGCCCGCGGCTGCCTGATGTTCACTGACGACGAATGAGGACTGCCCCCATGCTCGACCCCATCATCATCATCGGCATCGGCGAGATCGGCGCCGTGCTGGCGCGCGGCCTGCTGCGCCTGGGCCACCCGGTCTATCCGGTCAACCGCGACATGCCGCTTGCCACCGCCCACACCCTCAACCCCGAGCCGCAGGCTGTGATCCTGGCGGTCGGCGAGGCCGACCTGCAAACCTGCCTGCGGGACATGCCCACGCCATGGCGTGATCGCCTGGTGCTGCTGCAGAACGAGCTGTTACCGCGCGACTGGGAATCCCACGGCCTGACCCACCCCACGATCATGTCGGTCTGGTTCGAGAAAAAGAAGGGCCAGGACAGCAAGCCCCTGCTCCCCTCCCCCGTGTATGGCCCGCATGCGGGGCTGATCGTCAGGGCCATGGCCAAGGTCGATCTACCGGCCCGCGAAGTGGGCGACATGGACACCCTGCTCTGGGAGCTGGTGCGCAAGAACGTCTACATCCTCACCACCAATATCTGCGGGCTGGTCACCGGGGGTACCGTGGAGGAGCTCTGGCGCGAGCACGAGGCCCTGGCGCGCGAGGTGGCGTCGGATGTGATCGACCTGCAGGAGTGGCTCTCCGGTAGGAACTTCGACCGCGAGCGGCTGCTCCAGGGGATGCTGGAGGGCTTCGCTGGGGATCCGGCGCACAAGTGCATGGGCCGCAGTGCCCCAGCGCGCCTGGCGCGGGCGCTGGCCTTGGCGGATCAGGCGGGGCTGGCAGTACCAGCGCTGCGCCGCGTGGCTCAAACTTCGGGCTGAGCCGCCAGAAGGCACTCCGCCAGACGGAAATCCAGCGCCGTGTCGATGTCCACCGAACGCTCGGCAGGCATCACATGGGCCACGGTTTCCTCGCTCAGAAAGCTGCGGGTCTTGCGCAGCCACTCCACCCGCGCGACGTAGACCGCGCCATTGAGGGTGTAGAGGGTGGGCGCCTCCTGCCGGCGTTGCGGGCGCTGCGCCGCATCGAGAAACGGCACAAGCCGCCCCGTCGCATCCACCCTGAACATCCACCACGGCAAGGCCGGAGATTCGCTCACGCTCACGCAGGCCGGCGCGCCGGTCTCCAGGCAGCGGGCGATGGCCTGGTCGATGTCCTCCGCGCTGCGCAGCGGCGAAGTCGGTTGCAACAGGACGACCCAGTCCACCGGCGGCAGCTGATCGAGGGCATGGAGCACGACATCCATGCTAGGGGTGTCGTCCTGCGCCAGTTCTGCCGGGCGGACGAAGGGCGTCTCGGCCCCCGCCGCCCGCGCCACCGCGAGGATGGCAGGATCATCGCTGGAGACCACCACCCGGGTCATGAAGCGCGAGCCGTGCGCGGCCTCGATGCTCCACTGGATCAGCGGTTTCCCCGCGAGGGGCAGGATGTTCTTGCCCGGCAGCCCCTTGCTCCCACCCCGCGCAGGAATGAGGGCGAGAATATTCGGCCGATCGGCTTCAGCCATGGCGGAGGACCTGGAGCGCGTCCTGCTGGGCCAGCTCGAAGTCGTTCATCCGCCCGATGTCGAGCCAGTATTCGTGCACCGGGAACATCCGCACCTCCCGACCGGCAACGATCTGCTGCTTGAGCAGGTCGGGCATGTCCACCCGAACCCCTGCCTGCATGCCATGCACGACCTGGGGGGCGAGGACGTAGATCCCCGCGCTGACGAAGAAGTGGTGCACCGGCTTTTCGATGATGTCGAGGATGCGCTGGCCCTCGTGCTCGATCACGCCATACGGCACCTGGAAGTCGTACTGGCGGGTGCAGACCGTGGCCGCCGGGGTGTGACGATCATGATCCTGCAGCAGGGCCTCGTAGTTCACCCGGGTCATGATGTCGCCATTGACGACGATGATGGGGCGCTGGACTGCCTCCTTGGGCAAAAGACCCAGGCAGCCCGCGGTGCCAAGCGGGGTATCCTCGTGGATGTAGTGGATGTTCACCCCCCAGCGGCTGCCATCCTGGAAGTGCTCGATGACCTGCTCACGCAGGTAGTGCACCGAGATGTAGAAGCGGTAGAAGCCGTAGTCGATCAGATCCTGCAGGATATGCTCAAGCATCGGCTTGCCTGCCACCGGCAGCATGGGCTTGGGGCAGGTGTCGGTCAATGGGCGCAGGCGGGTACCAAAGCCTCCGGCCATCAGGAACACCGGATTCTCCAGCCGAGGACGCTTGAGCAGGTCGGTTAGGGTCTCCAGCCCAAGCAACACCCCCTGCTCATCCACGATCGGCACCTGCAACACCTGGGCACTGCCCAAAAGGCGCATGGCCTCCTCGCGGCTGTAGTGGCGGGGCAGGACGCGCGGCTGGGTATTCATGACCTCGGCCACCGGGGCGCTCAGGGGCAGATGGCGCAAGATGCCGCGGCGAATGTCCCCGTCGGTGACCGTACCGAGCAGCTTGCCAGCATCATCCACCACCAGCGCAATGCGCTTGGCGCCCTGGTCGATGACCTCGATAGCCCGGTGAATGCTGTCTTCCGGCTTAAGCAGGATGCTGCGCCAATCGAAGCTCATGATCCTCTCTCCTCACAACGGCTTGTCGGGATGACCGGGGATATGCCGCACCCTGGGCGGGAGATCGCGGCGTACCGTCGCTCCCGCGGCCACCTGGGCCCCTTCACCAATCCGCACCCCCGGCAACACCACAGCCCCAGCGCCAATAAAGGCCCCCTCGCCCACCCGTACCCCACCACAGAGGACTCCCCCGGGGGCGAGGTGGGCATGGGCGCCAATCTGACAGTCGTGATCCACCCGGCAGCCGGTATTGAGCAGGGCATCTTCACCGATCAGGCAACCCGGCTGAATGACCGCCCCGGCCATGACCTGGGCCCCCCGCTCGATAAGCACGTCCCGTGCCACGATGGCCGAGGGGTGGATCAGGGTGGGGGTGTCGAGCCCCAAGTGACGCACCCGGCGGTAGAGGTCGGCGCGCAGGGTAGGACGGTGCGGCAGCAGCCCCAGGCCCAGGACATAGGTATAGTCGCCTGCCCTCTCGCCTTCGAGCCAGCCGTCATCCCCCAGCACCGGCAGCCCCTGCACGTCCGTCCCGGCCGCAAGGTCCGGCGTCAGAAATCCGGCAACAGGCCATCCAAGGCAGCGCAGCACATCCAGCACCACCCGCGCATGACCGCCATGCCCCAGAATGACGATCGGCTTATTCATCCAGCAAGGCGCCTGCCTCGTAATCGCGGGAGGCCGGCCGACCCAGGAGCTCCCAATAGCGCATCGGCACCATCCCCGTCCCCGGCCGCAGGATGGCGATGTGCTCGGGGCCAAGGCGCTCCCCGGCGCGGATGACGGTGCGGGCGACGAGGCTCTTGCGCGCGACCTGGGCGGTGGAGTGCTCGGCCAGGGTTGGACGCTTGATGCCATCGCCCAAGGCCTGGCCGATGGTACGGATACCCTGGATCATGGCCGCAAGCTCATCAGGCTCCAGCGAGGCGGCATGGTCCGGCCCCGGCAGGCTGCGGTCGAGGGTGAAATGTTTCTCGATCACCGCCGCCCCCCGCGCCGCCGCGGCCAGGGCGATGGCCGTGCCTTGGGTGTGGTCCGAATAGCCCACCGGCACGCCAAAGGCCGTATGCAGGGTGTCCATGGCGCGCAGGTTCACGTCCTCCGGCGCAGCGGGGTAATCGCTGGTGCAGTGCAGCAGGGTCAAGCCACGGCGCAGGGCGGCCTGGCCTTCCGCGCTGGCATAGGCGGCGCGGAAGGCCGCGGGCGAGGGCTGCTCCTTGCCCCCGGCGATGCGGCCAAAGGCGATGACCCCCAGCGCCTCCTCCACCTCCGCCAGGGTAGCCATGCCGGTGGAGACGATCAGTTCGCAACCGCTGCGCGCATGGTCAAGAAGAAATGGGGCGTTGGTCAGCTCGCCCGAGGGGATCTTCAAAAGCTCCAGGCCCAACTCATCGCGCAAAAAGCGCAGGCTCTCGCCATCGAAGGCGGTGGAGAGAAAGCGCAGCCCCCGCCGCTCGGCCTCGGCCTTCAATTCATGGTGCAGGGCAAACGGCAGCTCCAGGCGCTTGAGCATCGCAAACTGCGACTCGGCCGCGCCGGTGGCCTGTTGCTGGTAGGCCGCCTTGGGGGCCTCGCGGGTGACCAGGGCTTCGGCCTTGAAGGTCTGAAACTTGACCACGTCTGCCCCCGCGCGCGCGGCGGCCTCGACCAAACCAAAGGCCAGCTCGGGCTGACCGTTGTGATTGACACCAGCCTCGGCAATGACCTGAACGAGGTTCATGGGCACTCCACGGGAAGGTCGTAGAAAGGCTTGCGCGCCAGGCTGGCGGGGTCCACCCGGCGGAGGATCGCCAGCATCCGCTGGGCGGCATCGCCCGCACCGTAAGGATTGACGACCTTGGCGAGGCTGACCTGGAACGCAGGGCTGAGGGCCTGGCGGATGGCCACCTCGATCTGCGCCGCGCGGGGACCGCAGTCGATCACACTCGCCGCCCGAAGCCGCCCGCGCTGGCGGTCGCCAATGTTCACCGTGGCCGTGCCGACGCTCGGGGCCTCGATGATCCCGCTGGAGGAGTTACCAATCACGACCGAGGCCTCGCGCAGCAGGGAGAGGTAACGCACCTGGCCGAGGCTGGCAAACAGGCGGCAACGCGCAGGGTGACGGGCGACGTAGTCCTCGAGCAGGGGGATGATGGCCCTACCGCCGGGGTCGGCATTGGGCAGGGTAAAGACGATGTGCGCCGCGGGGAAGGCATCCAGGGCGGTCAGCAGGGCGCGGCACTGGCTCGCAGCGTCCTCGGCGTCCAAGGTGGCGGGGTGGAAGGTGACGAGGAAGGTCTCTGGCGCAAGGGCGAACCCCAGCGCCCGCTCCAGTTCAGCACGATCCAGCAGCGGTGTGCGGGTGAGGTGATCCAGCCCAGGCGCCCCGACGGTGAACACCCGCTCCGGGAGCTCGCCCATCTGGATGACCCGCCGCCGGTAGGGCTCCGCCGCGGTGAAATGCAGGGCGGCAAGCTTGGTGATGGCATGGCGGAAGCCCTCATCCAGTGCGCCCTCGGTCACCTCGCCGCCGTGGATGTGGACAATCGGTATGCGCTGGACGAAGGCCGCCGCGGCCGCCGCGAGCATCTCGAAACGGTCGCCGAGGATGACCACATACTCCGGGGCCAGCCGGGCGAAGGCGTCGGCGAAGCCGATCATGCCCACCCCCATGGCCCGTGCCACCGCCTCGGCAGCGTCCGAGTGCAGGTCGAGATCGACCCGCGCCGCGATGGGAAAGACATCGCGCTCGATCCCCTCCACCGTGTGACCGAACTCCGGCATCAGGTGCATGCCGGTGACGATGAGCTGCAGCTCGAAGTCCGGCGAGGCGTGCAGGTCGTGGATCAGCCAGTAGAGCAGTCCGTAATCCGCTCGCGTGCCGGTGATGACCGCGATCCTGCGCCGCTGCATCTTACCCCCCTGCCATGCGGGCCGAGCTTGGGATGTTCACCACCGTCGCCGCCAGACGCTCGGTCACCGGCAAGGGGCCGCGCCGGGCCTGGGCGTACATGGGCAGGCGGTGCATGGGGGTCCACAGCGGGCGGGTCATGACCCCGGCTGCGTTGGTGGCCGCAAGGAAGGCATCACGCTCGGCCTCATCCGCAAGGCGCAGGGCATTGAGCCAGTAGTTGCTGCGCGTGCCCGCCGGCTCATGCACAAAGGCCATCCCTTGTGCCTTGCACCAGCGGGCATAGGCCGCGGCCACCTCGCGCTTGCTGGCCATAAGCTCGGGCAGGCGCTCCATCTGTGCCACGCCAAAGGCGGCATTGAGGTTGGGCAGGCGGTAGTTGAAGCCGATTTCATCGTGCTCGAAGGCCCAGGGGTGGGGCTTCTTGGCGGTGGTGGTCAAATGCTTGGCGCGGCGGGCCAGGTCCTCGTCATCGGTGACGATCATCCCGCCGCCGCCGGTGGTGATGATCTTGTTACCGTTGAAGCTGAAGACACCCAAGCGGCCGAAGGTGCCGCAATGCCGCCCGCCTCGCGTACTGCCAAGGGCCTCGGCCGCATCCTCGACCAGCTCGATGCCCCAAGCGGCGCAGATCTCGGCGATCTTCTCGATCCGCACCGGGTGGCCGAGGGTATGCATGGGCACGCAGGCGCGAATGCGACGCCCACTGGCCGGCTCGTAGGCGCCATCCTCACGCTGCTCGGCATGCTCCTCAAGCCAGCTTGCGAGGGCCTCGGGCGAGAGGCCCAGGGTGTCCTCGTCCACGTCGATGAAGACGGGATCCGCGCCGCAGTAATGGATGGCATTGCAGGTGGCGATGAAGGTCAGGGACTGGGTGAGCACCATGTCGCCAGCCTGCACGCCGGCCACCACCAGGGCGGCATGCAGTCCAGCGGTGCCATTGACCGTGGCCACCGCGTACCGGCTGCCCACGAAGGCTGCCACCTGCCGCTCGAACTCGGTCACGAAGGCACCTACGCTGGAGACAAAACTGGAGTCGATGGCCTCCCCCACCCGCGCCTTCTCCCGCGTCCCCATGACCGGGGCATGCAGGGGGATGCCCGCCCTGGGTTCGCCATAGAGCTCGCGCACGAAGCGGATGAAGGCCTCAGACATTGTAAATGCCGGTCTTGTAGCGCTTGAGGTTGTCGGGGTTGGTGAACCAGGCGATGGTGCGGGAGAGCCCCTCGCGGATATCCACCTGCGGCTTGAAGCCGGTCAGGCGCTCGATCTTGCCGTTGTCACACCACAGGCGGAAGACCTCGGAGCCCTGCGGGCGCAGGCGGCGCTCATCTTGCACCACCTCGATGTCGCTGCCCATCAGCTCACGGATCAGGTTTAGGGTAGCGCCAATGGAGATCTCGTAGTTCGAGCCGATATTGACCACTTCGCCCACCGCCGCCTCACACTCGGCCAAGGCAATGAAGCCGCGGCAGGTGTCCTCGACGTAGTTGAAATCGCGCGTAGGGCTGAGGTCCCCAAGCTCGATGCTGCGCTTGCCCGCGGCCATCTGGCTGATGATGGTCGGGATCACCGCGCGCGCCGACTGGCGTGGGCCGTAGGTGTTGAAGGGACGGGCCACGGTAAGCGGCAGACCAAAGCTGTGGTGGAAGCTCTGGGCAAGGGCATCCGCCCCGATCTTGGAGGCGCTGTAGGGCGACTGCGGCTGGAGCGGGTGCTGCTCGTCGATCGGCACATAGCGCGCCGTGCCGTAGACCTCGCTGGTCGAGGTGTGGATGACCCGCTTCACGCCTGCCTCCAGCGCGGCCTGACAGATGTTCAGCGTACCGCGCACGTTGGTGTCCACATAGCTCTCGGGGGCCACGTAGGAATAGGGAATGGCAATCAGCGCCGCAAGGTGGAAGACCACATCCACCTCCTTCATCAGCGTGCGGCAGAAGTGGGCATCACGGATATCCCCGCCGACCACCTCGATCGCCTCCCGGCACGCCACGTCCTCCAGCCAGCCCCAGTGATTGAAGCTGTTGTACTGAGCCAGGGCGCGGACGGTGTAGCCGCGGGCGACGAGCATTTCAACCAGATGCGAGCCAATGAATCCATCGGCACCAGTCACGAGGACACGACGAGCGGCTTGAGCAGTCATGGGCGGTTCTTTGACATCACAAAACAGGGCCAAGGGCAACCATGGGGCCAGCATAGCCGAAGGCCGATACCTTGCCTATGATAGGCGGACACCACTCAGGATCCTCTGGATGAACGCCAGTACCCCTACCGTTTTCTCCACGTCCAACCCGGATGAAAACGAGCTCGAGACCGTAACACGGGAATCCTTCATCCAGAACAGTTTCGGGGATCGTTACCTCTACAGCGTCAATCGGCACGCCTTCGATCGCTTCGGTGCCAGACATACCTTCGACCTAGCGTTCAAAGACACCCTCCGCGCGGAAGACACTCTTTACATCATCGCGGGCTCGGATTCCGGACTGCTGTACGAGTATGTACACGACCTGCCACGCCCGGCGGGCAGCCGGTATCTGTTCGTCGAACTCGAGAACATCCATGCCCTCCTTCTCAACGAGGACCGCTGCCAGCATGACGATGCATCCATCCGCTGCGCGGCCTCCTCTCGCTGGTTGGAGGAAGCCTCAGCGCTGCAAATCCATGAGTATCTTTACCTTGATGCGGTCAAGGTGGTGTTATCCGTTGCTGCGCAGGACCAACATCACCCGGAATACACCGAGCTTGCCTGGCAGCTGAAAGAGGAGGTGGACAAGCTGCGCTGGCAGGCCGTGGCCCAGCTTGGCGATGAGGCCTTCATCATCTGCCAGTTGCAGAATGCTGCGGACAACATCCAATCCGCCCACATCCTGCGCCAAGCCTTTGCCGAAAAAACCGCCGTGCTGCTCGCGGGCGGCCCCTCCCTCGACGAACTGCTGCCCTGGGTGATCCAACACCGGGACAAACTCGCCGTGCTGGCGGTTTCCAGGATCGCCGCACGCCTTCTGGAGACGGGCATCACCCCGGATTTCATCTTCTCAGTCGACCCCACCGAACTGAGCTATGACATCAGCAAACCGATGTTGGCGCTCGATGCGCGGACCACCCTGATCCATCAGTACCACGTCGCGCCCAGACTGCTGACGCAATGGCCTCACCGCTCGTTGTATCTCGGTGAGCTATTGCCCTGGACCTCCAAACTCAACGCCTCCGCCCCCCTCTCCGCCCCTGGGCCGACGGTGACCAATACCGCCCTCCAGATCGCTTTCGACATGGGATTCCGCACCATCATCCTCGGTGGGGTTGATCTGTGTTTCACCCAAGAGGGCTATACCCACGCCCTTGGCAGCAACGAACGTGCGGCAGGACCTCGTTTCGACCTCACCCATCTGGAGGTCGAAACCTACGCCGGCCACAAGGCCACCACTACACCCGATTTCGCCACCGCCATCGAAACTCTAGGCAACCAGGCCCGTTACCTGGCCGCCAACGGCTGCACACTCATCAATCCATCCCCCGGGGCTGCAAGGATCGAGACCATTCAACACCTCCCGCAGGAAGACCTGCCGGTCCCGACGGAGTCCATCGATATCTCCACGACTCTTGCAAGCTTGCTGCCTGCATCGGATGAGAAACAGCGTCTTGTGCATTATCAGGAGCTGGAACGTGAGTTTTCACGCATCCAGCATGAGTTGGAGATCATGCGCAGCCTGATCAAAGAAGCCATCCGTATCAATGACTCGATGTTCAACCCGAACAGCGGGCTGATCGAGAGCGGAAAGTCCAAGAAAAAGCTGGACCGAATCGAAAAAACGCTCAGCAAGAAACACGGCCATTTGAGCCTGATCGTCAAGCGCATGGGCCTGCGGGCCCTGCTGCGGGCGATGCGCCCCTTCATGGACTATGAAACCATGAGCGCGGAAGACACCCGGACGATCGGCCACGACTATTACGCCGCCTATCTGAGCGGTACCGAGCGGCTGATGGCTATCCTCAAGGAGGCCGAACAACGGCTGAAATTGCGTATCCGGGAGGAAGAGGCCAACACTCCGCTGGCCGAAATCGCCGAGGGTTGGCGCCGCGACACCGTCCCCGGTCGCATCCGGGTGTGGGCCCAACGTCATCCGGATCGCATCATCACATTGACTCTGGAAGAGCAAGCCCTTCGCGAAGCGCTGGAACGGGAGTTCGAACAGGACCTAGCGCGCAAGCACACCGTGCACATGCAACGCGCCCAAGCCCATGCCGACCTTGGCGCAGCGCGCATCCGGGCACGGCAACTCTTTTCTCAGCGCAAAATTGATGCGCTCAAGGGACTTATGATCGCCCTCAAGAAGCATCATAACCATACACAGGGACGCCCCTTCATGCTCTTGGTCGAAGGGTATCTTCACGAACTCGAGGGCAACATGGCCTCCGCCCTCGATGCCTATGCCCAGGTGCTCGAACACGGGGATCTCCGCTTGAGCGAGGATGCCCTGCTGCGGATGACAAACTGGAGCCTCGACCAGGGTCAGGTTGAACAAGCACTGCATGCACTCCAGTGCCTGGCCTCCATTTCCGAGCAGTACACCCTGCAATATGCGGAAATGCTGCGCATCGCCGGTGACCCGATCCAGGCTGTGGAGGCTTACCGGCGCCATATCGAGCGCTTCCCCGACGACAGCCATGCCAAACTCCGCCTGGCAAAGCACCTGATCGACCATCAGGCCTATGAAGGTGCGTTGTTGGTACTCGACCACATGCTGGGGGACAAGGCCAATGAGCAAGGCGTGCAAGCCATGCGGAAGGCGCTCGAAACGGCGATGCAGGGGAGCTTAGGGCATCGCCCCCCCCTCCTGATCACTCCCCCATCTCACCCGTTTGCTGATATTCGGCCAAACCCCGTGCCTGGTGACGCATGACAGCGTGCTGCTCCTGCATCTTCTGTCTGCGCAGAGCAAGAGCCTGCATGGCCTTGCGATCCATGATCATGAGATCTTGAATCCATGCCGCAACCTCAGCCCGCAGCTCAGACTCGATGGGGGATGAAAAAAAACGCCTGATGCGCTCTTCCCGCTCGGCCACCAGCGACTCGATACGCTCCAAAGGCTCCGCCTCGTCATCCATGGCCTGACGTAATTCACGGGAGATGAGCATGATAGCCTGCATCTCCTCGCGGCAGGTGTTCATGCCTTTTGACTCAAGGCGTGCTGGTAATTTCGGGGATCGCGTCCCACGCCCCTTTGACCTCAAGCATCAGGCGCTTGACCTCCTCGAGGCGCTCCATGTCATTCTTGGCACTGGCCTCGAAAAGGCCCAATTCCATGTAGGAATACAGATCGCTGAGATTGGTAGCAAGCTCCCCACCTTGTTCGAAATCCAGGCCATCCTTCAGCCCACCCAGGATGGCGATGGCCTTGGAGATCTGCGCGCCCTTCAGCGCATGATCACCCCGCTCGATGGCAATCCTTGCCACATTGACACGCTCAATGAACCCCTCCATCAGCATCTGGATCAGCCGATGCGGGCTGGCATTGTGGATGCTCGACTGCAAGCCGACGTTGGAATAGAAACTGGCGCCCATGGAACGGGGGGAGATGTACATGAAATGACTCCTTAAAACCTTACTTCAACAAGCCGGCAAGCTGGGCAGCCAGGTAGTTGCCGGTGCTCTGATAGCCTGCAACGATCTGATCCATCTTGTTGAACTGCTTCAGATATTGTTCTTCGACTTTGCTCAGCCGCGCGTCGAGCGCAGCACGACGATCGGCGATCTGTCTTTTCTGATCGTTCATCGAGCGGGTCTGAGTATCCAGTATCCCCCCCGATTTGAGGTATTCGTCAATCTTGGCATTGGTTCGGGTGGCAACGCCGTCGGCAGAACGGAAAAGATCGGACACGACCGCAGGATTGCCATTCATGGCCTCACTGAGCTTGGCGCTATTGAGCTTCATGGCACCGTAACGGTCGATTTCGATGCCAATGCCTGCAAGGGAATCCACACCACCACTCACGCTGGACACATTGGAGGTCAGATCACGGCGCAGCTGCTGCTGTAGGTTGCGGAGCGTGGCATCGCCTGTCAGCTCAGCCGCCTTCTTGGTGGCGGGGTCGTACCGACCGAGGTCGCTCATGACCTGACGCAAGCTGTTGTAGCTGTCAACAAATCCCTGCAATGCCTTCACGACCTCCTCGCTGTCCGCACTCACCTGGGCGGTGACCGGGCTGGTCGTGACCGCCTTGAGGTTGAAGGTCAGCCCACTGACAGCATCGCTGATGGTATTGGATGAGCGTGTCACGGTCTGACCATCCACCCGGATCACGGCATCCTGCGCTGCGACCAACTGGGTCATGGCAAGCCCCGACAACCCGGAGGCATCGGCGTTGTTGCCATCGTCATCACTGATGCTCACGCTCAGGGCGTTGGCGGTGCCTGTCTCCTTGGCGGTGAGCACCAGCTTGCTCACGGTGCCACCACTGCCATCATCCGCATTGACGATGGTCGCACTCACCCCGATGTTGCCGCTGGCATTGTTGATCGCATCACGAATACCAGCCAGGGTGTTGTTGCTCGCGTCGATGGTCACGCTGAAGCTGTTGCCCCCCACTCCCAGCGTCAGGGTTCCAGTCCCCACCACTGTGCTCGCAGAAGCCAAGCCTGAGGAAACCATTTTTTCCGCCCGGGCAAGGTTGAGGACCTCAATGCTGTAGGAGCCCACAGCTGCCGTCCGATCAGCCTGCAGGGCCAGAGCCGAATCATTGCTCAAAGTGGTCTTGCGTGCGCTGAAGGTATCGAGGGCCTCGAGTTTCTTGAGCGCCGTCTGGAACGAGGAGAGCACCCCCTTGAGTTTGCCCAGACCGGAAAGCCGGGTATCAACGCGAGCCTGCTGGCGGTCGAGCAGTCCCTTGGCCGCCTGCCCTTCAGCATTCACCAACTGCTGAACGACACCGTTAATGTTCATGCCGGTGGCAAGACCCGTGGATGTGATGGCCATGGGAGCACCTCGATGGAATTTTCG
Source organism: Thiofaba sp. EF100 (assembly GCF_039822285.1). Taxonomy (NCBI): domain Bacteria; kingdom Pseudomonadati; phylum Pseudomonadota; class Gammaproteobacteria; order Chromatiales; family Halothiobacillaceae; genus Thiofaba; species Thiofaba sp. EF100. The sequence goes on along the minus strand of NZ_JBAJEY010000001.1, from coordinate 103,718 downwards.
AAAAAAGCCGCCGACTCAATGCATGCATGCAGTCTTGGCGGTTCACACCTTTTCTTTTAGCAACACACCCTCACGCTCGCCCGTTAGTTTGAGCATGTTGTGGATGAAGGCCAGGATTTCTTCGGCCGGGATCTGCCGTACGACCTCTTCGGTATCCTTGTCGACGACTTTGATGACGAGCAACCCCGTCTCCTCATCATAATTGAGGTTCAAATCCCTGCGCACGGACTGAATGTATTCCTTGGCCCGAGTCACGGCCTGATCGAGTTCCTTCGCATCGGGTTGCGCGCCCTGGGAATCGGTTTGGGGAGAATCCTTAGGGCGCGCCGCCGATGAAGGCTCGCCAGACACAAAACCAGAAACTGCGGCAGCCCGCGCGGATGTGGCGGGCTCCATTCGAACTGCGGCGCCAGCATTGCCCTCTGAAGCCATCTGTGCTCCAGCGACCGACACAGGCTGTAATGGGTTGGGATTGATAAGCATCGTTGCCCCTCCTATGAGGAGGGGGGGAGTTTCATCCAACTCCTCCCCCCATCAGGATAAGACTAGGCTACCCCGATGTTACCGCAGCAGACCAAGAACCGCTTGCGGCGCCTGGTTGGCTTGGGCCAGCATCGCCGTACCGGCTTGCTGCAGGATCTGAGCACGGCTGAGGTTCGCGGTCTCAGAGGCGAAGTCAGCATCCATGATGCGGGAACGTGCCGCGCTCTGGTTCTCGATCGAGCTCTGCAGGTTGGAGATGGTCGCATTGAAGCGGTTCTGGGCTGCACCCAGGCGACCACGCAGATTGTTGAGCTTGCCGATCGCGCCATCCAGAATACCAATCACCGAATTGCCCTTGGTCACCGCGGAGGCCCCAGCCGCCGTGGAGATGTGCATGGTAGCAGTCATCGCACTACCAATACCGGTGGCCCCCGCCGTAGAGAGGTTGGCAAGGGATACGGTGATCCGGTTATTGTTTGCCGTATTGGCCCCCACCTGGAACTGATAACTGGTTCCCGAGGTGCTGAGAATCTTCTTGCCGTTGAACTCGGTATTGCCGACGATGCGGCCGATTTCCTGCTTGAGCTGCTGGAATTCGGTGTTCAGGTCGGTGCGATCAGAGGCCGTATTGGTGGCGTTCATCGACTGCACGGTCAGGTCACGCATGCGCTGGAGCATGCCCTGCAGCTCGGTGATCGCCCCTTCGGCGGTTTGCGCCATCGACAAGCCATCGTTGGCGTTGCGCACGGCCACGGTCATGCCGCGAATCTGGGAGTTCATGCGCTCTGCGATAGACATGCCTGCGGCATCGTCCTTGGCGCTATTGACCCGCATCCCAGAGGCCAGGCGCTCCATTGCGGTTTTCTGGAGGATGTCCGTCTTGTACAGGCTGCGCTGTGCATTGATGGACATCATGTTGGTATTGACGACGTTAGCCATGGCTAGGTCTCCTTGTGCTTGCGCTTGAGCGCGGTTGAAATCGGTCAGGAACCTTATCGGCGGGGCCTGGAGAAGCTTTAGCCCTGACTGGATCTTTTTCGTCCAAACTCCGCTTTCGAACTTGTTATCGGCGCGATGCTTTCAAGCTTTAGTGGGCATTGAAAAATTCTTTTCGCTGCACTGCCAAAGCCTGAGGCCTGGCCAAGTGCCCCACCCACAGGCCGGCTGGCACAATCGATGATTGAATCGTCACGTTTTTGCGCCATGATCCTGTGACGGACGCATTGCACAGGACCCGACCCATGCCCGGCTCGCTCTACTCTCTCGAAGTCCAACCCAACATCCCACCCGCCCTGGCCTGTCTTCATGACTTCGCCAACAATCTCTATTACAGCTGGAGCCGGAAGGTGCGCGGCCTGTTCTTCCGCATGGATGCCGCCCTGTGGGAGGCCTGCGGCCACAATCCGAAGATCTTCCTGCGCCGGGTGGCCCAGGAGCGCGTGGATGCAGCCCTGGCCGACCCAACCTACATGTTCGACCTGGAGGAGACCCGCGCCCAGTTCGAGCGCTATCTGAGCGACCCGCCCCATCCCGAAATCGCCGCGCACCTCGACCCGCACGAGGATTTGATCGCCTACTTCTGCGCGGAATACGGTTTCCATGAGAGCTTTCCCATCTACTCGGGCGGCCTCGGCATCCTGGCCGGCGACCACTGCAAGGCGGCGAGCGACCTCGGGCTGCCCTTCGTGGCGGTGGGGCTGCTCTACCGCGTGGGTTATTTCACCCAGACCATCGATGCCCAGGGGCAGCAGGTCGAATCGTTCCTGCCGGTCAACTTCGACGACCTGCCGATCAGCCCGGTCCTCGATGAGACGGGCAAGGAGTTGGTGTTCTGGCTGCCCCTGCCAGGCCGCCAGATCGCGGTCAAGCTGTGGCAGGCGCATGTCGGGCGGGTGCGCCTGATCCTGCTGGACACCGACCTTGCGCAGAACAGCCCTCAGGATCGCGCCATCACCTACCGCCTCTACGGTGGGGACAAATCGATGCGCATCCAGCAGGAGATCCTGCTCGGCATGGGCGGCGTGCGTGCCCTGCGGGCGCTTGGCCTGCACCCAAGCGCATGGCATGTGAACGAGGGCCATGCCGCCTTCCTCATCGTCGAACGCTGCCGCGAGTACGTCGCCCAGGGCATGGGCTTCGAGGCCGCTCTCGAACTGACCGCGACCAATACAGTGTTCACCACCCACACCCCGGTCGATGCCGGACACGACGCCTTCGAAATCGGGCTGGTCGAGCAGTATTTCCGCGACATCGCCCACGGGATGGGGCTGGATTTCGAGCGCTTCATCCGCCTGGGCAGTGTGGATGCGACCCCTTCCAGCTTCGACATGACCACGCTCGCCCTGCGAGGCTCGCGCCAGCACAACGGTGTCAGTCGCATCCACGGCCATGTCGCCTCAAGGATGGCGCGCGACCTCTGGCCCCAGATCGAGCCGGAGGAAAACCCGGTCCGCTACGTGACCAACGGGGTACATGTCAGCACCTTCCTCGCCCGCGAGTGGGCCAACCTGCTCGACCAGCGCCAGCGCGACTGGCGCCTTCACCTGTGCGACCGGGATTTTTGGCGCGAGGCCCTGGATCAAATCCCCGACCACCGCTTCTGGAGCCTGCGCCAGTCGCTGAAGCGGGAAATGCTGGACGACGTCGCCCAGCGCATTCGCGACCAGCACCACCGCAACGGCAGCAGCGAGGCCGTGATCCGCAAGTCGCTGAGTGTCATCACCCAGCAGGACCAGGATGTGCTGGTGATCGGTTTCGCCCGCCGTTTCGCCACCTACAAGCGCGCCACCCTGCTGTTCAATGACCTGGAACGGCTGGCGCGGCTGGTCAATGACGACGAGCGGCCGGTGGTGTTCATCTTCGCCGGCAAGGCGCACCCGGCCGACGAGCCCGCCCAGGCGATGATCCGCACGATCTGGGAGATTGCCCACCGGCCCGAGTTCCTCGGCCGCATCCTGCTGCTGGAGGGCTACGACATGGCCCTCGCCCGCAAACTGGTGACCGGTGTGGACGTCTGGCTCAACACCCCGGAATACCCGCTGGAGGCCAGCGGCACCTCCGGCCAGAAGGCCGGCATGAACGGCGTGGTCAACCTGAGCGTGCTGGACGGCTGGTGGGGTGAGGGCTTTGAGGGCGACAACGGCTGGGCCATCACCCCCCACGGCCCAGAATACAGCGCCGAATACCGCAACAGCCAGGAGGCCCATGACCTGATGGAGATGCTGCGCAAGGAGGTCGTACCCCTCTACTACCACCGCGACAAGGGCAGCTTTTCCAGCCGCTGGGTCGCGCTGTCCAAGGCCTCGATGCGCAGCATTCTGCCCCGCTTCAACAGCGAGCGCATGGTGCTCGACTACACACGCGGGTTCTACCTGACCGCCCTGCGCAACCATAAGGCCTTCCATGCAGAGGGCGGGCAGTTGGCGCGCGAACTGGCCGAATGGAAGGCCCGCATCCGTATGACGTGGCCGAAGATCCGTGCCGAGCGCGTGGATCTCGCCACAACCCAGTTGCATCACGGCGAAGCGCTCGAGATCAAGGTGGCGGTCGATGTGGATGGCCTGTCGGCCCAGGATGTGCGGGTGGAATGCCAGTTCGGCCGGCTGAGCAACAGCGCACACTTCGAGCTGGACTCACACTATCTTCTCGAGGCCGACGGCCAGGACGAGAAGGGGCGCCAGCTGTACACGCTGAAAATGCAACCCTCGCTCGCCGGGCTGCAGGTCTACCGCATCCGCATCGTCCCCTGGCATCCCGCCCTGACCCACCCCTACGAGATGGGCTGCATGCTGTGGCTGTAGGGAGGGCTGGGATCCGGGATGCCAAGACGTCTGCAAGGCTTGTCACACATGACGAGCATCCCCATACTTGACCGTCAGAGTCAACCATATGAGATCCCCCATGGACCCCATCCTCCAGCAGATCGACGAGATCGTTAAGAACAACCCGATCGTGATCTTCATGAAAGGCACGCCGCAGTTCCCGATGTGCGGCTATTCCAGCCGCGCGGCCGAGGCCATCAAGGCCTGCGGCGTGGAGTTCGCCTATGTGAACGTGCTCGCGGACATGGAAATCTTCAACAACCTACCACGCTACCAGGACTGGCCAACCTTCCCGCAGATCTACGTCAACGGCGAATTGATCGGCGGCTCGGACATCACCGTGGAACTGCATCAGCGCGGCGAACTGAAGCCGATGCTGGAAGCGGCCATCAAAAAGGGCTGAGCGCCCACGCGACACCTCGACGAGGGACAGACGAACCTGCCATAGGCTATCGTCTTGTCTCTCAAATCCTCAACGGCCCGGCGCGCTCCGCGCTCACGCCGCCCCCCTTTCCGGCTTATGTTTTCAATAGGTTATCCGACGTTTGCAATCCAAGATTGCAACTTGTACGGGTTGCCTATTGAACTTCATGCAAGTTCTTCACTGCGACTTATGCACAAGTCCACATCCCCAGGCAAGGCCCCGTTGCAGCGCAAGCCCGTGCTCACAAGAAACGAACAAACAACCAGCAACTCATTGTTTTTTCTAGATTTTTATTAAGCGGTCAAATTTTGATCAATTCAAGTAAAGCCTCTTCACCATACGCCTTGCGAACGTTTTTCCAACAATCGTTCACAGACTTATCCACAGACCCTGTGGGCAACATAAAACCCCTTGCACAACAGCGCTCTAACAGGATGTTGAAAAAGGGCTTCCTGCCCTTTTTCAACTCGCCTCGTCGCCGCGCATGTCCGCGACGGGCTCCGAAGGTCAATCACTTAGCGTGATTGACCTTCGCGCAAGCCTTCCATGGCTTGCCTTAACAGGCCGTTGAACGACTTTTTCAACGACCTGCTAACGATGCGCCAGACGCGTCGGAACATCAGGAAAGGTCCAGCGTCAGGCGGCCATAGATGCCCGGCTGCCAGCGCCGTGTCGGGAGGAAGTCACTCTGTTCACCCAGCAGGTACTGGCCGACCAGCTCCATCCGCAGACCCTGCCCTCCCACGCGGAAACGTTTCTCCAGGCGCAGATCCAGCCGGTCCTGAGGCTCCAGCATCGGATAGGTGTACCAGAGCCAGCGCATCGCCCCGACATGGGAATACACGCCGGATACGGTCCAGCCATCCTCCAGCCGCTTGCCGACCAGCAGGGAGCCTGCATGACGCGGCGCGGATTGGTCGTAGGCGTAGCTCTGCCCGGCAACCTGCTCGAGGGGGCTCTGCTCTGCGAGCTGTGTCCAGGCGTAGCTCGCATGCAGGCGCCAGCCCTCGGCGGGACGGGCATCCAACTGCAGTTCGAGACCGTGCAGATGAACTTCGCCGAGATTGGCGAAATCCCCCACCAGGCCTGGCAGGCTGGTCAGTACGCCGGTTTCCGGGCGCAGTGTGGGCTTGATCATGTCGGAGAGATGATCGCGGAACAGGCGGGCATCGAGGCCGAGCCTCTGGCTCGGCCGATAGATGTAGGCCAGTTCGAGGCTCCGCACATGCTCCGTCCGCAACCCATCCCCGCCGTCGAGTAGGCTGGAGGCGATCACGCTGTAGACCCGGGTACTGCCATCGAGGGTCGTATAGCTCTTCACCCCCTGGCGCTCATAGAAAAATGGCGTGCGCCGACCCTCGGCATAGCCGACGCGCCAGGTATGTCCAGGCTGCGCATGCCAGAGGACGGCAATGCGGGGGCTGAACTCAGCCGGATTGAAGCTGGAGGACTCCAGCATGCCGCCGAAATTGAGCGTGAGGGGAGGCGCCATGCGCCATTCGGCATTGGCGAAGGCGCGTCGGATGGTGTTGTCCCGCTTCTCCGCGGAGCCGAGGAAACTCGGACTCTCGATCCGGTCCTCGCGCCAAGCCAGGCCCACCGAGCTGCGCAGCGTGTCAGACCACTGAGTGTTGTGCTCGTACTCCGCATCCAGGCGCTCACTGTCATAGCCCTCGGCGATGACCAGCGGGGCGGGCAGCAAGGGATGGGGAAGGAGATAGCCATCATCCGTTTGCGCATCACGTGAGCGCGACAGCCTGAGCACCCCGTAGTGGCTCTCGTTGTAGCCGTGGCGCCACTGCAGGTATTGGTAGTCATTCTTCCCCGTCGTCTCGCGCGCCGGCCCGCCCTCGGCCAGGCCATTGAGGGCGGGGTCGCCGCCGATGCCCTTGTCGGCGGTGGAGATGCCCAAGGCCAGGCTCAGCTCGTCGTCACGCCCAGCGTCCAGTTCGAATCGGCCGTTCAATGCCTTGAGGTGACGGTCATCGTGGATCGGCGTCTCCATCCGGCTATATCCATCGTCCCGCTGGGACAGGGCATTCAGGCTTCCTGCCCACCGGCCGTGCTGGAAGCCGTAGCTTGCCTGCACGTCACGCTCACCGTGGCTGCCAACGAGGACCGAGACCCGTCCGCCGGTCGACTCACGTGCCGGGCGGGTGATGATGTTGATGGTGGCAAGGAAGGCGTTGCTGCCGTAGTTGACCGTGTTCGGCCCACGGATTACCTCGATGCGCACGATCTCGTCCAGCTGCACCGGCAGATCCAGCCAGTACACGCCCCCCATCGCCGGGCTGTAGATCGAGCGGCCGTCCACCAGCACCTGCATGCGGCGCGAATACTCGTCGGTCATGCCGTGGTAAGCCACACTCTGCAGGTTGCCCACCTTGCTGCCCACCTGCATGCCCGGTACCAGCAGCATCAGATCGGCGATCTTGCGCGCCCCGGACAGCCGGATCATCTCCTGGTCAATCACCGTCACCGCAGCGGGAGATTCCTGCGGTGCCTGGGGCAGGCGCGCAGCGGTGAAAATGAGTGACTCGTCATCGACCGGGCTGCCCGCATGGAGCAGCCTTGGGACAACAAGGCCAAGAAATATCAGGAACGGCAAGGGTCGATCCATAACACGCTTCATCCAGCAAGACCGGCAAGCATCGGATAACTGAACAGGGAGAGGTGCAACAGGTTGACCGTCAGATGGGCGGCCATCGAGGCCTCAAGCCTTGAGCGGCCCAGATGATACGCAATCCCGTACCCCACGCCGGCGATGCTTGCGCCGATGATCCAGCTCAAGCCGCCCGCGAAATGCGCCAGCCCAAACAGTACACCGGCGAGGACGATGGCGACAGCCACCGGGACATGGCGGACCAGATGACGCTGCAGGAACCCCCGGAAGAAACCCTCCTCCATCGCCAGCGTCAGCACCTGCCCACCCAGCCACATCAGGATGAACGCCGCCCCGGGGAGGCCGGGCGCAAAAGCCAGGTCGCCCAGCAGGTAGCCCGCCCCGAGTGCGGGTATCGCAGTCAGCAGCCCCACCCCCACACCCAGCCGGATCGCCCGGACTGCGCTCGCCCAACGGCCCCCCAGCGGATGCATGGCGAGCAGAAGCAGCGTGATCGCGACCAGTCCGAGGCTCACCCCGCGCACATAGGCTTCTGAGCCAGGTTTGATGGCCTCCGGTCCGAACACCACGACCTGCGTGAATCCAGGCAGCAGGCCGAACCCCATCGCCAGCGCCAGCAACGCGAAGACCAGCCCGCTGACTGCCCGCGCATCGGGCTGAAGGCGCCAGGCCATCAGTAGCAGAACGAGCAGAGCGGCCAGCCCCTCGCCCCCGATCACTCCAAGGCCGAATCCCGCCAGCGCCACCACACCAGCCAGTCCCAGGCGACCATACCGCCCGATCGGCAACCAGGCCGCGAGCACTGCAAGGATGGCGAAAACAAAAATGACAACACTCATGGAGTCGATTGTCGCCGCCCTGGAGGGATGGAGGGAAGCGTGGGCAAAGGCTCCATGCCCCCCCTGCGGGGCGGCTGCAGGCCGCTCACGGCGGGCTGGCCTGCGCATCGAGAAGATGATGCGAATGCAGAAATGCAAAAAGCCGTCCAAATTGGACGGCCTCATGCAATCAAATGGTGGTAGCGGGGGCAGGATTTGAACCTACGACCTTCGGGTTATGAGCCCGACGAGCTACCGGACTGCTCCACCCCGCATTCGATGGGAGGCATTATAGACATCTCACCGTCCTTGTCAAGGCCAAATTGCGCCATCGCCCAGATGACAAAACCCTTCGTGCGCGACTGGGCTATGCTGGTGGGGCAATGATGGATCAGCAGGGAGACCCGCATGCGCTACGTCCGACTCTTCGAAGAATTGACGATCAACGATGTCCCCCTCGTCGGCGGCAAGAACGCCTCGCTGGGCGAGATGTTCCGCACCCTCAAGCCCAAAGGGGTCAACGTGCCAGGCGGCTTTGCCACCACCGCCGAGGCCTACTGGGCGGTACTGGAGCACAACCACCTGCGCGAGCCCATCTTCGACCTGCTAGCCGGACTTGATGTCGACGACGTGGTGCGCCTGGCCGAGGTCGGACAGACCATCCGCGACTGGCTGACCCATGCCGACCTGCCGGACGAACTCGCCGACGAGATCGCGGAGGCCTACCGCAGGATGTCCGGGCCGGATGGCGCGACGGTCGACGTCGCCGTGCGCAGCTCGGCCACGGCGGAGGATCTACCGACCGCCTCCTTCGCCGGCCAGCAGGAGACCTACCTGAACATCCGCGGCGAAGCGAGCCTGCTTGCGACCTGCAAGCGCGTGTTCGCCTCGCTGTTCACCGACCGCGCCATCGCCTACCGCGTGCATCAGGGCTTCGCCCACGACAAGGTCGCCTTGTCGATCGGCGTGCAGCGCATGGTGCGCTCCGACCTCGCCTCCTCCGGGGTGATGTTCACCCTGGATACCGAATCCGGTTTCCGCGATGCCGTCCTCATCACCGCCGCCTGGGGCTTGGGCGAGAACGTGGTGCAAGGCGCGGTCAACCCGGACGAGTTCCTGGTCTTCAAACCCACCCTGGCAAGCGGGCACCGGCCGATCATCAAACGCCAGCTTGGCAGCAAGGCCATGCGCATGATCTACACCCACGACAGCCTGGCCGGCCGCTCGACCCGCAACATCGAGGTTCCGCCGGACGAGCGCCACCAATTCTGCATCAGCGACGATGAGGTCCTGGAGCTGGCGCGCCAGGCGGTCATCATCGAGCAGCACTACGGCCGTCCGATGGACATCGAGTGGGCCAAGGACGGCAACACGGGCGAGCTGTTCATTGTCCAGGCCCGCCCGGAGACCGTGCAGACCCAGGCGGACGCGAACCTGTTCAAGCAGTACATCCTTAATGAGCGCGGCACGGTGGTCGCGGCGGGGCGCAGCGTCGGCCAGAAGATCGCCGTCGGCCGCGCACGCGTCATCCTGCATGCACGTGACATGCATGAACTGCAACCCGGCGAGGTACTGGTGACCGACATCACCGACCCGGACTGGGAGCCGATCATGAAGCGCGCCTCGGCCATCGTCACCAACCGTGGCGGGCGCACCTGCCACGCCGCCATCGTCGCCCGCGAGCTGGGCATCCCCGCCGTGGTTGGCTGCGGCGACGCCACCCAGACCGTGCCGGACGGCGAGGCGGTGACCGTCTCCTGCGCCGAGGGCGACACCGGCTTCATCTATCAGGGTGCCCTGCCCTTCCGCGTGGAGGAGCAGCGCCTGGATGAGGCAGCAACCCACACCCGCACCAAGGTCTACCTCAACGTCGCCCAGCCCGAGCAGGCCTTCGAGTTCTCCCGCCTGCCGGCGGATGGCGTAGGCCTTGCCCGGCTCGAGTTCATCATCATGCGCGGCATCCAGGCCCATCCGAATGCCCTGCTGCATCCGGACAAGGTCGACGAAGCCACCCGCGGGAAGATCGCCCACCTGATCCGCGGGCATGCGGATGGGCGCGATTTCTTCGTCAAGCGCCTGTCCGAGGGCGTGGCGCAGATCGCCGCCGCCTTCTACCCTCGCCCGGTGATCGTGCGTTTCTCTGACTTCAAGTCGAACGAATATGCCTCCCTGCTCGGCGGATCAGGCTTCGAGCCGGACGAGGAGAACCCGATGATCGGCCTGCGCGGGGCGGCACGCTACCACCACCCGGACTATGCCGAAGGTTTCGCCCTCGAGTGTGCGGCCATGCGACGGGTGCGGGAGGAGATGGGCCTCACCAACGTCGCCCTGCTGCTGCCCTTCGTGCGCACGGTGGACGAGGCGCGCGAGGTCATCACGTTGATGGAGAAAAACGGCCTTGTGCGCGGCAAGGCGGGGCTTGCGCTCTACATCATGTGCGAGATCCCCGCGAACGCCATCCTCGCGGAGCCGTTCCTTGAGCTGTGCGACGGCTTCTCCATCGGCTCCAACGATCTGACCCAGCTCACCCTTGGCGTGGACCGGGATTCGGGGCTTTTGACCGGCTTCGACGAGCGTGACCCGGCGGTGCTGGAGCTGATCCGCATGGCGATCAAGGCCTGCAAGAAACAGGACAAGTACATCGGCATCTGCGGCCAGGCACCGTCCGACTTTCCGGAGATCACCCGCTTCCTGGTCGAGCAGGGCATCGACTCCCTCTCGCTCAACCCGGACAGTCTGCTGAAGATGCGGCAGGTGGTACGCGAAGCAGAAGAGGGCTGAAACGGCTAAGGAGGCGCTGAACCAATCATTCTCCCCTCCCCCTTAAAGGGGGAGGGGTTGGGGGAGAGGGTGATAACCCGTTGCCCCCCTCTCCCTAACCCTCCCCCACCAGGGGGGAGGGAACGTGTCCCATTCCAGGTTTTTCAGCATGTCCCAAAGCCGCTGGCAGGAAATGCTGAGGCGGGCGGATATGTTCGCTCCAGGCATTGACGATGCCGCAGAAGAGCTGGGCAGTCATCTGGGCATCGTAGAGGGCACCGTGCGCCTGCTTGCCATCCCACGCCAGCCCCGCCTCGGCGCAGGCCTTGGCCAGCACCGTCTGGCCGTAGGCGAGACCGGACAGCGTGGCGGTGTCGAACACCGTGAACGGATGGAAGGGATTCCGCTTGTGCCCGGTGCGGGCCACCATGGCGTTGAGGAAACCGAGGTCGAAATGGGCGTTGTGGCCGACCAGCACGGCGCGCTTGCAGCCCTCTTCCTTCATCGCGCGGCGAATGGGGGCAAAGATCAGGTCCAGCGCCTCACGCTCCTCCACAGCATGGCGCAGCGGATTGAACGGGTCGATCTTGTTGACCTTCAGCGCCTCCTCAAGGATGCGTGCCCCTGCAAACGGCGCCACGTGCACACCGACCTGCTCCCCCGCCCCCAGTCGTCCCTCGGCATCGAAGCCGAGGATCACGGCCCCCATCTCCAGCACCGCGTCGGTGGAGGCCTCGAAGCCGCCCATCTCCATGTCCACGACCACCGGAAGAAAGCCGCGGAAACGGGCAGCCATCAGGCCCTTGCCGTGCTCGCTCACGTCAGGCGCCAGTGCAGAGCCTCGCCCGTGCGCAGGGGCACCAGCTCCACGCCCGGTTCGACCTCGATCGGGGCCGGCGCGGTCCACGCCTCCTTCACCAGCGTGATGCGGCCCTCATTGCGCGGCAGGCCGTAGAAATCCGCGCCGAAGTGGCTGGCAAAGCCCTCCAGCCGCCCCAAGGCCCCCGCCTGGTCAAAGGCCTCGGCGTACAGCTCGATGGCGGCGTGCGCGGTGTAGCATCCGGCACAACCGCAGCTCGACTCCTTGGCGTTCTTCGGGTGCGGCGCGCTGTCGGTGCCGAGGAAGAACTTCGGGTTGCCGCTGGTGGCCGCCGCCACCAGCGCCTGGCGGTGCTCCTCGCGCTTGAGGATCGGCAGGCAGTAGTAGTGCGGACGGATACCGCCGACCAGCATGGCGTTGCGGTTGTACAGCAGGTGGTGGGCGGTGATGGTGGCGCCGACATTGGCCGGGGCCGCCTTGACGAACTCGGCGGCATCGCGGGTGGTGATGTGCTCCATCACCACCTTCAGCTCAGGAAAATCACGCAGCAGGGGCGCGAGCACACGGTCGATAAAGACCTTCTCGCGATCGAAGATGTCCACGCCCGGATCGACCACCTCGCCATGCACGCACAGCACCATGCCCTCGCGCTGCATAGCCTCGAACACCGGGTAGACCGCGCGGATGTCGGTCACCCCGCGGTCGGAGTTGGTGGTCGCCCCGGCCGGATACAGCTTGACGGCATGGACGATGCCACTCGCCTTGGCGCGGGCGATCTCCTCGGGCGGCGTGTTGCCGGTGAGGTAGAGGGTCATCAGCGGCTGGAAGGAGGCTCCCGCAGGCAGCGCGGCGAGGATACGCTCACGGTACGCCCGTGCATCCTCGGTGATCACCACCGGCGGGACGAGATTGGGCATGACGATGGCGCGGGCAAACTCGCGCGCCACGTCAGGCAGCACCGCCTTGAGCATGGCGCCGTCGCGCAGGTGGATGTGCCAGTCGTCAGGACGGGTCAGGGTGATCTGCATGCGGAGGCTCACACGATGGGCTTGTTCTGTTCAAGCAAAAGCCCGGCGGACCGGGCTCATGCGCGGCATCGGCAGGGGGTTACCACGCAAGATAGGCGTAGCCTTTCTCCTGCAGCTCCATGATGGCCGCGGCGCCGACTTCCTCGACCTGGGCGAAGTCCAGCATATCGGACTTTTCCCAGCCGATGGTCTTCATGGTGTTGCCACAGGCGATGTACTTCACGCCGTAGTTCTTGGCCTGGGACTCGACGCGCTGGCGCAGGATGGCCGGGATGTCACGCTTCGGGTTCTTGGCGAGCAGGTGGATCCCCGAGCCGAACACCACCACCGCGATCGACACATTGTCCTCGTACTTGGTCAGCATGGCGCTGATCGAGTTGAGAATGTGCTCGATGTACTCCCACTCGGAGTGGTTGAGCTGGTAGACGATCTTGTGTTCGGGCGGATCCCCAGGGAAACGCTCGCCCTTCTTGGCCTCCTTCTTGGCTTCGGCAGCCTGCACGGCGGAGGAAAGACCGAACAGGGCCCCCACGGCGGGAAGACCGGTCAGAAATCGGCGGCGGGCGTTGCTCATCCAGGGACTCCTTATCAATTTTTCGGAACTATACCAAAAGTCCGGTCTATGAGGCGCGGGGCCCCATCCTCCCGTCCTCAGGGCCATCGCATGAACCTGCCCCATCGCTCTGAAGGCTCGCGTAGGAGCGGCGCCCTCGCCGCGACAGGCACGTCGTGCTCAGACCATCTCATTGTTCTCTTTGGCAGCGCAGGACGCCCCAGGTTCCGCGCATGTCACATGGACCACAGCCAGGCCGCGCCGCGCACACCGCTGGAGTCGCCATGCAGGGGGGCGAGGAGACGGGTAGCGACCCGGTCGGAAAACACGTACCGGCCCCACAGCTTCGGCACGTTGTCATACAGGCGGCGCACGTTGGACATCCCACCGCCGAGCACGATCACGTCCGGGTCGAGGATATTGATGACGTGTGCCAGACTCCGCGCCATGCGATCCTCGTAACGCTGCAGGGCAGCCTCGCACACGGCATCCCCAGCCTCGGCACGAGCCACGATCCCGGGCGCCTGAAGCCTCTCCCCGGTTTCCGCTACGAATACGTTCGCAAGGCCGGTACCGGACAGCCAGGTCTCGATGCAGCCGTGCTTGCCGCAGTAACAGGCGGGCCCCGGTCGCTCCTCATCCGTCGGCCAGGGCAGCGGGTTGTGTCCCCACTCCCCGGCGATGGCATTGGGGCCGGTCAGGGCATGGCCGCGCACCACCACGCCCGCACCGCAGCCGGTGCCGACGATCACGCCGAACACCACCTCCGCCCCGGCCGCAGCACCATCCACCGCCTCGGACAGGGCGAAGCAGTTGGCGTCGTTGGCCATGCGTATCTCTCGCCCCAAAAGCTGCTCCAGGTCCTGCTTGAGTGGCTTGCCATTGAGCACGGTCGAATTACTGTTCTTCATCAAGCCGCTCGCGGGCGAGATCGCCCCCGGCGTCCCGATGCCCACCGTGCAGGTCTGCCCGACCGCCCGCTCGGCGCGGGCCACCAGGCCCCCGATCGCCGCCAGCGTCCCCGCGTAATCCCCCTGTGGGGTCGGCACCCGCTCGCGGAAGCGCACCGATCCTGTATCGTCCAGCACGACGGCCTCGATCTTGGTGCCGCCGAGATCAATCCCCATGCGCATAGATCGCTCCCCTTCATTGGATGGCTGCGATTTGAGAACCATGTCCCGGCACTCACGACTGGGCAAGACGGTCGAGGCGCAGACGCTGGCGTTCGTCGAACAGACGGCGGGCACCCAGCTCGATCGCCAGCATGGCGCCCATGCCTGTCGCGCTGGCGATCAGCATCAGGATCATGATCTGGTACTTGACCGCCTCCAGCGGGGGCGTGCCGGAGAGGATCTGCCCGGTCATCATGCCCGGCAAGCTGACGATGCCCGCGACGGCAAGCATGTTGATGGTTGGAACCAGCGCGGTGTGCAGGCTGTCTCGCCTCAGGCTGCGCGAGGCGCGGCGCGCATCGAAGCCCAGCAGCAGCTGAGCCTCGATCGCTTGCCGCCCGGCCGCCGCGCCGCGGGTCAGACTGTTCAGCCCGAGGCCGATGCCGGTCATGGTATTGCCAAGGATCATGCCCAGCAGCGGGATGGCGTACTGCGGGGTGTACCAGGGGTGGACCTTGATGATCACCACCAGCGCCATCAGGGTGAGGGTGAAGGCCGGCAGGGCCATGGCCGCCACGCCGATCAGGTAGCCCGCGCCGCCGCGGATACGGCGCTGCTGGCGCGCCATCACCTCCCAGCCCGCAAGCAGAAGCATCACCACGCCCATCCCCCCGACCCAGAAGGGGTGATCGGCACTGAACAGGGCCTCCAGCACCAGCCCCACGAGCAGGAGCTGCACCGTCATGCGCACCGTGGACACGTACAGGGAGCGGGTCAGCCCGAGGCCATTGAGGCTGATCAAAATGCCCAGCAGCAGCACCAGCCCGGCGGCCAACCCGAGGTCAGAGGCCGTCAGCTCGATCAGGTTCATGCCACCCCCCTCGCCTTCAATTCGATGCTGCGATCCGCGATCCGACCACGCTGAGCGGGGTCATGGCTGACCCAGATCGCAGCCGCCTGCGTCTCGTCCAGATAGCGCCGAATGCACGCCTCCATCAGCAAGGTGCTTTCGGGATCGAGATTGGCGGAAGGCTCGTCCAGCAGCAGGACGCGCGGGCGCTGCTCGAGCATGCGCAGCAGGCCGAGACGCTGGCGCTCTCCGGTGGAGAGGCCTTCCACCTCGCGCTCGAGGATGTCCGGCGTCAGCCCCAGTGCGGCCAGCGCCTCCGGACTGGGCGGCATGGCGAAGTGCTGGCCGGCGCGAGGTGCCCACCAGCCGCTCTCGGCAGGCAGGTAGGCCACCTGACGCCGCCACTCGGTGGGGCGGACGGCCTGCTGAGGGACATCGGCGAGAAGGACTTCGCCCTCGTGCGGGTCGAGATCGGCCAGGGCGCGCATCAGCTGCGACTTGCCGACTCCGGAGGGGCCGTACAGGCATAACAGTTCGCGCGGCGCGAGGCGCAAGTCGATGGGGCCGAAATGGGGCCCGGAGAGGTGGCGTACGTGGAGCATGTGTGGCCAGGCAGGGCGGCCCTGCTAAGGACCGCGTGGATTGAGTCATCGCCTAGGCATAGTCCATGCCTATCGACCCCATATCAAAATACAATTTTATATATTGAAAAGTAATTTCTATAGTTCATCCACGCACCACGCAGTGGGCGATGAACCGACCTCTCACAGGAGACATGACATGTCCGAGACCATCGTATCCCTCCCGCGCCTCAATGAGCGCGCCCCCGAGTTCGACGCACCGACCACCTACGGCCGCAAGACCCTGAGCGACTACGCGGGCAAGTGGCTGGTCCTGTTCTCCCACCCGGCCGACTTCACCCCGGTGTGCACCACCGAGTTCACCGCCTTCGCCAAGGCGCACAAGGACTTCCAGGCCATCAACTGCGAACTGCTCGGCCTGTCCATCGACAGCCACTACTCGCACATCGCCTGGGATCGCAACATCGAGGAGAAATTCGGCGTCAAGATCACCTTCCCGATCATCGCCGACCTGTCCATGACCGTGGCCAAGGCCTACGGCATGGTCCACCCGGGAGCCTCCGACACCCAGGCCGTGCGCGCCACCTTCATCATCGACCCGAACGGCGTGCTGCGTGCCATGCTGTACTACCCGATGAGTAACGGCCGCTCCATCCCGGAGATCCTGCGCCTGGTCAAGGCCCTGCAGACCTCCACCGAGCATGGCGTGGCCACCCCCGAGGGCTGGCAGCCGGGCGACAAGGTGATCGTCCCGCCGCCCGCCACCGCCGAGGAGGCCGAGCGCCGCTTCAACAGCGGCGAATACGAGTGCGTCGACTGGTACTTCTGCAAGAAGTCCGTCTGATCAGACGCTCGGTCTTCAGCCCCGC
The DNA here is from genome assembly GCF_039822285.1 of Thiofaba sp. EF100. Classification (NCBI taxonomy): domain Bacteria; kingdom Pseudomonadati; phylum Pseudomonadota; class Gammaproteobacteria; order Chromatiales; family Halothiobacillaceae; genus Thiofaba; species Thiofaba sp. EF100. Next base: position 86,976 of record NZ_JBAJEY010000001.1, on the reverse strand, counting down.
CCCGCGCGGGGCTTTTCGCGTTTCAACCAAAGGGAGAACATCCATGGCCCCCTGGCCCCTGCGTCACCTCAGCCTGATGACCCTGGTCGAGGGCGCGTCCCTCATCACTCTGATCCTGATCGCCGTGCCACTCAAGCACCTCGCCGGCCTGCCGATCGCCGTCGCCATCGTGGGCCCGATCCATGGCGCCCTGTTCCTGTGGACCATGGGCGTGCTTACCCTGGTCGTACTGCGCGGTCATCTCCCCGCCCTCAAGGGCGCGGGGGTGTTTGTTGCCGCCCTGATCCCGTTCGGCGGGCTGTGGTCTCACCGCATGCTGGCACGCGCCGTTGCCGCCTACGGGGGCCGCTGATCAGTCGTTCTTGACGACAATGGTGGGGAACTTGGTGCTGTAGTCCTTCGCCCGCTGAGCAAGCCTCGCCGCGAGCCTGCGGGCGATGGCACGGTAGATCTTCGCGGTCGGGCTCTCGGGCTCGACCGCCACCGTCGGCCGCCCGGAATCGACCTGTTCGCGGATCGCGCGCTCCAGAGGCAATTGCCCCAAAAGCTCCACCCCGTACTCAGCGGCCATCCGCGCGCCGCCCCCCTCGCCAAAGATCGGTTCGGCATGGCCGCAGTTCGAGCACACATGCAGGCTCATGTTCTCGATGATGCCGAGCACCGGCACGTCCACCCGCTCGAACATCTTCAGGCCCTTCTTGGCATCCAGCAGGGCAATGTCCTGTGGGGTGGTGACGATCACCACCCCGGCCACCGGCACCTTCTGCGCCAAGGTCAGCTGGATGTCGCCGGTGCCCGGCGGCATGTCGATGATCAGGTAGTCCAGGTCGTGCCAGCGGGTGTCGTTCAACAGCTGCTGGAGGGCGGAGGTGACCATGGGCCCGCGCCAGATCATCGGGTTGTCCTCCCCGACGAGGAAACCGATGGACATGCTCTGCAGGCCATGGGCACGCTTGGGTTCGAGTGAACGCCCATCCACGCTGGTCGGCGGTTCACCCTCGGCCCCCAGCATGCGCGGGATGCTCGGGCCGTAAATGTCCGCGTCCAGAATCCCCACCTTCGCCCCCTCAGCCTGGAGGGCCAAGGCCAGGTTGACCGCGGTGGTGGACTTGCCCACCCCGCCCTTGCCGGAGGCCACGGCGATGATGTTGCGCACCTCGGGCAGGCGCTTGAGCGTCTTCTGCACCGCATGCGGCTCGATCACCCAGTCGAGGGTGACCTGCGCCACCTTCACCCCTTCGACCTCCCGCAAGGCGGCCTCGGCCTCGCGGCAGATCGCCTCGCGCACCCCAAAGGCGGGGTAGCCTAACCGCAGGTGGGCTCGCACCGTGCCGTCCTTGATTTCTAGCTCGTGCACCCGCTTGCCCTCGAACGGCTGCCCGAGTTCGGGATCGCGCACCTTGGCCAGAGCGGCACGCACTGCCTCTTCGCTCACCGTGCTGTCTTTTCTGCCGAAACCGAACAAGGCCATGCCATTCTCCAAAACAGTTTCAAATTCATACATCAAGGGGCAGGGCAACGCATGCGCCTGTTTCATCGTTCTTGAGGCCCGCGTAGGAGCGGCGCCCCCGCCGCGACAGGCGCATTGCGCGAGGGCTATCGGCGAGGGCGGGCCTCCTACAACTGACGATGTGGTAAGGTTACAGGCTTTTCAAACAACCCTCGACCGAGCATCAGCCTTCCATGACGCGCCGCATCCTCGTCACCTCCGCCCTGCCCTATGCCAACGGCCCGATCCATCTTGGGCACATGGTCGAATACATCCAGACCGACATCTGGGCGCGCTTTCAGCGCATGCGCGGGCATGAGGTGCACTACGTCTGCGCGGACGATGCGCATGGCACGCCGATCATGCTGCGGGCGCAGAACGAGGGGATCACCCCGGAGGCGCTGATCAGCCGCATCGGCCAGGAGCATCGCGCCGACTTTGCCGATTTTCTCATCGGCTTCGACCATTATCACGTCACCCATTCCGAGGAAAACCGCGTACTTGCCGAGGCTGTCTACCGCGCCCTGCGCGCGGGGGGGCACATCGCCGTGCGCACCATCCGCCAGGCCTATGATCCGGTCAAGGAAATGTTCCTGCCGGATCGCTTCATCAAGGGCGAATGCCCCAAGTGCGGCGCGCCCGACCAGTACGGCGACTCCTGCGAGGTGTGCGGGGCCACCTACAGCCCCACCGACCTGAAGAACCCGAAATCCGCCATCTCCGGCGCCACCCCGGTGGAGCGCGAGTCCGAGCACTACTTCTTCAAGCTCGGTGACTTCGAGGCGGTGCTCAAGAACTGGCTCGCCAGCAGCGCGGTGCAGCCGGAGATCGCCGCCAAGATGAACGAGTGGTTCGCCGCAGGGCTGCAGGACTGGGACATCTCGCGTGATGCCCCCTACTTCGGCTTCGCCATCCCCGATGCGCCCGGCAAGTATTTCTACGTCTGGCTGGATGCCCCGATCGGCTACATGGCGAGCTTCAAGGCCCTGTGCCAGATCAAGGGCATGGACTTCGACGCCTTCTGGAAACGGGGCTCCGAGACGGAGCTGTGGCACTTCATCGGCAAGGACATCGCCTACTTCCACACCCTGTTCTGGCCGGCCATGCTCGCCGGCAGCCAGCACCGCCTGCCGACCTGCGTGCGCGCGCACGGTTTCCTGACCGTCAACGGCCAGAAAATGAGCAAATCGCGCGGCACCTTCATCATGGCGCGCAGCTTCCTCAACCACCTGAACCCCGAGGCTTTGCGCTACTACTTCGCCGCCAAACTCAACGGCACGGTGGAGGACATCGACCTCAACCTCGAGGACTTCATGTTACGGGTGAATGCCGACCTCGTGGGCAAGGTGGTGAACCTCGCCTCGCGCACCGCAGGCTTCATCCAGCGCCTGTTCGACGGACGGCTGGCGCAGGAGCTGCACGACCCGGCCCTGTACCACGAGTTCGTCGCCGCAGGCGACTCCATCGCCGCGGCCTATGAGGCCTCCGACACCGCGCGCGCCATGCGCGAGATCATGGCCTTGGCTGACCGTGCCAACCAGTACATCGACCAGCACAAGCCCTGGGCCCTGGCCAAGGAAGGCGGCCGGGAGGAGGAGGTGCAGGCCATCTGCACCCAGGGACTCAACCTGTTCCGCGTGCTGATGACCTACCTCAAGCCCGTGCTGCCGGGCATGGCGCAAAAGGTCGAGGCCTTCCTCCACTTTGGCGAGCTGACCTGGGACGCCCCCCACCAGCTCATGCTCCACCACGTCATCCAGCCGTTCGAACCGCTGATGACCCGCATCGAAAAAGACAAGATCGACGCCATGCTCGAAGAGAACAAGACCACCCTGCCCGGCCCCGCTGCCGCCGCCCCCGCCACCGAGGCCAAGCCCGCCATCGAGCCGATTGCGGAGACCATCTCCATCGAGGACTTCGCCAAGATCGACCTTAGAATTGCCCGCATCGTCAAGGCCGAGCATGTGGAGGGCGCGGACAAGCTCCTGCGCCTGACCCTCGACATCGGCAGCGAGACGCGCAATGTCTTTGCCGGGATCAAGTCGGCCTACAAGCCCGAGGACCTGGAAGGCCGCCTGACCGTGATGGTCGCCAACCTTGCCCCGCGCAAGATGAAGTTTGGTCTTTCGGAGGGCATGGTGCTGGCCGCCTCCGGGGCGGGCGCGCCGGGGCTGTTCATTCTCAGCCCCGATGAAGGCGCCCAGCCGGGGATGCGGGTCAAATAAGCCCCCCCTCTCCCGCAAGCGGGAGTTCTCGACGGCCGCACCCCGCAGGGGCTTCCGGCATGGAGGCCGGAAGGGTCGGAGAGGAGGGATCAAGAGCTGGGGGAGAGGGTGAGCGAGGCATCAAGGTTTGAGCTCCGCGCCAACGCCCATCCCCCTCTCCCCAACCCTCCCCCGCCAGGGGGGAGGGCGTTCCGAAATGACGCCGGTTAAATAAAGACCATGAATCCCACCGTCATCATCATCGGCGGCGGCCCGGCCGGCCTGATGGCGGCGGAGGTGCTGGCCACCGCCGGCATCGCGGTCGACCTCTTTGATGCCATGCCCTCGGTGGGCCGCAAGTTCCTGCTCGCCGGCAAGGGCGGTATGAACATCACCCACTCCGAGCCCCTCGAACCCTTCCTTGGCCGCTACGGCGCACGGCGGGAGGCGCTCGAGCCGCTGGTGCGCGCCTTCGACCCGGACGCCCTGCGGGCGTGGATCCATGACCTGGGCATCCCCACCTTCGTCGGCAGCTCCGGCCGTGTCTTCCCCGAGGGCATGAAGTCCGCGCCCCTGCTACGCGCCTGGCTGCACCGCCTGCGCGAGCTCGGGGTGCGCTTCCATGTCCGCCACCGCTGGCTGGGTTCGGACGAGACGGGGGCGCTGCGCTTCGCCACCCCGGAAGGCGAGGTGCAGGCCTCGGCCCCGGCGGTGATCCTGGCCTTGGGCGGAGCAAGCTGGGCCCGGCTTGGATCGGATGGGGCCTGGGTGCCGCTCTTGACCGCACGTGGGGTGCCCATCGCCCCGCTGCGCCCGGCCAACTGCGGCTTTGAATGTGCCTGGAGCGAACACTTCCGCACCCGCTTCGCCGGCCAGCCGGTCAAGCCGGTAGTGCTGTCCTTCACCGATGATGAGGGTGTGGAACACCGCCGCCAGGGCGAGCTGATGGTGACCGTGCACGGCCTGGAGGGGGGGCTGATCTATGCCCTCTCCGCCCTGCTGCGCGAGGCCATTGCGCAGCAGGGCCAAGCGACCATCCACCTCGACCTCGTCCCCGGCCGCACGCTGGAGCGCCTCACGGCCGACCTCGCCCGCCCGCGCGGCGCGGCCTCGCTGGCCAAGCATCTGAAGGCCCGCGCCGGGATCGAGGGGGTGAAGGCGGGGCTTGTGCGCGAGGTGCTCACTGGGGCCCAGCTCGACGATCCGGCTTGGCTTGCCCGCACCCTCAAGGCCCTGCCCCTGCGCCTGACCGCCACCCGCCCGATTGACGAGGCGATCAGCAGCGCGGGCGGGGTGATGTTCGAGGCCCTGGACGAGCACCTCATGCTGCGCAACCTGCCCGGGGTGTTCTGCGCCGGGGAGATGCTGGATTGGGAGGCCCCCACCGGCGGCTACCTGCTCACGGCCTGTTTCGCCAGCGGCCGTGCCGCGGGGCTGGGGGCCTTGGCATGGCTCAACCCGTAGGAGCGGCGCCCTCGCCGCGACCCGATGGCGAATCATCGGCCCGAGGGCGGGCCTCCTACCCGCGGTTGGGCACGTAGGAGCAGCGCCCCGCCGCGTCCCGAGGGGGAATCATCGGCCCGAGGGCGGGCCTCCTACCTGCGCAGGGCACGCCGGTCGATGGCGTTCTTCAGCGCCACCAACAACCCCAGACCGATGAAGGCCCCGGGCGGGAGGATGGCGAGCAGGAAGCCGTGGTACTCGGGAATGACCTGCACCGTCAAGCTCCGCCCCCACTCACCGAACATCAGGTGCGCATTGGCCAGGATCGTGCCCTGCCCAAAGACCTCACGCAGCATGCCAAGGGTGACCAGCACCAGAGCAAAGCCCGCCCCCATCATCAGCCCATCGAAGGCCGCCCGGCCGAGGTCGTGGCGGGAGGCAAAGCCCTCCGCGCGGGCGATGATGATGCAGTTGGTGACGATCAGCGGGATAAAGATGCCGAGCACGAGGTAAAGCCCATGCAGCCAGGCGTTCATGGCCAGCTCGATGGCGGTGACCACCGAGGCGATCACCAGCACGAACACCGGCAGGCGCACCTCCGGCCGCACCCAGTGGCGGATCAGGGACACCAGGGTGTTGCTCACCACCAAGGTGAGCAGGGTGGCGAGCCCAAGGCCCAGCGCATTGACCGTATTGTTGGAGATGGCGAGCAGGGGACAGAGTCCCAGCACCTGCACCAGCGCCGGATTGTTGCGCCACAGCCCGTCCACGGCCAGCTGGCGGAGGGCGGGACCCTGCGGGGCCGGCCGGGTGAGATCCTCCGTGCTGACCTCCGGGGCGGTGGTTTCGATCGTGCTCATGGTTGCTGCTCCTCGAGCAATGCAGCCCGGTGGGCCTCGAAATAGCGCAGGGCGTCGTGTACCGCGGTGACCACCGCGCGCGGGGTGATGGTGGCGCCGGTGAACTGGTCAAACACGCCGCCATCCTTCTTCACCGCCCAGCCCTTCTCTCCCGGGTTATCCAGGGTCTTGCCGGTAAAGCCGTGGATCCAGTCGGACTTCTCTACCTCGATCGGGTCCCCAAGCCCCGGTGTTTCCTTGTGGGACAGCACCCGCACCCCGCTCACCTGGCCGTTCCGATCCACCCCGACCAGCAGCTGGATGCCACCGCTGTAGCCCTTGGGCGCCACCACCTCGAAGGCCACCCCGTGCACCCGCCCATCTTTGCGGGCGACATACAGCATGACCGGGCCCTTGCCGCCCAGCAGCGGGTCGGCAGCGAGCTGCCGGGTGTCGCGCGCCGGATCATTGTCGTAGCCCGCAGGCAAGACCGCCGCCAGCCGCTGGCCGAGGGCCGCGCGGGCCTGCTCGGCGATGAGGGGGGCGGTCTGACCGTGCATGAAGGCCACGATGCCCACGCCAAGAAAGGCAAACACCGCCAGCACCAGGGCTGTCAGGATGATCTGGGTGCGGTTCATGGCCGGCCCGCCTCGCGCCCGAACACCCGCGCCGGGGTGTAGTGGTCAATCAACGGCGCGGCAATGTTCATGAGCAGGACGGCAAAGGCCACCCCATCCGGATAGCCCGCGAAGGTGCGGATGAAATATTCGAGCACGCCGATGCCTGCACCGAAGATGAGCTGGCCGCGCTGGGTGGTGGAACCACTCACCGGGTCAGTGGCGATGAAGAAGGCGCCGAGCATCGCCCCGCCGCTGAACAGGTGGAACAGGGGCGAGGCAAAGCGCTCGGCATCATAAAGATGAAAGCCCAGCGCCAGGAGGCCGAACGCGCCGAGCATGGTCACGGGGATGCGCCAGCTGATGACCTTACGCCAGATCATCCACAGCCCCCCCAGCAGCCAACCTGCGGCCACCCACTCCCAGCCCGCGCCGCCAAGCCAACCAAAAGTCGGCGCCTGCTGAATGGTGGACAGAGGGTGCCCCTGCCCCGTCTCGGTCTTGTAGGCATTGAGCGGGGTGGCGCCGCTGAGCGCATCCCAGCCAAGACCCACCGGAAGCTGGCCTGTGAACACCACACCCAGGGCCTCGGGCAGGCTCAGGGAGGCCGCGGCGACCCCGTGCGGCAGCATCCACTGGGTCATCTCGCGCGGGAAGGAGATCAACAGGACGACGTAGCCGACCATGGCCGGGTTGAACAGGTTGTAGCCCAGGCCCCCGTACAGATGCTTGGCGACGACCACCGCGAACACGATCCCCACCACCGGCAGCCACCACGGGGCCAGCGGCGGCAGGCAAACGGCCAGCAGCCAGGCGGTGACGACCACGCTGCCATCCAGAAGGAAGGGCCGCAGCGGCCGGCGACGGAGGGCGAGCATCAGGGCCTCGGCGGCGAGGCCCGCGGCGACGGCCAGCAGGATATTGATCAACACCCCCCAGCCGAAAAAGCCGATCGCAATGGCCGTGCCGGGCACCAGGGCCAGCAGCACCTGGCGCATCAGGCGACCGACCTCACTGTTCGGCGCAATGTGGGGGGAGGCGGTGGTCTGAAATCGCATGACTAGTGACGGATGCTCTGCATAACCAAAAGGTTCTCCCCTCCCCCTTCAAGGGGGAGGGGCTGGGGGAGAAGGTGATGGCCTGAGAGACTCAAGCCCCCTCTCCCTAACCCTCCCCCGCCAGGGGGGAGGGAACACGCCACATTGGGGCGTTTACGGTTGCTCTTCCTCAATCCTTGTCGTGTTCCTTGGCCTCCGCCACCGTGCTGGCAGAGGGTGTGTCCTCCGCGGGGGCCTGTTGCCCAGCCTTGCGAGCCTTGGCACGCTCCAGCGCGGCCTGGATGGCCTTCTGCTTCTCATCGCTGCCGGAGCCTGCGCCCTCACCCTCGGCCTTTTGCGCCGCCAGCTGGGCACGCTTCTTCGCCAGCATCTCCTCGCGCTCGCGCTTTTCCCGCTCCAGGCGGGCATTGCGCGCCTCGAAGCGCTCCTTGGCCTGCGCCGCCTTGTCCTTCTCGCGTTCGCGCTGCCAGATCTCGGTCTTGGCGTAGCGGAAGTACTGCACCAGCGGGATGTGTGAGGGACAGACGGCGGCGCAGATGCCGCACTCGATGCACTCGAACAGGCTGTCTTGTTTCTCGGCGCGCTCGAAATCCCCGGCCTTGGCATCCCACAACAGCTGCTGGGGCTGCAACTCGACTGGACAGGCCTCCGCGCAGCGACCGCAGCGGATGCAGGGCAGCGGCAGGGGGTCGACGGGGGCATCGGGCGCGGCCAGCGCCAGCAGGCAGTTGGCAGCCTTGGTCACCGGCACCTCGTCACTGCCCAGGGCGAAGCCCATCATCGGCCCGCCAAGGATCAGCCGCGCGACATCCGGGGTGTAGCCACCGGCCTGAGCAATGAGATCACAGGCGAGCATGCCGAGCGGCACATCCCAGTTGCCCTTGTGCTGCATGCCGCTGCCGGTGAGGGTGACGATGCGGCGGGTGAGTGGCTCGCCCAGCACCACGGCACGGTACACCGCCGCCGCGGTGGCGACATTGTGCCCCAGGAAGCCGCGCTCGGTAGCGCGCGTCTCGCGGCTGATCCGCTCGCCGGTCAGCACATGGATCAGCTGCTTCTCCGCGCCCGAGGGGTAGACGGTGGGGATGGCGACGATCTCGATGCGCGGGTCGTCAAGCTCGCCTGCGGCCGCGCGCAGGGCGGCGATGGCCTCGGGCTTGTTGTCCTCTACCCCCACTAGGCAGGTGGAGGCCCCCACCACATGCATGAGGATCTGCCCGCCACGCAGCACCTCCCCCGCCCGCTCGCGCATCAGCCGGTCGTCACAGGTGATGTAAGGCTCGCACTCGGCGCCGTTGAGCACCACGGTGTGGATCGGCGTGCCCGGACTTCCTGCGAGCTTCACCGCGCTGGGAAAGACCGCCCCACCCAGGCCCACCACGCCCGCCTCCCGCACGCGCTCACGCAGCAGGATGGGGGCGATGGCCCGGTAGTCCGGCCAGGGATCGAAGGCCTGCATGGCCTCGTCCAGGCCGTCCGGTTCGAGCACGATGCAGGGGGCGGAAAGGCCGGAGGGATGCGCCACCGGGCGCTCCTCGATCGCCACGATGGTGCCGGAGGTGGGGGCATGGACGGGGGCGCTGACAAAGCCATCCGCCCTGCCGAGCAGTTGGTTACGCAGCACACGCTCGCCCACTGCGACCACCGGCTGCGCGGGGTTGCCGATGTGCTGCTTGAGCGGCAGCACCAACGTGCCCTCGAGGCGCGCGTGGCGGATCGGCGTGCCGTTTGATTCGGTCTTGTGCTGCGCAGGATGCAGACCGCCGGGGAAACGGTGGAGGATGCGCTCGCTCATGCGTGCTGCTCCAGAGGCTTGGACGGCGCATGGACAGAGCCCGGACCTTCGGCAATCTCGCGTCGCTGCTCGGGGTTCGGCCAGCGCCACTGGTCCAGCTCGACCTTGAGCGGGACCATGTGGATGCAGTCCACCGGACAGGGGGCGACACACAGCTCGCAGCCGGTGCACTCATCGACGATGACGGTATGCATCAGCTTGGGCGCGCCGAGGATGGCATCCACCGGGCAGGCCTGGATGCACAGGGTACAGCCGATGCAGACCTGCTCGTCGATCCAGGCCACACGCTTGGGCTTCTCCTCACCGACCTCGGCATCGAGCGGCTTGGGCTCCACCCCCAGAAGGTCGGCCAGGGCCTTGATGGTCGCCTCGCCGCCCGGCGGGCAGCGGTTGATGTCCGCCCTACCCTCGGCAATCGCCTCGGCATACGGGCGGCACCCGGGGTAGCCGCACTGGCCGCACTGGGTCTGGGGCAGCAGGGCATCGATCTTGTCGGCAAGCGGGTCGCCTTCCACCCGGAAGGCCTGCCCGGCATAGCCCAGCAGCGCGCCAAGGACGAGCGCAAAGAAGGTGAAGATCAGGAGGGCGGTGAGCATGTCAGACCTTCACCAACCCCGCAAAGCCCATGAAGGCCAGGGCCATCAGCCCGGCGGTGATGAGGCCAATGGGCGTGCCCTGGAACGACGCAGGCACGTCCGCCGCCACCAGGCGCTCGCGCATGGCAGCGAACAGCACCAGCACCAGGGTGAACCCGAGCGCGGCGCCCAGGCCATACACCGCCGTCTGGGCCAGGTTATGCCCCTCCTGCACATTCAGCAGGGCCACGCCGAGCACCGCGCAGTTGGTGGTGATCAGCGGCAGGTAGATGCCGAGCACGTTGTGCAGCAGCGGGCTGCTCTTCTTCAGCGCCATCTCAGTGAAATTGACCACCGCGGCGATCAGCACGATGAAGGCGATGGTGCGCAGGTATTCGAGGCCGAAGGGGGCCAGCAGGTAGGCCTGGGCCAGATAGCTCAAGACGGAGGAGAGGGTCAGCACGAAGGTGGTGGCAAGCCCCATGCCCATCGCCGTTTCCAGCTTGCGGGACACGCCCATGAACGGGCACAGGCCAAGGAACTTCACCAGCACGAAGTTGTTGACCAGGACCGTACTGACCAAGATGAGCAGGAATTCCGTCATTTCGCCGCCAGAAGGATGGATTGGCAGCCGGTCATATTACGCCAAAAGCGGCCAGGCGGCTCACTCAGCGACCGGGGTCTCCGTCAGAGACCATGCCCGAATCGGTTGATAACACACTCCGTTCGGACCATGGAGCGACTCCACCAGGACGACCCCCTCCACCCGCCAGGCCACGGGATGCCTGTCCTCGGGCCATGGACAGGGATGACGGGCATCCCGCCGGAGGGTGAGGTGGGGGGCGAAGGGACGCTCATCTCCGGGCAACCCGCAACGGCTGGCAAGCAGGCCGACCAGCCGCGCCTGCAATTCGAGCAATTCCCGGGGAGGCTGGCTGACGCCGAGCCAGAGCACGCGCGCGCGCTGGAAATGACCGAGTCGGTCGAAGATCAGTTCGAACGGCTGTCCCGTCAGGGAGGCCCCGACCTCGTCGAGGCAGGTCAGCAGCCCCTCCTCGCAATCGCCCAGGAAGGCGAGGGTCAGGTGCAGGTTTTCCACCCGCATGTCACGCCCGTCCCCCTTCGGCAGCGCCTCAAGGAACGCGGCCAGCCGCCCCCGGGTGGATTCATCCGGCCACAGGGCGAAGAACAGGCGCCGCTTCCGGGGATAGGGGGCGGTGCTCGAGGCTCCTGCGACAGACGGGCTTGCGCCAGCTTCGCGTTCGGCCATGGGCGTGTCCCGTCAGAAGGCGCTGAAGTCGAAATCCAGCCGCTCGACCGGGGCCTGGATGAAATTGCCCTGCACGAAGTCGGCACCATCGCCCAGCACGATCTGCAGGGTCATGGCGTTCTCCACATTCGCGACGACCAGCTGGCCGCTGCCGCGCTGTTTGATGGCCTTGATCAGCTCACGCACCTTGGCCTGGTTGACCTTGTGGGTGGCAAAGGACTCCATCAGCCCCCGATCGAGCTTGAGCCACTGCACATCGATGTAGTTGAGTATCCGGAACGGATCGTCGCCAAGGCCGAAGCCATCCAGCAGCAGCGGGCAGTTCAAGGCCCCGAGCTGGCGCTGAAGGTCCTTGACCTGCTTGAGGTGCTCGATGGCGACCTTCTCACTCATCTCCAGGGCGAGGGATCCGTCATGGACCTGCATCGCCATCAGGCGCTCGCCGAGCCAGCCCGGGAACTCCGGATCGGCGATGGAGCGGGCCGAGAGACGGACGAAGAGCTGCACGTTCAAGCCGCGCTGGCGCGCCTCGGTGATGGCTTGCAGGGCATGCAGGATGACCCAGCGGTCCAGGGCGTGGCTGATCTGGGTGCGTTCCGCCGCGGCCATGAACTCGCTTGGGGAAATCGGACGGTTTTCCTCATCCAGCAGGCGCAGGAAGGCCTCGTAGCGCTGGCGCGAAGTATCCCCGCCCAGGCTGAGCATGGGTTGGTAGAGCAGGCGGAAGCGGTTGCTGCGCAGCGCGTTGCGCAGCATGCGGCTCCACTGCTCGTCCTGCTCGCTCTGGCTCACCTCGCCCTCTTTCGGGGTGTAGGTGGCCACCCGCTCCGTGGTCTTGGCCTCGGCATCCAGGGTGGCCCGCTCGGCCCGGTTGAGCAACTCGTTGACGTTCGGCGTGTCCTGGTCAAGCAGCGCGATCCCGGCGGCGGCCTGGAGGGTGGCGGACTGCCCCCCCACGTCGAAGATATGCTGGGTCAGGCCGGCCAGGAGGCGCAAAGCGAAGGTTTCAGGGGCCTCCTGGCTGCCATCGAGGGGCAGGAGCAGGGCGAAGGCGTGGGCGCTGTAACGGGAGAGGAGCATCTCCGGGCCGACCAGCTTCTCGATCAGCTTGCCGGCGTCGGTGATCAGGACGTCCAGGCCCGCGACGCCCAGCTTGCCCTTCAGCTCCGGGACGTTGGTGATCTGGATATGGATGAGGGCCGAGGACTGGCCCTCGCGCGCCTGCTGCAGGGCGCCCTCCAGGCGGGAGAGGAAATACTGGCGGTTGTAGAGACCGGTCAACAGGTCGCGCTGGCTGAGGAAGTTGATCTGCTCCTCAAGTGCCTGGGTATCGGCTTGGGTGCGGATCATCACCTGCGTGCACGGCTCGCCTTCGATGGTTGCGGGAGAGAGCTCGATGGCTGCGGCAAGGACACGGCCATCACGCCGCTTGAACTTCACCCCTTCCAGCTTGCCTGCGGGATTGGCATCCGAATGGCCGCGCATGTATTCGCGGATCCGCGGCTGATCCTCGGCCTGAACCAGATCGAGCAAGGGCGACCCTTCCAGATCCTCGAGGCGATCGAAACCAAACGTCTCCAGGTAGACCGGGTTGGCGAAGACATGCATACCGCCATGCACATAGGCAATGGCGTCACGCGAACTTTCCATCAGGGCATGGCAACGCTTTTCCGATTCCTGGTACATCCCCTCAAAGCGTTTGAGCCTGCGCACGCAGTCCATCGCCCCGGTCTCGCGCTGGATCACGTGCAGCACATGGGCCGGATGGCTGAGATCGATGAGGTCGCGTGCGCCAGCCTTGATGCTGTCGAGCAGGGCCTCGACGCTGTAGCTTGCGGTCATGCCCACCACGGGGATGGCCGGCGCATGCCCCTGTGCGGCGGCGGTCACGTCGGCCAGCCGGGGCTCGGGCAGTTCGAGCAGGTGCAGGATCAGGTCCAGCTCATCCTCGCGCAGCAGCTCATGCAACTGGGGCAGATCTTCGGCATATCGCACGTTCGCCTGGATGCCCGCGTTGCGTAGCTGGCTGGCGAGCGCCAGGGCATCGTTGACGGAGTCGTGGAGGGCAATCAGACGCAGGGGGGAGGGGCTCATGGTTTCTCGTCAATGAGGGGGCGGCAGGGGGTCCTTGCTGGGTCCTGCCCGGCATCCGCGTGGGATTCCGAGCAGCAACGGAAGATCGCCACGGCGACCGTCTGGAGCATTCTCTCGCCAAGTCGCATGGGGGTCGAGTCCCCGCCGCGGAGGGTCACGACATGATCGCCGGTCTTGTAGTCATGGTTTGGCAGCAGGAGCAGCGGGCCATCGGCCAGCCTGGAGCGGGTGAGCAACAGGGCATCGAACCAGACGGTGGTGTTGCAGCCGGCACCCGACACCCGCAGCGGGACAGCACTGTGGGCGATAATCTCAAGCCCCATGTCCATGATCTGATCCGCAGGGGTGTGCAGCCAGCGCAGGATGCCGATGACCTCCTCGCCGGGAGCACCTTGGGGGAACTCGACCAGCACCGGTTCACCCATGTTCAGGTGATCAGCAATCCCCCCCTGACTGCGCAGGTGCAGCCCACCCGGGCTGACATCCACCAGCCGCCACTCCATCGGCGTGTCGACGGATGCAGCACTCGGGGGCGGGGCCCCCGCCTCCCCCCGATCGAACCCAACGGCCCTGCCCTCCACAAGATGGCGGTGCGCAACCCTATCCCAAAGTTCATCCGCCCGGGAGCGTTCTGCCTGCGGAGGGAGGTGCAGGGTCTCATCGGGCGGACTGTCGATCCCTTCCCGCAGGATATGCATGTCCGCCGACGCGGCCGGCTTGTTCCCCGCCCGCTCGCCAAGCTTGCGGAGGATACTGTTGCGGCCTGCCCAGACGCGCACCCGCCCCTCGGCCGTCTGACGGTGCACGTGCCGGCGGGCGCGTTCGCGCAGGAGGCTCCGTGTGCGCTCGAGGGTGCCGCGCGAGAGCATCGCCCCGCCATCGCCCAGAGAGATGTGGTCGTGAGGATGGGCTGCGAGCAGCCCATCGAGGGCCTCCAGCACGGGCGCGAGACGGAGGGTGCGCATGGAACCGCTCTGCAGGGGGCGCTGCCCCATGCCCAGTTCGGGCGGACGATCGTCCTTGAGATCGAAATGAATGAAGACATCCTCCGGCAGGCTCTCGACCGGCACGATGCGGGTCCTGCCGGCAAGGTCGAGGAAACACTGGTACAACGGCCGGATTTCCTGGTGCGGCAAGCCGTCGGGAATGCTCATCTCCAGCAGGGCAAAAGCGATGTAGCGCTCTTCCAGGCTGGGTTCGACGTGCTCGCCATGGCGCGACTCCAGATGATCCTGCATGTGCCGGGTGCGCTCCCCCTCCAGCAGGAGGGCATGAAAGCGCTGCCAGAAGTTGGGCGGCAGGTTGACGTAGATCAGCCGGCACATCAGGCCGATGCGGGTGAGCAGGTCCGCCGCGCGGGTCAGGGCAAGCTGCCGCTTCGATATGCCCCACCACGGTTCGCGGCTATCGTGCAGGTCCTCCACCTCTTGCTGAAACAGGCCAAGCAGGGCCTGGGCCAGGCGCGCATGCGACGCCGCCATGCCGGCCATGTGCGATGACAGCGGGATGCTGTTGCTGGCGACGCGCTGCTCGATCTGGTTGAGTGCATCGACCGCACTCGGCCAGACCGTCTCAAGGGACGCCAAGCGCTCCTTCGCGCGCAGGCGCGCAACCTGCCCCTCCTCGAGCAGGGCGCAGAGGGCATCGGCATCCCTGCCGGGATCGCCGGTCAGGCGGACGGCGAGATGCTCCTGCAACTGGGCAGGGGCATTCAGCACATGGGCGGTCAGGATCTCAGCCATAATTTTCAGTTTGGCCCGAATCGGGAAAAATCACCATACATCTCTGCGTCTTTATCAATCCGCCACGGGCCGCTTGGACGGCGCCCCGGCCACCTCCCACACCAGGCGTGGAACGAGGTAGCCCGGCAATCGGGCACGCAATGCCTCCACCAGGGCCCGAGCCTCGCTCTCGCCAACCTCGAAGTGCGCCGCGCCCCGTACCCGATCGAGCAGGTGCAGGTAGTAGGGCAGCACACCGGCCTTGAACAGGGCCTCCGCCAGCTGCGCCTGTGCCTCGAGCGTGTCGTTCACCCCGCGCAGAAGCACCGCCTGATTGAGGAGGGTCGCGCCGCCTTCCTGCAGCCTCTTCAGGGCCGTGCGTGCCGGGGAGGAAAGCTCGTTGGCGTGATTGACATGCACCACGACCACCTTGCGCAAGCCGAGGGGGGCGAACCAGGCGATGAACTCATCGCTGATCCGCTCCGGCAGCACGGTCGGCACGCGGGTGTGGATGCGCAGGCGCTCGACATGTGGAATGGCGGCCAGCGCCCCGCTGAGCGCAGCAAGCCGCCGGTCATTCAGCACCAGCGGGTCGCCCCCGCTGAGGATGACCTCGCGGATCGAGGCGTCCTTGGCGATGTACTCCAGCGCCTCGGCAAAATCATCGCCCCCAGCATGTGCCTGCTGGTAGGGGAAATGACGCCGGAAGCAATAGCGGCAATGGATGGCACAGGCCCCGGTGGCGATCAGCAACACACGGCCGCGGTACTTGTGCAATAGCCCCGGCCGCGGCATGACCGCACCCTCCCCCAAGGGATCGGCCGCGAAACCCGGCGCCGCGACCTCTTCCTCCGGGACGGGCAGAACCTGACGCAACAGCGGATCATCCACCTGCCCCGGCACGATGGCGGCGAGGAATCCGGGCGGCACGCGCACCGGAAACTGCCCCTCGGCCCCTGAAGCGGGAGGTAATGGGGGCAACCCAAGCGCCGCGGCAAGATCGGCGCCGCTGAGGGTCGAGGCGGCGAGCTGCGCCTGCCACGAGCGCACGGGGGAAGCAGGGTTTTTCATTGGACTATTATAGGTTGGGCTCAATCCACCCCCAGGAGGAGTCCGATGGCGTACTACAGCACCAGCGAATTCCGCTCCGGCCTCAAAGTCATGCTGGACGGGGACCCCTGCGTCATGCTCGAAAACGAGTTCGTCAAGCCCGGCAAGGGTCAGGCCTTCAACCGGGTCAAGCTGCGCAACCTCAAGACCGGCCGCGTGCTGGAGAAGACCTTCAAATCAGGCGAATCCATCGAGGCGGCCGACGTGCTCGAGGTCGAGATGCAGTACCTCTACAACGACGGCGAACAGTGGCACTTCATGGACCCGGTCACCTTCGAACAGCTGGCCGCAGACGGAAAGACCATCGGCGACGCGAGGCTCTGGCTCAAGGAAAACGACACCTGCACCCTCACCCTGTGGAACGGAGCGCCGATCGCCGTCACCCCGCCGAACTTCGTCGAACTGAAGGTGATCGAGACCGATCCGGGCGTACGCGGCGACACCGCGACCGGCGGCACCAAACCGGCCCGGCTCGAGACCGGGGCCGTGGTCAAGGTCCCGCTGTTCATCGAGGAAGGCGAGCTCATCCGCTGCGATACCCGCACCGGCGAGTACCTCGCCCGCGTCAAGGCCTGATGCCGACGCCCCGCGACTGGCAACCCGGCGCCTCCTTTGATGCCCTGACCGCCCGCGCCCGGCTACTGGCAAAGCTCCGGGCCTTTTTCGCGGCACGCGGCGTGCTGGAGGTGGAAACCCCGCTGCTCTCCCGTGCGGCCAGCACGGACGTGCATATCGAGAGCCTGCGGGTGCGCGATGCGCGCGGCGAGCTCGGCTTCCTGCACACCTCGCCCGAGTTCTTCATGAAACGCCTGCTCGCCGCCGGCAGCGGGCCCATCTACCAGGTGAGCAAGGTGTTTCGCGGCGGCGAGATCGGTCGCTGGCACAACCCCGAGTTCACCCTGCTCGAATGGTACCGGCCCGGATTCAGCCTCGCAGCCCTGATGGATGAGGTCGAGGACTTGGTGCGTGCCCTCGCCCAAGACATGCCTTCCCGCCCCGGCACCAGCCGACGGATCGGCTACCGGGAGGCCTTCATCGAGCACATCGGGATCGACCCGTGGACGGCTGACATCAAGACGCTGATCCCCTGCGCCATGGCGCATGGGCTGGACGTCGCGGAAGGCGAGCACTTCAGCCAGGACGACTGGCTCGACCTGTTGTTCGCCGGCGCCCTCGCCCCGCGCCTGCCGACTGACGCGCTGACCTTCATCCATGGCTTCCCGCCTTCGCAGGCCGCGCTGGCCAAGCGGATGATGCACGACGGGGTGGAGGTCGCGGCACGCTTCGAGCTGTTCTGGGGCGGGCTCGAACTCGCCAACGGCTTCGACGAGCTGCAGGATGCCAACGAGCAGGAAAGACGCTTTGCCGCCGACAACGCTGAGCGCGAACGGCGCGGCCTGCCGGCCATGCCGTACGATGAGCACTTGCTCGAGGCCCTGCGCGCCGGCCTCCCCGCCAGCGCGGGGGTGGCCATCGGGCTGGACCGCTTACTGGCCCGGTTGCTTGGCGCCGGACGGCTCGATGAGGTGCTCGCCTTCGGCATCCACCGTGTCTGACGGCTGGGCAGACTGCGGCCACTCAGCGCGCTGCGCCAACGCCTCGCCCATGCGCACCACCCTACCGGGCGCAAGGTCCGGACGGAAGGAGAAGCCCTCGGGGAACAGCACGATCACCGTGGAGCCCATATTGAAGCGCCCCATCTCCGCACCGCGCGCCAGTTCCACCTTCACCTGATCACCATAGCGCCACACCCCGATCTCGCGCCCACGCGGCGGGGTGACAAGACCGGACCAGACGGTCTCGATCGCGGCAACGTTCATCGCGCCCACCAGCACCATGCCCAGCGGCCCTTCGGCGGTGTCGAACAGCGCCGCCACGCGCTCGTTGCGGGCGAACAGGCGCGGCACGCGCTCGACCGTGACCGGGTTGACCGAGAACAGCCGCCCCGGCACATGCACCATCTCCGTCAGCCTACCCGCCAGCGGCATGTGGATGCGGTGGTAGTCGCGCGGGGAGAGGTAGATGGTGGCGAAGCTGCCGTTGCGGAACGGCTCCGCGCGGGTCAAATCGCCGCCAAGCAGCTCGACGAGCGAATAGTCGTGGCCCTTGGCCTGGAAGATGCGCCCGTCCTGGATGCGGCCAAGCTGGCTGATCGCGCCATCCACCGGGCAGGCGGCCAGGGCCTCGCCCTCCGCCAGCGGACGCACCCCCGGCTTCAGGGCGCGGGTGAAGAAGGCATTGAAGGTGCGGTAGGAGGCGGGGTCGCTCTCCGCCGCCTCGTCCAGGTTGACGCCGAAATGCCTGCAAAACAGGCGGATCGCCGGCTCCACCAAGGGCGTGCGCCAACGCGTCATGGCGTACACGCTGCGTGAGATCAGGTGGTGCGGCAGGATATATTGCAGACTAACGAACAGGGCGTCGCGCAAGGGAGATGACATGGTGCTCGGTTTGTATCCAAAAAAACGATGATACACCGGCCCACAAGCCGGCTGCGTCGATGACCCAGAGTAAAAATGAATCATGCGACAGATCGATAACAGCAAGGCCTTTGACGACGCCGCACGTGACTTGCTCACCCTGCGCGACTTCATGCGCTGGGCCATGTCCGCCTTCACCCGCCATGGGGTCCACTACGGCCATGGCACCGACAACGCCCTTGATGAGGCGGCTTATCTGGTCCTGCAGGCCCTGGACCTGCCGGCCGACCTTAGCGGGGAGTGGCTCGACGCACGCCTCACCGGCACCGAGCGCACCCGCTTGGCCGAACTGCTGCGCCAGCGCTGCATCGAGCGCATCCCCACCGCCTACCTCGTCGGCAAGGCCTGGTTCGCCGGACTGGAGTTCCATGCCGACAGGCGCGCCCTGATCCCGCGCTCGCCATTCGGCGAGCTCATCCAGCAAGGCTTCGCCCCCTGGGTGGAGGCCAAGCGCGTCCATGCCATCCTCGACCTATGCACAGGCTCAGGCTGCATCGCCCTCGCCTGCGCCCACTATCTGCCAGAGGCCAAGGTCGATGCGGTAGACCTCTCCTTTGAGGCCCTCGAACTCGCCCGCCTCAACCGCGAGAAGCTCGGCCTCACCGAGCAGGTCGAACTGCTGCTGGGCGACCTGTTCGCCCCCGTGGCCGGCCGCCGCTACGACCTGATCGTCAGCAACCCGCCCTATGTCGATGCGCGCGACATGGCCACCCTCCCCCCCGAATACTGGCATGAGCCGCGTATGGCGCTCGAAGCAGGCGAGGACGGCCTCGACATCGTGCGCCGCATCCTGCGCGAGGCCCCGCAGCACCTTGAACCCGAAGGCGTTTTGATCGTCGAAGTCGGCAACAGTCAGGAGCACGTGGAACACACCTGGCCGGACGTGCCCTTCACCTGGCTGAGCTTCGAGCACGGCGAGGACGGCGTCTTCCTGCTCACCCGCGAACAACTGGTCGAATACGCAGGACACTTCGAATCATGAATGCCCTGACCCAGCTTCCGGTGATCGTCCAGACAGTAGGGTTGCTCATCCTGTCGAACATCTTCATGACCTTCGCCTGGTACGCCCACCTCAAGAACCTGAACGACAAGCCCTGGTGGATCGCGGCCCTCGCCAGCTGGGGCATCGCCCTGTTCGAATACCTGCTCCAGGTGCCCGCCAACCGCATCGGCCACACCGAGCTCTCGCTCGCCCAGCTCAAGGTCATGCAGGAGGTCATCACCCTCTCGGTGTTCCTGCCCTTCGCCGTGTTCTACATGCACGAGGAGGTCAAACTCGACTTCCTGTGGGCAGGCCTGTGCCTGGTCGGTGCCGCCTACTTCATGTTCCGCGGCACCTGATTGAAGACCAGCACTTGAACTTTTTCCGTCAGGCCTCATCATACTCAACATGCTTCGGGGGCGACCTGGCTTCGACGTGGGTTGCAAAGCTCGAGGTGCATGCCGAGGTGCGGGTGACCTCGTAAAACCAACCGCAAAAAAATATACGCCAACGACGACGTATACTCCCTGGCCGCTTAACCCGGCTGGGCCTCTGACCGGTTCTTGTCTGTAAGTCCGGAGGCCGCAAGGCCATTCAGGGGTCATCCATTACAGAATCGCTGAGCGCCCTGCCCGAGAGCGCAAAGCTAAAACTTCAGGGCTCGCCGTTCATCATCCTGTCCGTCGGAGGATGTCCGGTTAAAACCCGTAGGCGAGACTAAGCATGTAGTACCAACAGCGGAGGGCTTGCGGACGCGGGTTCAATTCCCGCCGCCTCCACCAATATATAAAGGTCAACCGTTCTCGGTTGGCCTTTTTTCTTGCGCGCTCCCGCGCGTTCGCGGGGACTCCTGCGGATTCCTGCGGACTTCCTTCCCCGGCCGTCTCGCCTGCCTCGGGCCCCATTTCGCTCTCTCCGCGCCGTTTTTCTCTCCGGCCCTGCTCCCCGGCGAAAGGTCGAAGTCAACAGGGAGCGCCGACGGCACCATTCAATATCAACAAGTTACGTGCTGACCGTTCAACCGGTTGGATGAGTGCATCGCTCACCCAAACCAGACATAGCCTCAACCCTGCGTGGTCGGGGCGCCCTCGGGAGGTAGCGGAATGACGGTGCGGTACTTTCCGCCGCTGGATTGCGCAGGCGGCTCCTCGGCGCGCTCGACCGCGACCTGATCGAGCCGGTGCTCGATGAGCAGGCACGCGATCCCACTACGCACAGCCTCCCCCACATGCGCTCCGGGTCGGCGCCGGGCGCGGGACGCAGGCGCACGCGCAGACGCATCGGTGCAGTCTGCACGATCTGCGACAGCTCGACGCCAGAGATATGGTCAAGCTCCAACGCCAGCGGAGGGATAAAGACACGCTCGCCGCGTTCTGTCGTAAATGAGAGCACATCGGCGGAGCGGCCCTGCACGCGGATCGCGGGCAGTGGATTGCCGCAGGGACAGGGATCGGGCCGCTGCAGGATGCTGTCCCCGAGGTCGTAGCGCAGGATCGGCTGTACCCGGCTGGCGAGATTACTCAGCAGGACCGTGTGCGACGGCGTGCCCGGTAGAGTCGGCCGGTAGTCGGCGTCGACCGGCTCGAGCACGGCCCAGTCACCGTTAACGTGGCCGGCTGTGGCCGGCTACCGCATCATCCCGCCCCGCCCGCCGTAGTAACCGCGCAGCCGCTCCTTCTGCTCGGGGGTGAGCACCGCGTCCATGCGATTCTGCGCATCGACCTGGATCTGGATCATCTGCCGTCGCAGGTCGTAAATCTTCTTGTATTGGTTGTCGATCGCGGCGGGGTCACGCTTCCCGGAGTAGTAGATTTCGTTGAGCTTGGCTTGCTCGGCATCCATCTTCGCCGCCAGGTCCCCCTGCTTCTTGCGGAAGTCCTCCTGGATCTGTGCGATCTTGGCCTGCTGCTGCTCCGTGAGGTCGAGCGCCGGGCCATAGCCGTATCCGCCCATCATTCCGGGGCCCATCATTCCGGGGCCCATCATGCCAGGGCCCATCATGCCAGGGCCCATCATGCCACGGCCCATGTAGCGGTCGTCCCAGTCATCCCAATCCCCCCACATCCCGCGGGGACCCATGCCCATCATGCCGGGACCCATCATGCCCGGTCCCATGCCCATCATCCCCGGCCCCATGCCGCACATCGGGCACCATCCGCCCATCATGCCGGGTCCCATGCCGTAGCCGTAGTACGGTTGCCCTTGCTGAGCCGAAGCGCTGGCCACGGTTCCCAAAAGCGCCATCGCGGCAAGCGCGCCAACGAGTTTTTGCTTGGTGTTCATTTGCATCTCCTTTACTGGTGGAAATTGCACAACCCGGTCCTTGGACCGGGGCCTATCCCCCCTTCAAGTCGTCGCGCTTCTGCAAGAACTCGTCGCGATCGATTTCCCCCCGCGCGTATTTTTCTTCAAGGATAGCCAAGGCCCGGTCATCGCCCTGGCGAGCGCCCGTGCCCGTTCGGCTTCTGCCGCCCAACAGATACTTGATGGCGGCCAGCACGAGCAGTACCGGCACCAGCCAGAGCAGGATCATCCAGATCCAGCCGAATCCCCATCCCCAGCCCATGCCGTAATCCATCATCATCTTCTTAGCCTTTCATTCCCGGGTGCGGCCATGCCGCCGCAAGAAGTCGATAATCTCGGCCGTCGTCGTCTTGTCCGGGACGAACTTTCCCATTGCCGCCTCGTGCCCGCGCATCCGGCCGACCACCGCCGGCCACTCCTGCGCGGTGTGCTGACGCGGGTCCGGCAGCGCGTGGCACTGCACGCAGGAGGTGCTGAACGCCTGGCCCGCCTGCGTGTTCAGGTCCGGGTATTTGGCCGCGTCGATCGGTTCCTGGGCGTGCTTCTGCAGATAGTCGAGCAGGATGTCCAGTTCTACCCTGCTCGGGGCCACCACCCCCATCATTCCACCCATCATGCCGCCCATCATCCGCATGCGCATGTTCATGCGGCCCAGCACCCGCGGCCATCCGGCGGCGGTGTGCATGCCCGGGCCGGGCAGGTTGTGGCATTGCACGCAGTAATACTGCAGTATCCTCGCGCCTGCCGAATCCGGCTCGGGCAGCAGCGCGGGATCGATGCCGGGCGGCAGCGCGCCCCCCATCATCCGCTGCATCATGTTCCTGTGCATGGGGCCCATCATTCCCGGCCCCATCATGTCTTGCGCCAATTTTGTTGCCCCCTCCGCACGGGCAAGGCCAACAGCGAGGGATGAGACGAGCAACGAGAACGCGACGGCTGCACCGGCCGTTAGCCTTGAAATGCCTCGTCGAGTTGTTCTCATCTCCACGCTCCTCGTTCGCCCCGGGCTGAAAGACGCTTTTCGCCCGGGGCTACAGCGCCTGCATCACCCGCTGCAGCCGCTGCCTCACCTCACCGGCCAGCTGAGTGATATCCGGTTTGCCGACCAGGTCCAGCACGGCGTTGGGGTCCATGAACTCGACATGCACCTTGCCTGCATCATCCTGGCGCACCACCACGTTGCAGGGCAGGAGCAGCCCGATGGACGGCTCCACCGTCAGGGCCCGATGCGCGAGCGGCGGATTGCATGCGCCGAGAATTCGGTAGGGCGGCATGTCCTGGTTGAGCTTTTTCTTCATCGCGCCGGCGACGTCGATGTCGGCCAGCACGCCGAAGCCTTCGGCCTGCAGGGCCTGGGTGACGCGCTCGATCGCTTGATCGAAGGTCAGCTCCACCGTCTTGCCGAAACCGTACTTGATATCCATGACAACGCTCCTTGGGTTGGAATTGCTGTTCAGCGGCGCAGCATGCGCAGGCCGCTTCCGATCACCACGAACTCGCTGATCTCGTGCGCCAGCACCGCGATCGGCAGGGTGAAATAGCCGCCCACCGCGCCCGCGATCAGGCCGCCGATCACCACCGCGGACAGGGCGAGGTTCTGCCGGATCACCTGCCAGGTTCGGCGGCTGAAGGAAATCAGATAGGGCAGCCGCGCGAGGTTGTCGCTCATCAGCGCCACGTCCGCCGTCTCCAGCGCGACGTCGGTGCCCGCCGCGCCCATGGCGACGCCGACGTGGGCCGCCGCCAGTGCGGGCGCGTCGTTCACGCCATCGCCGACCATCACCACCTTGCCGTGGCGCGCCTCCAGCTCGGCGACCTTGCGCGTCTTGCCCTCCGGGGAAAGCTCGGCGAACACCTCGTCCACACCCACCTGCCTGGCGATCGCTTCCGCCGCCAAGGGATTGTCGCCGGTCAGCATGACCACCCGCTCGATGCCGGCGCGCTTGAGCTCGGCGACGGCCCGGACCGCCTCCGGCCGCAGCGGATCGGCGATGGCGATCAGGCCGTCGAGGGCTCGATCGGTGCCGACCAGCACCACGGTCTTGCCTTCCCGCTGCAAGGCTTCGATGCGGGGCATCGCGGCGGCCACCGGAACGCCCAGCCCCTCGAAGAGCCGTGGGTTTCCTACATAGTGGTCGACGCCTTCGATCCGGCCGCGGGCGCCCGCGCCGGTGAGGGACAGGAAATCTTGGGCCGGGTTGACCGCGATGCCCTCGCTCTTGGCCCGCTCCAGCACGGCCTGCGCCAGGGGGTGCTGCGAGCGCAGTTCGAGGGCGGCGGCCGCGGCCAGTACCTCGCGTTCGCTTTGCCCGTCCAGCGGGATCACATCCGTGACCTGCGGCCGGCCCAGGGTGAGCGTGCCGGTCTTGTCCAGGGCCACCACCCGCACCTTGGCCAGGTTCTCCAGATGCACGCCGCCCTTGATCAACAGGCCGTTGCGGCCGGCGGTGCCGATGGCGGCGACCAGCGTGATGGGGACGGAGATCACCAGGGCGCAAGGGGCGGCGGCGACGATGAACACGGTGGCGCGGGTGAGCCAGTCCTCCCAAGGCAGGCCGAACAGCGGCGGCAAAAGGCCGATGAGGATGCCCACGCCCAGGACGGAGGGGCTGTAGCGCTTGCCGAAGCGCTCGATGAAGCGTTGACTGCGGCCCTTGCTCGCCTGCGCGGCTTCCACCAGATGGATGATGCGCGAGAGGGTGTTGTCGGCGAAGGTCTTGGCGGCACGCACCGTGAGCGCGCCCTCGCCGTTGAGGGTGGCGGCGAACACCTGGCTGCCCGGCAGTTTCTCGACCGGCACGGATTCGCCGGTCACCGGCGCCTGGTTCACGCTGGAATGACCGTCGACCACCTCGCCGTCAGTGGCGACCGACTCGCCCGGCAGCACGATGAAGACATCGCCCACCCGGATCTGCTCGACCGGGATCCGTATCTCCTCGTCTCCGCGCCGCACGAGCGCGGTCTTCGGGGCCAAGTCCATGAGGGCGCGGATCGCGTGCCGGGCGCGCTCCGCCGTGTAGCCTTCCGCCGCCTCGGAGATCGAGTAGAGAAACACAAGCGTCGCGGCCTCCGCCCACTGCCCCATGACCCCGGCGACGATGGCGGCGGTGGACATGAGGAGCTCAATGCCGATCTCGCGCTCCTTGACCAGTTCCTCCAGCGCCTCGCGGCCGAAATAGTAGCCGCCGACGAGTACGGCGGCGATATAGAGAATTGCCTGGAACCCGGCGGGCAGGCCGAGATAGCCGCCGACGAAGCCGGTGAGCAGCAACAGCCCGGAGCATACGGAGGTGACGACCTTGGCGTTGCGCCAGGGTCGCGGCATGACCACCGGGGCCTCGGCGGCGCAGGCGCAGCCCATCACTCGCCCTCCACCGCCGCAAGCGATGCGGTCTGGATGCCGATACGACAGCGCCCGCCTTCCCGTAAACACATCCGCTCGCGAAAACGGTGCAAGTCCTGGGCAAAGAGCCCGCCGACGTCGGGCAGCGCCCGCAGCATGTCGTAGGCCAATTCCAGGTAAGGCACGCCGCGCACGAGGCGGTGATAGACCCAGCGCCCATCTTTCTCTGCGGACAGCAGCCCAGCCTGACGCAGAATCTTTACATGGCGCGACAGCTTGTACTGGGGCTCAAGCAGGCTGTCCACCAGTTCGCAGAGGCAGGCCTCCTCGCCGGTCTCGGCCAGCAGGCGGACGATACGGATCCTCGTCGGGTCGGCGAGGGCCTGAAAGATTTCGTGTGGTTGTACGTTGATCGTATGCATAGTTGCATGATAACACATCTATGCGACGACGCAACACTCGGACGGGAAATCGGCCACCCTCCCAACCCGGGGCGGGGAATCGGGGATCCGCGAGATCAGGCTTGGATTCTTCGCCGCTGCTCCTCCCACAACAACGGCGTCCCCGACGCCAGATCGAACAGCGTCACCTCTGGCGGCAGGGTCTCGTCGAGGATGGCGGCGACGATGTCCGGCGCCAGGGTGGTGAGGTTCACCATCCGACTCACATAGGCCCGATCCATCCCCTCGCGCTCGGCCACCTCGGATAGCGTGCGCGCCTCGCCGGACTCCACCATCGCCAGCCAGCGGTGGCCGCGGGCGAGCGCGAGCTGGATCGGCGTCGGCGTGTCATCCCAGGGACGGGGCTGGACAGCGCTGCCGTCCGGAAGGGCCACGGCCTTGCGGCTGCCGCGGCGCTTGATCCGGATCGGCACAGCGATGGTAAGGCTGCCGTCGCTCGCGGTGATCACCTCTGGCTGACCGGTCTTGTCGATCAAGATTTCATTCATGCCACGGCCTCCTCAAGGGTTTCCGGGGCGGGCTCGGGGCGCAGCTCCAGGGCGAGCACCTCGATGCCGTTGGGCCGGAACCGCACCTCGATGTCGTCCGGCGAGACGATCACCTTGTCGATGAGGAGCCGCACGATGCGCTGCTGCTCGGCCGGGAAGAGCTGATCCCAAATCGCATCCAGCCGGGTCATGGCCACCGTGACCTGGGCCTCGTCCAGGGAGGGGTCGAGCCGGGCGGCGCGCTCGGCCACCCCGGCGACCATGGCCGGGGCGCGCAGCACCCGGCGCATCTGCTCCAGCACGGCGGCCTCCAGTTCACCGGCCGGCAGGCGCGGCAGCCCGGAGGCGCCGGCGTGCTCCTTGTTCTCCCGCGTCGGCAGGTAGTAGCGGTAGATACGTCCGTTCTTCTTGCGCGTGGACCAGGGCGTGAGCGCCCGGCCATCGATCCCCACGACGATCCCCTTGAGCAGGAACGGCACCCGGGCGCGGGTGTTGTTGCCTCGCACACGCGAGTTCTGCGCGAGGATCGCCTGGGCGGCATCCCACAGCCTGCGCTCGACGACGGGCGGGTGTTCGCCCGGATACCACTGATCGCGATGGCGGATCTCGCCCAGGTAGACGCGGTTGTTGAGGATCTTGTAGACGAGGCTCTTGTCGATGGGCTTGCCATCGCGCACCCGCCCGTCTTGGGTAGTCCAGGCCTTGGAGGTCACGCCGTCGAGGCGCAGCTCCTTCACGAGCAGGGTCGAGGACCCGAGCTCGACGAAGCGCTGGAAGATGTGGCGGACGATCTTGGCCTCGCGCTCGTTGGGCACCAACCGCCGGTTCTCGACGTCGTAGCCGAGCGGCGGCACGCCACCCATCCACATGCCCTTGCGCTTGCTGGCGGCGATCTTGTCGCGGATGCGCTCGCCGGTCACCTCGCGCTCGAACTGGGCGAAGGAGAGCAGGATGTTGAGCATCAACCGCCCCATCGAGGTGGTGGTGTTGAACTGCTGGGTGACCGAGACGAAGGAGACCCCGTGGCGCTCGAAGACGTCGATCATTCGCGAGAAGTCAGTCAGCGATCGCGTCAGGCGATCGATCTTGTAGACCACCACGATGTCGATCCTGCCGGCCTCGATGTCGGCCAGCAGCCGCTTGAGCGCCGGCCGGTCCATGTTGCCACCGGAGAAGGCGGGATCGTCGTAGTCGTCGGCCACCGGAATCCAGCCCTCCGCGCGCTGGCTGGCGATGTAGGCGTGGCCGGCGTCACGCTGGGCGTCGATGGAGTTGTACTCCTGGTCGAGCCCCTCGTCGGTGGACTTCCGAGTGTAGACGGCGCAGCGCAGGCGGCGCTTCAGGGCTTCGTTCATCGCCGACCTCCCTGCTTCTTCGGATTCTTCGCCTTGGCCGGTGCCTTCACGCCGAAGAAGAGCGGCCCGGACCAGCGGGTGCCGGTGATCTCGCGGGCGATCATGGACAGGCTCGGGTAGCGCCTGCCCTCGAACTCATACTGTCCGTCCTGGGCGACCGTCACCCGGTGCTCGATCCCCTGGTACTCCCGGGTGAGCACGGTGCCGGGCATCAGCCGGATGTCGCGATCGAGCTTGCGCGCCTTGCCGGTCTCCACCAGGGCCTTGATGCGCCGCTTGTTGCGCTCCAAGAGGCTGGGATCGACCTTGCGGAACTCGATCTCTTGCAGCTTGTACGCGATCCGCCGCTCCATGAACTGGCGATTGGGCGTCGGGTTGTCGCTGCCGAAGAGTTCTCGCCAAAGCGCCCTCATTTCCTCTATCGAGAGATCCGGGAGCCCGGCGATCCGGGCGACGACGCTCGGCGGGGTGGGTGGGACGGTGCTTGCCTTCATGGAGCCTCCTCCAAAGTGTTGTTGACGGGGTGGCTATGAAGGCGCTGGTGGCCGGAGAAGCCAAGCTCAAACTCGCTCTCCGTGGGGTGACCTGCGGACTGCGCGACCGCGGCGTCGCGCAGTCGGACGAGGCCGCGCGCCAGCAAGGACGCGACCTCTTGCCGGCGCTGCTCCGGCGTCATCCGTTCGGGTGGTAGGTGGTTGATCGTGCACATCGGTATCGGTCCTGAACGTCCAACTCGCTCGATGACGAGATTGTCCGGTCAGGCCGTGACCTCGGCCATCAGGGAGTTTCGGGCCGGTGCGGACCGATGGGGGCTGGTGCGAAGGAGTTCGCGGGATCGGGTTGCGCCAAGCGAACAGAATTGGCGATGTTTACGAAACAAAGCTTCATACGTAAACTGTAAACAAAAGAGGACGCTCCCCAATGTTTGGCGAAAGACTGAAACTGGCCCGCAAGCGCTCCGGCCTGTCCCTTCGGGGACTGGCCGATGCCATCAACCATGCGGTCAGTGCCCAGGCGATCGGCCGCTATGAGCGCAACGAGATGCTGCCCGGTTCGGCGACCGCCCTGAAACTCGCCAAGGCGCTCGGCGTCCCGCTGAGCTACCTGTTCAGCCCCTCGGAGATCCGCCTCGAGGGGGTGGAGTTTCGCAAGACCGCTGCGACCCGGGCCCAGGAGCGCGCCATGGTGGAAGCCGCCGTCCTGGACAGCCTCGACCGCTACCTGCTCGTCGAAGACCTGCTGGAGATCGGCAGCCATGTGTGGGACAAGCCCGAAGGGGCTCCCTTCAAGGTCTCCGACCTCGATGATGCGGAGACCGCCGCCGAGAGCGTCCGCAAGGCCTGGAACCTGGGTGGCGACGCGATCCCCAACGTTACCGAGCTGCTCGAAGAGCACGGCATCAAGGTGCTCAAGCTCGACTTCCCGCTCTCGGTCGACGGACTGACCTGCCGGGTGGCGCGGCCGGGCCAGGAGAAGGTACCGGTCATCGTGGGTTCGGTGGCGAAATCGGTGGAACGCCGGCGCTTCACCCTGGCTCACGAGCTCGGCCATATGGTGATGGCCATCGACGGCGACCTGGACGAGGAGAAAGCGTGCCAGCGCTTCGCCAGCGCCCTCTTGATGCCCCGGGAGGACCTGCTGTTCGAGGTCGGGCAGCGCCGCCATGCCTTCGGCTACGCCGAGATCATCGAGATCAAGCGCATGTACGGCGTCAGCGCCGCCGCCTTGATCGTCCGGCTGCGCGACCTCGGCGTCATCACCGAGGGGACCTTGCAGACCGTGTTTCGCGGCATCGGCCGCACCTGGCGCAAGGCCGAGCCCGAGCCGCTCCCTTCGATGGAGGAACCCAGACGCTTCCAGCGCCTGGTGCTCCGCGCCCTGGCAGAGGACGTCATCTCGCTCCCCAAAGCCGCAGAGCTGCTGCGCAAGAGTACGGGCGAGGTGAGCCGGATCATGTCAGGACCCGCGGAGTGACCTATCGTGCGGGTATTGGTGAGCGATGCCTCGATTCTGATTGAGCTGGCGAAATGGTCCCTCCTCGAGGCGCTCTTCAAGCTGCCGTTTGAGTTTGCGGTACCCGACGCCCTGTACGAGGACGAGCTCATCGATCTCGGTGAGATCGACCGGGAGCAGCTCAAGGGCTTGGGCCTGCGGGTCGAGTCCCTGGATGCGGAGGGCATGGCCCAGGCCGTCACTTATCAGACGGCCCGACCCAAGCTCACCCTCCACGACTGCCTTGCCGTCACCCTGGCCGTGACCAACGACTGGCCCTTGCTGACGGGTGACAAGCGCATGCGTGCCCTCGCCGACGAAGAGCACCTCGAGGTGCACGGCGTCTTGTGGGTCATCGACCGGTTTGCCGAGCACCGCATCGTGCGCAAGCCCACGCTCGCGAAGGCGCTGCGCGGCATGCTGGACGACCCGCGGACACGGCTGCCGCATGCCGAGATCAATAAGCGGCTCGCCCTCTTCACCGCGAAGCAAGATTGAGCGGCCGGCACTGACGCCCGGAAAGGATTCTTCGTCACATGGGAGAACAAGAACGAATGAATGATGCTGAAAATCTGGCCAAGCTGCTCGGGCACCTGAAGCCCGAGCGGTTCCACTCCTTCATGGCGGACGAGTTCGGGCTCGTCATGCCGGAACTCGAAAAGAAGAAGACCAAGACGGAACATCGCCAGGTCATGGAGGCCGTGCTGGCCGCCTTGCCCGTACTGGAGCGGCAGAGGATCGAGGAGGTCGCCGAGAAGATCATCCTGTTGACTGACGGTGCGGGTCAGGACGTCGTCGAGGGGTTCCGGGACGGCATCTTCGATGATGCGGATCGTGA
The DNA here is from genome assembly GCF_039822285.1 of Thiofaba sp. EF100. NCBI lineage: Bacteria > Pseudomonadati > Pseudomonadota > Gammaproteobacteria > Chromatiales > Halothiobacillaceae > Thiofaba > Thiofaba sp. EF100. The sequence goes on along the minus strand of NZ_JBAJEY010000001.1, from coordinate 56,521 downwards.
AGCTTTCGATGCCTTGCGCGACCAATACGAGCGTGCCTTGTGGCTGTACGCGAATGCCGCCGAGATCTTCAAGGAAGCGCTGGATGCCCGGCAGGCCGACGTGTTCCGCCAGAGCGTCACGTGCTACTCGGGCTTCGTCGCGCCGAAGGCTCTCGTCATGGCGACCGACGAGAAGGCGAAGGACGCGTTCCACGAGAACGTGGCTCGGCAGCTCGGCTGCGCCAAGGACGACGTCGCCATTCAGATCTTCAAGCGGTTGCGGCCGAACTCGCAGACCGGCGAGGACGTCGATCTCTACCAGATCAGCGTCCACAACAACCGTCCGCCCGAGATCATCGACTGCGTGCAAGCCAGCGAACTGGTGGCCCAGGAAGTGGTCCGCGCCGTGTCCTCCCACATTACCTACGAGCCGGACAACGGCCACCTGGAAGTGCTGTCCAGGGAGACCGACGGGCGCGAGGCGTTGGCGCGTATCGCTGCGGACTGTCTGCTGCAGTCTCCCTTCTCGGGCGAGAGGATCCCGCTCAAGCAGTACGACTACCAAAGCCTCGCGGCGCCGCGCAGCTTCGACCTCTCAGGCGAAAACGTCGCCTCGGTCAAGGTGGCCGAGCTCGGCTACTCGGACTCAAACCACCGCTCGCTATTGGTGAAGATCTGGGCCAAGGACCCCGACGACATCCACACGGCCGCGAAGTCGCTGATCGGCCCATCCTTCGACTTCCGCCATCACCGCCTGACCTACGCCAGATTGTCGATCCGTTTGAAGAAGGTCGGGCGGGAGCGGGCGCGAACGATCTCCGTCATCCTGCGTGACGACAACAAGTGCAACATCAAGACCAAGCGCGAGAAGGATCGCGCGCTGTGTGATCGACTGCTCGCCAAATGGAAGCTGGTCAAGGAGATCGGTGATGTCGTCGAAGCGCCTGTCGACGAAGTCGCTGCTTGACCTGATCGACCTGTTCGAGCGCTCTCATCAGATGCTCGTCGATGTCGAGGGGCAACGCCTGCGCGGCGTCCCTGGCTGGGACCTCGCCCGTATGATGCCGATGCCGCCCAAGGAACGGGATGCGTGGCTCGAATGCGTCGGGTACTCCGGCTCCTACCCGGCGCCGTGCCGAGACGAACACGTCCCCGTCGAACTGGAGGAAGACGACGATCCCTCCCGGTACCGGTATCGCTGCCCGGAAACCTTCCGGCTGAAATTCATCGATGCCGCGGAGGCGGCGGTCCATGTCGTTCGCCCCGCCGCGTTTCTCGGCGTCGTCGCCGATCTGCTCGACATTCCGAAGGCGCTGCGCAAAGGGATCGATTCGCCCTCAATTGATGGAGTGCTCTGGAATCTCGGCAAAGCCCGGGTCGGCCCGGCACACACTGACGTCTGGTTCGCGCGCGGCCTCGCGCAATCGGTTGAAGACGTGTTCCGGCACTTCCATTCGCCGACCATCCCCGACCAGGGCCTGATCCTGACGTCGGGTCAGCCGTTGCCCGAGTTCGTGCGTCCCCCCAGGAACTACCGATTCGCGGCGGTGCGCCAGGTACTCGTCGACTACGTGACAACACCCACCGTGGACATGGACCTGCTCCATCGCATCCTGGCGACGCCTGCGGACGGGATGCTTCGCCCGCTCCTACCGGTCCACTTCGACGAGTACACCAACACGCTCACCATCCGCAGCAAGAGCAACAAGCCCTGGGTGATCAAGGGCGAACGCCAAGCGGCGGCCGTCCGCTACATGTACGAGCAGGCAATGAACGACCGTTGGCTGTTGCCAGCCGGCGAAATCTTGGGGGCCGCATACCCGGACAAGAAAACCGCCCGCAGCCAGCGCATGCAGAACCTCTTCAGCGGCAACACCGAGTGGGAGGACTACATCGCCAACCCCGAGAAGGGCAAGTACGGGTTCCTGCTCGACTGACCCCAGCATCTTCCCGTCCCTGTTCCGCATGACCGCCTTCGGGCGGTTTTTTGTTTTCTGTGGCCCGTATTTCCCCGTTTCGGCCGGGCCCGTACATCCGCCCGTACATGGTGGTGGCGGACGCCCGCACATCACGAATCCGACACTGACCTCACGTTTTCGCAATCACCCGAAAGGAGAAAAACGTGAGTATCAAACACCTCAACCAACGCCAACTGGCCGACCGTTGGGGCGTCAGCGAAGCCACCTTGGAACGCTGGCGCTCCGAAGGGATCGGGCCGGTCTTTCTGAAGATCCAAGGCCGCGTGCTCTACCGCGTCGAGGACGTCGAGTCCTACGAGGCGGAGTGCCTGCGCAAGAGCACCTCCGAGCGCGTCGGCGCGGGAGGTGTCGCATGAGCCGCCTCACCCCCGACCAGGTTCTCGCCACGCCGGCCGGCGAGCTGGCCGCGCTGCAAAGCGAGGCGCTGTTCCAGCTGAAGAACGATGCCGCCGATCTGCTCTCGGTGGCCCGCGCCATCGTCGAGCACATCGACCGGGCACTCGAACTGAAATACGCCGACCGCGCCCATGCCCTGCGCCTGGCCGCCGGCAAGGACACCGGCATCGTGCATTTCGATGACGGCCACGTGCGCGTCACTGCCGACCTACCCAAGCGGGTCGAGTGGGATCAGCGGCGCCTTGCCGAGGTCGTTCGCCGCATCGCCAACGGCGGCGAGGACCCGGCCGAGTACGTCGAGATCAGCTATCGCGTCTCGGAAACCAAGTTCAACGCCTGGCCGGAGTCGCTGAAGAGCGCCTTCGCGCCCGCACGCACGCTCAAGACCGGCAAGCCCGGCTTCCGCCTCGCCCTGATGAAGGAGTGACCGCCATGTTCAAGAACCGCACTTTGCTCGAGAAGCTGAAGAACAAGCATCCCTACCTGCTGGACGAGTTGCCGGCCACGGTCCGCGTGGATGGTATCGAGATGCCGCTCGAAAGCGCCACCCTGGACCAGATCGCCTTCGCCGTCATCGCCCTCGAAAACGAGGTCCGGCCCATCAGCCGCCGCATGAACGCTCTGCGGGAGCTCTACGACCTCGCCCGCAAACACGGCGCACTCGGCGCACACCGGATCGGACACGCGTTCGCCGACAAAGGAGGCCGCTCATGAGCCTCCCCATCATCTCCGCCGACCAGCGTCTGGCCGAGAAGCGCGGCGTGAAAGGCGTGCTGGTCGGCAAGAGCGGCATCGGCAAGACCTCGCAGCTCTGGACCCTGGCGCCCGAGGCCACCTTGTTCTTCGACCTCGAGGCGGGCGACCTCGCCGTCGAGGGGTGGGCCGGCGACACCATCCGCCCGCGCACCTGGCAGGAGTGCCGCGACTTCGCGGTGTTCATCGGCGGTCCGAACCCGGCGCTGCGCGAGGACCAGCCCTTCAGCCAGGCCCACTTCGATGCCGTCTGCGCGCGCTTCGGCGACCCGTCCGTGCTCGACCGCTACGACACGGTGTTCGTCGACTCGATCACCGTCGCCGGGCGCCTGTGCCTGCAATGGTGCAAGGGCCAGCCGCAGGCCTACTCGGAGAAGACCGGCAAGCCGGACACACGCGGCGCTTACGGCCTGATGGGCCAGGAGATGATCGCCTGGCTCACCCACCTACAGCACACCCGCGGCAAGAACGTGTGGTTCGTCGGCATCCTCGACGAGCGTCTCGACGACTTCAATCGCCGCGTCTTCCAGCTGCAGATCGACGGCTCCAAGACCGGGCTCGAGCTGCCCGGCATCGTCGACGAGGTGGTGACGCTGGCCGAGCTCAAGGCCGACGACGGCAGCGCCTACCGCGCCTTCGTCTGCCACACGCTCAACCCCTGGGGCTACCCCGCCAAGGACCGCTCCGGCCGCCTCGACCAGATCGAGGAACCGCACCTCGGCCGGCTGATGGCCAAGATCGCCAGCCCCGCGCGCCCCGCCCTCGAACGCCTCGACTTCGCGCGCCCCGCGCCTTCCGAACCCGTACAGCAATAAGGAGCCACGACCATGAGTTATTTCGATTTCAACGATGCCAACGAGCAGTCTTCGTTCGACCTGATCCCCAAGGGCACGCTGGTGCGCGTGCGCATGACCATTCGCCCGGGCGGCTTCGACGATGCGAGCCAGGGCTGGACCGGCGGCTACGCCACCCGCAACGACAACACCGGCTCGGTGTACCTCAACTGCGAGTTCGTGGTGATGGAGGGTGAGTACGCCCGTCGCAAGCTGTGGTCGCTGATCGGTCTCTACAGCCCCAAGGGTCCCGAGTGGGCCAACATGGGCCGCGCCTTCGTCAAGGCGATCCTGAACTCCGCGCGCGGCGTCCATCCGGGCGACGCCAGCCCCCAGGCCCAGAACGCGCGGCGCATCGCCGGGTTCGCCGACCTCGACGGCATCGAGTTCCTCGGTAAGGTCGATTGGGAGAAGGATCAGAACGGCCAGGACAAGGCCGTCATCAAGCAGGCGATCCAGCCCGATCACAAGGACTACGCCGCGCTGATGGGGGCACCGCGTGCGCCGGCGCCTTCGGCCACCACGCCCAACGCATATGCCCAAGCCACGGGTCGCGCTCCGGTCACGGGCCGTCCGAGCTGGGCGCAGTAAGGGGGACTGCCGGCATGATGCTTCGTCCCCGTCAGGCCCTGCTGGTGGAGCGCTCGCTCGCCGCGCTCTACCTGCACGGCAACACCCTGGCCATCGGCCCGACCGGCTCCGGCAAGACCATCATGCTGTCGGCGGTCGCCGGCGGCGTGTTGGAGGAGCCCGACGCGAAGGCCTGCATCCTCGCGCACCGCGATGAGCTCACCGCCCAGAACCGGGAGAAGTTCGGCCGGGTCAATCCGGGCGTCGCGACCTCGGTGTTCGATGCCAAGGAGAAGTCCTGGGCCGGGCGCGCCACCTTCGCGATGGTGCAGACGCTCTCACGCGACGCGCATCTCGACGCGATGCCCACGCTCGATCTGCTGGTGGTCGACGAGGCGCACCATGCCGCCTCGCCGTCCTATCGGCGCGTGATAGATCGCGTGCTGTCGCGCAACCCCAGGGCGCTGATCTTCGGCGCCACGGCCACGCCCGCACGCAGCGACGGCAAGGGGCTGCGGGAGGTCTTCAGCAACGTGGCCGACCAGATCACCCTGGGCGAGCTCATCGCCTCCGGCCATCTGGTGCCGCCGCGCACCTTCGTCATCGATGTCGGCGCGCAATCGGCCCTCGCCCAGGTGCGCCGCACCGCCACCGACTTCGACATGACCGAGGTGGAGGCGATCCTCAACAGGACGCCGATCACCGACGCGGTGATCCGTCACTGGCGCGAGAAGGCGGGCGAGCGCAAGACCATCGTGTTCTGCTCCACCGTGGCCCACGCGCAGTGCGTGGCCGACGCGTTTGTCGCCGCCAGCATCCGCGCCGTGCTCATCCACGGCGAGTTGTCGGACGCCGAGCGCAAGGTCCGGCTCGCCGAATATGAAAGCGGCGAGGCACAAGTAGTCGTCAACGTGGCGGTGCTGACTGAAGGCTACGATTACACACCCACCTCCTGCGTGGTGCTGCTGCGCCCGAGCTCGCACAAGTCGACGCTGACCCAGATGATCGGGCGGGGGCTGCGCACCGTCGATCCGGCCGAGCATCCCGGCGTGGTCAAGACCGATTGCATCGTCCTCGACTTCGGCACCGCGACCCTCATGCACGGCTCGCTGGAGCAGGAGGCCAACCTGGACGGCCACCAGCACCAGGGGCAGGCGCCCACCAAGGAGTGCCCCTCCTGCGAGGCGACGGTGCCGCTCGGCTGCCGCGAATGCCCACTGTGCGGCTTCGAGTGGACCATTGATCCGGCCGAGCAGGCGGAAGCCATGGACGACTTCGTCATGACGGAGATCGACCTGCTCAAGCGCTCCAACTTCCGCTGGTGCGATCTCTTCGGCTGCGACGATGCCTTGATGGCCACCGGCCTCCAAGCCTGGGGCGGCATCTTCTTCCTCAACGGGCGCTGGCACGCGGTCGGTGGCGGCCGGAGTCTTCCGCCCCGTCTGCTGGCGGTCGGCGACCGCAGCGTCTGCATGGCCAAGGCGGACGACTGGCTCAACGACAACGAGTCCCTCGACACCGCCCACAAGACCCGCCGCTGGCTCAACGAACCGCCCACCGAGAAGCAGCTGCGCTACCTGCCGCAGGCCATGCGCGCCGACTTCGGGCTCACCCGCTACCAGGCCTCGGCGCTGCTCGCGTTCCAGTTCAACAAGTCGTCGATCCATCGCCTTGTGCTGGCAGCCAACGACGAACACCGGAGGGCGGCGTGATATGCGCGATCTGCGGACGAGAGGGACGCGGCTTCTGCTGGCTGTCGCCGAGGAACGGCTCGCGTGCGCCGGACGGCAAGCGCCTGTTCAAGCGCTTCTGCTCCATGCGCTGCCAGGACATTCATCTGCAACGACTGAAGGCGGGAGGCGGTGTCGTGATCGATCCCACCCATAACGAGAAGGCCGCGATGGAGGCGGTCCTGCCCTCGCTCGGCGAGTACGTGGCGTCCATCGGCATGGACCGGTCGCTCGCGAGCTACACCCGGGAAGAGGTCCTGCAACTGGTCGATGTGGTGCTCACCGCCTACTTCGACAACCTGCGGGAGCGCACGCCCGACGATGTGCCGTTTTGAGGAGGCGGTGATGCTCGATTACAACCACCGCCCCAGGTTCCACGAGCGCGTCAACGCTGTCATCGACGAAGCGCTGGCGCGTGAACGGGCAGCACAGGTATCTCGGACCTACCTCGGTGCCTCCCGGCTCGGCGTGGCCTGCGAGCGCGCCCTGCAGTACGAGTACGCCCAGGCCGCGGTCGATCCGGGGCGCGAGCTGCCCGGGCGGGTTTTGCGGGTGTTCGAGGTCGGCCATGCCCTGGAGGATCTGGCGATCCGCTGGCTGCGCCTCGCCGGCTTCGAGCTCTACACCCGCAGGGCCGATGGGGAGCAGTTCGGTTTCTCCGTCGCCGGCGGACGCATCCAGGGGCACGTCGACGGGATTCTCGCCGCCGGCCCTGCCGACATCGAGCTTGCTTATCCCGCGCTGTGGGAGTGCAAGACGATGAACGACAAGTCCTGGCGCGAAACCGTCAAGCAGGGTGTGGCGCGCGCCAAGCCGATCTATGCCGCGCAGATCGCCGTCTACCAGGCCTACATGGAAGGCGCCGTGCCGGGCATCGCGAGCAATCCCGCGCTGTTCACCGCCATCAACAAGGACAGCGAGGAGATCTGGTTCGAACTCGTACCGTTCGATGGCGGGCTCGCGCAGCGCATGTCGGATCGGGCCGTGCGCGTCATCACCGCCACCGAGGCGGGCGAGCTGCTGCCCCGGCACGCCACTACGCCGACCCATGTCACATGCAAGTCGTGCCCTTGGCAGGACCGGTGTTGGGGGTCGGCTTGATGGCAGACGTCATTTGGCTCGACTACAACGACGCACCCGAACAGCAGGGAATGGCACTCCCCGATACCGATTCGCTGCGCCGAGGCCTGCTCGAGCGCCTGGAGGCGGTGCTGCTCTACCTGTTCCCGCAGGGCCGCATCCGCGGCGGTAAATTCTATGTCGGCGATATCGACGGCAATCGCGGCAAGAGCCTGGTGGTCGAGCTCGATGGTGAACGGCGTGGGCTGTGGAAGGATTTTGCGACCGACGAAGGCGGCGACGTCATCGATCTGTGGGCCCGTTCCCGTGGACTCTCCGCCCGGCACGACTTCCCCCGGATCGCGGAGGAAATCCGTCAATGGCTCGGGCTTGCACCATCCATCGGTCACACCCCGGAGCGATCGAATGCCCGCAGCGCCCCCGTCGACGAACTCGGCCCTTATACCGCCAAGTGGGACTACCTCACGGCGGATGGCAGACTGATCGCCTGCGTCTACCGCTACGACCCGCCCACCGGCAAGGAGTACCGCCCCTGGGACGTGCGCGCCCGCATGTGGCGCGCCCCCGATCCGCGTCCGCTCTACAACCTGCCGGCCGTGGCCAATGCGCGTGACGTGGTGCTGGTCGAGGGCGAGAAGGCGGCTTGCGCCCTGATCGGGACGGGCATCACGGCGACCACGGCCATGAACGGCGCGCGGGCGCCGATCGACAAGACCGACTGGACGCCGCTCGCGGGCAAGCACGTGCTGGTCTGGCCGGATCGCGACGTCCCGGGCTGGGACTACGCGGAGAACGCCGCCCGTGCCTGCGTGACGGCGGGCGCGGCGTCGGTCGCCATCCTCGTGCCGCCCATGGATAAACCGGACAAGTGGGACGCGGCCGATGCCGTGGCCGAGGGCTTCGACTGCGCCACCTTCATTCGTGAGGGCGAGCGCAGGGTCGTCAAGGGGGCGGCGCCGACACTGCCGACCTTCACCCTGGGTGCGCTGCTCGACGACGACTCGCCGTTGCCGCCCGATCTCATCGCACCGCGCGTGCTCACACCCGGCGGCCTGCTGGTGTTCGGCGGTGCGCCCAAGGTCGGCAAGAGTGACTTTCTGCTCGCATGGCTCACGCACATGGCGGCGGGCGCCACCTTCCTCGCCATGACGCCGCCGCGCCCGCTGCGGGTGTTCTATCTGCAAGCCGAGGTGCAGTACCACTACCTGCGCGAGCGTGTGAAGGAGATCCGCCTACCGCCCAGTCGCATCGGTGAAGCGCGCGTCAACTTCGTCGCCACGCCGCAGCTGCGGCTGATCCTGGACGACGCCGGCCTCGCCCAGGTCATCCCCGCGATCAAGCAGGCCTTCGGCGACGAGCTGCCGGACATCATCGCCATCGACCCCATCCGCAACGTCTTCGACGGCGGGGAGTCCGGCGGCGAGAACGACAACGCGGCGATGCTCTACTTCCTGTCGCAGCGGGTCGAACGCCTGCGCGATGCGGTGAACCCGGACGCCGGCATCGTGCTGGCCCACCACACCAAAAAACTCGGCAAGAAGCAGTTCGAGGAGGACCCGTTCCAGGCGCTGGCCGGGGCCGGCAGCCTGCGCGGTTACTACACCACCGGCATGCTGCTGTTTCGACCGGACGAAACGCGAACCACGCGCCAGCTCTTCTTCGAGCTGCGCAACGGTGCCGCCATCCCGTCGATGCACGTGGACAAGATCCGGGGCGAGTGGCGGGAGGTGGATGCCAACGCGCGGCTGGTGATGAGGGACTATGGCGAGCGCCTCGATGCCGAGCGCCGGCGCAAGCGCGACGCCATCCTGCAGATCCTGTTCGACGAGGCGGCCCAGGGGCGCTGCTACACCGCCAACCAGTTCGCGGAAAGCTTCGAGGGCAAGGCGGGGCTCGGTGGCGAGCGCACCATCCGCGAGCGCCTCTCTGCGCTTTCGACCCAGGGTTACATCAAGTACTTCCGCAACGCACAGGACTATGGCCTGCCACGCATCGGCCGCACCAAGTACGGCTACCTGTGCGTCGAGGGCATGGTGCTGCGCATACCGGCGGGCGAGCCCGATCCCGACACCGGCGAAGTGCCGCTGCGCGAGCTACCGGTATTACCTACCCACTTCAAATGCCCGCAATCGGGGGCCGCATTGCCGGTCGAGAACCCCGAGGTGTGGGTTTACCAAGACGACTTCATCGACCCGCAGGAGGACGCATGAACACGCGCAGGCAAGTTGGCAAAAATTCTGCCAACTGGAACCCGAATTTTGCCAACTGGATTCAGTTGGCAAACGTCTGCCAACTGGAAAATCAAAAAAATCAATGCATTACAGATCAGTCGGCAAGTTGGCAGTTGGCAACGCCTGCCAATTTGCCAACTGAGCTAACACCATGTTTTTACTTACCTTTCGGGGATTTCCCAGTTGGCGAAAACTCCCTCCCCCCTTCGGGGGGAGAGGACCACGTCGTGTCCTCTCCCCCGACCCGAAGGGGTCTGCCCGGCATCGACGGTCGGGATCGTGAACCGGGCACGGCCATCCTGAGCCTCGACCTCGGCACGCGGACCGGCTGGGCGCTGCTCGGCCGTGACGGCTCCATCACCAGCGGCTCGGAGTCCTTCAAGCCCCAGCGCTTCGAGGGCGGCGGCATGCGCTACCTGCGCTTCAAGCGCTGGCTCACCGAGGTCAAACAATCGGCGGACGGGCTGGATGCGGTGTACTTCGAGGAGGTCCGCCGCCACGCCGGAGTGGATGCCGCCCACGCCTACGGCGGCTTCATGGCCCAGCTGACCGCCTGGTGCGAGCACCACGGCATCCCGTACCAGGGCGTGCCGGTGGGCACGATCAAGAAGCACGCCACCGGCAAGGGCAACGCCGGCAAGCAAGCGATGGTGGCCGCCATGCAGGCCCTGGGTTTCCGGCCCGAGGACGACAACGAGGCCGACGCACTGGCGCTGTTGCTCTGGGCCCTCGAGCTTCACGACGCGGCGCAGGAGGACTGAGATGATTGTTCCGACCCCTCGCTACCGCTGCCCGCTCGGCCGGCTGCAACCCGAGTCGATGGACGTGGAGGCCGTCAAACGCCGCGGCTGGCGCGAGCAACGCCTGCTCGTCGTCTGCCTCGACGACGACCGGCTCGACTGGATGGAACGCGAGCTGATCCGCCGAATCGGCGAGCGGCTCTACGGTGCACGGGAGGCGCGCCATGGCTGAGTGGACCGTCGAGCGTGTGGCCGAACGCTTCCGGGAGGCGGCCATCACCGCCCACCGCCTGCCGCCCGTGCGCGTGCAGGGCTACTTCAACACCTGGCCCGCGATCCGGCGCATGCCCTGGGAGACGCTGGGGGCCGAACCCTCGATCCGGCGCTTCCCGCCCGCACCCGAGACGGTCGAGCGGATGCTCGAGACCATGCGCTGGGTCTTGTGGCTGGAGGAAGAGGAACGGCATCTCGTGTGGATGCGCGCCGAGCACCACCGCTGGCGCGACATCTGCGCCCGCTTCGGCTGCGACCGCACTACGGCCTGGCGGCGGTGGCAGAAGGCGCTCGACATCGTCGCCTGCCGTCTGAACGAGCAGACCCGCCGGACCGTGGCCAGCCTTTCATGAGTGAAGTTGCGGGTCGTTTCCAAAGTGATCCAAGCCATGCGGGCGGATGCGGAACGATGCCGGTTTCGAGCCATTTTGGACGTGCAACACTTCACCCGTTTTTGCGCTAGGATTTCGCTAACCTCGCGAGAGAAGCATGTGCGAAGGCCACGGAGCGATCCGTGGTCTTCGTCGTTTCTGCCTTCGCGATCCGACCCGCCGAGCGCGATGGGTCCTTCCTGGCCGAAAAGCCATGCGGGGGGCGCGAGCGCGGCGCTTCGATAGCGTCAGGGTGCAAACCGAGGTTTGCAGGGTTTGCGGTTTGCAGCCCTCCAGCCCGAGACCTTCTCCCCGACACTCCCAGCCCGCCCACGGTCCGCCGTCGGCGGGCTTCTTCGTTTCCGAGGCACCGATTCTGGACACGCTCGCCGTCACGTACCGCAAGGTCGAGACGCTGATCCCCTACGCCCGCAATCCGCGCACGCACAGCGACGAGCAGATCGCGCGCATCGCCGCCAGCATCGCCGAGTTCGGCTGGACCAACCCGATCCTGGTCGATGGCGAGCACGGTGTGATCGCCGGTCACGGCCGGCTGCTGGCCGCACGCAAGCTGGGGCTCGCCGAGGTGCCGGTGATCGAGCTTGCGCACCTGACGCCTGCGCAGAAGCGCGCCTACGTGATCGCCGACAACCGGCTCGCGCTCGATGCCGGCTGGGACCAGGCGATGTTGGCGCTGGAGTTCGCCGAACTGGCCGACGCCGGCTTCGATCTGGACCTGACCGGCTTCTCTGCCTCCGAGATCGAAGGCCTGCTCGACCACATCGAGGAGACGGAACCGTCCGCCGATGAGGACGAGCGTGCGCCGGAAGGCGACGCGGACGAGGACGACGTCACGCCGCCCACGGTTGCGGTCACGCGGCCCGGCGACTTGTGGCTGCTGGGCGAACACCGGCTGCTCTGCGCCGACAGCAGCGACGCGGCCGCCGTCGCGCGCCTCATCAATGGCGAGCGCGCTCACCTGCTCTTTACCAGCCCGCCCTACGCGAACCAGCGCGACTACACCACCGGCGGAATCGTTGACTGGAACGCGCTCATGCAGGGCGTGTTCGGCGCCGCCCGCAGCGCGCTGCACGAGGACGCGCAAATCCTGGTCAACCTCGGCCTGGTCCATCGCGACGGCGAGTGGCAGCCGTACTGGGACGGCTGGATCGAATGGATGCGCACTCAGGGCTGGCGCCGCTTCGGCTGGTACGTCTGGGATCAGTCGGTGACCGTGCCCGGCGACTGGGCCGGGCGCCTCGCGCCGCGCCACGAGTTCGTGTTCCACTTCAACCGCCAGGCGCGCAAGCCGAACAAGATCGTGCCCTGCAAGTGGGCCGGTCACGAGACGCATCTGCGCGCCGATGGGTCATCCACCGCGATGCGCGCCAAGGATGGCAAGGTCGGCGAATGGAACCACGCCGGACAGCCCACGCAGGAGTTCCGCATCCCGGATTCCGTCGTCGAGGTGACGCGCCAGCGCGGCCGCATCGGTGATGGTATCGACCATCCGGCCGTATTCCCGCTGGGCCTGCCGAAGTTCTTCATCGAGGCCTACACCGACGTGGGCGAGATCGTCTTCGAGCCGTTCTCCGGCGGCGGCACCACGCTGCTGGCCGGGCAACTCACCGACCGCAGGGTCCGCGCCATCGAGCTCGCGCCCGAGTACGTCGACGTCGCGCTGCGCCGCTGGCTGCAGCACCACCCGGGCATGGAGCCCGTGCTCGCGGCCACCGGCCAGCCCTTCGCCGAGGTCTCGGCCGAGCGCTTGGGCGAGACGGCGGAGGCGGCCGCGTGAACTGGTTCGCCGAGCGCATCGAGCACTGGCCGATCGACAAGCTACTGCCCTACGCGCGGAACGCCCGCCAGCACTCGGACGAGCAGATCGCCCAGATCGCGGCCTCCATCGCCGAGTTCGGCTTCGTCAATCCCTGCCTGGTCGGCGCCGACGGTGTGCTGGTCGCGGGCCATGGGCGGCTCGCCGCCGCGCGCAAGCTGGGCCTGTCCACCGTGCCGGTGGTGGTGCTCGATCACCTGACGCCGACGCAGCGCCGGGCGCTGGTCCTCGCCGATAACCGGCTCGCGGAGCTCTCGACCTGGGACGATGTGCTACTGCGCATCGAACTTGAGGCACTGCAGGACGAAGGCTTCGACCTCGATTTGACCGGTTTCGATGCCGATGCGTTGGCCGAGCTACTGGCCGGTGAGGAGCCAGAGCACGAAGGCCAGACCGAGGACGACGCCGTCCCGGAGATTCCGGAAGAGCCGGTGTCCAAGCCGGGCGACGTCTGGCGGCTCGGGCCGCACCGCCTGGTCTGCGGGGACGCGACCACCACCGAGGCCTACGCGCGCCTGTTTCCGGACGGCGAGCGGGCGGACATGGTCTTCACCGATCCGCCCTACAACGTGAACTACGCCAACAGCGCGAAGGACAAGCGGCGGGGCAAGCACCGCCCCATCCTCAACGATGCGCTGGGCGAAGGCTTCTACGATTTCATCTACGACGCGCTGGCGCTGATCATGGCGCACACCCGAGGCGCGATCTACGTCGCCATGTCCTCCAGCGAACTGGACACCCTGCAGGCGGCGTTCCGCGCCGCCGGCGGTCATTGGTCCACGTTCATCATCTGGGCGAAGAACACCTTCACGCTGGGCCGCTCGGACTACCAGCGCCAGTACGAGCCGATCCTCTACGGCTGGCCCGAAGGCGCGACGCGCCACTGGTGCGGCGACCGCGACCAGGGCGACGTCTGGCAGATCAAGAAGCCAGCGAAGAACGATCTGCACCCGACCATGAAGCCGGTGGATCTGGTCGAGCGGGCCATCCGCAACTCCAGCCGCCCCGGCGACGTGGTGCTCGACCCCTTCGGCGGTTCCGGAACGACACTGATCGCGGCCGAGAAGGCCGGGCGCGTGGCGCGGCTGATCGAGCTCGACCCGAAGTATGCGGACGTGATCGTGCGGCGCTGGCAGGACTGGACGGGCAAGCAGACCACCCGCGAATCGGATGGCCTGGCGTTCGATCAGGCGGCGACTTCCTCCTCGACGATCTCGCAGTGAATCACGAACCCGGTCAGATAAGGAAGCCCGCGCGGGATACCGTAGTCCTTACTGGTGCGGCGTCCGATGGTCCATTCCATCCACTGCCGGGTGGCGGCGCGGATCGCGTCGTGGAGGGCATGGCCCGCATGCTTGCGGTTGAGGACTTCGTCCGCGAAGTGGCGTCCGTGGCGGCTGTCGAGGAAGGCCCGCACCGCTTCGAAGGGCTGTCCCGTGGCGTCGGAGATGGCGTTCATCGCGATGGGCCAGGCGGATTGCGCGTGCGCGTCCATCGTGCCCCAGAAGCCCCAGGCTTCGTTGCGGGTGGCGGGGATCGTTTTGGCTGTGGTCATCGTTGTCTCCTTCGTTGATCGTTGCGACACACGTATGAACGCGCTGTTCGATCAGGAAGCCAAGCTCAATCTCAATCATCTCGCGTCGTCTGTTGGCGACCGGTTACGGCGGCCAGCTTGGCGCGGGCCGACGCGCTTTCCCAGTGGCAGGGTCCGTTGCCGTGCGCAGCCTCTTCGCTCCAGCGGGCCAGGATTTCGTCATCGCTCCAGCCCTTGGCGGTGAGGTAGGCGTAGTCGTCGGCGTCGTAGTTGCTGTGGGTGAGGATGGCGCGGGTGGGTTTCATGCTGTGCTCCTTGGCGTGGATGGTTGCGACACCCGTATGAACGCGCTGCCGGCGCGGGAAGCCAAGCGTTTTCTGCTTGGCTTCCCTTTCCGCTCGAATCACGCGATCCGGTAGATGCGCTCGCCGTCCTCGGGCTTGTCCGAGGTGATGGTGAGGCCCAACTTCTTCTTGAAGGCGTTGGCGAAGGTGCCGCGCACCGTGTGCGCCTGCCAGCCGGTGAGTTCGCAGATCTGGCGTACCGTCGCGCCCTCCGGGCGCCGGAGCATCGCGATGACTTGGGCCTGTTTGCTGTTCTCGCGGGTGCGGGGCTTGGTCTCGGCGCGCTGCTGTGCCCAGGTGGCTTCGGCGGCTGCGACCTCCGCCTCGAGATCCGCATCTGCCTCCACCGAGGCCGGCGCGGGACGCGGGCGCCCCAGGGCTTCGTAACCTTCGGCGGCGACGGACCAGTCGGTGCCGTCGGTGGTGATCAGGGCCCGATTGCAGAGACCGTCCAGTACCTTCTTGCGGGCGCCGCCTTTCACGTTGTCGGGGAACCACTCGATCTTGCCACCGGTGTGCTCGACGGCGTAGGCCAGGATGGCGTGCTGGGCGGGGGTGAGTTGGATGGTGCTCATTCGATGCTCCTTCGTGGTGGTTGATGGTGTGGTCATGAACGCGCTGTTCTCTGGAGAAGCCAAGCGCTTTCCGCTGCTTTCTCAGCCCTGCCGCGCGGCCTGCCGGCCCGCCTGGTAGGCGGCCATCAAGGCGCTCTTGACTGCCCAGACGCTGACCTCGTGGAAGTCCAGCCGGTCGCTGTTGCGGGTTTCCAGGGTGTCGATGAACAGGTGATCCAGCGCGATCTGCTGCAGCTGCCGGTCGATGTCCTTTTCGGCTTGCTCGGTCATGTGCTTCTCCTCGGGGTGTCGTTGATGGTGATGACATGAACGCGCTGTTCCCGAGCGAAGCCAAGCGGAATCCGAGCGGGACGGCGCCAATGCTTGATGGAGACCATGGGACTGTCGATTCGCGCCTACGCCCGCCACCGTGGGGTGTCGGACACCGCCGTACACAAGGCCATCCGCGCCGGGCGCATCACGCCCGAGGCGGACGGCACGATCGATCCGGACAAGGCCGACCGCGACTGGGCAAGGAACTCCGAGCCGCCCAAGGAAGGAACGAGCGCCAAAGCCGCGAAGGTGCGGGTGTCGGACGATCCGGCCCCGAACCTCGCCGCCGGGCTACCCGCGGGCGGCACCTCGCTCTTACAGGCGCGCACGGTCAACGAGGTGGTCAAGGCGCAGACCAACAAGGTGCGCCTCGCCCGCCTCAAGGGCGAGCTGGTCGATCGCAACCAGGCCATCGCGCATGTGTTCAAGCTCGCCCGTACGGAGCGCGACGCTTGGCTCAACTGGCCGGCGCGGATCTCGGCGCAGATGGCGGCCCGGCTCGGCGTGGAGGCTCACACCCTGCACGTGGCCCTGGATGCCGCCGTGCGCGAGCACCTCGCCGAGCTCGGGGAACTCAAGGTTCGGGTCGATTGATGGACGAGTTCGCCTATGAGGGCTGGGACGTCATCGAGCGCGCTTGGCGCGAGGGCCTCACGCCGGACCCGCTGCTCACCGTCTCCGAATGGGCCGACCGTCACCGGGTGCTGTCGAGCAAGGCCTCGAGCGAGCCGGGGCGCTGGCGCACCAGCCGCACGCCGTATCTGAAGGCGATCATGGACTGCCTGTCGCCGACCTCGCCCATCGAGCGCGTGGTGTTCATGAAGGGCGCGCAGGTGGGCGCGACCGAGACCGGCTCGAACTGGATCGGCTACGTGATCCACCACGCCCCCGGGCCGATGATGGCGGTGTGGCCCACCGTGGAGATGGCCAAGCGCAACTCCAAGCAGCGCATCGACCCGCTGATCGAGGAGTCGCCGGTGCTCTGCGAACTCATCGCCCCGGCGAGAAGCCGCGACTCGGGCAACACCATTCTGGCCAAGGAGTTTCGCGGCGGTGTGCTGGTGATGACGGGCGCGAACAGCGCGGTGGGCCTGCGCTCGATGCCGGTGCGCTATCTCTTTCTCGACGAGGTGGACGGCTACCCGCTCGACGTCGAGGGCGAAGGCGATGCGATCTCGCTGGCCGAGGCGCGCACCCGCACCTTTGCGCGGCGCAAGATCTTCATCGTCTCGACGCCGACGATTGCGGGTGCCTCGGCCATCGAGCGCGAGTACGAGGCCAGCGACCAGCGCCGCTACTTCGTGCCCTGCCCGCATTGCTCGCACCGGCAGTGGCTGCGCTTCGAGCAACTGCGTTGGGAGAAGGGACGGCCCGAGACGGCGGCGTATGTGTGCGAATCATGCGAGACGGCGATCGCCGAGCACCACAAGACCTGGATGCTGGAGCACGGCGAGTGGCGCGCGACGGCGGAAGGCTCGGGCAAGACGGCGGGGTTTCATCTGTCGTCGCTGTACAGCCCGCTGGGCTGGCGCGCCTGGTGCGAGATCGCCGCTGCGTGGGAAGCCGCCGTCAGTAAAGAGTCGGGATCGGCCGCTGCCATCAAGACTTTCAAGAACACCGAGCTCGGCGAGACCTGGGTCGAGGAGGGCGAAGCGCCCGACTGGCAACGCCTGCTGGAGCGCCGCGAGGACTATGCCATCGGCACCATTCCCGCAGGCGGCCTGCTCCTCACCGCCGGCGCCGACGTGCAGAAGGACCGCATCGAGGTCTCGGTCTGGGCCTTCGGGCGTGGCAAGGAGGCCTGGCTCATCGAGCACCGGGTGCTGATGGGCGACACCGCACGGGATGCGGTGTGGAAGGCGCTGGGCGGGATGCTCGCCGAGACCTGGACCCATGCCTCGGGCGCGGCCATGCCGCTGGCCCGCTTGGCGCTGGACACCGGCTTTGCGACACAGGAGGCCTACGCCTTCGTGCGCGCCTGCCGCGACGCGCGGGTGATGGCGGTCAAGGGCGTGCGGACGGGTTCGATGGGGGGCGCAGCCCTGATCGGCACACCGACGGCGGTCGATGTCTCGCAGGCGGGCAAGAAGCTGCGCCGGGGCATCAAGGTGTATGCGGTTGCGGTGGGGCTCGCCAAACTCGAGTTCTACAACCACCTGCGCCAGAGCGCGGAGGTGGCCGACGACGGCGTGACGGTGACCTACCCGGCCGGTTTCGTCCACCTGCCCAAGATCGACGCCGAGTTCCTCCAGCAGCTCTGCGCCGAGCAACTGATCACCCGCCGCGACAGGAATGGCTTTCCGGTGCGCGAGTGGCAGAAGGTGCGCGAGCGCAACGAAGCGCTGGACTGCTACGTCTATGCCCGCGCCGCCGCTGCGGCCTCGGGGCTCGACCGCTTCGAAGAACGCCACTGGCGCGAACTGGAGCGGCAACTGGGGCTGGCCAGTCCGCCAGCCCTTGAAACACCTACTGAATCGATCACCGAGGCCACCCATCGAGGTGGCCTGGGTGTTTCTGCCACCCGAACCACCGGCCGGCGCGTGATCAAGAGCCGCTGGCTGTCCTGACGAGGAGACGCTATGTCACTGACCACCCGTATCGAGAGCCTGGTGCTGCGCGTCGCGCAGGAGTTCAACGACGTCCGCGCGAAGGCCGGGAATCTCGCCAACCTCACCACCACCGACAAGTCGAGCCTGGTGGCGGCCATCAACGAGCTGAAGGCCGCGGTGGTGGCCTCGGGTGCGATCGACGACACCCAGGTCGCCACCACCAGCACCTACTCGTCGAGCAAGATCGTCACGCTGCTCGACACGCTCAAGGCCGAGATTCTGGGCGGGGCCGATGCCGCCTACGACACGTTGCTGGAGATCCAGCAGCTGCTGCAGGATGGCACCAGCGTCCTGGATGCCTTGCTCACTGCGGTGAACCACCGCGTGCGCTTCGACGCGGCGCAGACCCTCACCGCAGCCGAGCAAGCCCAGGCGCGCAGCAACATCGGCGCCGTGGCCGCCGTCGAGGTGGGCGACACCGACACCGACTTCGTCGCGATCTTCGAAGGGGCCCTGGTCTGATGAGCCTGGCCTCGCGCATCGGCGCCTTGGCCAGCCGCATCGGCCTGGAGGTCAAGACCAAGATCGATGCCAGCCATCCGGGGCTGGCGCGCGCCTGGGTGTGCTTTGGCCATGTCGGCAACCAGATCGTCGTGCGGGCCGCGCACAACGTCGCCTCGGTCACGCGGCTCGCCCCAGGGCGCTACCGCGTGAGCTTCGCCAGCCCGCTGCCGGACGCGAACTATGCCTGGGTGGGCGTGGCCCGCAGCAGCACCAACAGCGGCACGCAGCGGCTGCTGATCGTGCGCGCGACCGCCGACGAGAAGACGCCGACGCACGTCGATGTGGGCTGCGCGACCACCGCGGCGTCCTTCGCCGACTCCCCCGAGATCGACCTCGTGGTCTACCGCTGATGGCCTACACCCAAGCCGACCTCGAGGCCCTGCAAGCCGCGCTCGCCAAGGGCGAGAAGCGCGTGAGCTTCGGCGACAAGACGGTCGAGTACCGCAGCGTCGAGGAACTGCAAGCCGCCATCGCCGCCGTGAAACGCGACCTCTTCGAGCAGGCCGTAGCCACGGGCCTATGGCCCGGCGCGCCGCGACAGATCCGCCTTCACACGACCAAGGGGACGTGATGGGCTGGTGGCATACCCTCAAGCGCCGGCTGCTCGGCACCAGCCCCACCTACGACGGCGTGGGCGGCGGCCGCAGGGCCGTGGCCTGGCAGGTCGGCAACCCCGGGGCGGTCGCGGCGCTGGCTTTCACGCAGAACGAACTGCGCGCCAAGAGCCGCGATCTCGCCCGGCGCAACGCCTGGGCGGCCGCGGGCATCGAGGCGTTCGTCGCCAACGCCATCGGCACCGGCATCAAGCCGCAGAGCATGGTCGAGGACGCCGCGGTACGCGAGGCCATCCACGCCCTGTGGTTGGACTGGGTGGAGGAGGCCGATGCGGCGGGCTTGACCGACTTCTACGGCCTGCAGGCACTCGCCACTCGCGCGATGCTCGAAGGCGGCGAGGCGCTGGTGCGCCTGCGCTGGCGCCGTCCGGAGGACGGTCTGCCGGTGGGCCTGCAGCTGCAGGTGCTCGAGCCCGAACACCTGCCGACGACGCTCAACCGCGACCTGCCCTCGGGCCACGTCATCCGCGCCGGCATCGAGTTCGACCGGCTCGGGCGGCGCGTGGCCTATCACCTGACCCGCTCGCACCCTGGGGATGGAAGCCTGGCGCCGATGTCGGGCACGGGTACCTCCGCGGGAGGTCTCGACACCGTGCGCGTGGGTGCCTCCGAGGTCATCCACCTGTTCCGCCCGCTGCGCCCGGGGCAGATCCGCGGCGAGCCCTGGCTCGCGCGGGCGCTGGTGAAGCTGCACGAGCTCGACCAGTACGACGACGCGGAACTGGTGCGCAAGAAGACCGCGGCGATGTTCGCCGGCTTCATCACGCGGCTCGCCCCCGAGGACAACCTGATGGGCGAAGGGCTGCCGGACGCGCAGGGCGCGGCACTCGCCGGGCTGGAACCCGGCACCTTGCAGATCCTGGAGCCGGGCGAGGACATCAAGTTCTCGGCGCCGGCCGACGTGGGCGCGAGCTACGGCGAGTTCATGCGCCAGCAGTTCCGGGCGGTGGCCGCCGCCATGGGCATCACCTACGAGATGCTCACCGGCGATCTCACCCAGGTGAACTACTCCAGCATCCGCGCAGGGCTGCTGGAGTTTCGCCGCCGCTGCGAGGCCATCCAGCACGGGGTGATCGTGCACCAGCTGTGCCGCCCGGTGTGGCGGGCCTGGATGGAGCAGGCCGTGCTCGAAGGGGCGCTGAGCCTGCCCGGCTACGCGCGGCGCCCTCGCGCGTACCAGGCCGCCAAGTGGATCCCGCAGGGCTGGCAGTGGGTCGATCCGCTCAAGGAGTTCAACGCGCTCAAGCTCGCGATCCGCGCCGGGCTGATGAGCCGCTCGGAGGCGATCTCGGCCTACGGCTACGACGCCGAGGACATCGACCGCGAGATCGCGGCGGACAACGCGCGAGCGGACGACCTCGGGCTGGTCTTCGACTCGGATCCGCGGCACGACAGGCGGAGCGACACCGTCACTCCGCTTGCGGCGGAGGCTCACGTGAGCGAAAGCGAACGTGAAGCGATGCGTGAAGCGATGTGATCCTCTCCGGGCAGACGAGTCGGCGCGGCAACGCCGTGCCCGACGTCGGACCTCGCCGCTGCGGCCCCGGCTGCCTGGCGCGGACGACCCCGGGACTACTCGCCGTCCCAGTAGTCCAGACCGTCCTTCACCCGCCCCATGTAGGCGAAGCGGTGCTCCGGGTCCAGCACGCCGAACTTGCCGGAATCGGGGTAATGGCAGACCTCGGGCGTGCGCGCAGTGCTCACCGCCAGTACCTTCAGCTCGGCGGTGCCGGTGTTGACGATCTGGTGCGCGGTCTCCGAGCCGCCGGCCGGGCAAGCAATCACGTCGCCCGCGCGGATCGGATGCGTCTGCCCACCGACGCGCAGCACGCCCTGGCCTTCGATCACGAAGAACATCTCCTCGTTGACGGTGTGGCAGTGGTAGGGATATGCCCGCTTGCCAGGCGCGATGACGGTGACGTTGTAGCCGAGCTGGCGAGCGCCGAGCGCGCGGCCGATCAGCGCGGTTCGGCCGCCGTAGCGCTCGGCCGGCATCTCGGAGCCCCAGAGACGGGAGAGGTCAGCGAGGTCGGTGTAACTCGCGTCGTTGATGTTGAGGATGGGTCGGTCCATGCGTGGCCTCCTGGCGTTGGGTGGAGCAAGGCCTGCAGCCTACTTTAGGATTGCGGACAGTTTCGGTCCTCATTCGAAATCTGCATGCTGCCCGCCTCGTCCCGCCTCCTGAGGCTGCTCGGCCTGCTGCAACAGCGCCGCTCTTGGAGCGGGCCGCAGTTGGCCGAGCGGTTGGGTGTCACGACGCGCACCGTCCGACGGGATGTAGAGCGACTGCGCGGACTCGGCTACCGGGTGCGGGCGCTGCCAGGTGCCGAGGGCGGCTACCACCTCGAGGCAGGCACCCAGCTCCCGCCCCTGGCCTTCGAGGAGGACGAGGCTCTCGCGCTCGCGCTCGCATTGCGAAGCGCTGCCTTGGGCGGCGTGCGCGGCTTGGAGGAGTCCGCTTTGGTGGCTTCGATGAAGCTCGAGACGCTCTTGCCGGCGCGGCTGGCGCGCCGGCTCAAGAGCCTTTTCGATGCGGTGCAGCCACTGACGAACGCAGCACCGGCCGCCGACCTGGGCCATCTCGCTGCGCTGGCCGACGCCAGCGAGCTGCAGCAGGTGGTCGAGCTGCGCTACCGCGACGTACAGGGCCGCTCCAGCGTTCGTCGGATGGAGCCAGCTGGCCTCGTGTGTGCAGAGTCGCGCTGGTATCTCGTCGCCTGGGACCGCGGACGCGCGGACTGGCGCACTCTGCGCGTCGACCGCATCGAGGACGTACGCACAATGGGGGACGCCTTTTCCCCGCGCCCCCTTCCCGCCGAGGACGGCGTAACGGGCGGCAGCCGAGGCAAGGCCTCTGCCCGGCCACCGACGCGGGCCGATCTGGCCGCTTTCGTCGCACGCCGCATCTCCACCGACGTCTACCGCGTGCAGGCGCGGGTAGTGTTGCATTCGCCCGTCGACGCCGCGCAAGAGCAGATCTCCCCGTTGGCCGGCCGCCTTGAGGCGCTCGGGCCGGCTCGCTGCCGGCTCGTCACGGGCGCCCACCGGGTGGCGGCGCTGGCCGCTTGGCTGCTCAGCCTGGACATGGACTTCGAGGTGGAGTCGCCGCCCGAACTGCAGGCCTGCCTGCGCCGCATGCAGGCCCGGCTCGAACGCACGCTGGCACCTTCCTGAACGAGCGACCGACGGGCAGCTCGGAGAGGGCATTCCAGCGTCCTCCACGCGCTGGCCGAACCGACGCGTCGCGCAAGGCTTGTGGGCGCGGCAGCCGGCCCGCACAACGTCGGCGAATCGGCCACATCGTTCGAGATTTCGCAACTGGTTTTGGACTCCCCGCGGCACGACAACCAGAGAGACACCGCCGATCCGGTTGCGGCCGCCGGTGCCACAAGCCAAACACCGAATCGCAGGACTGACACCGATGCTGCCCCATCTCGCCTCCCGGCTCTTTGGCACGCCCTTGCTCGTCCAGCGCGCCAAGCTCGACGTGATCCTCGCGGTGCTCTCCGACCGCCTGAATCTCGCCGCGCCGGACGTCGAACTCGCGCCGCCGCTGCCTCGGGCCCCGAACCCTGCGGCGTCTGCGTCAAGCTCGATCGCCGTCCTGCCGATCCACGGCACGCTGGTCAAGCGCACGCTGGGGCTGGAGGCGGCCTCGGGGCTGACAAGCTACGCCGAGATCGGCGCGCGGCTGGAGGCAGCCCTTGGCGACCCTCTGGTCGCCGGCATCGTGCTCGACATCGATTCGCCCGGCGGCGAGACCGGCGGCTGCTTCGAACTCGCACGCCGCGTGCGCGAGGCGGCGGCCGTGAAGCCCATCTGGGCTGTAGCCAACGACGCCGCCTTCTCCGCGGCCTACGCCATCGGCTGCGCGGCCGAGCGGCTCTTCGTCACCGAGACCGGCGGCGTGGGCTCGATCGGCGTGATCGCGCTGCACGTCGACCAGTCGGTCAAGGACGCCCAAGACGGCTACCGCTACACCGCGATCACCGCGGGCGAGCGCAAGAACGACTACTCGCCGCACGAGCCGCTTGCGGACGCCGCCCGCGCGGCGCTCCAGGCCGAGGTGGACCGGCTGCACGCGCTCTTCGTCGCGCACGTGGCGGCGATGCGTGGCCTGCCCGAGGACGCGGTGCGCGCGACCGAGGCCGCGCTCTTCTTCGGCCCGCAGGCCCTCGAGACGGGGCTGGCCGACGGGGTGGCCACGCTCCCCGCGGTGCTCGCCGAGTTCGACCGACATCTCTCTGCCGCGCGGCGTCCGTCTTCCCCGCCGCGCCCAGCCCCGACCGGGAAGGCGACCGTTCTCCGAGGAACCCCCACCATGACCGACACCCCGCCCGAGACCCTCGGTGTGGATGAGGCCGCCGCCCTGGTGGCCGAGGCCCGCCGCGAAGTGGCGCAGTCCGCGAAAGTGATCGCGGAACTGTGTCTGCTCGCCGGCTGCCCCGAGCGCGCCGCCGAGTTCATCGCCGCCGGCCGCACCGAAGCCGAGGTGCGCCGCGCCCTGATCGAGGCGCGCGCCGCCCACAGCATGGAGTCAGCCGTGCGCTCGACCCACGCGCCCAACGATTGGGCCACCCCCGGCGCCGATCCGGCCGCCTCGCCCGTGGTCGCCGCCGTGAAGAAGCTCGTGACCCGGGAGTGAACCATGCCCACGCTCACCCAAGCCCCCAACCTCGGCGACCTGCTGAAGTACGAGGCGCCGAACCTGTATTCGCGCGAGCAGGCAACCGTGGCCGCCGGGCAGAACCTGCCGCTCGGCGCCGTGGTCGGCCGCGAGACGGCCACAAGCAAGCTCAAGGCCCTCGACCCCGCGGCCGGCGACGGCAGCGAAGTCGCCGTGGGCGTGCTCGCGCTGGCCGTCGATGCGACGTTGATCGACCGGGAGGACGCGATCCTGATCGCCCGCCACGCCATCGTCGCGCGAAACGCGCTGGTCTGGCCCGCGGGGATCACCACCGCGCAGCAGCTCGCTGCGATCGCCCAACTCGAAGCGCGCGGCATCGTGGTGCGCGACAGCGCCTGATTCCGCCCCTCCCCACACCTCGGACGACCCGCCATTCGGCGGGTTCGTCGTTTCTGGAGTCTCCCGATGCTCAACCCCTTCGATTCCCCCGGCTTCTCGATGGCGAGCCTGACCGCCGCCATCAACCTGATCCCCAACCGCTACGGGCGGCTGGAAGCCTTGAACCTGTTTCCGGCCAAGCCCGTGCGCACGCGCCAGGTCGTCATCGAGGAGTACGCCGGGCGCCTGAACCTGCTGCCCACCCGGCCGCCCGGCTCGCCCGGCACGGTGGGCGAACGCGGCCAGCGCCGGCTGCGTTCCTTCGTCATCCCGCACATCCCGCACGACGACGTGGTGCTGCCCGAGGAGGTCCAGGGCATCCGGGCCTTCGGCTCGGAGACGGAAATGGAGGCCGTGGCCGGCGTGCTGGCGCGGCACCTGGAGACCATGCGCAACAAGCACGCGATCACCCTCGAACACCTGCGCATGGGCGCGCTCAAGGGCCAGATCCTGGACGCCGACGGCAGCACGATCTACGACCTGTTCGACGAGTTCGATCTCAGGCAGACCACCATCGCCTTCGATCTGGCCAATGCCGCGAGCGACGTCAAGGGCCACTGCTACGAGGTGTTGGCCCACATCGAGGAGAACCTGAAGGGCGAGTTCATGACCGGCGTGCACGTCCTCTGTTCGCCCGAGTTCTTCCGTCAGCTCACCGGCCACAAGTCGGTCAAGGAAGCCTACGCGCAGTGGCAACAGGGCGCGATCCTGATCAACGACGTGCGCGCGGGCTTCGTCTTCGCCGGCATCACCTTCGAGGAGTACCGCGGCCAGGCCACCGACGCCAACGGCAACGCGCGCCGCTTCATCGCCGCGGGCGAGGCCCACGCCTTCCCGCTGGGGACGGTGGACACCTTCGCCACCTACTTTGCCCCGGCCGACTTCAACGAGACGGTGGGCACCCTCGGCCAGCCGCTCTACGCCAAGCAGGAGCCGCGCAAGTTCGAGCGGGGGACCGATCTGCACACCCAGAGCAACCCGCTGCCGATGTGCCACCGACCCGGCGTGCTGGTGAAGCTCACCGTCTGAGGGTCCTGTCCGATGGTCCGTGTAGAGGATCTGTACGACGCCGCCGAGCGCGCGGGGCTCTTGACGCCCGTCGTGGTGGGCACCACCACCGTGCACTGTGCGTTCCGTGCGCCGGACGAGACGGTGCTCGACGGCCTGGCGCTGGCGCGGGACTTCGAGCTCGAGTACGCGGCCTCGCGCCTCGCGCTCGCACCGGGCGACGTGGTCACCATCGCCGGCGAGTCCTACCGCGTGCGCGAGGTGAGGGCGCTCGGCGACGGCCGCGAGTGCCGGGCGAGGCTCGCGAGGCTGCCATGAACTCGGTGCGCGAGCGCCTGCTGCGCATCCTGATCGATCGCCTCCTTGCGGCCCTGGCCCCGGTGCCCGTGCTGCGCCAGCCGGCGACACCGCTGCCCCGCGAGGCCGGCCCTGCGTTGCTCGTCTCCGTCGAGGGCGACGCCCTCATCGCGCACGCCAACCGGCTGGTGGACCGGGCACTCACCGTGCGCCTGGTCGCGCTCGCGCGCGGCGCGGACGCCTTCGACGCGGCCGACCGGCTGATCGTCGCCGCCCACGCCGCCGTGCTCGCGGACCCGAACCTGGGCGGCCTGGCGCTCGCGGTGCGCGAGCTCGACGCCGACTGGGACGCCGACGACCTCGATGCCGGCACGGTGATGCTGCCGGCGCGCTACGAGATCCGCTACCGCACCGCCCTGACCGACCTCACGACCCCGGGATGACCCCCATGCCCATCGAACTGCTCCAACCCCACACCCACGCCGGTCGGCGCCTGCCCGCGGGCGCGCGGCTGGACCTGCCCGAGGCCAGCGCGCGCTGGCTGATCGCCCAGGGCGCGGCCCGGCTCGTCACGCCGGACTCCCCGGCGCCATCCCTCAAACCCTCGCGCCGTGACGGTTCCGCCGCCGCGGCAACCTCCACGGGAGACTGACCATGGCCTACTTCTGGCTTCGGCCGCTTCGCTTAACGCCCGCTACGCGGGCATTAGCCTTCGCCGCAACGCGCCGACACGGCGCGTTGTCCGGACACATCGCCGATCGCTGAGGAGGCGCGGCAATGGCTTACTTTTCTGGACAGGGACGCGTCTACATCGGCGCGCGCGACTCGGCCGGCAACCCGGCAGGACTCACCTTCGTCGGCAACGTGCCGGAACTGAAGGTGTCGCTGTCGGTGGAGACGCTGGAACACCAGGAGGCGCAGTCCGGCCAGCGCCTCACCGACCTGCAGCTCATCAAGACCAAGAAGGGTGAGTTCGCCTGCACGCTGGAGGAACTGAGCAGCGGCAACCTCGCGCTCGCCCTCTACGGCCACTCGACCACGGTGGCACCGGGCACGGTCACGGGCGAGACGCTGCCCAACCCGGTCACCGCGGGCAGCCTCTATCCGCTCGCGCACCAGAACGTCTCGGCGGTGCAGATCCAGGACGGCAGCAGCCCGCCCAAGCCCCTGCCGGCGACGCAGTACCAGGTGCACGCGAGGCACGGCTCGGTGCTGATCCTCGACGCCACGACCGGCGGCCCCTATGTCGAGCCCTTCACCGTGGATTACGCCTTTGGGGCCGCGCAGAGCACGGCGATGTTCACCCGGCCGCTGCCCGAGCGCTGGATCCGCTTCGAGGGCCTGAACACCGCCGACGCCAACCGCGAGGTGGTGATCGACCTCTATCGCGTGGCGATCAACCCGGCCAAGGAGCTCTCGATCATCACCGACGAACTGCTGAAGTTCGAACTCTCCGGCCAGGTGCTGGCGGACCTCTCCAATCCCGCCGACGGCGAACTCGGACAGTTCGGCCGTCTCGTGCTCTTGTAAGGGGATGGCGATGACCCACACGCGCACCGACTTCCAGACCTTCCCGCCCGTGCCCCAGGTGGTCACGGTGGCGGGCGCCGCAGTGGAACTCACGCCGATCCGGCTGGGCGAGTTACCCCGGATCCTCGCCGCGGTGCGGCCCATCGCCGCCGACCTCTCGACCGAGCCGGATTGGCTCGCGCTGCTCGCCCGGCACGGCGAGGCGGTGCTGGAGCTGCTCGCGCTCGCCACCCGGCGCGACCGCGCCTGGATCGAAGGGCTGGCGCTCGACGAGGCCGTCACCTTGGCCGCCGCCGTGTTCGAGGTGAACGCGGATTTTTTCGTGCGGCGGGTGGCGCCGAGCATCGCGCGCTCGGGCGAGCGGCTGGCGCCGATCCTCTCGGCTGGGACGATGCCGTCGCCCGGCTCGTCGCCTGCGGTCACCGCCCCGCCGAGGTGATGGGCTACACCCTCGCGCAGGCGCGGGGCTTCCTCGCCGCCCACGGTCGGCTGGAAGGTAGGCAGAACGCCTTGCGGCTGGCCTTGCACGCGGTGGCGGCCCAGGGCGACCGGGCGGCGATCGAGCGGCTGCAGCGCGAGTTGTGGGAGGACGTGCGGCCATGAAACTGACGCTCACCACCGAGGGACTGCTCGATCCGAGGCGGCTCTCGGCCTGGAGCGCCGAACGCCGGCGGGCGATCCATGCGGCGGTGGCCAAGGGGATGGCTGTAGGCGGCCGCGAGGTGCGCGAGGCCGCCCGCGCCCAGATGCGCAGCGCCTTCCAGGTCAGGCGCGCGAGCTTCGTCGCCTCGCTGCAGGCCAAGGTGTTCGACAAGAAACCCGATCGCCTGCCCGCGCTGTGGGTGGGAAGCCGAATCCCCTGGCTCGGCATCCACACGCACGGCGGCACGGTGACGGGCCGGATGCTGATCCCGCTGCTGCCCACCCGCATCGGCCCCAAGCGTTTCAAGGCCGTGATCGACGGCCTGATGCGCTCGGGCAACGCCTTCTTCGTCGAGAAGAACGGCCGCGTGCTGCTGATGGCCGAGAACATCCGCGAGAACGCCGCGCAGCTCAACCGCTTCAAGCGCGCCGAGCGCGAGCGCAGCGGCGTCAAGCGCCTGCAGCGCGGCCAGGAGATCCCGATCGCCGTGTTGGTGCGGCGGGTGGATCTGAAGCGCCGGTTCGACCTCGCGGCAGGCGTGCAACGTGCGTTGCCGACCTTGGCGCGCGCGATCGAGCGGGAGTTGGGGCGCAGTCGATGAACGACGGACTCAGAACAACAGCTTTCCGATGTCACTGGCTGCGTTCAGTCCGCCTCGCCAATCGCTACCGCTCTTGGACAGCGTGTAGGTGTATCGGTCGTCTCCCTGAAAGACGAGCTTGAAGTGCTTCCCGTCTTCCGAGATGGAGAAACCCATGTCCTCCAACTCGCGTCGCAATCTTCCGTCGATGGTGCTCGTCCCTCGCAGCAGTCTCTTCAGTTGCTCGCGACGACTTTCAAGGGGATTCTCCTCCAGCCGGTTGGCTTCGAGGATCGACGTCAGCACATGTTGTCGGCGACTGTCGTGCTGAACCCGGGTGGCGGCATCTTCGATCGCGTCGAGGAGTATGCCGAGGATCTCGTTCGGATAGAGATCTCGCTCCCGCCCAAGCCTGAGCAGGCCACCACTCGCGGTCCCTGCGCGAGCCTCATGCACCCGGAGTTCGTTGCGTAGGCGTTGGATCTCCCTTTCGGCATCTTCGAGGCGCTGGTTCTTGGCCTCGATCTCTTGGTCGAATGTCTTGACGTAATCGTCGATCGCCTTGGAACCCGAGGCCTTGAGCGACTGGATGGCCTGTCGGGACGCGGTCTCGCGGACGTAGGCCCAAGTGCACCGGGCGATCGGACGTCGATTCAGTAACGCAGCCCGGACTTCATCTTTGATGGCGCCCGCCAGATGACCCGGTGTCGAGTAATCGCCGCCCAGGAAGAAGGCTCGACGCCCGCCACCCTCTGGCCAGTAGATGCCGATCGTGCCGCCATAGACGTTCTCGGAATCGACTTCGAGTTGCAGGCGCACGGAAAACGGCCTGTTGGGCTCGACGACGACATGCGCCATGCCGGACAGGTCTGCCGCGAGACGATCGACGTCGAGAATGTACCCGCCTTGAAACCGTGCGCTGACGTAGACGATGGGCAGTCGGCAGCCGGCGTCGCCGCGAATCAGCTTGGCGGCAAGATCGATGTCGGTATTGGCCAGTATGTGCGCAGTATCGCGAATCGGCAGAGGACCATCTGCTGCTCCGCCAAGGGATTCCAGCACGGTCCTCACCACGACAGGTTTCTTCGCCGACGGCAGCCGAGCCGCGGCATGCTGAGACTCGCACTCGACGCGGATGCCCACCCAAGCGTCGGACGACGTTCTCGAAAACACGACGGTCGTCAGCCATTCCAGATCATCGTCGTGCCTGCTGTAGCGGATGCCTGCGAGATCGACGTCGGGAGATCTGGCGACGAGCGACTGAACTTTCTCGTTGCCGTTCTCGACATGCGCCTCGTCCTTCTGTGGCAGATCACGAAGCATTTCGGCAGACAAGCCAGTATGCGGAGACCCGGATATCCAGGTCACCATCGCCCGAAGGAAGTCCGCCGTGGTTCGGTCCGGGTCGACGGGAAACTCGGTGGCAAACGAGAGCATCGGACCTCCTTCTCGGTGATTACTGACTGGCTGATGGTGGCGTCAGGTCGTCACGGTCGACTCTCAAGCCACGGATCAATGACGGAAACACCCGCAGCGGCAAACGGCGCCGTGTCGCGCGTGGCGACCGTCATGCCATGGGTCCTGGCAATCGCCGCGATCAGCCCGTCGGCCATGCCGATGGGCTGCCCGGCGGCCTGCGCCTTGGCCATCAGGTCGGCGTAAGCCTGGGTCGCCGGCAGGTCGAAGGCCAGTATGCGACTGGCGAAGGCGGGCAGCACCTGGGTCTCCAGGCGTTCGACGAGCGCCTTGCGCCGGCGACCGTTGGGCAGGCGGGCCACCCCGTAGCGCAGCTCGGCCACGGTGACGACGGACAGGAACAGCGTCTCCAGCGGCTGGGCGTCGAGCCAGGCGACGACACGCGGCTCGGGCGCGGAGCGCAGCGGCTCGGAGATGAGGTTGGTGTCGAGCAGGATCATTCCAGATCCACTGCACGGGGAGCCGACTTGTCGCGCTGATTGAGCAGCGCGACCTCCTCGTCGCTGAGCCGGAGGTGCCGGCCGATGTCGGCCAGCATGGATCCCAGCTTCAACCGCCCCTGCGGCTTCACCGCTTCTTCAAGAATGGCGCGCACCTCCGCCTCGGTGCTGCGCCTGTGCTGGGCCGCACGCAGGCGCAAGGCGCGATGCACCTCGTCGGGCAGATTGCGAACCGTCAGGATGGCCATGACGACACTCCAAAACACTGAAATCAGTGCAGTCATTTTAATATACTGCATTCATCACGGCAACCGGGGTTCGGGCCAGCGTCACAACCGGCCGGAGGCACCATGACCGCCCGCGCCCAAATCCTCATCCGCGCCGTCGACGAGACGCGCGCGGCCTTCGGCTCGATTCAACGCAACCTCGGCGGCCTGCTTGACGCCGCGCGGCGGGTCAACGGCGTGCTGGCCAACCTGGGGGTGGCGTTGTCGGCGGCGGGTTTGGCCGCGATGGTGAAGTCGGCGCTGGACTCGGCCGATGCGCTCAACAAGCTCTCGCAGCGCGTGGGCATCACGGTGGAGTCGCTCTCCACCCTGGTGCCGGCGGCGGAACTGTCCGGTGTCTCGGCGCAGACCTTCGAGACGGGGCTCAAGAAGCTCGCCACCACGATGTTCGAGGCGGCCACCGGTTCGGAGGAGTCCGCCCGGCGCCTCAAAGCGCTGGGTGTCGAGTTCAAGAACCAGGACGGCACGCTGCGCGCGACCGATGCGGTGCTGCTCGATCTGGCCGACCGTTTCCAGGCCATGCCCGACGGCGCGCAGAAGTCGGCGCTGGCGGTGCAACTGTTCGGCAAGAGCGGCGCCGAGCTCATCCCCTTCCTGAACCAGGGACGCGAAGGCATCGCGGCCCTGACCGGCGAGATGGAAGCGCTCGGCGTGCAGATCGGCGGCGACACCGCCGCGCAGGCCGAGGTGTTCAACGACTCGCTGGCCAAGCTGCGGCTTGCCGCGACGAGTCTGGCCAACCGGGTGATCGAGGCCTTCCTGCCGGCCCTGAACGAGATGGCCGGCGGGATGGTCGAGTCGGCCAAGCAGGGCGGTGCCTTGCGCGCGATCCTGGACGGCGTCGTGCTGGTGCTCAAGACCCTGGCGCTGGGTGCCGCCACGGTCGGCAAGGCCTTCGTCGCCCTGGGCGAGGCGATCGGTGCCGGCGTGGCCGCGGCCGTGCAGGCCCTGCAAGGCAACACCGCCGGGGCTAAGGCCATCATCGCCGAACTCAAGGGCAGCCTCGTGCGGCGCCTGGACGAACTGGCCGAGTTCCGGGACAGCCTCTTCGACCCCAAGCCCATCGAGGTGCAGGCGCCCAAGGTGCAGGCCGACCCGGCGCTGCTGCAGCGGCTCACGGCTCCGGGCAAGACCCGCGACACGGCGAGCGCTCAGGCTGCGTTGATGAAGGCTCGGCTCGACGCCGAGTTCGCCTTGCTCGAGGACGGATTGGCCCGCCAGCAGCGCGCGCTCGACGCGGCGCTGCAAGACCGGCTGGTCTCCATCCGTGACTACCACGCGCAGAAGACCGCCCTCGAGCAGCGCGAGATCGACGCCGAGATCGCCCGCCGCCGGCAGGAACTCGTCGCGCAACAGGTGATCACCGCCAATCCGCGCGTCTCCGAGTCCGAGCGGCTGCGCGCCCGGGCCGAGGTGGCCAAGCTCGAGGCCGACCTCATCGTCCTCAACGACCGCCGCGCCGACATCGAACAGGCCAACGCCCGCGCCGCCGCCCGGGCCGAGCGGGAACTGGCCGAGGCCTTGGCCCAGGCACGCGAGGAACTCGCCCAGCTCACCGGCACCGACACGGCGGAAGACCGGCGTGCCGCGATCGAGCGCAGCTACCGGGATCTTCGCGCACGCCTGGCGGCCGAGAACGACGCCGCGGGCGTGGCGCTGATCGACCGGCTCATCGACGTGAAGGCCGCGCAGGCCAACCTCGCCGCACTCGAAGCCGAGTGGCGTCTCGTCACCGAGCGGCTGCGCAACGCCCAGGAGGCGATCCAGATCCAGAGCCAAGCGGGGCTGCTCACCGAAGCCCAGGCCCGGCAGCAGATCGTGGTCTTGCAACAGCAATCGGCGGCCGAGATGCAGCGGCTCCTGCCCGCAATGCAGCAGGCCGCGCAGGCGATCGGACCGGAGGCGGCGGGCCGCGTGGCCGCCTGGCGCAACGAACTGGAGCGCACGCGGCTCGTCGCCGACCAGTTGGCTCCCTTGTGGAACCGCATCGGCGAGGGCTTCGGCAACGCCCTGCAGGGCATGGTCACCGGCGCGCAAAGCTTCCGCGAGGCGCTGTCGAACCTGTTCCGCCAGGTGGCCGACGCCTTCCTGCAGCAGATGGTGATCCAGCCCTTCCAGCAATGGGTGGCGATGCAGGCGCGGATGCTGGCCCTCAAACTGGGCTTCCTCCAGCAGGAGCAGGCCATCGAGCAAGCGGCGGCGGCCCAGTCGGTCGCGCAGAAGTCTGCCGAGACCACGGCCAAGGTGTCGATGGATGCGGCCCAGGCCGGCGCGGGCGCGGCGGCCTCGCAGGCCTCCATCCCCCTCGCCGGGCCGGCGCTGGCCATCGCCGCGATGGCGGCGATGGTGGCCGCCGTCATGGCGCTGCTGGGCAACATCAAGAAGTTCGCCTCTGGAGGCTACGTGTCGGGCCCCGGCACCTCGACCTCGGATTCGATCCCGGCGCGGCTGTCGGCCGGCGAATACGTGGTGCGTGCGGCGGCGGTCCGGCGTGTCGGCGTGGCCTTTCTCGATGCCCTCAACGATTTGTCCGCCCCGCCGGTGTGGGACGGGCGGCGTCTGGCCCTGGCCGCAGGCGGCCTCGTGCCCCAGGTCCAGGTGCAGCCGGCCGCCCCGCAGGTCCATCAGGCCGTGCGCATCGTCAACGCCATCGACCCGGGCGTCACCCACGACCACCTGCAGACCCCCGCCGGCGAGCGGGTGATCCTCAACATCATCGGGCGCAACGCGCGCGCGGTGCGCGCGGCGCTCCAGGGATAGCCATGGCCTTGCTCTTCATCGACGGTTTCGATCACTACGACCCGCAGGCACTCGACCCCTTCGGCGATCCGTGGCTCGCGCGCGGCAAGGCGGCGTATCTGTCGCCGCAGGCCACGCGCATCCCCGGCCGGCGACCCGCGTCCTATGCCTTGCGCCTGCCGGCAGGTGCCGGCGGCGGCTACGTCAAGAACCTGGAGACCGGGCGCACCAGCCTCATCGTGGGTGCGGCGCTGCGCGTGGCGCCGTTCGAGAACACCGGTGAGGAGCCGGTGCTGCTCGGCGTGCGCGACACCACCGCGCAGGTGGCGCACCTCGTGCGCATCGGCGAGGACGGCCGGCTCAAGCTCTACCGGCGGACGGGATCGGGGATGAGCGGCTGGGACCAGTTGATCTCGACCTCGGTCACGACGGCGGCCGTGCGGGGGTGGCACTACGTCGAACTGCAGGTCGTGCAGGGCACGAGCAACGGCACGTTGAACGTGCGCCTCAACGGCGTGCTCGCGATCACCCTGTCGGCGCAGAACACCACCCAGGGCGGCGGGCCGCTGCTCACCGCCTTCGCAGGCAGCGTGCCGGGGCAACCCTGCCCGGTCACCGTCGATGTGGACGACCTCTACCTCGCCGACACCTCGGGCACGATCAACAACACCTTCCTCGGCGACGTGCGGGTCGATGCCCTGAAGCCGCAAGCGTCTGGGGCACTGAACCAATGGACGGTCGAGCCCGCGGGACTGCCCGCTTGGGCTGCGGTGAGCGACGGCGATGAGACGACGGCGCTGCGCGCGGCCACGGCGGGCCTACGCCAGACCTTCGACGTCGAGGCGCTGCCCGTGATGAGCAGCCCGGCCATCCACGGCGTGCAGGTGACCCTGCTCGCGCGCAAGACGGATGCGGGCACCGGCCGCGTGCGTGGGCTCGTGGCGAGCGGTGCGCAGACGGCGGTGAGCGCCGACCTCGTCCTGCAAGAGCAACTGGCCTGGCACACGGCGTTGTTCGAGCGCAACCCGAACGGCAACGTCCAGTGGACGGAAGGCGCCTTCAACGCGGCCGAGTTCGGGCTGGAGTCGGCATGACGGATCGGGTCCTGCCTGAGGTGGTGGCCGAGGTCGGTGGCCAACCCACGCCGGGGGTGAGCGTTGTCGAGCAACGGGCCGAGACGATCTCGCGCGCGGCCTTCGGGGCGCTGGCCGCCACCGCGCTGGCCGAGACCTCGGCCCAGCCGCTGCCGGCCGCCCATCTCTCGACGCTGTGGGCCGAGACGCTGGCGGAGCACGCACCGCCGCTGCACGCCCCGGCCCTCTGGGTCGAGGTGTTGCGCCGCGATACCGCCGCGGCGGCGATGGTCACAGAAGCGATGGACGCCTTCGGCGAGACGCCCTGGCCCGAGGCCCAGCGCGGGGTGTTCGCCTTCCGCCACGACTGGACCGAGCCCCTGGTCGAGCGCCTGCAATGGGCCACCGGCGTGGCGCGGCTCGCCTCGGGCAACGAGGCGAGGCAGGGGCGGCGGCGCGTGCCGCGGCGCTTCCTGACCTACCACGTGGGCCACGGGCGCGCGAGCGACGCGCTGGTGGCCGAGTGGCTGGCCGACCATCTGGGCCGGCTCGCGTGGTGGCCCCTGCCGCAGCACGTGGCGAGGCTGACCTCGGCGGCGGACACCGGCGCACGGGCGTTGGCGGTGACGCCGGTGGATGAGGCGGGCTTTGCGCCGGCCGCCGCCAAGCTGCGCCTGGAGGAAGACGGCCTGCACTGGCCTGCGGATCGGCGCTTCGCGCTGCTGATGGCCCCGGACGGCTGGCAGGCGCTGGCGCTCACCGAGGTGGAGCCGGATCGCCTGTGGCTCACCGAGCCCTTGGCGCGGGCCGTCCCCGCGGGCGCGACCGTCGCTCCCCTGGTCGAGGGCGTCGCGCTGGAGCCGGCCGAGTTCGCGCAGTGGGTGCCGGGCATCATTGCCGGCAGCGTCACCGCGCAGGTCGCCTTCGAGCCGCTGCCCGACGAAGGGCTGCTCGACGATCCCTGGCTCGACGGCCTGCCCGTCTGGCCCGACGGCAACTGGCGCGACGACCCTTCCGTCACGGCGCAGGGCGTGGTCACCCGGCAAGACCTCTCACCCGCAGACCCTTGGGTCCGCCGTGACGACCCGTGGCCGACGACGACCTTCCAACGCCGGTTTCTGGCTGCAGGGCGTGAAGACATCGCCCGCTGGCGTGCGCGGCTGTACCGCGCCCAGGGGCGGCTCGGTGCCTGTTGGCTGCCCGACGGTCTGGCGTCGGTGTTGCGCGTCGCCGCCCCCGCTTCGGCCGACGATGGTTTCCTGCGCGTAGAGGGTGACGGTCTGGCCGCCTTCTGGCACCGCCCGGCCGGTGCGCTGATCGTGCATCCCGACGGCCAGCGCCAGCACGTGCTCACCGCCACCTGCCATCAGGACGGCGGCGGCGCCATTCAAGCCCCCACGCTGGCCGCTGGCGCGGCTGCGCTGCCCCCCGAGGGGGCGCAGCACGCCTTGGGGCGGCCCTGCGGCGTGCTGGTGCTGCGCTCCGGGCTGGAAGCCCCCGTCCCGGCCGGCAGCCGCGTCCTGCGTCTTGCGCGCTGCCGGCTCGACCACGACGCGGTGGAGCTCCACTGGCACACCCCCGAGCTGGTCGAGATGCCCCTGACCCTGCGCCGGCTGCCCGAGCCGCGCGGCAACGATCATTTCAACTACACCCCGTCCTGACCATGAGCGAGGGCCCTCTGTTCGAGGTCGAGCTCTACGCCTTCGAGGGCACGAGCGGCACTTTCCGACTCACCCCGCACGAGTTCGACGTGGAGATTGGCGGGGAGCGCTACGAGCGCTGCCCCCTCGAGCGCAGCGCGCTGGCGCTCGGCGCCGAGGCGGCCAAGTCGGCGCTGGAATTGACGCTGCCGCCCGACCACGCGCTCGTGCGCCATCTGCTGCAGGCGACCCTCATCGGCGAGGCGACCGCGGTGCGACTGCGTATCGCCCGACGTAACGCCTGGGGCGATGCCTGGTGGCTTTCCGGCACGCGCTGGATGGGCCGCGTGCTCGGGGTGGAGGTGGCCGATGACGCGGCGCGCATCCGCTGCGAGTCTGCCCAGGTGAGCTTGAAGCGCATTGGTCTGCGGCGGCTCTACAGCCGCGCCTGCTCGCACGTGCTGTATTCGGCCGCGTGCGGGGCGACGCCGATCTCGGCCACCGCGGAAGTGGTCCGCTCCGAAGGCCGCCAGGTGGCACTGGCGAACCTCCCGCCCGAGGTGGCCGGCATGCTCGCCGGCGGCTGGTTGCAGACGCCGGCAGGCGCGCGCCACATGATCGTGAGCGAATCGACCGCGGGCGTGGAACTGCTCTACCCGGTGGGGCTTGCGCCGCAGACGCTCGTCGACCTCGTGGCCGGCTGCGATCACAGCGTGCCCACCTGCGCCGCGCGCTTTGACAACCTCGCCAACTACGGTGGCTTCCCCTTCATCCCGTCGAAGAACCCGTTCTCCACGGGCGTCTTCTGAAATCCGCAGAACCTCCCATGTGGTACCTGGTCGTCATCGTCGTGGCGGCGCTGGTCTCCGTCGCCCTCGCCCCCAAACCGCCCGCCCCGAAACCCGCCGAACTCTCCGACCTCGACGCGCCCACGGCCGAGGAGGGCCGACCGATCCCGGTCGTCTTCGGCGCGGTGCTGCTGCGCGGGGCCAACGTCGTGTGGTACGGCGACCTGGAGGCCGAGCCGATCAAGAAGAAGGGCGGCAAGAAATGAGCATCGACGTCCTCGTCACCATCGCCCACGTGCGCGCCGCGGGGCTCTGCGTGCACGGCACGCGCACCTGGTTCGCGCGCCAAGGCCTGGACTTCCGGGCCTTCCTCGCCCGGGGGCTTCCCGCTTCGATCTTGCTTGCCACGGGCGATGCGATGGCGCAGCGCGTGGTCGAGGTCGCCCGGCAGTGTCATGAGGAGCCGCGCTGATGGGCGGCCGCCGCAAGAAGCAGACCGTCGGCTACCGCTACCGGATCGGGATGCACCTGGTGCTGTGCCAGGGGCCGGTGGATGCGGTGCAGGAGATCCAGATCGGCGACCGCACCGCCTGGGGCGATGCCAGCCGCGCGCCGCTGCCGAGCGGCCATGGGCTGGGGCGCCTGCGCATCGATCGGCCCACGCTCTTCGGCGGCGACGAACGCGAAGGCGGCGTGGTGGGCGACCTCGACGTGCTCGCAGGCAGTGCCGCGCAAGACCGCAACGACTACCTGATGAGCCGCCTGGGCGCGGCCATCCCGGCCTTTCGCGGGGTGTTGTCGATCGTGGCACGCAAGATCCTGTTCGCCGCGAACAACCCCTACCTCAAGCCCTGGGCGGTGCGGGTGCGGCGCTTCACGGCGGGCTGGCACGACGAACCCTGGATGCCCTGGAACGCCGAGGTGCGGACCTGGGATGCCGACACCGGCACCTCTCTCACCGTCGGCATGAACCCGGCCCACATCCTGGTGCAGTGCCTCACCGACCCGCACTGGGGCATGGGCTATCCGCCATCCACCCTCGGCGCGAGCTTCTGGAACGCGGCCTGGGCGCTCGACGCCGAAGGCTTCGGCCTGAACCTCGTCTGGACGCGCCAGCAGCCGATCGAGGCCTTCATCGCCCAGGTGCTCGACCACGTCGGCGGCATCCTCTACCTCGACCCCGAACGGGGCCGCTTCGAGCTCAAGCTCCTGCGCGACGATTACTGGATCGAGGGCCTGCCGCTTCTGGGCCCCGACGAGATCGTGCGCATGGAGCGCTTCGAGCGCGCGCAGTGGGGGGAACTGCCCAACGAGATCACCGTGGTCTACACCGACTGGGCCACCGGCAAGGAGGCCACCGTCACGGTGGAGAACCTCGCCGCGATCCAACTGCAAGGTGGCGTCATCAACCAGCGGCGCGACTATCCGGGCGTGAACTTTGGTCCGCTGGCCGCGCGGCTGGCGCTGCGCGACCTGCGCGCACTGGGCTCGCCCCTGGCGCGCATGACCTTGACCATCGTCCCCGGCGCCCTGGAGCGTCCGCCCCTGCCGGGGGACGTGTTCCTGCTGCATTGGCCACGCCTCGGCATCGAGCGCATGGTGGTGCGCGTGACCGGCATCGACACCGGCACGCTGGGCGCCACCGAATGGCGCATCGAGGCCGTGGAGGACGTCTTCGGCATGGGCCAGACCGTGCTCACGCCCACCCCACCGCGCCTCGAGGAGCCGCCGCTGGAGGCGCTGCCGCCAGCCCTGGTGCTGGCGGTGGAAGTGCCGTACTGGGAACTGGCGCGCAACCTGAGCCGGGCCGATCTGGCCCAGATCACCGACACCGACACCTACGTCGGCGCGCTGGCGGCCGCCGGTGGCCAAGGGCAGCTCAACTGGCAACTGGCCACCGGCGCCTCTAGCGGCGATCTCGCGCCCGTGACGGGCGAGGACTACGCGCCGCTGCTCACGCTCGATGCGGCACTGTCGGCGAGCGAGGCCGATGCGCTGGCCGTGCCGGTGACGGCCCTGGCCCAACCCGAGCGCCTGGCGGTCGGCGACTACGCCTACCTGCTCGACGCCAGCGGCGCGATCCGCGAAGCCGTGGCGATCCTCGCCTTCGATGCCACCGCGGGCACGGTGGATCTCGCCCGCGGGGTGCTCGACACCACGCCGCAGGCCCATCCGGCCGGCACGCGGCTGGTGGGCGTGGGTGAGTGGCTGGCCGCAGAGACCATCGAGCGCGCGCCGGGCGAGTCGGTGTTCGTCGCCGCCATCCCGCGTACCTCGGGCGCCGAAGGGGATGCGGTGCTGGCTGCCAACGGTGCGCCCCTCGTGCTCGCGGGCCGCCAGGCGCGGCCGTACCCACCGGGGCGAGTGCGGCTCAACGGCCAGCGCGAGCCCGCCGTGGTCGCCGGCGACCTCACCCTCACCTGGGCGCACCGCGACCGCACCCTGCAGACCGCCTACCTCGTGCACCAGGACGAGGGGGACATCGGCCCCGAGCCGGGAACCACCTACGCAGTACGCCTCCGTGACCGCAACGGCACCCTCGTGCGCAGCGAAACGGGCCTCGCCGGCAACACCTGGACCTGGGACTTGGCCAGTGCCGCGATGGACGCCGGCGTCGCGGGCGACCGCGTCACCGTCGAGATCGAGGCCGAGCGCGACGGGCTCGTGAGCTGGCAGGCACAGGTGCGCACCGTCGAGCGCGCGGGCTATGGCTTGCGCTGGGGGCAGCACTGGGGCGGGGTGTGATGAGCGCGCGCATCGACGTGCACCTATTGACGCTCGATGAGCCGACCGAATGGCGCGAGGCCTGCATCGCGAGCCTCGCCGGCGCGCCGATCCGCCTGCACCTGCTGCCCGGCCTCCCGGGGCGTGTCGGGCAGGCCCGCGCGGCAGGCTTCGCGCGAGGGAGCTTGCCGCTCGTGTCCTTCGTCGATCCCGACGACCGCTACGAGGCCGGCGCCTTCGCGCATCTGGCCGATGCGCTCGAGGCCTGCCCCTCGGCGGTGCTCGCCTACACCGACGAAGCCCTGATCGACGAGCAAGGCCGCCCCGTCGGCGTGCGGCGGCTGGCCTACAGCGCCTTCCAGCACGCCCACTCGGCCAGCCACGTCCACGGCCTGATCGTGATGCGCCGAAGCGCCGTCGAGCCGGTGCTGACACGCATCGCCGATCTCGACGCCGGCGCCGAATGGCTGCTCACCCGCCTCGTGGCCAGGCAGGGCAGCGTGCTGCACCTGCCCCTCGTCGGCCGCCACTGGCGGCAGCACCCGAACCAGCACCACCGCCGTGCGCGCAGCATGGCTTCCGGGCCACTGCCGAATCTTGCGACACCTTGAGGAGATGAACCGATGCCACAGCTCGATCCGAACCTGGGCCTCGCCTACGGCTGGACGCTGGGCGAGTCCGGCTGGCACACCGGGATGGACGCGAACCTAAAGCGCCTGGGCGCTGTCGTGGGCCTGTCGGTGACGAGCCGCACCGTGACCACGCCACCCGCAAGCCCCACCGACGGAGATCGCTACATCGTGCCGGCCGGTGCCACCGGCGCCTGGGCTGGCAAGGCCGACCAGATCGCGCTGTGGATCGACGGCGCCTGGGAGTACCACGTCCCGAAGGTCGGCTGGCTGGCCTTTATTGCCGCCGAGGACAGACTTGCCGTCTACAAGCCCACCGGTTGGAGCGCCGGCGTTCCCATCTGACCCCGCACCCCGTCCGCCACCCCCGAACCCGCCCGCGTGGCGGGTTTGTCGTTTTTGGAGAGCCGCCCATGACTGAACCGACCCAAGCCCCCGCCCTCGTCGAGAACATGCTGCTCCTGCGCCGCGATGACTTCGAAGACCTGCTCGACCGCGCTGCTGAGCGCGGGGCCGAGCGGGTGCTCGCGCACCTGGGCCTCGAGAATGGCCACGCCGCCCGCGACCTCCGCGAGCTGCGCGATCTGCTGGAGGCGTGGCGCGACGCGCGCCGTACCGCGTGGCAGACCACCATCAAGTTGCTGACGACCGCCATCCTCGCCGCACTGCTGGTCGGGGCCGCCATCAAGCTCAAGCTGATGGGAGGTGGCCAATGATCGAGACCTTGCTCGGCGGCCTCCTGGGCGGAGCCTTCCGCTTGGCGCCCGAGGTTCTCAAGTGGCTCGACCGCAAGGGCGAGCGCAGCCATGAACTCGCCATGCAGGACCGGCTGCTTGCGTTCGAGAAGCTGCGCGGCGCCCAGCGCATGGCCGAGATCGGCGCCGGGGCCGATGCCGCCTGGAACGTGGGCGCCCTCGAGACCTTGCGTGAG
Source organism: Thiofaba sp. EF100 (assembly GCF_039822285.1). Classification (NCBI taxonomy): domain Bacteria; kingdom Pseudomonadati; phylum Pseudomonadota; class Gammaproteobacteria; order Chromatiales; family Halothiobacillaceae; genus Thiofaba; species Thiofaba sp. EF100. The sequence goes on along the minus strand of NZ_JBAJEY010000001.1, from coordinate 15,407 downwards.
GCGGTGGCTGCCCAGGGGCAGCGATCGGGCGCCCGCTGGGCCGATGCGCTGTCGGCGAGCGTGCGGCCGATGATCACCTACTGGTTCATGGCGCTGTACTGCGCGGCCAAGACCGCCGCCTTCGTGGGTGCCATCGAGGCCGGGGCGGACTGGATCCCGGCCATCCAGGCGGCCTGGACCGAGGCCGACCAGGCCCTGTGGGCCGGCGTCCTGAACTTCTGGTTCCTGGGCCGCGTGTTCGACCGGGTGCGGTCGTGATCGAGGTACCCCAGGCGGCCATCGACCTGGCCAAACGCTTCGAGGGCTTCCACCGCGTGCCCAAGCACGACCCCGGTCGCGCGCACCCGTACGTGTGCCCGGCCGGCTACTGGACCATCGGCTACGGGCATCTGTGCGATCCGAAGCACCCGCCGATCACGAAAGGCGAGGCCGAGGCCTACCTCGCCCAGGATCTGAAGGTGGCGCTCGCCGCCACGCTGCGCTACTGCCCGGTGCTGGCCGCCGAGCCGGAAGGGCGGCTGGCCGCCATCGTCGACTTCACCTTCAACCTCGGCGGCGGTCGCTTGCAGACCTCGACCCTGCGTCGGCGGGTCAATCAGCGGGACTGGCCGCGCGCGGCCAAGGAACTGCGCCGGTGGGTGTATGGCGGCGGAAGAGTTCTGCCGGGGTTGGTGGTAAGACGAGAGGCGGAGGCCGTTCTCGTCACATCAGCCACTTCAAGAGATAAGGCGGGTAGGCGTCCAACATGCCTACGCCATGCTAACGACGGATGAAACTTGGTCCACGCCGCGACTCACATGAACAGACGATAAGCGTAGGTGTTGCCCGGAAGTGTTGGCTCGTTGGCGATCGTCCTCGCCAGCCGTTGCGAGTAGCGGATGGTGACCGGTACAGGATCATAGAGCGCATCGTTGTTCCAGTCCATCTTCGTTAGAGCCAGCGCCTCGAGGGCGGTCAGCTCCATCGGGCCAACGCCCGCGTGCCGCGTGATGTTGATTGGGCGTGGAATGCTCTTCTTGCCTTGGTAGTAGTCATTTCTCAACGATGCGCGCGGCGCGTTACCGGCAACCCAAACCAAGGCGGATGTCCCTGAACGAAACAGCACAGTCCCGCGTGGAACGGGATAGTTGTCAGGCTCGCTTCGCTGACCCTCAATGCGGCTCTCCTTTAGCCAAACGCCACGCCAGCCCGGACTACTGGCAACCTCCACACATTCAACCTCGGGGACGGCGGACAAGGCATCAAGAGCACCTTCCAGCTCCTCGGGTTTGAATGAGGTGGTCTTGTGAACGACCAGTCGCCGGGGCAGCAAACCTCCGTTGCGGCTTTGATAAAGATTGAGGCTACGAGCCAGCACTGCTCGCATGTCGTTGCGACTAAGGAATGGGTTGCGCCGAGCTTCCTCGATATCGCTTACAGGATCACGGGCCTCAAACGCCACGAACTGCATCCCGCCACCGTCCGCGTCGAAGACCTGCGAGCAGCAGGTTACATAGTGCGCCTCCTTCGGATCACCTCGCAGCGCATACGCCAGACCGATGTAAGCCGTGTCCTCGGGTACCCCTGGCAGGGGCGCCAGCTTCCATGGGATCCCTCCCGCCTTTACGTACAGTGCAATCGACAGGCGCCAGGCCAACGATGCCTTGTAGCCAAAAGTGAAGACTCGGTCGTTGATGACCTGCGTTGGAATGCTGTGGGCAGCACCAAGCGCTTTGAGAGCATCATGCGCATCAAAGCCGGGCGCCCGGAAAGCGACTTGCCATGCATCGGGTAGATGCACTAAAGCCACGTCAAACTGATCGCGCACTAACGCCAGACGACTCATACCATCGCGCAATGCGTGCAGCAATCGAGCGTGGGGCGGACCGGCAGGGCCAAGGGAGTCAAGGTCATCAGGCCACTTGATGTGCGCCAAGGGGGTCTGTGCTCCGACTAGAGGAACGCCAAAAACCTTCTCGAAACCCCGGAACGCCGGCACATACTCCTTGCGGTCTCCAGGCGCATGATGCGACCGCAGTGTTTCAATCAAGTCCCGCACACGGCTCCGTCCGCCGGCTGGGCCGAGGCTTGCCAACCGCAGTGCGGGTGTGTAGGTCGCAAACGTCGCGCTGCTGTAGGCACCATAACGGTCAAGCCCTCGCAACGGATTCACGTCCAGCGACATATTGTCGGAACTGAACGCCAACTGCGGCTCATCAAGCAATGAGAACGGTGGCAGCTTGGAAGCGTTGTAGCCGCTCATAGCCCACCTCGCAGGAAATAGTCGTGTTCATGGCTCGGTCGACTCCACCCTGTTACCGGTGAGAGTTGGAACACAGCGTCTACCCCCGACTCATCTTGCAAGCCAAGGGCACACAGCGTGTCGCCATCTTGGCCAGCCAGCAAATCTGCCCACGCGGAGATTATTCGAGCCCATACGGGGTTGTAACGCGTCGCCCACCGCTCACGTACCCAGTCAATCACTGGGTCTCCTTGTCGAAGTGACATTGGCGCAGAGTCCGGGGATGCATCATCGGCGAGCCCTTCCTTCCCATCCGGGCGCGGCGTCTCGACATGCGTTGTCGGTTCAAACACGCACCACCAACGACCGGCGGCCTGATCCAACCGGAGTTTCACTCCTTCGTTGAACGGATGGTTGTGGTTCGGTACCCTGCCAACTAAGGCTGAGGAATAGGCTTGTTTTAGACGCGACAACTGCGCGTTCCGGAGATCGGCATTTGCCTTGCTATCCTTCGGCGAGCCGTTCGCCACCAGCACGAAATGCCCCTTGCGGCGCATGCGCGCGAACAATGGTCGTCCCTGGCACACTGCGCGGGTCAGCGCATCGTAGACCAGACCCAGTGCCCAGCTGTCCCTGTCGGGACGCAGCTCGTGAGTGCCAGCCAACCGACCGCCCACAGATGCAAAGGCCCGCGCTAGATCTTCGTCTGCGCCAAACGCTACGATGTCTCGCCCATTGCTGACGGCCAGCGCCTTCACCTCTGATTCGCGCAGTAGTTCGCGGACGCGGACGGTGGTTATGGGCGCATCGACCTCGACTCGGCGCGCTACCGTTGGCATCGATAGAATCGGAATCGCTGAGCATTGCAATACGGGGAAAAGCCGCCTTTCCTGCGTGGGAAGTGGGACATCGCGCAGAACCGGGTCCGGCCGAGATTGGTAAACATGGTTGAAAAGCTGAGACGGCAGGGCAATGCCATCGATAATGTCGGCGGCCAATTCGTCGAACGTCTGCGACTCGACAATCGTCGCCGATATACCCGCCTGCCTCGCTGCTTCGAGAAATGTGGTCACTGCAGGAAGAACGGCACGGGCAGATCGGGCCACCCAGAATATTCCGCCGGGAAACGCATCTGGTGCTGCTAGCGCTTCGGTCAAAGCGTCCATCACAGAGGCGTCGCGCCCGCTGTAGCCAATGACCACGAGGCCAAATCGCGCGCACGCGGCGGTCAGGACTCGCCGCATCTTGGCGTCCTGCTCCTTCAGTTCATCAGTAGTATTTTTCAGCTTGACGGACTGGAAGTCGCCGTGGAGTTTTGCCAGCAACGGCCAACGCGACTCACGCAGGCACAGTTCGGCGCGATCGGCGTTGTCGATCGCCGCCACTGTCATGTACACACGGTCATTGGCCTCCATTAACTGATCAGTCAATGTGGTCGCCGTCTCGACAAGGGGATCGAAGTTCGTAGTGAAGACACATGGCACGCGCCGGGTGGTCAGGAGCGATGCGAGTACCCGATGGGCAAACGACGGCGTGCCTTTCTTGATCGCATCCTCGATGTAACTGCGGCGAGCCTCTGGGGTCGGATACACAGCCTCAAAGGCAGCCGCGTACTCCGTTGGATCGTCGGGAGGGGGGAGCACCGCGCGCCTGCTGAAAAACAGGTTAATCCGCTCTATCCAGATAGGATCATTGGCGTCCACTTCACGCTGTTTAACCCCAGACAACTGACAGAACAACCGTTTCTTGAAGTCCTGGATCATTGCGTAGCCGGTTGGAATGCCGGCGGATGCAGACGCCCCGGCCCCAAGGAACCAGGCAAGCTGCTGCGGCCTCAAGCAAAACGTGCTTGCAAACTGCGGCCCTGTCAGTGTCTTTATCATCTTCTCACTACCTAAGGAAGGTCTGAACAACCCGCCCTGACGCCTCGATCTCGGTCTCCCAAGGCAGATTTTTGTCTCGAATGCCGTTCCAATGCCCTGTATACGCGCCGTTTCCGGCGCTTTCAGGCGGGTTTCCCCGCCTTACAGGCGCACCAACCCTGTCGCCGGCAACAACCGCCGGCGCGCCATCCACAGGTTCGACAGCGCAAACAGCGTCAGCACCTGGGCCGCGTTCTTCGCGATGCCGCGGTAGCGCACCTTCATGTAGCCGAACTGCCGCTTGATCACCCGGAACGGGTGCTCCACCTTCGCCCGCAGGCTCGCCTTGTAGCGCTCCCAGCGCTCGGCGTAGCGCCGCTCGCGCTGGTTCTTCATCGCGCGCAGCTTCGACGGCTTCTCCGCGATCAGGAACGCCGCCGCCACGTCCCGCAGCTCCTCGCGCTTCTCGGCACCCGTGTAGCCGCTGTCGCCGCAGACGGTGTCCTCCTCGCCGTGCAGCAGCTTGTGCGCCTGCGTCACGTCCGCCACGTTCGCCGCCGTGCATTCCACGTGGTGTACCAGACCGGACACGTCATCGACGCCAATGTGCGCCTTCATCCCGAAGTACCACTGGTTGCCCTTCCTGGTCTGGTGCATCTCCGGGTCGCGCTCACCGTCCGCGTTCTTCGTCGAACTCGGCGCGTTGATGATCGTCGCATCGACGATCGTCCCCGCGCGCAGGCTCAGACCCTTGCGCTGCAGGTGCGCGTTGACCTGCGCAAACAGCTTCTCGGCCAAGCCGTGCGTCTCCAGCAGGCGCCGGAAGTTGAGGATCGTCGTCTCGTCCGGGATGTCGTCCAGACCGCCAATCCCGGCGAATCGCCGCATCACCGGCGTATCCACCAGCGCCTCTTCCATCGCCGAATCAGACGGCGCGTACCACTGCTGCAGGAAGTGGATGCGCAGCATCGTCGCCGAGGGGTAGGGCTGTCGGCCGGGACGACCCGATTGCGGGTAATGCGGCTCGATCAGCGCCAGCAGCGCCTTCCACGGCACCACTTGGTCCATCTCCGCCAGGAACACCTCGCGCCGCGTGCGCTTGCGATTGGTCAAGGACTCGGCATCACCGAACGACAGCTGCATCACGCCCCCCTCAAGTGGTGCGGCATTCTCACCGAAAGTGGCGGAGTTGTTCAGAGGTTCCCTAAGGAAGATCTGCACAACACCCGCCGCAGCGTGAGTTGATGCACTTGATTTCGGATGGTGCCGGTTCCCGGCCCGCAAGGTCGGTTTGAAGGCCGATTTCCCCCCGTTTGGCGGCCCTCTGGCCGCCTGCAGACGCACTCATCCCCGCATCTCCTGCAGCAACGTGCGCCGCACCATCCAAAGGTTGGACAACGCAAACAGCGTGTGCAGCTGCGCCGTGTTCTTGGCCAGACCCCGATAGCACACCTTCACATGCCCGAACTGGCGCTTGATCACCCGGAACGGGTGTTCGACCTTGGCCCGGATGCGCGCCTTGGTCTGCTCCAGCTTGTCCAGGATCGCGCCCACTGGCGTACTTTTGTCCAGCACCCTGCGCTCGCCCGGTCGCATGGCCACGTGCCAGTTGACTTCGATGTCCTGCGTTTCATCGCGCTTGCTCACGCCCTGGCAGCACGCGTCGGCAAAGACATCGGTTTCCTCTCCATGCACCAGCGCGTGCGCCGACGTCACGTCGTTGACGTTGGCCGCGGTTCCCACCACCGTGTGCACCAGGCCCGAGTCCGCATCTACGCCGATGTGGGCCTTCATGCCGAAGTACCACTGGTTGCCCTTCTTGGTCTGGTGCGTCTCGGGGTCACGCTGGCCGCTGCGGTTCTTGGTGGAGCTGGGCGCCGCAATCAGTGTGGCATCCACCACGGTGCCGCTCTTGAGCAGCAGGCCGCGCTCGCTCAGCATGGCGTTGACGCGCTCGAGTATCTGGCGGGTGAGGTCGTGTTCCTCCAGTAGGTGGCGGAAGCGCAGGATGGTGCTCTCATCCGGAATCACGTCCACCCCCAGGTCCAACCCAACGAACTCACGCAGCAGCGGCGTGTCGTACAGGGCTTCTTCCACCGCCGAGTCCGACAGGCCAAACCACTGCTGCAAGAAGTAAATGCGCAGCAAGGTCTCAACCGCAAAGGGCGTGCGACCACCTTTTGGCCCCGGCTTGGCCGCGTAGGGTTCGATGAGCGCGACTAGCAGGCTCCACGGCACCACCTGCTGCATCTACTCCAAAAACTCGCGCTTGCGCGTCTTATTGCTGCGGCGCTCAAAGCCGCTGCCCATCGCACTGGCCAGGCTCATCTGCTTCATGGCGTGACTGTCGCACAAAACGAGGGGGTTGGGGTGGGGTTGTGCAGACCATCCCTTGTAAGCACGGCTTGCTCCTGAGAGAATCAAAGGTTGAACAAGATTCCCGAACGTGGAGCGGGATAAAGGCAGTGCTCTCGCACTATCGGTCCTAATCATCCACTCCCGAAAATCAAGAACCAATGGCCACCGGTACTCCAACCGATCCCAAACGCTACGTGGAGGCAATCCGCGCAGAGGGCTTGAGCATCTACGATCCGATTGCGGTTGGAGATCCGGTTCTCTGGATTCCCACTCCGGAGTTGCAAGCACTTCTGGATACTGGTCTTCGCGGCTTGTCTCTAAATGGATTGCCGCTGCGGACACGTTCGAAAGTTGTCAAGACGCGCATTTGCGAAATTTTGGGTTATCCCGTCCCCAACTCATTCCGGAAGACGCAACCCCGCTTTCTAGGGCAAATGTTTGACACCTACACGCAGAAATCCAACAACTTGCAAGTCTGGAATGAAGAACTCTCGGCGTCGCGCCGGTATGTGATCATCCGCGTTTCGGAGGCGGATGTGATCACTCGGGTTAAGGTGGTGACTGGCGACACGCTGGCGCTGCTAGATACTACCGGAACGCTGACCCGCAAATACCAAGCGCGATGCATCCCCGGGTCGCAAGCTATAGAGTTGATCGCTGCGCAGGATACAGAGCGGCTTTTGCCGTTCGTGACTCCAGATGTCGATCTGACCAAGATCGCTACGCCCGTTTTGCATCCGGCGGCAGGACAGATTTTGGCAATCGACACAGTATTCAAACGGCTGGCGCCCCTGGTTGGCCAGCGTTTTGCAGATACCGGTGCGGATCAGGAGCGCAATCGAGGTGCGGCACTGCACCGGCTGGTCTGCGCGGCTCTAGGCTACCGCTCCTATCAGGACGATGGGCAGTTCCCGGATGTGCGGCACCAGCTTTTGGAAGTCAAGCTGCAAACCTCGCCGACCATCGACCTCGGCCTCGTTACACCCGAAAGCGTCGAGCCGCTTGACGTGCCTTTGGTCGGCGGCCAGCAAGTTAGGCATTGCGATGTACGATACGGAATATTTTACGGCGAAGTCGCCAACGGCTCAGTCACGTTAACCCATTTCTTTCTGACGACAGGGGCGGCTTTCTTTACGCGCTTCCCTCAGTTTCAGGGAAAGGTTCTAAACGCTAAGCTCCAGATACCCCTACCGGCGGACTTCTTCGATACCTAATCCGAAAGCCCGCCAGATCAGCTCATCCAGATCGCGCTCCATCTCCTTCACCTCCGGCGCATGGTTGGCTTTATAAATCGCCTTGGCGCGGGTGATAATTTCCTGTGAAAGCGGCAAAGAAGGATCAGGCAAAGGAAACTGCTCGACATACTGCGTGATGAAGCGGCGGCGTCCAGCATAGAGTTTGTTGTTAAAGCGGTGGTCATAAAAAGATTCAGCAAAAGTCGAGTTCGCCACCGCGCAAGCGAGCCAGAGCAAATCGGTGTCATCCTCCCGGCTTGTCGCAAGCCAATAGCAATCGCCGTTCACCACGGTACCGTCGAGATCGATCCAGAAGGTTGGACGCTCGCAAATGTCACGGAAGACGAGTTTGGGCGCGCTCCATGCCTGCGGGTCCTGCGGGACCCATATTTCATACCAGCTACGTCCAGCCTCCATCACATAGGATCGTCCTTCAAGCGCCAAACGATGCTTTTCCAGATACGCACGACTCTTGGGGAAATTCTCAATTGGGATTGCCTGTCTCTTTCCTTGCACGACTTCGTGGGGATAAAGAATTGCGCGACCTTTCTTCGGGGTTGACGCCCGAAACCGTCCCGCTGCGTGATGGGTGGTCAACGGACGCAATAACTCGGGCTTTTCTGCGCCAAAGGCGCTGTCCCAATCGTGCCGAATGAAGACTTTGTCCGCACAGGTCTTGACGCCAACACGGATTTTGCCGATCTCACCAAAACGCTTCCAGGTTTGGCGGTCTACCATGGCCAACCATTCATCACCGGATTCGGACGCTAACCGCCACACATTGCCAACACCACTGGAAGAATCCAGCGTGCCGTGGCGCACTCGGAATCGTCGTCCGTCTGCTACGACCACGACACCCGTGTATCTCAATGCCTCTAATGGATCGGATGCTTGGGCTTCGGGTTCGTCCTTGACTTCGTAGATGGATGTAAAGCGCGCGGCACCGGCAGAAGCTGATGCCCTTCCCCGAGCAACGAGAACAGCGGGAAGGACGGCCGCACTAAAGAGTTTAGTGTCGCCAAGATCCCAAATTTGGCGAAGGTCGAAACGCTCGAGCAGCGCCGAACGCAACGCACCGCCGCCTTTTGTTGTCATAAAGCGATTCGAGACGATGATGCCCGCCGTTCCGTTCGGGGAGAGAACCTGCGCCATGCCCAGAAGGAACGCTTGATACAAATCCACGCAACCCGTGAGACCAAAGGCGCTGGCGAGTTGCTGCGCGCGCTCCGCTCCCATGATCTGAGTGCGAACGTATGGGGGATTAGCAATAATAAGATCGAACACTTTGGCTTCACTGCAGGAAAACAGGGACGGCACTGCCCTATTGGTTCCCGCTTTCAGCGCAAAATCTAGAAAGTCGCCACGCATGAGTTCCAGTTGCGCTTTTGGGTGCGCCGCGCGGATGCGCCTGGCTGACTCGTCGAGCGCTGAAACGTTGGTGTCGAATCCGCGAATGCTCAGCAATGCGCCGGTCTTGTGCTTCAATGCGTCCAGTAGCGCCAACACAAGCGCCCCGTCTCCAATGGCCGGATCGAGGATCGTGATCAACTCGCGGCCTTCAAGTTCGGCGTTTTCAACGATACGCTCGGCAACAAATCGAGCCAAGTTATCCGGTGTATAGGTTGCGCCGTGTGCTTTTTTTGCTTCAACACTTTGATAGCGTTGGGTGGTGTCTTGTATGATGATCTGATGCATGCGGATCCCTAATCTCCGTGCTGCTCGTAGCGCCTTTATCTAGAAGGATTGCCCAAGCATGAGGCTACGGTTTTCTTGTTTCCGTATCCGATATCTTTAAGGTCGGCGAACACTCGAGAACCCGATCGGGAGTTCCAGGGGAACTAGCAATTCCTGCAAGCGGAAGAGCCATTTGGCCATTTGCGCCTGAGAGATATTGCTCAGCGGCTCGAAGGAACCATTCCTTTAGAGTGGACCCCTCTTGAGCCAGTGCTGCATAAAGCGCCCGCTTAGTCGCTGGCTCTACTTCGATGACAATCCGGCCGCTGTTTCCGATGCTCATGGGGTAGGTGGGGAGCAATATGACGTTACGAATGTAACATTACACCGAATGTGACGCGATGCCAACAGGCAATCTTTTTCCCGTTGACGGTTGTATTGCGTGGACGTCGTAAGGGGTGGGTTCCTGAGGAACTGGCCGAGAGATTGGATCTCGAGGTGTTTTCTATCCTGTTCCATGGCCAGGTGCCGAGGTCTGGGGTGCCCTGCGTACCGTTGAGCAGCGCTACGTTCAGAACGGGCAGAAGGACACCTTTGAGGACGTCGTCGGCAACTCGTCGCGGAGTTGAAGCGCACAGTTGCGACGACGGTGACGGCAGGCAAGTAGCAGTAATGAGTGCCCCTGAAAAATTGTCATGTCCCGGCTGATCGATAGGCCTCTTGTGGAACAGCTCCGGCCTGCCCTGGAGCACTGTTTCATCGCTTACATGGGTGTGCGGCCGCCGAGCGCGGACTGGGGCAAGTGCTGTTTATACAGCCAAGCATAGCGCTTGAGCGTCGTCTCAAAATCCTCGCCACTGACGAAGCGGTGCGAGCGCAACACCTCCTCGATGCGGCCGTTGGAGCGTTCCACCATCCCATTGGTCTGCGGGCGGCGCACGCGCGTGAGCCGATGCTCCATGCCGAGTGCTGCATACAGCGCGGCGTGCTGCCCCGCTGGGGTGCGCTCGCCCGTGGTGATGAAGCGGTCAGTGAACTCCTTGCCATTCTCGGTGAGGTGCCACACCGGTGCCAAGAGGGTCATCCTCGCAGGCCTCAACCTCATGAGTTTGACCAGGCAGCTTTCACTGCCACCATGCATATAGGCGGCGTCGGTTCATCGGCCCGAACTCACGCTCTAGCCCCTTGGCTTGCTATCTTGTTCGGAATCCGGGTTGTGCTTTGGCGGCGACTCCACCACCAATACCCAAAATCCCAACCCTCATCGGTTGGGATTTTTTTTGCCCGTTCCCCCAGTGTTGGCGCGGTTTCCGGGCCTGGCCTTGCGAGCGCCACCCCTGCGAAGTCGGCGTTTTTGCCCCCACCGACGCCTCTCTGTTCTCCGTTTTCTCTGGTGGCCACGCGAGCGTTCTCGAGGCCATTTCCTTTGCTGGCGCGGGTTTAGAGGCGGTCGGTTGTGGTTGGCAACTCCTGTAGCGGTGGCGACCGAGTGCCAAGCGGCCACAAAAAAACCGCCCGCAGGCGGTTGCTGGCGCTGGGTGTGACGCGCTCACCCGGGTGGCGCGAGCACGCGCATCTGGTCGCCCCAGGCGTTGGGCCAGGGGCGGCGCATCACCTTCTCCAGCACGGCATTGGGCGAGCCAACCAGCCGTTCCACGACCTCCGGGGCCAGGAGCGTCAGCCGCATGACCCGGCGCACCTGTGTCACGTCCATGCCTTCGGCCTCGGCGATCTCCGCCACCGACGCGGCCCGCTGCTCATCCAGCAGGCGTTGCCAGTGGTGTGCCAGTCCGAGCGCCCGCATCAACGCGGTGTCCTGCGCGGCCGACCGCGCTTCCCGCTCCCGGGTGGCCTCGGACAGGAATTCCTGTGGCGCGTCCAAGGGCGTGATGACCTGCTTCTTCAGCCCCCGCTTCACCAGCGTCCAGGGCACGAAGGTTTCCAGTTGCACGCCGCCTGCCGGGTTCGGCAGTTGATAGGTGACCGGATCACCCTTGAACCGGCCCCGGTGCTTCTTGCTCATGCGTCCTCCTCAAAGCGCTTCACGATCTGGCGTTGCGCCTCCCAATCCACCGGCAGCGGGTTGCGCTGGAACCAGATCAGGTTCATCCGGCGAGGCTGCCGCCCGGCCATTAGCAGTTCGAGGATGTCAGGCGCGAGCAGGGTCAGGCGCATCAGCTCGTTGGGCACCGAGGGGTGCAGTCCTTCGGCCCGGGCAATGTCTGATCCACTCTTCATCACACCGGTGTCCACGAGGTGCTGCCAGTAGAAACCGCGTGCCACCCCCTCCAGCAGCGTCACATCGTGAACGTGGCGGTCGTCGGCGGCCACCCGCCGCGCGCCCCGGCGACGGAATGTCAGGGGCACAAAGGTTTCTAGTGTGTCGTCCATCAGGCTTCGACCTCCACCAGTTCCGCGCCGATGCCTCTCGGGGCGAACTCGCCGATCAGGGCGTCCCAGCCCAGTTCCCGCCACTTCACCTTGATGCCCTGAACCTCGCCGATGTGGACGAGGTCGATGCGCTCGATCATCAGGTTGGCGATGCGGTGGCGCTCGACCGGGAACAGTTGATCCCACACGTCGTTGAGCCGTCCCATCGCCATCACCGTGGTGGCCTCGTCGATCTGGGCCCCATTGCGCTGGATGTGGCGCACCACCGATGCGATGGATTCCGGGCTGGTCAGCACCGTGCGGATCTGGGCCACCACCGCTGCCTCGATCTCCGGCGCAGGCAGGCGCTCGTAGCTCTTGCCTGGTGCCCCGAACCGGCTTTCCGACTTGGACACGTAGTAGTGGTACTTGCGCCCGTTCTTGCGCGAGTAGGTCGGGTACATCCGTTCGCCCGAGGGGGCGTACAGCAGGCCGCGCAGCAAGGCGTCAGTACGCGACCGGATCTTGGTTTCCACCGACCGGGCGTGCCCATCCCTGGCCAGCACCGTGTGGACCTTGTCCCAAAGCTCCTGGTCGATAATCGGCGGGTGAGCGCCGGGGTACCAGTTCCCCTTGTGCGATAGCTCCCCCAGGTAGATGCGGTTGCGCAGCAGCTTGTGCAGGTACTTCTTGTCGATGCGCGTGCCGCTGCGGGTCTGGCCCTCCTGTGTCGTCCAGGCCTTGGTCGTGATGCCGTCGGCAGTCAGATTGACGGCGATCTGGGTCGGCGAGCCGACGGTCAGCATCTCCTCGAAGATGCGACGCACCACCGCCGCCTCGGCCTCGTTGATGACCAACAGGCGGTTGTCGACGTCGTAACCCAGGGGCGGGACGCCGCCCATCCACATCCCCTTGCGCTTGGCGGCGGCGATCTTGTCGCGGATGCGCTCGCCGGTGACCTCGCGCTCAAACTGGGCGAAGGACAGCAGGACGTTGAGCATCAGCCGACCCATCGAGGTGGTAGTGTTGAACTGCTGGGTGACCGACACAAAGGACACCCCGTGGCGTTCGAACACTTCGACCATCTTGGAGAAGTCGGCCAAGCTGCGCGTCAGGCGGTCGATCTTGTAGACCACCACGATGTCGATCTGGCCGCGTTCGATATCCGCCATCAGGCGTTTCAGCCCCGGCCGATCCGTGTTGCCGCCAGAGAAGCCGGGGTCGTCGTAGTCGTCGGCCACCGGAATCCACCCTTCGGATCGCTGGCTGGCCACAAAAGCGTGGCCCGCCTCCTTCTGCGCGTCGATGGAGTTGAACTCCTGGTCAAGCCGTTCATCCGAGGACACCCGGCAGTAGACGGCGCAGCGCTTGCGGGCCTTGGTGCTGGCGATCTCGCTCATCGCGCACCTCCCTTGCTCAGGCCAAAGAACAGCGGCCCCGACCAGTGCGCGCCCGTGATGTGGCGGGCCACCGCTGTCAGGCTCTTGAAGTTGCGCCCCTGGTACTCAAACAGCCCCTCGGCGGTGACTGTCACCCGGTGTTCGCGCTCGCCCCATTCGCGCAGCAGGATCGTGCCCGGCGCGAAATCGAACTCGCGCGGCTTGGCCCGCAGCTTGATCTTGGAGTGTTTTGCGCCGATGGCTTCCAGGCGCTGGCGGGTTTCGGGCGCAAGGCCACCGAAGGCTTCCTCCTGCAGCTTGTAGGCGAGGCGAGACTCGACGTGCGTGCGGTTGGGGTAGTCCGGGCGGCGCGGGAAATACCGATCCCACACCGTCCAGAGCTCGGGCATCGGCAGGCAGGCCAGTTCGGCGATCCGTGCGGCGACGGATGCTTGTTTTTCGTTCATCACAACTTCTCCTGTTGATAGGGGGTTGTATGAACGCGCTGGTCGGGCAGGAAGCCAAGGCCAACTGCTCTCTGTTTTGGCTCATCCGCAGCAAGGGTGCGGACGATGGCAGCCGCAAGGATGGCGGCGATTTCGCCAGCGCGGGCGCTGGCGCTCATCTCCGGGGGAGATGCGAGTTCGAGGTTCTTCATGACGGCTCCGAGGAATTGCAACCGTCAGGAATGGTGGGCCCGATTGTCCGAAGCGGATCTCAACGCAGATCAATCGGGGGGCTTCAGCTCGATAGCCGGGTGCGACCGCTATGCCTTGACGAACGGAGCCAACACCAGTCGAAGAAGATGGCGCGGCGGTGCCTCAGCCAGAATCGGCGCGAGTAACGCCGACAGTGTCCCATGATCGACGCCCGCATGGATGCTGGCCTGCTGCAAGACGTGGGCCGCGTCCTGGATGTCCACGCCGGTGATCTCGTAGCCGTGGCCCCGTGCGATCCAGCGCAGCGCCGATAGGGCCGCATGGATGGCGAACTGCGGCTGGTCGACGGCGAAGTCCCTGGCGGCGCGGGTCAAGGTCCGGGGATCGGTGGGGCTTTTAGTGGCGAGTTCAGCGGCGAGGGTGAACAGTCCCGCCTCCTTGGCCGCAGCGAACCACTTGCCTTCCGTGCCGGGCGTACTGGCGATCAGGTCCCGCAGAACTTGCTCTGCTGGAATCTCCGGGTATTTTTTGGTGATGGCGCGGAACGTGGCCAGGTTCGTGCTGCCCTGGTTGGCCTCGATGGCATAACGTCGGTAGGCCTCGTCGACCAAGCCCGAAGACAACAGGATGCCTTCGCAGGCCTCGGCGATCTGCCAGCCCGGATCATTGAGCCCGCGCGAGTCTTCGGCATAGCGGACCGCCTCCGCTTTCCTGCCCATGGCAACCAGTGCCTTCACGCCCCAGAGACGGTCGTGCCACCACTTGAACCTCGCCTTGTCGATCAGGGCGAGCAACTCGTCATGGCGGCCCGCCGCGAACAGCGCAGAGAAACAGGCGCTGGTGCCCTTGAAGTAGCCATGGCCCGATGCAGCGGGGCTCCACACGCGTTCAACGACGGGCATGAAATCGTCGGCCCATCGAGAGGCCAGTTCCGGCGTCACGCACAGTTCGCCCCAGTAGTCGCCCAGCAGCTCGATGTAAGGCATTTCATCGTCCTGCAATGCCTGCCACAGGCGGCCCAGCCAGCGCTGCCGCTGCTTGGGTTCGACGTCGGCCTCGATGATGATGGGCACGAGGGTATCGATGGCTTTGTTGACCGCCGAACCGAGGGCTCCGGAGGAACTGTCCACCTGCTCGAGTGCGGGCGACAGCTTCTCCAGCAAGGTCACGGCACCCTCGGCGGCCAGTACCGGCTCCTTGCGGGCCACCTGCTTGATCTCGGCGAGGGCTTCCTTGATCCGCTGGATGGGTGTGTCGGAACGCCAGCCGAAGGCGTGACGCCGAAAGCGTGGCGCAAACTGCCATTTATGTGCGCCGCTCATCACGCGTTTTCCGTGATTTCGGCAGCGGAATGCGGCAGATCATCGTCCTCGATGGCCGCATCAGCGGTCGGCAGATTCAGCTGCCAGGCATGTGAGCCTTTGACCCGGATGAGGTAGTTGCGCCACGGCGAGTGCTTGCTGGTGAACAAATTGGATGGCGAGGCGCAGCCCGTGTCCTTCATCAGCTTCTTGGTGTTCACATGCGGCGAGCCAGCGGCATAGGCATCGACCAAGCGTTGCAGCACCAGGATCTTGGCTTTGTTCGTCACCTTGGGTTCTACCCCGTTTTCACGGACGGTTGTAAAAGGCTCAAGAATTTCTGATCCT